>NZ_JAFCUI010000001.1:0-692867 GCF_049896445.1 Acinetobacter sp. TWP2-2-3
CAGGCATTTAGTTGAAAATATGTTTTGTAGATTAAAGCAATTTAGAGGAATAGCTACTCGATATGACAAGCTCAAAAGAAATTATCAAAGTTCTGTTGCTTTAGCCTGTATATTTTTATGGCTACCTTTATAGGGTTAATTATGAACAGTAAATGTCAACAGACCCTAGAGAAAATACTTGAAAATTACATGGTTTAAGCTGGATTTTTAAGCAATTCCAGAATTGCTTCTACCACCTGCGGATGCAGTAAATAGCCGGTAATGTCATGCGGGCGGTGAATATGGGTACGAATGCCGTGGTTAATAATGGCGGGTTGAAACTGAAATGGCGGTTGTGTAAGAGGAAAGGCGGTAAGAAAATCATCAGTTGAATAGAAATTTATCCAGTCGCCTGTAATTGCAGCAGGTCGGACAATGGGTTGCGGTAAATGTGACTGGATCACCTGGAAGGCTAATGGCGATCCGAGGGTAATAAAACGCTGTACATTCAGTCCAGGATGCTGAATAAGATAATTATAGGCAATCACACTGCCCAGAGAATGAGCAATCACAATACAAGGTTTGCGACCATTCAATTGCCGGGCAATCCGTTCATGAACTTCCTTTATGAAACTAGGATTGTCGAGATACAGATAGGTTTCAATCAAAAATTTCTGAAGCAGGCTACGATGCAGACTGGGAAAATAATTAAGCAATAATACAAAGTCTCGCAGTGCAACATTTTTGCTTAGCGTGGTAATAAATTTGAATTTCTGTTTGAAATCCATCGGGTCATTCAGGTTAAGCTGGGGAAGATCGGAAATTACGGGCTTGCGCCAGCCAGGACGTGGAACTGGTGCAGGAAGCTGAGGCTGAACAGGTTGGCGGAAACGAAAGCTGGGCCATTGCTGTGGCATCAAGGTGCCAGCATTCAGGATGTTGCGAACGTTATAGTGTGAAAGCAAGTCCCCATAAAATGGAATGTGAATGTGACGTCTTAAATAACTGAATCTGGCATCATGACGGTGTTTGCGAATGCCTTTTTGAAGTATATGTAGCCAGCGCTGGCGAATTGATGCAGCACTATGATGTTGCTGGTTCATTCCATGAATAAAAATAACTTTCATCGATACCTCACGGAGGTCGATCTATATATTCACAGTATAGAGAAAATTGCGGCAAGCCAAGCTGCACTTTTTGTGGCGTTAATGTGTAAATTATCTTTGATAAAACAATCATTAGCAGACATCTGTATATTTATAAAAAAGGCAGAAAAAGCAGTAAATTGGTAGGTCTGGATGAAAGATTTTATTGAATAGAAAAAGAATATGAATGGAGCTGTAAAAGTTGAATTTAGAGTTTGGCGTGAGTTTTATAGTAATTCCAGGAGCACTTTAATGACGTTCGGATGCTGAATATAACCATCAATATCATGCGGATGATAGATGGAGGTATGAATCTCCTGATTAATAATCGCTGGCTGAAACTGGAAGGGTGGTTCTGATAATGGAAAGGCAGTCAGAAAGTCATCGTTACAATAGAAATTTATCCAGTCACTTGAAAGTGCAGCAGGTCGTACAATCGGGTGCGGCAGATGAGCCTGGATGACCCGAAATGCCAACGGTGATCCGAGAGTAATAAAACGCCTGATATTCAGCTCCGGATGCTGGATCAAATAATTATAGGCAATCACGCTGCCGAGTGAGTGAGCCACCAGAATCTGTGGTCTGCTGCTATAGAGTTGATTGTGAATGCGGCGGTGAACTTCCTGCATAAAATGCGGGTTGGCCAAATAAAGATAAGTTTCCAGCAAAACTTATGCAAAAAGCTAGCATGTAAGCTGGGAAAATAATTGATGAGTACCGCAAAATCCCGCAAGGCAATATCTTTGCTTAATGCTGTGATGAACTTCAGTTTCTGATTGAAATTTAGGGCATCATCAAGATTTAACTGCGGGACGTCACAAATTTGATAGGTGCACTGGTCTGATGGCGGTGCCAGTTGCAGCTGTGCGGGATGTAAAAAAGGGAAATGCGGCCACTGTTGCGGCATCAGGGTGCTGGCATTCAAGACGTTATGAAAATGATGCCGAGAAAGTAAATCGCCATAAAAAGGGATACGGATATGCCGTTTTAAATAAGTAAACCGAGCTTGCTGTTGTGGGTTTTTCCGAAGGCCTGTTTTGAAGAGATGCAGCCAATGTTGACGTAATGAAGTAGCCGTATACTGTTGCTTGTTCATGCCGTGAATAAACACAATTTTCATCGACGCACCCTTAAGGCTGCCCACTATGGTTATAGTATAGATAAAAAAAGAGCGGCCGGAGCCGCTCTTTTAAAACTGATGATTAAGACTTGTTGTGATAAAAAGCATAATAACTTGCATAACACGCTGCAATAAATAACAGACAGCCTACGAAGCTGATACGCATTGATGGATCAAAGACCATACTGATACAGGTAATAAAACAGAACACAAAGCCCAGGATTGGTACAATCGGGAACAATGGTGCAGCAAAGCCCAGTTCTTTGGCCGTATGACCCTGTTTATACCATTGACGACGGAAGTTGAACTGGCTTAAGCAAATACTCATCCAGACCACCACCATGGTAAACGCTGCAACGCCCAGCAAGTTGGTAAAGATCGTCTCTGGCGCAAACTGTTCAGACAATAAACCTGGCAATGCACCTAGCATAGTCACCATGACTGCAATATACGGTACACCGCGAGCATTCAGTCTTGAGAATACGGCAGGCAACTGTTTGCTGTATGACAATGACCACATCATACGAGAAGCAGCAAATAAGCCCGAGTTGGCGGCAGACAACAATGCAGTGATAATTACAAAGCGAATGATGTCTTCAGCATATGGGATACCAATGTGCTGGAATACTGTTACGAATGGACTGCTACTCACGCCTTCAGCGGCCAAGCCTGCTTCCTGATGCGGAAGTAAGGCTGTTACCACGATAATGGTACCTACAAAGAAAATTAATAAGCGGAAAATCGCAGTATTAATTGCTTTAGGAACATTTTTCGCAGGATCTTCAGTTTCACCGGCAGCCACACCAATCAGCTCGGTACCAGAGAAGGCAAAGTTCACAATCAGCATCGTAGCAAAAATCGGGAATAGACCTTCAGGGAACCAGCCTTGTGCAGTTAGATTGGTAAATAAAGGCGCAGCTTCATAGCCTTGATAGCCCAGAACACCAAAGATGGCCAATAGACCTAAAAGAATAAAAGCAACAACCGTGACCACTTTTACCAGTGCCAGCCAGAATTCGGATTCGGCAAACCAGCGGGTCGAAATCATATTGAGACTAAATACGAATACACCAAAGATAATGGTCCATAACCACATGGAAATATCCGGGAACCATTCCTGCATCAGCAAGGCCGCTGCAGTAAATTCAGTTCCGAGAGTGACCGACCACGTCAGCCAGTATAACCAGGTGATGGTATAGCCTGTGCCTGGTCCAATATAACGTTTGGCATAAGCACCAAATGAACCAGATTCTGGCATATGAACGGCAAGTTCGCCCAAACATAGCATTACCATGTACGCGATAATACCGCCCAGGAGATAAGCGAGAATGGCACCTACAGGCCCCGTTTGTGCAATGACTTCACCCGACCCTAAGAATAGGCCTGTTCCGATTGCGCCACCAAGCGAAATCATGACCAGATGTCGAGTACTCATAGCGCGTTTTAAAGGCGCAGAATTGCCCTGATGCGTAGCATCATTCGGAGATGAGTGCATAGGAAATAAGAAATACTTCAAAGGAATGAAGCGAGCTATTGTAGTGAAAAACTACAAATCTGCAATCGAATAATGGTAATTTCGAATAAGGTCTGATCGTATGAGATCAATAGATGGCGTCCCTACGGGGATTCGAACCCCGGTTACCGCCGTGAAAGGGCGATGTCCTAGGCCTCTAGACGATAGGGACGTTGCGAGGTGATGCGTATATTAAGGATTAAGCCGGGGTTTGTCAAAAGGGTTTTTGCTAAAATTCATTTAACAGTTTAAACATTAGGCAAAACAAAAACTTTATTTTATTAAGATGTTATTTTCTGAACAGATTTCAGGACTATAAAAAATAAATATTTGAAAAGATCACTAAAACTTAGTGATCTGGAGTTTGATATTGCTCAGGCTGAGAGTTTTCAGTTGGCGTTGACACTGTTTCAGTCTCCGCAGTGTGGTTATCATCACGGTTGACGATATAGAGATATAGTGCGGATGGGGCTAAAATCAGTAAAACCAGTAAGATCTTTTTTAACATGATACAAAGGCAAAATATGAAATCGCATTAATTATAGCCTAAGCAAATTAAAAAGAGCAGCAGCATGTACCTATTCAGGCTCTAGAATTTAAAAGTAACATCCGCAATAAATTGGCGGCCGATTTCAGTCATCACACGTGGTCTATCATTTGAGGTCGAGCCTGTTGTATAGGTATTCACGCGGTTGGTTACATTGTTAATGGTTAAACCAAAAATTGCCCTTAAATCTTTTGAAATTTCCCAATCATAGGTGGTGCGCATATCCCATTTAAATTTGGGTTTAATTTCAGAGGCTAAATAGGTGTCAAGCAGTTCACCTTTATACTCGACTTTGTCATTTTTATTGGAGACTACAGCCATATCATCGTAACTGTTTTTATAGCTAAAGAAGTTTGAAATACGTACAGGCAGTGTATCGAATGTAATATCCCAGTTTACTCGTGCGGTCCATGGTTGGTTAAAGTTTGGGGCAGGGCGGTCTGACCAACGGATAATTTGACCATCATAAGAGACCCATTCATCTTGAGTGGCTTGATCATAGGCTGAAGTGTAATCTACATAACTGCGGAAGACTTCACTGTATCAAATCCCAAGGCAAATAAATGTTGGCTATCCCCCAGTGCGATCGGTTGACGATTTTTAAGTGTTAAGGTGTAGATGTCAGCTTTGCCACTTCCATCATTGTTATATTCGTAGAAGAATTTTGATCCATCTAAAGGAGTAACTTTAGTTTTTGATATTTCATCCTGATATTTACGATTGACCCATTTTAGCCCTAGATCCCAATTCTGGATTTGTGTATTCAGGCCTAAAACAGTCTCGTCACTGAAAGGGGTATTGAGCGCTGAACTACGCGCACCGCTGGATAGTGCAGTTTGTGTTTCTACCCAAGTCGCATGTGGGTTTTCACGTGACAGTTTGTAGAGCAAATCATTTTGAATTTCATTCAGCTCTGTACCTAAAGTTTGCTGACCATAGTAGCGATTCCACCCAGCGGATAAATGCAATTGATCATTACTAAAGGGTTTGTAAGAGAGACGACTGCGAGGGGAAATATTGATATTACTACTCAAAGAGTCATAATCAGCATGAACACCAAGGCGTGTTGAAAATTGATCATTCCACTGAATATTATCTTCAATAAATATATTTAGGCGATCTTGCTGAGCTTTGATATCACCAGCTTTGTACAGAGTCCCACCAGCGATATATTGTCCATTCCAACCATTTATAGTTAGTTTCTCATCACAATATGGGTCACTTTGAAGGCAGGTAGTATCTTTGCCAAGTTCTTTTAAGTTGATCTTTGTCGCGAGTAAAACATCCTCGACTCGTTTCCACGCAACATTAGCATGGCTATAACCCGTACCTATAGTCATGTTGTGTTGGGATTGACCAAGTTCAAAAGGGTCTATATTCGCTTGTAGGTCATAGGAAAGGACGTCTTGGCGTTGTTCAATCTCTCCCATGATGGCGCCCTCTCGAACTACATCGGTATTATTCCAATCTTTACTTCCTTTGGCGTAGTACCAATGCATACTGTAGTTATTGTCAGCAACACGTTGTGTCGCCGAGTTTTGGAAATTAAGTTTGTGTACGAGAGTACCTAAGTTGAAGCGATGTTCAAGTTCCGAGAACAGAGTAAGTGTTTCGGTTTCAGTAGTACTACCTGAATCACGATTGCTGTCCACATAACTTAAGCTATCGAGCAAACCATAATCGAAACCAAACTTCGCTTTGGTTGAGGCGTTTGGTGTATAAAATAATGTTGCACCAAGATTTGAGATATGTCGTTCTTGATCAATTGTTTTAGGTGTTTCAAAACCACTTTTGACTGGGATGATAGACTCTCGTTGAGAAGCATAAGCATTAAAGCTCCAATCATTCGAGAGCTTCCCATAAATATTGGTGCTTAGACCTTGTTTGGTATATTCCTTTTGGTAGTCATCTGTGGGCTCTTCAAATTTACTTTCTTCTAAAGGTGAAATTGAGTTGTAGCGAGCCCAATCGATTTCAGTGTAATCGTAAGTGATAGAACCGTGAATTTTACCTATCTCTGTTTGCGGTGCACATGTTTTAGCATTTACAACCCCACCTGTGAATTGACCATAAGCGGCAGACACATTGCTATCTAATACTTCAAGCTCACAAAGTAGGTCAGTGTTCACTGCCATAGCTTGTGCGCCAGTCCCAATATCTTGAAATGTATTTATGTTTGAATTTGCTGGATTAATAAGTAGGTTGTTGGAAACACCATTCACAATGAAATTGTTTTGGAAGGTTTGTGCACCATTAATTGAGATTTCGGCAGGTTTAATTTCACCTTGAGAACCTGCTGCAAGTTGTGACTGACTAAACTGCACATTCGGATTCACTTTTAAAAAATCGGTAATGTTCTTTGAGCTATTTGGCGTACTTTCTAAATCTTCTTTTGAATAAACTGTTTTTCCCACTTCATTTGCTTGCTGAGCTTCGATAATAATCGTGCTGAACTTAACCGTAGCTTCCTTGAGGATGGATTCTTGATAATTTGATTCTTCTGCAAAACTAGATGTTGATAAAGCTGTTAGAACCGCAATAGAAAGTGGGGAATAAGCAAAACGCATGAGAAGGGTTAAATCTGCGAAAGATAATGGAAGTGATTATCATTAAATTAGAGTAGGTAATCAATAGTAATGAGAATTATTTTCATTAATTAATTGATAAAAGTGTAGGACTTGAGCAGCTTAAGATGCTGATTAAAGAAATATAAAGAAGAGAAAAAATAGATGGCGTCCCTACGGGGATTCGAACCCCGGTTACCGCCGTGAAAGGGCGATGTCCTAGGCCTCTAGACGATAGGGACGTTTAGAAGATGGCGGTATCTTATTGATCCGCCACCAGAGTGTCAAGCAGGTGAGGTGCGAGTTTGTTTAAAATATAGCAAAACAGTTCAGCGGTCTTCTGCGTATCATATAATGCAGAATGGGCTTCTTTACCATCAAACTCGATTCCAGCTTGGATACAGGACTTCGCCAGTACAGTCTGACCAAACATCACCGCACTTAAAGTCACTGTATCGAAGACAGAAAAACTATGAAACGGGTTTTGGTTTTTGGTCCCGGTACGGGCAATCGCGGCCTGAAGAAAACCTAAATCGAAATGTGCATTGTGTCCGACTAAAACTGCATGGGTACAATTTTGCTGGCGACGCACTTCATTCACCGATTTAAAAATGCGCTTGAGTGCAGTTTTCTCATCTTCGGCCATGGCGATTCGCATTGGATTAGAAGGATCGATCCCAATAAACTCCAGCGAACGTCGGTCGAGGTTTGCCCCTTCGAAAGGATTGATATGTGCATGGTAAGCTTGACCCGGCACAAATTGACCCTCCTCATTATAAACAATCGGAATGGCCGCAATTTCCAGCAATGCATCAGTCTGCGCATTAAAACCTGCAGTCTCGACATCGACAACTACAGGTAAGAATCCACGAAAACGTTGACCAATGATTGGGAGCGTTTCATTTGTCACACTTTTCTCCATTGAATGGTTTTACCAGCATACAGTGGGATAATCTGTTCACCATCCAGATAGTCTAAACTTTCAGGGATTACTTGATCTTCTTTAACCAGGGTAATGGTATTGGTATTACGTGGCAGGCCATAGAAGTCTGCACCAAAATGGCTGGCAAAACCTTCCAGGCGTTCAATTTTACCCACCTGATCAAATGCCTGAGCATACAGCTCAATGGCAGTCGGCGCACTATAACATCCTGCACAGCCACACGCATTTTCTTTTGCATTTTTTGAATGTGGTGCGCTGTCGGTGCCTAGGAAAAATTTAGGATTACCGCTGGTTGCGACTTCCAGCAAAGTTTGCTGATGCGTTTGACGTTTTAAAATCGGCAAGCAGTAGAAATGCGGCTTGATCCCACCAACCAGCATGTCATTGCGGTTAAACAATAAATGTTGCGGCGTAATGGTTGCAGCGACATTACGGTCTTGCTCAAGTACAAAGTTTGCTGCTTCGCTGGTGGTGATGTGTTCGAGCACCAGTTTCAGCTTGGGAAATTGTCTGAGTAAGGGAGCCAGCACTTCATCCAGGAAACGCTTTTCACGGTCAAAAATATCGACATGATTATGCGTCACTTCACCATGTAGCAATAAAGGCACTTGGTGTTCTTCAAGCTGTTCAATTACGCCGTAGACTTTGCTCATATCGCTCACACCACTATCGGAGTTGGTGGTCGCACCCGCAGGATAGAGCTTGATGGCATTGACATGCGCAGATTCTTTGATCTTTTTAACTTCGCTTGCCGGGGTGTTGTCAGTGAAATACAGCACCATACGCGGGTCGAAATTTACCCCTTCAGGCACATGTGCCATGATACGTTCACGGTAGGCATTGGCTTCTTCGACAGTTTTAACGGGTGGCACCAGATTTGGCATGCAAATGGCGCGAGAAAACTGCTTGGCTAAATCGGGAACGGTACGTTGAAGTGCTAAACCATCACGCAGGTGAACGTGCCAATCATCTGGCTGGAGAATCGTAATCGTATTCAAGGCAAATTCAGTCGAACAAATAAAACAAATGATAATCCATCTATAGTAAAAATGGTAACGAGAAAGCGCTACAAAATAAGGGATATGTATAAATTAATTTTAAAAAGTATGTTATTTTAAAATTAATAAAAAAATTACATAAATACTTGGCAATGGAATACAAGTACAATCTAGCGAAATTGCAAGATGATAAAGAAGACATAGAACAACTGATTACACGGCAAAGCCAGCGTGTAGGCCCGGTCTTCCCTCAAAATCTGGAACAAGAATTCTGGACCAAAAATCTGGAACGCGCCCGCAAACATGTCGAAAAATATGTGTGGGCTGGAGTACTAGCCTATTTCCTTTTTTTGGTGGTGATGATTCCTACAGATTACTGGAGCATCAGCAAAGAATATTTCGTACATGATTTTGTCCTGTGTATGCTGGGCCTGCTCAATGGTGGCATGTCATTAATCATTTTTTATATATTCTCCTGTTTACCCAAGATCAAGCGCTTTTTTCCGCAGGCTTCGATGCTGTTGGTGTTCTGGATACAGGTGTCAATTTCATGCATTACCATGTCGATTAAAACTGATGCCTTGCAGTATCAGTCCATGGCCATAGTCACGATCGTGTATATCCTGGGTTATATTCTGACCGGTATTAGACCGATTCAGATGCTGGTCACCGGATTACTCGCTGCGGCAACTACTATTCTTGTATTGTTTAGCCTTTCAGTTGAATTTAATCCTATGGTTTTTGGCCGGATTTTAATTGGAAGTTGCTTGCTGGGTTATGTGATTAGCCATATGATTTTTGCCCGTGAACGTGTGATATTTCTCTATAGCATTCGCGCCAGAATCAGTGAGCAGATCCAGCGTATCCATACCAACGAATTATTACATTTGAGTCAGTACGATGAGCTGACCAAGATTTCCAATCGACGGACTTTTGATGAGACGCTGCAAGTCCATTTCGAACGTGCACATCGTGAAGAAACGGCATTGGCAATTCTGTTTATCGATGTAGATTTCTTTAAAAATTACAACGATTTTTATGGGCATCAGAAAGGTGATGACGTCATTTCGACTATTGCCAAAACCATCAAAAATGCGATCCGTCATATGGACTTTGTCGCACGTTATGGTGGGGAGGAGTTTGTAGTGCTCTTGCCAGAAACAGATGCACATGGTGCTTATGCAGTGGCTTCAAATATTTTTAAGGCGATTGACCGTCTGGAAATTCCACATGAAAAATCCTCGGTTGCGAAATATATCACCATCAGTTTAGGCATTACCGTCTATCGTGGTGAAGATGATATTGATAAAGACGCCTTATTGGGAATCGCGGATCAGGCGCTATACCGCGCCAAACAGCTTGGACGCAATCAGATTTATTATCAGTCCATTCGTTCAGTGAATTCAGATATTGCAAATGGCTAGATATTTTTAAAATGAATAGAACAATCATCAATAAAAAACCGCTCATCAGGAGCGGTTTTTTATGCAACTTAAATGACTAAAACTTAGTTTTTGTCTTTCAGTTGTGGCACTGCAGATGCTGAACCAACTGCGAGTAAACCAGTCTCTGTATAGATGCCCAGTTTAGCACGAGTATCCGTGATGTCGAGGTTACGCATGGTCAACTGACCGATACGATCCATCGGCGAGAACATAGAATCACCTTTCTCCATAGTCAAACGCTCAGCTTCATAAGTGAGGTTCGGAGATTCAGTATTCATAATGGTGTAGTCATTACCACGACGCAGTTCGATCGTTACAGTACCGGTAACTGCTTTAGCGACCCAACGCTGTGCAGTTTCACGTAGCATAAGCGCTTGAGAATCGAACCAGCGACCTTGGTACAGCAAACGACCTAAACGTAAACCGTTAATGCGGTATTGTTCAATCGTATCTTCGTTATGAATACCCGTTACCAGACGCTCATAAGCAATGTGAAGCAGCGCCATACCCGGAGCTTCATAGATACCGCGAGATTTCGCTTCGATGATCCGGTTTTCGATTTGATCCGACATACCTAGACCGTGACGGCCACCGATGCGGTTCGCTTCAAGAATGAACTCAACTGGATCTTCAATGCGTTGACTGTTGATAGCAACCGGGAAGCCTTCTTCAAAAGTAATCGATACTTCTTCAGCTTTTACTTCTACGTCATCTTTCCAGAACGCAACGCCCATGATTGGCTCAACGATTTTGATACCTGCATTCAGGTATTCAAGATCTTTAGCTTCGTGTGTCGCACCCAGCATGTTTGAGTCAGTTGAATAGGCTTTTTCTTTTGACATTTTATAGTCAAAACCATTGTCGATCAGGAACTGTGACATTTCTGCACGGCCGCCCAGCTCGTCAATGAAAGTTTGGTCTAACCAAGGCTTGTAGATTTTAAGCGCAGGATTGGTCAACAAGCCATAACGGTAGAAACGTTCAATGTCGTTGCCTTTATAAGTCGAACCGTCACCCCAGATGTTAACATCATCTTCTTTCATGGCAGTTACCAGCATGGTGCCAGTTACTGCACGACCCAATGGCGTCGTGTTGAAATAAGGCATACCACCTGTAGAAATATGGAACGCGCCACATTGAATTGCAGCAATACCTTCTAATGCAAGCTGTAAACGGCAGTCGATTAAACGTGCTTTTACTGCGCCATAAGCTTCAGCTTTTTTTGGAATCGCATCGTAATCGTCTTCGTCTGGCTGACCCAAGTTAGCTGTGTAAGCATAAGGTTCAGCGCCTTTTTGTTTCATCCACAAAAGAGCAGCAGAAGTATCTAGACCACCAGAGAAGGCAATACCAACTTTTTTACCTACTGGGACATTCTGCAAGATAGTTGCATTATCAGACATTGTTCATCCTAATGATATGAAATAGGCACGCCAGAATTGGTGGCCTGAAAAAATACATATTGCATCAATTGTATCATTAATTTATTTAGGTTTGCTTTAGAAAAGAAAAACTCGTTTTAAAATCTCTATTCAATAGGCTTAAATAATCATAAATCGCACGATTTTCACCAGAATCCTGCTGAAAACGGAAGAAATTGGTTATATTCAGCCGAATAAAGTTAAAAATCAGATAAAACAGGAATAAAAGCATGGCGACTCGCATCCCACCTTTACCTAATTTAAATCTTAAAGCTAAGAATGAAACGCTGGCACTGTTACATGGGATTTATGCCGGCCTGATTGGTTTTAGTACAGTGCTGTTTTTATATCTTGAATATCAGCAATCTAGTATTTCCATGCTGAGTTTAGCTGTGGTGCTGCTGCTTTTAGGCTTGCTGATGTTTTTTAATATACAGGCCAGTATCAAGGTGAAGCAGGGCAATGGTTCAGGACAAACTTTATCCAGAATAATGGCCATCCTGATGTTGCTGAGTTTTCCAATTGGTACAGTATTGGGCGCGATTGCATTATGGAAATCCACTGCACGGCAATGGCAGAGCTAATTCGTGATGTATAGAAAGAACTGTTTCGAAGATTGATATTTGTGCCTGAAAATGCTGAACTCCGGGTCATAAAAAGCCTCTGAAAATCAGTTAAAGTAAGGGAATGACTTGCTCAGCCAAATATAATCAGGGATTTGTTATGACCACGACGCGCTATGCCAACATTTTAAAGCCACTGCATTTGGGTTTTACCACCATTAAAAATCGGGTGGTGATGGGGTCGATGCATACTGGTCTGGAAGACCGCTTCTATAATTATCCTAAACTAGCTGCGTATTTTGGTGAACGAGCAAAGGGTGGCGTAGGTCTGCTGATTACGGGTGGTATATCGCCAAACCGTCAAGGCTGGTTATTGCCGGCAGGCGGCACCATGAATACCTTGGGCGATATTGCACCACATCGATTAGTCACCCATGCAGTTCATAAACATGGTGCCAAAATCCTTTTGCAGATTCTGCATGCCGGACGTTATGGCTATCAGCCTTTTGTGGTCTCGGCCAGTCCAATCAAATCGCCGATTTCTCCTTTTAAACCGCGTGAAATGTCAGATAAGCAGATTTTGAATACGATTCAGGATTATGTAAAAACTGCTAGCATTGCTAAAAAGGCCGGCTATGATGGCGTGGAAATCATGGGTTCTGAAGGTTATTTGCTAAATCAGTTTTTAAGCCGTCATGTCAATCAGCGTACCGACCGTTGGGGAGGTCCGATCGAAAACCGGATGCGTTTCGCTGTAGAAATCGTCAAAGCCATTCGTGAAGAAATTGGCAAAAAATTTATTATCTGTTTCCGTTTGTCGCTTCTCGATTTGGTGCATGATGGCAATACCATGCAGGAAGTCATTACCGTAGCTAAAGCTTTGGAAAAGGCTGGAATTACTTTGCTCAATACCGGGATTGGCTGGCATGAAGCACGTATTCCAACCATTGTGACTTCTGTACCGCGTGCTGCTTTTGTCGATTACACGGCTGAAGTTAAGAAACATGTTTCGGTGCCGGTGATTGCATCCAACCGGATCAATATGCCAGACACTGCCGAAGCAATTCTGGCTTCTGGTCAGGCAGATATGGTGCAGATGGCACGTCCACTTTTGGCAGATGCGTTCTGGGTCAATAAAACTGCAACCAATCGTGTTGATGAAATCAATACCTGTATTGCCTGTAATCAGGCTTGTCTGGATCATACCTTTAAAAACCAGCGCGCAACCTGTCTGGTCAATCCGCGTGCCGCTTATGAAACCGAACTGGTCTATGTCAAAACCAAAAAACCAAAAAGTATTGCAGTGATCGGTGGGGGTGTCGCAGGTTTGTCGGCTGCTACTGTCGCAGCCAGTCGCGGGCATGATGTGACGCTGTTTGAGGCCAGTCATGAAGTAGGCGGACAGTTCAACCTGGCTAAAGTCATTCCGGGGAAAGAGGAGTTTCACGAAACGATTCGTTATTTTAAAGTGCAGCTAGAAAAAACTGGAGTTGATCTGCGTCTCAATACCCGAGTCAACCGCGAGCAGTTGGAGCGTGAGGGTTTTGATGAGGTGATTGTGGCTACAGGGGTTGTGCCGCGTGCCTTGAATATCGAAGGCAGTCAGGCACCACAAGTATTATCTTATGCAGAAGTGCTACGTGGCGCACCTGTCGGTGATCGTGTTGCGGTCATTGGCGCAGGCGGGATCGGTTTTGATGTGTCCGAGTTTTTATTAAAGCCACCGCATCAAATACAGCCGCAACCTGTGGATGAGTGGAAGCGTGAATGGGGTGTAGATTCTCATCCAGATTATGTGACTGAAGGCGGGTTACAGCGTGCTGAAGTCGAACCACCAGTACGGGAAATTTATTTATTACAACGTAAAAAAACACCACTTGGCGCAGGACTGGGCAAGACTTCAGGCTGGGTACATCGTGCCCAGTTAAAAAAACATGCTGTGCGGATGTTGCGCGGCGTGCAATATAAATCTGTCACGGATGAAGGTTTATGGATTGAGGTGGATGGTCATGCTCAATTATTGCGTGTGGATACCATTGTGGTATGTGCAGGTCAGGAATCGGTAAAAGACCTGATGCCGAGTGCTGGGGAAAATACCTTGGCGCAGTATCATATTATTGGCGGTGCAAAACTGGCTGCTGAACTCGATGCCAAGCGCGCCATTCGTGAGGGAGCGGAATTAGCAGCAAAACTGTAAGGATTTGATGAAACTATATGCAGTTGATTGCATTCACTGTAATTTTCACTTGTCAGCCGGACAAAAGCTCCGTATTATTGCGCCCATGGAAGCGTGGCAGAGCGGTTTAATGCACCGGTCTTGAAAACCGACGAGGGTGTGAGTCCTCCGTGAGTTCGAATCTCACCGCTTCCGCCAAATTTTAAAAACCCCAGTCGAAAGATTGGGGTTTTTTATTTCTATGATTTTAATAAAACGATTTAAAATAAGCTGATAGCGAACAAAGTCAAAATTTTAAAATTCCATAATTAATAAATATTCTTTAATTGCCTACTTCAATTTTGATTAATGCCAACGCAATTCTTTCCACATGTTGGTAAGCTGGCTGTTCCAGTTCTTCACCAAAAATATCCGGGTCAATTTCTTCATATGACCAGATTATATTTTGATGCTGTTTCATCAAATCTTTAAGATGCTGCAAAAATAGATTGCCATGCTCAGTCACGGTCACTCCAGTATATAGGAATAAACGTCCACCAGAATTCAGTCGCTGTAGACCTTCTTTTATAATCCTGAATGATAAATCACAGCCATCCAGTTTATTACCACCATGACGATATTGACGTTGTTCCGGATCAATCAAATACGGCGGATTGGCAAAAATCAGATCAAACTGGCCTTCAAGATAGGAAAATAAATTACTCTGCACCGGATGAATATGGTTTAAGCCGGCAAAACTGATATTAATCTGGCTATAGAGCAAGGCTTTGGGATTCAGGTCTGCAACCATAATTTCACTCACATCTGGAAAATGTCTGGCAATGCTGATCGCGGCTGCTGAAGTGCCACAACACATTTCCACGACCCGTTTGAAAGGGTGAGTCTGAGCAGCTAGATATTGCTTGAGATGATAGATAAAGCGATACGTATCGGGACCGAAAAATACCGCATCTTGCTGAGTGGTTGGAAAAGCTGAATGAATAAAGAGTTCGCCATCGAGTGAAGAAACCCGAACCTGACTCAAGTATTGATCTTCCTGAACCTGTAGAAGCTGATGTTCTTGCAATAATGTAAAAAGGGCAGAATCAAGATCAGTTTTTTTAAAGTTTAGATTCCAGCCAAAGATATCCTGATGGGTTCTGTGCTTATAAATTTCATTCTTTTTTCGATTCAGAATTCGCTGGTGGGAAAGCGGTGTAATGGTCGTAAACTGATAATCTTGTTGTTTTAAAAAGGCTAATAAATAAAGCAAAGCTTGCTGCGGGCTGCTTTGAATCTCTAAAATTTGGTTCATACGGATATGCTCTTCTATTTATTTAACCTACATGAAAAGATTAATTCACTTTATGCCTGCAAAAGACAATATCAAACCAGTCGTGAATGATCAAAGCTATACAGCACTGGATTCCATGGAAAGGGATCAGTTTATATTCACCTAAATAATGCATTGCTTAGGTAAAAATGTGATGAGAATTGGTTGGATTTGTATAGGTCGTAGGCATAATTTTATTGGTTAAGCAGCCTTATTATGATTTTGCGAACTATTATTTTTTATTCATGATTATACGTATAAAAAATGGCTATCAATCACTGGGATCAATAGCCATTAGAGCTGAGAGCTTTAAAAGCTTAGTTGGGTACTTCCGGCAAATCAAACCAGATCACTTGCGCATCTTCGCTTGCTTTAATTTCTGTATCATCTAGAAAAGCAATTGCGCCGCCAGCTTCAACTGTATGTTCAGCGATCTGGACAGTGCCAGAAACAACATGTACATAATTAATATGCTGGGTCGCTTTCACTTCCAGACTTTGGCCTTGCTGAATCACCGCAGTTTTGACTTCGGCATTCTGACGAATATGCATCGGTACATTGTCATTCGGACCACAAATCAAATGCCACTGGTTCGGTTGCTCATGCGGGTCAAGACGGATTTGCTGATAGTTCGGCTTGGCATTACGTTCATTTGGAATAATCCAGATTTGCAGTAAATGGACCTGTTCGTCGCCTTGGTTCATTTCACTGTGCCGCACACCTGTTCCTGCACTCATCAGTTGCCATTCACCCGCAGCGATTCCGCCATGATTGCCCATGCTGTCCTGATGGGTAATGGTTCCTTTCAGCACACAGGTCAGGATTTCCATATTGTCATGTGGATGCGTTCCAAAACCCTGATGTCCATCAATCAGGTCATCATTAATGACACGTAAAGCGCTGACACCCATATACTTTGGGTTATACCAGTTACCAAATGAGAAACTGTGTTTAGACTCCAGCCAGCCCATTTTTACATGACCACGATTTTCGCTAGGATGTAGAAAAGCATTCATGATTTTATCTCGACATTATTTTTAACTTGAGATCATCATACTGTCGTTTTATAACTGAAAAAATCTCAAATAGGCGACAGATCATTGCATTTTTGCAACGACAGAGCTGAAAGTAAACATAAGGAATAAAAAAGCCCGCTCAAAAGCAGGCTATTTTTATTCAAATCGGCAGACCGATCATCATTCTAAGAAACGAACCGTTACCCCAGATTTGACTTTACGGCCAAGATCATTGGCATCCCAGTTAGTCAAACGAATACAACCATGTGACGCTGTTTTCGAAATGGTAGACGGGTTTGGTGTTCCGTGAATACCAAATGATTTCTTGCTTAAACCAATCCAGATATTCCCGACAGGACCGTTAGGACCCGGTGGTAAAGATAGTGGTTTTAAGTTTTTACCTTGTACAAAGTTAGACGGTGAATAGCTGTACCAAGGGTTTGGTGCGACACCTGTTACTTTATAGGTTCCGGTTGGAGATGGTGTATCCGCACTACCAATGGTGGCAGGGAATGACGCGATCATTTGATTTTTACTGTTAAATAAGTACAGTTGTTTCGCGCCTTTATGTGCAACAATCAAGTGAATACCTTCAGGCAAGTCATTACGTACATTACTGACCAGTAATTTTTCACCAACTTTATTAAAGTTGGCATTTGGATTGAGTTTCTTTAAGAAATTCTCATCCATATGGAATTTTTCACTCAACATTTCACTGACACGTGTGTAGTACAAGCCTTTCATTTTCGCCTGTAACGCATAATCTGAAGGAATAGACTTGGCAAATGGGCCTGCCAGATCTTTTTCAGTAATGGTGTATTCAACAAAGGCTGGCTTAGAACCCTGACGTGCCACCAGTTTATCCCAGGTTTCCTGAGTCAAAACACCTGTCGGTTTAATGCCATTCATTTGCTGGAAAGATGCAATGGCTTTTAGTGTATTTTTACCGCTGGTTCCGTCAATCGCACCTGGTGATGCATGGGCATTATTCAGCATGACATGCGCACGTGCGTAAACTGGGAATTGACCTGCACCGATATTTTCATACCATTGGGCATTGTTTAAACCGTCTAAAGTCCAAGAAGCTTTGGTCACCGCAGAGTTAGTCGGTGCTTTGGTATTTGGTGCTGCGCCAACAGAGGCAGTCTGATCTTCGGTATCCTGTAGCTCATTCAGCGCTTCAGATGCCTGTTTTAAGTCTTGTTGTTCTTGGGCAGTAATTTGCGCTTCTGCAGGTGCTGCTTGGGCCGCTGAAGCTTCAGTTGCTAATGGATCAATCGGATCTTGCACTGCAACATTAGTCACCACTTGGGGTTTTAATGGTTGTTCAGCAGTAGACGCGGCAAAAACTTGACCTGCGAAAATGCAACCTAGACTCACAGCGAGCATTGTGCGAACGAACATGTAACTCAACCTTAAGAATTATTTCTTTAACTATGTGAAAAAACACTATAAGTATTACAGAAAAAATGTGGAGATGCAGTAGTTGTTTTGTGTAAATCACTAGGTTGCCGATCAATCCGATCGGTTTTTAAAGTTGCCAGAAGTTATTAAAACTGCGGCCTTTTTGCTATGATGTTGGCAATGTCAAAGAAAGATGGGAATGTGAATGACGACCTTAAAAAATGATCGTTTTCTGCGCGCATTGTTGCGTGAGCCTGTAGATGCTACGCCAGTATGGATGATGCGTCAGGCTGGCCGTTATTTGCCTGAGTACCGCGAAACGCGTACCAAGGCAGGAGATTTCCTTTCGCTTTGCAAGAATACTGAACTGGCCTGTGAAGTAACTTTGCAGCCTTTACGCCGTTATGATCTTGATGCCGCGATTTTATTCTCGGATATCTTGACGGTTCCGGATGCTTTGGGACTGGGGCTGTATTTTGAAGCCGGTGAAGGCCCGAAATTTCACAAGACCATCCGTACCGAACAGGATGTCGCCAATCTGCCTGCATTTAATGCCAAGTCGGATCTGGATTATGTGATGAATGCCGTTTCGACCATTCGTTCAGCCTTGGGCGGTCAGGTTCCTCTGATTGGTTTCTCGGGCAGTCCATGGACTCTGGCAACGTATATGGTCGAAGGCGGTTCAAGCAAGGATTTCCGTTTTACCAAACAGATGATGTATGCGCAGCCTGAAGTTTTGCATGCTTTACTGGATCGTCTGGCTGATGCAGTGACTGAATATTTGAATGCGCAGATCGATGCGGGTGCACAAGCGGTACAGATCTTTGATAGTTGGGGTGGGGCATTAGCACATCGTGAATATATCGAGTTCTCGCTGAACTATATGCAGAAGATTGTCGCTGGTTTGCAACGTGAGAAAGACGGCCGCAAGATTCCGGTAATTCTGTTTACCAAAGGTGGCGGTCAATGGTTGGAACCGATGATTACGACAGGCGCAGATGCATTTGGTCTGGACTGGACCACGCCATTGAATGTCGCTCGTCAAACGGTTGCTGGTCGTGCAGCACTTCAGGGTAACCTGGATCCTGCAACTTTATATGGTTCATCAGACACCATCATTAAAGCGACAAAAGCCATGCTGGATGATGCCTATGCCAATGGCGAGAAAACCGGTTATGTTGCCAATTTAGGTCATGGTATTACCCAGTGGGTTGATCCGGCGAATCCAAAAGCATTTATTGATACCGTACATGAGTATAGTGCCAAATATCTTTAGGATGTAAACCTTGATCGATCTATTCAAATCAGGGTTTGAATTTACTTATAAGGCAGCTTCGGCTGCCTTATTTGGGATTTTACTCCTGCTCGCTTTTGCACTGACTGCTTCTATGGGCAGCGATCTCTTCTTTGGTTTTTACCGGTATGACTATCTGCTTTTTTTTGCTTTGCTGATTCAGGTGATATTGCTCTATACCAAACTGGAATCCTGGGCTGAAGCCAAAGTGATTGCGTTATTTCATCTCATGGCCATGGTGATGGAAATCTTCCTGACCCATCCGGCAATTGCTTCCTGGCATTACCCTCAACCCGCAATATTTAAAATCCTGACCGTGCCTTTATTTGCCGGTTTTATGTATTCTGCGGTCGGCAGTTTTTTTGCGCGCTCTTTACGTCTATATCAGGTTTCATTTGAAAAATTGCCGCGTTTTAGCCATATGCTGACATTGGCTGTCTTGTCTTATATCAACTTTATGAGCAAGTTTTTTATTCCCGATTATCGGGTGATTTTATTTGTCTGGAGCGTGCTGATGTTCTGGAAAACCAGAATTCGCTTTCAGCTGAATCGGCATACTTTTCAGTTGCCGATGTTACCCGTACTGCTGATTCTGGCGTTTATTATCTGGATTGCCGAGAACATCAGTACCTTTTACCAGATCTGGCTCTATCCAAGCCAGATTGAGCAATGGCATATGGTGGGATGGGGCAAACTGGGCTCCTGGTATTTGTTGTTATTGCTGAGTCTGGTGTTAGTACTGAAAATCTTGGGACAGCGTAATTCACAAGGCGATTGGGCGCTCAAGGAACAGTAAAATCAATCAGGTTATGTTTATGTAAAGCATACATTTTTTCAATTGCGCCAAACTTGACTTGTCGCTACTCTGCTGAGTATGTAATTTAAATTACATTATTAGAGTAATAACAAAGATTGCATGAGAATAATTGGAGAATAACTATGTTGAAAAAAATTATGCTGGCGGCGGTATTGGCGACTGGTTCAAGCATGGCGATGGCTGACCGAGATGTCGGTTGTGGTATCGGAAGCCAGGTGTGGGCGGGTCAGTCTGGTATTATTCCTAAACTCTTTGCAGGTACGACCAACGTTCTGTTCACGAATCAGTGGCTCGGGATCACTTTTGGTACTTTAGGTTGTAGCCAGGGCGGTACCGTAACCGCTCAAGTGGTGACCTTTACCAATGAAAACGCTGAAACATTGGCGCGTGATATGGCAGTTGGAGAGGGTGAAAGCCTGAATGTTCTGGCTGAACTTTTGAATATTAAATCTGAAGATAAAGCTCGTTTCTTTAGCGTTTCCAAGCAGAATTTCTCTGAAATTTATTCCGAAGAAAACCAGAATACATTACAAGTTTTAAGCACCTTACAAACTGTGATGGCCAAAGATGAAGTATTGAAATCCTACATCTGATCCGCACCCTAAAAACCCTGCTGTTCTGGCAGGGTTTTCTTATGACTAAAAGAAATTGATGAGAATAAGTTAACTGAATGAAATATGCGTTCTTCATGTTGGGCCTGACATTCAGCCCTTTAAGTTTTTCTAGCGAAATTAATCCAGACATCCAGCATTATATCGCTCAGGCCGAAACTCAGCGTCTGGATCAGAGCACTACCTGGCAACGTCTCATGTATGCCAATCCCCAAGGTCATAGCGAGGTTAACTATTCGGGCTATTTCCTGGCAGAGCAGGGAAAAACTGATCTAAAAAAAGAAATGCAGCATAACATTCAGGCTTTATTCCTGAGCACAGAGCCGAATCAGTCCGTCCGCTGTAAGTTTCCTGCACGCAGCAGCTGGTTAATGCAGCAATTGAATATTTCCGAGCAACAATTGCCTGCGGTCAGTTGCCCGGATTTGGATAAATGGATTGGCGAGGTCAAGCCTTATCAGGCAACCCTGATCTATGCCACGGATTTTATGGGTAATCCCAGCTCGATGTTTGGTCATACCTTGTTGCGTCTGGACCCTAAAGACCAGCAACAACTCAATCTGATTTCTTATGCGGTCAACTATGCTGCGACGGTCGATGGCAATGACAACTGGTCCTTTGCCTGGAAAGGGCTGACTGGACAATATCCGGGTGAATATTCACTGATGCCGTATTACCGCAAGGTCAAAGAGTATGGTGACTTCGAAAGCCGGGACTTATGGGAATATGAATTAAACTTAAGCCCGCAAGAAACCAGATTTCTGGTACAGCATCTCTGGGAAATGCAAAATGTAAGTTTCCCTTATTATTTTATCAGTGATAATTGCGCTTATCGCTTACTGGGACTGTTTGATCTGGTACGTCCCGAGCTGAATCTACAAAAACAGTTTAATTCGACTGCGATTCCGATTGAAACACTGAAAGTCGTAGAACAACAGGGCTTGATCAAACAGAAAGTTTACCGTCCAGCGCTTGAAACTCAATTGCTGGCTCAGTCCAGACAGCATGGTAAAGCACTGGCAAAAACTGCACATCAGCTGGCTTATGCAGAAACAGGTGTAATGTCTTCCATTTTGCAAACTTATCCGGCAGAAGATCAGGCCAAAATTTTGGAAATGGCCTATGATCATTTATATCTGGACTTTCTTCGACAAAAAGTTGATGAATCTTTTGCTCAGCCACGTTTCCGCAAGTTATTAGGCTTAAGAAGTCAGCTGGATATCGAGAAACAGCGTAAAGCGCCTGAACGTCCAAAAATAGATCCGGTACAAAGCCATCATGCACGGAATATCAGTCTTCAGGCCGGACAGGTTCAGGGAGAATCCTTTGTCCAGCTTGGACATCGGCAGGCTTATCATGATCTCATCGACCCGCAAGGCGGTTTTCGAACCGGCACACAATTGCTGTTTCTAGATGGGGCTTTGCAATATCGTGACAGTGAGCTCAAGCTGGAACATCTGGATCTATTTACTGTCAATTCCTATAACCCGGTCAATCCGTTTAATACGCCGTTATCCTGGGGTTTTAATCTGGGCTGGCAACAGGAGGCACTGGATGCGCATGGCCAGTTTAGTGAAGATGAGCAGCATGGCGTCGCCAGCTTAAAAACTCAGGGCGGTTATAGCTGGGCAAATGCCAGCCGTGAACATCTATGTTATGCACAAATGCAAACTCAGCTACAGGCAGGCAAGGCACTTGATCAAGGCTGGCGCGTAGGTGCAGGCCCTACTGTGGGGTGCCAGAATATCTGGAGCGATCAGATCAACAGTCTGGTGCAGGTGGAACTGCCTTATTGGGAGGATTCGCATCGCTGGCAGCTGAAACTGAATACTGAACTCCAATATGCATTCAATCCACAACATGCACTTCGGCTGTCTTGGGAATATCAGCAACAGCAGTCCAAAGACTGGGATCAATGGAGTCTTGGTTTGATCCGGTATTTTTAAGATTGAGTTAAAACTGATCAGCACTATTCATAAAGTGCTGTGGTATCCATGAGGCTACTGTTCGGTTTTCCCTTGTATAAAAAGATTGGCTGGGTTTGGTACAAATAATCTGATCGATATTTTAGGAAAAATACCTGATATTTGTTATATTTGTCACATAATTTGAGTAAAAATAGCAAGGTTTTGGGGAACAGACAGTATGAATAATGAATGCATGGCAAGACTGGCCGAGCAATGGGAACAGATCTGTCAAAATTATTCATCTGATGACTTATTGCATGCCTTTCACTTTATTCAAGATCATTCCCTGATTCTGGTGGAAGAATTCTATAAAAACATGCTCATTGAAAAGGAATCTGCAGAATTCTTTTCTGATGACTTGATTCAACAGCGCTTGCGCGACACTTTAAATGCCTGGCTACTTGAAAGCTTTAGTGTGGGAATTAATAAACGCTATGCCGATGCCGTGCAGAAACAGGCGATGGTGGGGCATGTGCATGCGCGTGTCGGAATTCCATCCTGGCTGATCATGCGCGGTGTACGTGAAATTGAGCGTAAAATGTTTGAACTGCTGGATGAGAATCCTCACCACAGTATGTTGACTACCTGCAGTTATATTGTCCAGATCATGGGATTTGCCACAGAAGTCATGTGCCGATCTTATGAAGCTAAGACAGCCATGAATCAGGAAATTAAACACAGTTATCGTGTTTTTTCAGCGATGCAGGATGTGGCCGTACAAAAAGATAAACAGCGTAGCTCATTACTGGACTGGGAAAATGAACTCATGTTCAAAGTCTTTTCTGAGCATGAGAAATTGAATCATCCGATGTTGTCCAAGTCTGAGTTCGGTTTATGGTTTATCCATAAAGCCTCTTATGCTTTTACCGGTTCTGATCAGGTCGATTTAATCATTGAACGAATTTATCAAGTCGATGAACTTAATCAGGATATTATGGACTGTACGGACAAAAACAATATGCTGGGACTGATCCAGCAGATCCGTGACTTGAACCGCGAAATTCAGTTGTTGGTAGATCAGTTATTTCAGGTGGCCGAATATATTGAATCCGGTAATGATTCATTGACCCAGTTATTGAATCGTCGTTATTTGAATACGATTATTTCACGTGAAATCACTTTTTCCCGTAAGAATCATACGCCTTTGTCTTTACTTGCCATTGATGCTGATTATTTCAAAAGTATTAATGACAAATTCGGACATGCAGCAGGTGATCTGGCCTTGAAATTTCTGGCCGAAGCATTGCAAAAATACAGTCAGGGCAGTGATTATGCTTTCCGGGTCGGCGGTGAAGAGTTTTTGCTATTACTGGTGGATACTGATGAGAAACGTGCCCTGAATATTGCCGAAAGTATTCGTAAATATATTGAAAATGGCATGATTAATTCGGCACAAGGCCAGCAGTTTAAATTTACGGTCAGTATTGGTTGTGTGCTTTATGATGGACATCCGGATTATCAGCGCTTCCTGAATGCGGCAGATTCTGCCTTGTATATGGCGAAGAACAACGGGCGTAACAGAGTTTATATGGCTCATCAGTCCTTGAACCCTGTCGCACAGCCACTCTCAGTTTAAATGAAAGGTTTTTAGCCAGTTGCAGACTGCTGCTCTATAAATTCCTGAAATTTCTGTTTTTGCTGGAGATATTCGGGATGATTTTTAGCTTCCTCCCATTTCTGTTTAAAGATTTTGGCAGCAGCGGCTTTAACCGGATCTTCATGATTACGTGGCAGCTCGGAACGGCCATGCGCACCACTCAAGCCTTTTTTATCCCCCGGAACCGGGCCATCGTATTTTTTGCCACCTTTATGATTGGCATAACGTCGGGCACGGGTGAAACCCATCTGTAAAAACTTGCGTGCCATGTCCGCACCGATAAAATCTTCTTGTTTTAAATAGTCCAAAAAAAGCTGATAGATTTTCTCACTGCTAGCTTGTGCTTTTTCTTCATCTGCAAAGCGCCAGTGTGGCAGGATTTCTGATTTATAAGGCTCAACCAATAATACACCTTGTTCACCACGGCCAATCCGGTAGAGCTCCGGTCGTTTGCGGAAATTAACCTTTGCAAAGTCCAGAGAATAATCAAAACTATTCGAAACTACACGTGACGGACGTTTTGGTGGAGCTATTTTGGCAGATGGCTTCATATTCGGCCTTTTCTGAAATTTAAAATTATTCGATATTTCAGCTAATACAAATTATAAAAACGAAAGGACAAGATACAGAAAAGCCCCTGTCTTCTAGAGCTAGGGGCTTTTCATTTTACTTCGATTTTTTCGAACTGGTCTTCGAGGTTTTAGCCTTGGTTGACTTGCTCTTAGAGGAGCTGCTCGACTGCTTTTTAGCAGGTGCCGATTTTTTTGAAGAAGACTTTTTCACTTTAGTGTCGTCTTTACTCTTGTTGCTGCTTTTTGCTTTAGCCGGTTTTTTCGCGGAAGAAGTCTTTTGGTCTTTCGCTTTATCACTGGCTTTTGAGCTCGAATTTTTCTTTGCCTTCACTTTTTCATCTTTGCTGGCATTGTCTTTTTTAGAAGATGCCGCTTTAGATTTACTGCTCGCCGCTTTTTTGGTAACTTTGCGATCACTGTCTTTATCACTGCTTTTATTCGACTTTTTCAGTTTCTCATCTTGAGTCTTTTTAGCAGTTTTTGCTGATTTTTTGCTGTCTTTCGCCTGGTTATTTTTGCTATTCGCCATGGTTACTTTCCTTATCATTAAAAATCAATCAGAAAGATATAAAGCGCTTTGCTGTATATCAACTTCAAATTACTTTAATGGGAGAGCGGCAGGATTAAAACTTTATCGTGTATCCAAGTGTATGCTTGTTGCAAACACAAGCAAGAATTGTTTGAGTTCTAGACTGAAACATAGCAAGTTTTGGGACAGGTCTTTAAACCCTGTTACCAGGTGTTATTTATAGCAAGTGAGCTTTTGAATTAAGTATTGATATCCTCTTCCTTCAAAAGCAAAAAACCCCGAATGATCGAGGCTTTGAGTAACTTATTTTTAAGCTTTAATAATTAATAGCTTTCTGGAACCGCACTTAAAAATTCACGACGTGTTTCTTTGTCGGTTTTAAAATCACCAATAAATGATACCGTACGTGTGGTTGATTCCTGCTTGCCTACACCGCGCATCATCATGCACATGTGCGCAGAATCAATCATTACTGCAACACCGCGTGCTTTGGTGACTTCAGCCACTGCTTCTGCAATTTGCTGAGTCAGATTTTCCTGAATCTGCAAACGGCGTGCAAACATTTCAGTAATACGGGCAAATTTAGACAGGCCTAAAACATGACCTTCTGGCAAATAGGCGATATGTACGCGGCCATAAAATGGCAATAAGTGATGCTCACATAGCGAATAAAATTCGATGTTTTTGACCAGTACCATTTCACGGTTATCGGAAGGGAAGACCGCCTTGTTGGTCACTTCTTCAAGTGTCTGGCTATAACCCGAGGTTAAATATGAAAATGCTTTCGCAGCGCGCACAGGCGTATCTTTGAGACCAGGGCGATTTAGATCTTCGCCAACGGCAGTAAGAATGTTTGCGTAGGATTGCTGCATAGTCATATGACGTATTCACTTAAACTGAGAATGAACAAGGACGGCATTGTAGCAGAAAACTTTTACAATGCCTTGTTTTGAGGCTAAAACCGTTTACTGTTTGAACTTTGGATTCTTTTCTGCACGTTTGAGCAGAACCAATACCGCACCGGTACCGCCTTGCTTTTCAGGTGCACTGACAAATGCCAAAACATCGCGATGCTGGCGCAGCCAGCCGTTGACATAGGTTTTTAAAATCGCTTCCGGGCCTTTGCCATGTACGATTTTAATCACGTTCTGGTTTTCATCTTTGGCGATCTGGATAATCTGCAGCACGGCTTGACGCGCTTCTTCCACGGTACAGCCATGCAGATCCACAGCTTCAAACCAGCGCAAGTTACCGGCTTTCAAGTCTTCAAACACTTTATGCTGCAAGGTGGCGATGCGATAGCTCAAGTTGGCCTGACTGCCGACAGGATTGAGCATGGCCTGAGTATCTGATAAAGCCATTGCCTCTGTTTCCAGCGGGCCAGTAGCCGCTGCACGCTTTGCCAAGATTTGTGCATCCGGCTTTTTCTTGCGTGGTTTGTCCAGTTGAACCGTATTTCCCGATTCAATTTTTTGTACGCCCTGCATTTGCTTGCGGAATAATTCCAGTTCTTCTAACGCTTCTTGCTCGACAGTCTTTTCAACAGGTGCAGCAACGACCGCAGGCGTTTGCGGTTGTGTAATTTGCTTCTTAAAAGATTTCAGCAGATTGTACTGATCTTTAGATAATGAAGAATCGTGTTTACTCATAATGTAAAAACAAGGGAGATGCGGAATTTACAAGAATTATAGTCTGAAAATAGACAAAGGAGAACTGAATTGCGTTCATGACATTGCTGAGGATTTTAAATACGCTCGAGAATCTATGATCTACTTTTCAATATTGAAAATAAAAAAGCCCAATCCTGAGATTGGGCTTTTTTAATGCTTAGGTGAGCATTTACATTTTAAACCGCTTCAGGCTCACCAAACAGATCGCGGAAAGCATGATCCGGACGTGGTTGTTTCATGAAGCTTTCGCCGACCAGAAAGGCGTGAATATCATTTTTCTGCATCATCGCAATATCCGCAGGTGTGGCAATACCACTTTCAGTCACCAGCAGGCGTGAAGGGTCCAGTAATTTTTTCAAACGTAATGATGTGTTTAAATCCACATCAAAGGTTTTTAAATTACGGTTATTTACACCGAGCAGACAACGATCAGAAAGTTTTAAAGCACGGGATAGTTCTTCTTCATCGTGAACTTCAACCAGTACATCCAGATGATGTTCAAATGCAGTTTTAGACATTTCTTCTAACTGCTGATCAGACAGGCAAGCCACAATTAGCAAGATACAGTCTGCATGCAGAGCACGTGCTTCGATAACTCCATAAGGATCGATCAGAAAGTCTTTGCGCAGTGCAGGCAGGTCGCAATGTGAACGGGCAATCTGAATGTTGTCATCGTGACCCTGGAAAAAGTCTACATCGGTCAGCACCGATAAACAGGCTGCACCTGCCTCCTGATACTGTGCTGCAATTTCCGCAGGGTTAAAGTTCTCGCGAATAATGCCCTTAGATGGCGAAGCTTTCTTAATTTCAGCAATGACGCCCGGACGTTTCGAGAGTAAAGACTGGGCAAAACCACGCACAGGTGATGCACCTTGTGCCAGTTCTTCCAGATCTTTATAACTTTTCTGCTTTAAACGTAGGGCAAATTCTTCTTTTTTGCGGTCAACAATTTTACCTAAAATTGTGTTTGCGATATCCACCATGATCAAAATCCCTGACCGAATTAAGCTTCGTAATGTTTAATGGTTTTGGTAAATTCAGACAGCACACTCATTTTTTCAAGTGCCTGACCGCCGTAGATAATGTCATGTGCCAGTGCAACACCTTGCTTATAGCTGCTGGTTAAACCGGAGACATAAATACCTGCGCCGGCATTCAGCGCGATCATGTTCGCTGCTTTATCACCGATGTCTGATTTCTTCTTGCCCAGCGCATCTTTGATCAAAGCCAGACTTTGCGCAGAGTCTTCCACAATCAGTCCGGTCAGGGTTTGCGACTCAATATCGACCGATTCAGGAATAATGTCCCATTCCGTGACTTCGCCATTTTTCAGTTCAGCGACATGAGTTGAAGAGGCTATACTGATTTCATCCAGACCATCACGTGAATGCACTACCATCACATGTTCAGCACCGAGCTGTTTCATGACTTCGGCAATAGGACGACAGAGTTCATTAGAGAATACGCCAATGACTAAACGATTTACTCCAGCCGGATTCGTAAGCGGACCAAGTAAATTGAAAATGCTGCGAATCCCTAGTTCTTTACGTGGACCGATTGCATATTTCATGGCTTGATGATGATTCGGTGCAAACAGGAAACCGACACCAACGTCACGGATACAGCGTTCAGTCTGCTGCATATTCAGGTCCAGATTAATCCCGGCCTGTTCCAACAAATCTGACGAACCTGATTTGGTCGAAACGCCGCGGTTACCATGTTTGGCTATAGTTGCACCGGCTGCTGCGATCACGAATGCAGAGGCAGTAGAAACGTTAAACAGGTTTTGACCGTCACCGCCTGTGCCGACGATATCGACCAGATAAGGAATGTCACTGACATCAATTTTAGTGGCAAGTTCACGCATGACACGTGCAGCTGCGGTAATCTCATCAATGCTTTCGCCTTTAAGACGTAAGCCCATCAGCAGGGCACCAATCTGGGCATCGGTCGCTTCGCCTGACATGATGGCACGCATCACGTCTTGCATTTGATCCTGAGTCAGGTGAATGTTTTTAGTAATATTGCTTAAAGCTTGTTGAATATTCATAAGGTGTTCTTAGGCATAAATTTCGAGAAAGTTTTTAAAGATTTGATGACCATGCTGGCTCAGAATCGATTCGGGATGGAACTGCACGCCTTCGACCGGCAATGTCTTATGTTTCACACCCATAATTTCTTCCATAGAGCCGTCAGCTTCATTGGTCCAGCAGGTCACTTCCAGACATTCGGGCAAGGTGGCTTGATCAATCACCAGTGAATGATAGCGCGTTGCAGGAAATGGAGAAGGGAGATTGCTGAAAATCCCGGTATCACTGTGGTACATATCAGACAGACGGCCATGCATGACACGTTTGGCACGCACGATATCACCGCCAAATGCCTGCCCAATACTTTGATGACCAAGACAAACGCCCAGTAAAGGAATTTTGCCAGCAAAATGCTGAATGGCAGGAATAGAAATTCCTGCCTCACTTGGCGAGCACGGGCCGGGGCCAATCACTAAATACTTAGGTTGCCATCGCTCTATATCTTCCAATGTCACGGCATCATTACGGACTACTTTTACTTCTTGATTCAGTTCGCCAAAATATTGGACGATGTTATAAGTAAAGGAGTCATAGTTGTCGATCATTAAAAGCATGAGCTTAACCTATTGAAATTAATGCACTTAACTGTGCTAATGTTGTCCAGATCGTACTTTATTTATACGTGTTGCAAGCACTTGCCTGACACAACTAAATCATTGATTTCATTGTGTGAAAATAAAGCACGCTTCATCATAGCAAAAAATAGCCCCATTCGGCGCAACAATTTCGATCAATTTATTGGCTTTAAAAACCTATAGAAAATTAAATAAAATTTTAATCATGATTTAAAGTAATAGGCTTACTCAGAGAAAGTTTTAAACGAATATTTTTTAGAGTAAAACTTAAAAATGAAAAAATGAGATCAAAGAGAGGTAAAATGCTTGATGAAAAAAACATCACTTGAATAATTAAGCTTTATATAAACTTTTCTATTGAAAGTAGATTTAAAGAAAATGCCTCATAATAGGCATACAATCCCAAATGAATCGCAAAATTTTCTTTACTGATATCTACCAAAAAACGCTCAATTTTTAGCCAAAAACAAGTAAAAACATAACAAAAGTAAGAAAAAGCAGCATATTTGCTATAAAAAGCTATGTTTCTCATACATCTTTATAGATACATGCACTATTTAGGTGCGCTAAAAAATAAAGCTGAAATAAAATAAATGAAGAATGCTTGAATATGGTGCATTTAGTTTTGCAGCTAGTATAATAGCCGCAAAGTATTTTTGTCACTTCATGATTTCTTATAAAGATTTCAAGATTTTATCTATACTTTTAAAAGTTGGTACGGTAATTGCTTAATAACTATCAACTGCTAACACGCACTTCACGGGTGCAACAAAAACATCGGAGCAAAATGAGCATGGCGAACAAGGTCCTTCAACTCATACAAGAAAGTGGCGCAAAATGGGTCGATTTTCGCTTTACTGATACCAAGGGTAAAGAACAACACGTCACTTACCCAGCAGACAGTATTGATGAAGATACATTTGAAGACGGCAAAATGTTTGACGGTTCTTCAATTGCAGGTTGGAAAGGCATCGAAGCATCGGACATGATTTTACGTCCGGATGCGGCAACAGGTTTTATCGACCCGTTCTTTGCAGAGCCAACAGTTGTTGTAACTTGTGACGTAATCGAGCCATCAACTGGTCAAGGTTATGATCGTGACCCACGTTCGATTGCGCGCCGTGCAGAAGAATATTTGAAATCTACCGGTATCGGTGACACTGCATTCTTTGGTCCAGAACCAGAATTCTTCGTATTTGACGAAGTAAAATGGGAAATCGACATGTCTGGCGCGCGCCATACATTGATCGCTGAAGAAGCTGCTTGGTCAACTAACAAAGACTACGAAGGCGGTAACTCTGGTCACCGTCCACGCGTAAAAGGCGGTTACTTCCCAGTTCCTCCTGTAGATTCTTCACATGACATGCGTGCAGACATGTGTGCGCGTATCGAAGACATCATGGGTCCAGGTCGTGTAGAAGTACATCACCACGAAGTTGCTTCTTGCCAGTTAGAAATTGGTGTGAGCTTCAACACTATGGTGCGTAAAGCAGACGAAGTTCAACAGTTCAAATATGCGGTTTGGAACGTTGCGCATCAATATGCAAAAACAGCAACCTTTATGCCTAAACCAATGGTGGGTGATAACGGTTCTGGTATGCACGTGCATATGTCGATCTCTAAAGACGGCAAAAACCTGTTTGCTGGTGATGAATATGCAGGCCTTTCAGAAATGGCGTTGTACTTCATCGGTGGTGTAATTAAACATGCTCGTTCTTTGAATGCGATCACCAACCCTTCTACAAACTCGTATAAGCGTTTGGTTCCACATTTCGAAGCACCGATTATGCTTGCTTACTCAGCGCGTAACCGTTCTGCATCTATCCGTATTCCTTACGTGTCTAGCCCGAAAGGCAAGCGTATTGAAGCGCGTTTCCCAGATCCAATGATGAACCCGTACCTAGGTTTCGCGGCATTGTTGATGGCTGGTCTTGACGGTATTCAAAACAAGATCCACCCGGGTGAAGCTGCTGACAAGAACTTGTACGATCTTCCTCCTGAAGAAGAAGCGAAAATCCCTACAGTGGCGCATAGCCTGGATATGGCGCTTGAAGCACTTCAAGCGGATCATGATTACCTGTTAAAAGGTGGCGTGTTCACGAAAGAAATGCTTGATGCTTATATCGAGCTTAAAACTGAAGAAGTTCGTCGTCTAAACACGACTACTCACCCAGTTGAATTTGATATGTACTACAGCTTGTAATTCATCACGAATTAAAGCGAAGAAAACCCGCGCATGTCGCGGGTTTTTTTGTATCATCTATTTATAATTTTAAATGATTGATGGGCTTAAATGGCACAACGTAAAAAGCACACCAGCTTTTATCCATGGATTGATCCAAAAGATCATAACAAAGGTTTTAAGTTGAACTTCTCTGAAGTGACTTATCTTGAAGTGGGGCGGACCCCCGAGGGTTATAAGCAGGCTCAATTTGTGGCGCTGAAAAATCCTGAAATAGCGCTGGATTATGCTTATCCAGAATCATTTTATTTGAGTGCTGAAGGTTTTATTTTAATTAAAACCCCACAAGGCAAATATGAAATCATTGCAAAAACAGATAACTGTTAACAATGAATAGTCGTTCTAGAAATCAAAATCAGCGTGTGTTGCTGTCAACTCTGCCTGCTGAGTTAAAACCGTGGCTGTATGCATCGGGTTCACTCACGCAACAACTGACCGATTTGGCGCAAGGACAATTCCATGTCGAGCCAATTCAAGAGCATTTTCAGCGTTTAAGCTTTGCCAATGCCAAATGGATGCAGATGTCACATCAGCATACTTCCTGGGTGCGTGAAAGTTATCTCTACGGCTCGGAACAGTCTCCTTGGGTGAAAGCCAAAAGCATCTTTCCGATTTTAAGCCTGCAAAAAAAAGCCCGAATTTTTCAGCATATTGGCACCAAACCGATTGGCTGGTTTCTGTTTCAGCGCACTAATCCACTGTGCCAGCGCCGGGTGGTACTTTTAGATGAGGGCTGGACCCGTCAGAGCTGCTATACTTGGCACGGCTGTAAATTTATCGTACAAGAAACATTTTTACCGGCATTTGAACACTTTATACAAAATTCACGGGCTTGATTTTTATGGCAACCGCACAAGCAATCACCTGGCGTGAGCGTCTTAGCGCCTATTATTATCTTTGTCGTTTTGATAAACCGATTGGGACTGAACTGGTTTTTTGGCCTACCATGTGGGCGCTGTGGATTGCAGCTCAGGGCATGCCACGTATTGAAATTTTAATTCCCATGATTTTGGGTGTGATTTTTATGCGGGCGGCAGGTTGTGCCATTAATGATTTTGCTGACCGTAAAGTCGATGCACATGTGGAGCGTACTAAAAACCGTCCGCTAGCGACTGGGATTATCAGTGCCAAAGAAGCTGTGATGGTATTTCTGGTTTTGGTGTCTGCCAGTGCCTGCCTACTATTTTTTCTGCCAATCGAAACTTTTTACTGGTCATTTGGGGCTTTATTTTTAGCGTTTATTTATCCTTTTATGAAGCGCTATACCCATTTACCTCAAGTCTTTTTGGGTGCAGCATTTTCCTGGTCGATTCCGATGGCTTATACCGCAGTTGGACAAACGCCGGATTTAACCTGCTGGCTTCTATATTTTGGTAATCTGGCCTGGACCGTAGCCTATGATACCCAATATGCAATTGCAGATCGTGAATACGATTTAAAGATTGGGGTGAAATCAACCGCGATCTTATTTGGTCGATATGATATTCAGATCATTAGCGCTTTGCAGGCCATTAGTATTCTTTTGATTGCTGTAGCACTTTGGCTAGAAAATTTACTGATTCCATTTGGTTTGGCTGCATTAATTGTTGTCGCTCTCGATTTTATTTACCAATGGTTTAAAACTCGAGATAAAAATCCACATTTGTGTTTCTGGGCGTTTAGGCATAACCGCTGGATTGGATTCATAATCTTTTCTGGAATTTTTCTGGCTCTTTGGTACTAACCATCTATCGGCTAATAACAAAAGCGTCCTATAAGGATGCTTTTTTTTATGCTTAATTTTGAGTGATCTCGATAAAAAGAGATAGGGAATAACAATAAAAGGATAGAAATATGCAGAATGGTTATAAGAAATTAATGTTGGGCGTACTGTGTTCTTCAGTACTGTTTTTATCTGCGTGTGGCGATGATGATAACAATGATATCTTTGTCCCCCAGCCAAAGATTTTTTTGAGTGAACAAGCCTATACCAAGGATGTCATAACCCAAGCATCAAGTATTCGAGTTATGCGATATAACATGCCAAATGTGCAGGGAAATACAGCAGAAGCTACAGCATTGGTTATCTATCCTAGAACTCCACAACCGAGAGACGGTTGGCGTGTAGTGGTGTGGGAGCATGGAACTGTTGGGAGTGGTGATAGCTGTGCACCAAGTTCAAATATTCTTAATCCACGGTTTAAAATAATGGCCGAGAGTTTACTCGCCAAAGGTTATGTCATCGTTGCACCTGATTATGAGGGTTTAGGAACTCGAGGGATTCATCCTTATCTGCATTTAAAGAGTGCCGCACAATCTGCAATCTATGCAGTGAAAGGGTTTAAGCAGCAGCAAGGCGATAAATTTAATGGTGCATGGGTATCTGTGGGGCAATCACAGGGTGGACATGCATCTTTGGGTACAGCAGAGTTTGCAGGGAATGATCCAAATTATAAAGCAGCAGTTGCAGCAGCACCTGCATCTAGTTTGGGCTATATTATTGGTACAGTTGCACCGCAAGCTTTAAATAAATTGATTTTAGGTGAAGGTGCTGGTGCCGTTCAACCAGGAACTGCGAAAGCTGTTTATTCAGAACTTCTTGCCTATGCAGCCTATGTCGGTGTTGGAATAAAAGCCTATGAGCCAAATTTTGCTTATCAAGATATCTTTGAAAGCACATCTGAGCTGGTTGCAGAACGTGCTGAAGGTACTACTGGTGAAAATGGTCTGTGTTTAGAAAATTTAATGACAGCTTTTAGTACGGATATAGATCAATGGTTACAGCAAAATCCTGGGAAAACAGTGGTGGACTATCCAGGGCTGACTGATAATTTTGATCAAAATTTATCTGTGAAAAATTTCTTAAGGGATAATCAGCCTGCTACCAAAAAAATAAATGTACCGGTAATGATTATTCAGGGTAAAGAAGATATGGCAGTACCTTATGATGTTACAGATGCCTTGCAAAAGAATTTGGCGGCTTTGGGTACGGATGTGACTTTCCTAGGAGTTGATGGTGCATCACATACTCAAGCAATCGTTTTAAAAAATACAGAGCTTGTAGAATTCATTGAAGAAAATATGCCAGCGAAGTAAAAATAAAAGCGAAGATATTAAAAGGAGCTAGGGCTCCTTTTTTATTTTCGCATTTTCAAAATTTGAGCAAGAGCTTTAATTTGTTATAGTAGGGGTGAAAGTTAAATGATTGTCAAAGCAGGTTTGTTATGTCCGAGCAGCCACAGCCCCGCAGTATAAAAAAGCTATTGATCTTCGGTACGCTTGCACTTTGTATTCCGGTATTTTTAATTAGTATGGCATTTCTTGCAGTGAATAGTGATGCTAAAAATCAGGAAAAATACAAGCAGCAGCAGGCAGATATGATTGCACGTATTGAAGCACGAGAAGCTGCGGAAAAGCTCAAAGCAGAGCAGGATGCTAAGGCAAATTCAATACAAGCTGCGTCTGAAAGTAGTGCAACAGCACCTTAATCTATCTAAAATCCCTTTGCACTTGTCTAATACTGCAAATGTCTGTGTAGTAGATAATTGCTCATTTGTCGAAAACTATCTCACTCGATTGTAGATATTCGATATTTCTTGATGAAGTAATTTGCGCTTTTCAACAGAAAAATATAGCCACCCATCATCCGATCGGTGGCTATATTTAAATCATCTTAAAGCAATTCTTTACGCAATTGCTCAGGAGATTTAATTGAAAGTAGAGCAGGTGCTACATCTAATGCTGTTTTAGCACCATATTGCTGGGTTTGATTCAGACGGTAGCAGGCACGGGCATAAGCCACTAACACACTTGCGGTAAACTCAGGATTGCTATTCAGCTTTAAAGAAAACTCAATCACCTGTTTTTGTGCATCACTGGTATTACCACTACGGATGACAAAACCGCCATGTGGCATATCCTGATGATCTTTCAGTAAAGTTTCCTCACTGATAAAATTCACAGTCGTATTATAATCGGCAAAATAATCAGGCATGCTGACGATGGTTTGTTCAACTGTTGCTGCATCAGCTCCTTGTTCCAATACCACATAACAGTCACGATGATGTTTGTCTTTGGTGCTTAACTCAGGTCGTGCGCCACTGCGGACTTGTTCAATCGCGTCAGTAGATGGAATGGTGTATTGCACACCAGCTTTCACACCTGCTACACGGCGGATCGCGTCTGAATGTCCCTGGCTTAAGCCTTTACCCCAAAAAGTATAAGTTTCACCATCTGGTAATAACGCTTCACCAAATAAACGGTTAATCGAGAACATGCCAGGATCCCAGCCAATAGAAATCATGGCTGTTTTTTTGTTAGCAAGGGCAGGTGCATCGACTGCAGCATAGTATTCCGGAATACGTGCATGCGTATCAAAACTATCTACAGTATTGAATTTACTTGCAAAGATAGGCGCTTGTTGTGGCAAGTCATCTTTAGAGCCGCCACAAAGAATCAGCACATCAATTTTATCGCTAAAATCATTTAATAGTGCATCCATGCTATACACTTGAGTTTCTGCAAAGCAAGGAGAGACGCTGCTTGGTGAGCGGCGAGTAAAAATACCGACAAGCTGCATATCAGGATTTTTTTGGATGGCAGTTTCAACACCGCGGCCAAGATTACCGTAACCCGCGATACCAATACGAATAGAATTTTGCATAAATAAACGATCACTGAATAAAAAAACAACGCCAAAAATAAGCAAGGTGATGATGGCCGGAAATGGAACAGGCCGATCAGGTCATCTGACTTATATTTTGTTTTCGAAAGGATTATAGAGCGATAATTTAAACTTTATCACCCTAGTTCTGCAGAAAGGCAGGTTTAACTGAGAATGCTTGTGATGAGACGCTAAATTGGACGAGGATAGGTTAGTTTTGAAGCATGAAAAGCTGCCGAGAAATTAAAAGCGGAGCAGGAGGCTTTGATTAATCCAATTCAAGCTGCAGCGAGAAATATCGAAATTGCAGCTTAATTTATTTTAAATCCCTTTGCAGTTGTCTGATAGTTGGAATCTGAGTGTATCGAATCACGGTATAGCCTGCTGCAATCAGCATCGCATCACGTTCAGCATCTTCCTGCTCTTTGCCAATATGGCTCGGATCATCCAGTTCGACAATCGCCACTACATTATATTCACGATCAAGTACTACGAAGTCTGTAACTTTACGATTAAATTGATTACGCATTTTCATCTGATCGTGCGTGATCAAAGCGCTAAATGCGACTTGTGCAAGAATGTGATGATGGGGAAAGGCATCTTTCAGACGTGTAAACATCCTGCTTTCAAAAGCAGTAATGACGCGCTTTGGATAGAATTTCTTTTGACGGGTGAAGAGATGCGGCAAGAGCAGGCAAACTAATGCAAAAGTTGCCAGGCAGCCAATCACAAAAAATATAAACTGACTCAAATTAAACACAGATCACAAAAGGGGAGAATAAAAAAACCCACTTCGCAATGAGTGGGTTTCTTCAGAATCTTGGCTCTCCCACCTGGGCTCGAACCAGGGACCTGCGGATTAACAGTCCGTCGCTCTACCGACTGAGCTATGGGAGAATAGATTGGCTCTCCAACCTGGGCTCGAACCAGGGACCTGCGGATTAACAGTCCGTCGCTCTACCGACTGAGCTATTGGAGAATCTGACAGCGATTATAGAGAGATTTGAAAAGGGGTCAAGGCACTTTTAGAAAAAAGCAGCATAAATTGAATCAAGTGTTTTAAAAATAGTCGAAAAGGTTTGTAGTTCAAACTGTTATGTTTATGTAAACCGGCCCTAACAGCAAAATCGTGATCAGCCTTAATTTTGATAAGTGATCTGGAGCATAAGAAATGAGCGGTTGATCGCGCATATAAATCAATATGATCTCAATTTAAAAAATACAGCTATAAAAAAACCCACTTCGCAATGAGTGGGTTTCTTCAAAATTTTGGCTCTTCCACCTGGGCTCGAACCAGGGACCTGCGGATTAACAGTCCGTCGCTCTACCGACTGAGCTATGGAAGAATAGATGGCTCTCCAACCTGGGCTCGAACCAGGGACCTGCGGATTAACAGTCCGTCGCTCTACCGACTGAGCTATTGGAGAATCTGATCGGCATTTTAGGGATGAATAACCAGGTCGTCAATCAATTAATGTAAAGAAATGAATTGTTTGCTTCATAAATATTCATTTAGAGCCTAAAAATAAAAAAATCACCCGAAATGGGTGATTTTTTTAGCAAAGAAATAAAAAATTATTTCTCAACACCTGCAGGCTGACCTGCATATTTCGCATTTGCATAATCCCAGTTTACTAGGCTTTCTAGGAAAGTAGAGATGTACTTAGGACGAGCATTACGGAAATCGATGTAGTAAGCGTGTTCCCAAACGTCAATCGTCAACACTGCAATTTTACCGTGCGCCATTGGCGTATCAGCATTTGAAGTTTTCATGATAGAAAGCTGACCGTTTACTTCGTCAGCCACTAACCAAGCCCAACCTGAACCAAATTGAGTAGTTGCAGCAGCAGCAAATTCTTCAGCAAATTTTTCATAAGAACCGAATGCTTCGTCAATTTTCGCAGCCAAAGTACCAGTTGCTTTACCGCCACCGTTTTTAGCCATACAGTTCCAGTAGAACGTGTGGTTCCAAACTTGAGCCGCGTTATTGAAAACACCTGCTTTAGAAGCATCACCAGCAGTTGCTGTAATAATTTCTTCTAGAGTTTTGCCTTCAAGCTCAGTACCAGCGATCAGGTTATTCAGGTTAACCACATACGTATTGTGGTGTTTGTCGTGATGGTATTCTAAAGTTTCTTTGCTGATGTGTGGAGCAAGATCTTCGTAGCCATAAGGTAATGCTGGTAAAGTAATGGTTGTCATGTTTTCAATTCCTTGCATTTTGCTGGGTTTTAACAATAAGTGGCTTTATTGTAATAGATAATCGGGCAGAAATGGGCATCGTGTATAAATAACAATACAGAATAAAGCCTGAAAATATATGAATAAAGCCACTGATCATAACCGTCAGTCGAATTAAATCGGATTGTTTAATTCGAAATAATCATACTCAATATTAAACTGTTCTGAAATAGCCTTGGCCAGGCGTTGCACACCGTATTTTTCAGTCGCATGATGGCCACAGGCATAATAATGGACATTCAGTTCCTGAGCTTCATAAAAGGTGCGTTCGCTCACTTCACCTGAAATATAGGCATCACAATCTTGTAGTGCCGCTTTTTGAATATAATCCTGCGCACCGCCGGTACAGAAACCGACTTTATGGATTTGAGTTTTGTCTGCAGGCAGATGAATCGCATCAAAGCCCAGCTTTTCTGAAACATAATTTTTAAAATCTTCCGGACTCATTGGCTGTTTTAAATAGCCAATATTGCCAATCGGACGTTTTTCACTCGGATCAAGCTGTTCGATATTTTCGAGTTCTAATAAATCCGCAATGGCAGCATTATTTCCCAGAGTTGGATGACTGTCTAAAGGTAGGTGATAGCCAACCAGTGAAATATCATTTTGAATCAGGGTTTTAATGCGTTTACCACGCATTCCCGTAATCGGATAGGCTTCTCCTTTCCAGAAATAGCCATGATGAACCAGCAATAGATCAGCGCCTTGCTCAATTGCAGCTTCAATTGCACTCTGGGAGGCGGTCACGGCACAGAGGATTTTATTCACTTCGGATTTGCCTTCAATCTGCAAGCCATTCGGTGCATAGTCCTTAAATTCACGTGCTGCCAAAGTTTGGTCACACCATTGAATAATATCGTTCAAATTCGCCATAAAATTCCTGTAAGTTTAAAAACTTGCCCATATTTATCTATAGGTCTAATTGTAACTAAAGCTGCACAAATCTCTGTGGAATTTTTTGTGTTTAGTTATGTATTTCGCATTACAATAGGACACAAATTACTTAGTCATCAACGAATTAAAATATTTTAGAGGATAGCAACGTGCGCCGCACCTTTACATGGTTACCCTGGGTGTTACTGATTTTAGTCATTATCGGTTTTTTGGGGTGGCAACAACTACAAAAACCAAAGGCACCAGTTGCGCCAGATGGTGTCAAAATGCCTGCTGAAAAAGTAGAGCCGTTGATTGATACGTCGCGCTCAGGAGGCGTGGTCTCCTATAGTGCTGCTGTAAAAGTGGCAGCACCCGCTGTCGTGAATATTTTTACTACCCAAAAAGTCAAGCAACAGGCGCATCCTTTACTGACCGATCCGGTATTTCGTGAATTCTTTGGCGATCAGTTGCCTGACCAGTATGGACAAAGCCCGAATGAAAACAGTTTAGGTTCGGGTGTAATTGTACGTCCAGACGGTTATATCCTGACCAATAACCACGTGATTGCACAGGCCGATCAGATTGTAGTGGCTTTGCAGGATGGTCGTCGTGCTGAAGCCAAGGTGGTCGGAACTGATCCGGATACCGATCTGGCTGTGATCAAGATTGAACTGACGCAATTGCCAGTTTTGCCATTTAAACTCAGTGGCAATGAAGTCGGTGATGTGGTTCTGGCCATTGGTAATCCTTTTGGTGTTGGGCAAACCGTGACGCAGGGGATTATCTCAGCAACGGGCCGTTCAGACTTGGGTATTAATACCTATGAAGACTTTGTGCAGACCGATGCTGCAATTAACCCGGGTAACTCGGGCGGTGCACTTATTGATGTCGCCGGTAATTTAATTGGCGTCAATACCGCAATCTTCTCGCAGTCTGGTGGTTCACTGGGGATTGGTTTTGCCATTCCGGCCAAAATCTGTCAGCAGGTGATGAATGCCATTTTGAAAGATGGCCGTGTGGTTCGTGGCTGGTTAGGGATCAGCTTATTACCTGCAGAGCGTGATGATGTCCTGCAACCCAAAGAAAAAGGCGTAACGGTCGCAGAAGTGCTCCCAGATGGACCTGCTGCCAAAGCGGGAATCCAGCGTGGTGATAAAATTATGAAAGTAAATGAGGAAGAGATTAGTTCCGCCTCACATCTGATTAATTTTGTGGCTTTGCAAAAGCCAAACAGTACCATTCAGATTGAAATTGAGCGGGCAGGGAAAACCATGATGCTAAAAGTTGTGGTGACTGAACGTAAGGCACAAGACAGTGCTTCACAATATATTCCTCTACCAGGCCAGTAAGTTTGATCAAAAAAATCCCTCATCATGAGGGATTTTTTTATGCAATTATTTCAGCTTGTTCTGATACAAAAGTGAAATATTAAGCGCTTTATAAATCATTTAGCTTAATGAAATAACATCAAAAGAGAAAATAAAAATGACTTTTATGACGGCAGATCAGGCCAAAATTTTATCCAATGTTGCTAACCTGAATATTGAAATGTATAAGCCACGTCTGGCGCAACTGATTGAAGATAATGCCCGGCAAGGCAATACAGCGGTACTGACAGTTTTTCCTAAACATCTGCCTTTGGAAGATATTCGTGACTTGTCTGCGGAGTTAACAGATCTAGGCTATAACGTGCGCTTTGAGGTACAGGAATTTTATTACAGCTTTAATGTGTACTGGCTATAATTTTAACAATTGTTCAAAAATAGTCCTGTTCAGGCATGTATTTTGCTGCACTCATCTCATAGCGAAACTATGAGAATTTTATGTCTTTATTTATTCATCGTGCAGCACGGGCCGATGCGCCTTATGTAGTGCTTTCTTCTGGGCTAGGCGGACATGCCAGTTTCTGGAATCCACAAATTGAAGTTTTGCAGCAAGATTTTCATGTGGTGACTTATGATCAGGAAGGTTGCCATTCGGATTCTGGACTGTTGTCAATACCTTATTGCGTAGATCATATGGCCCGACAGATTCTGGATTTATTGATCAATCAGGATATCCGTGAATTTCATTTTATTGGTCATGCATTGGGTGGGCATATCGGCATGCAACTCGCAACCTATCAGGTTGATAAAGCGTTTAAGTTATTCAGCCTGACTATGTTGAATGCCTGGGGAGAACTGGATTCACATACCCAAAAATGTTTTCAGGCACGCACATCATTATTGTTGAATAGCGGAGCCGAGGCTTATGTGCGGGCACAAGCCTTATTTCTGTATCCTCCACACTGGATCTCGACACATCTTGACCCGTTAACAGAAGCAGAAAATAAACAGCTACTGGACTTTCCGCCAATTCAAAATGTCTTAGCTCGTATACAGGCAGTGCAGGCTTTTAAGCTAGAGGAGGCACATCAGCAGGCGCTCAAAGATGTTCTTGTACATCTGATTGCCAATCAAGATGATTTTTTGGTGCCTTATCAACGCTCGCAACAACTTCAGCAATTATTGCCGCATAGTCAGCTCAGTCTGTTTGCAACAGGAGCGCATGCTTCTACAGTGACTGAAACCGCCCAGATCAACCAAAGCATACTGCAATTTTTAAAATCAGCCTGATATTTTCAGCAAGTAACTTTGTTTGCTCAAGCCAGAACCTGTTTCTGGCTTTTTATTTTTTCTAATGAATTATTTTTATGGTTTTTACTCAAAATCTGATTCTTCCTAAAAGCGATGATGATCAATTTTAATGCACCTGAATGAAACACGATGAGCAAAATTGATTCAGGGGTGAAAGTCATTATTTTACTAAAAATTCAAAAATATAAATATTAAGTATTTAAAAATAAATAAATAAAATAAATTGGCACGCGCTTTGCAATATTTTGAGCATAAATAAAAAACCTGAATTGGCAACAGGATTTTGAATATTGGTTAAAAATAATGAGGTGTGAAAATGAAAATAGGTGTCTTCTGTCCAATTGGAAATAACGGCTGGTTACTCTCTGAAAATGCACCACAGTACATGCCGACTTTTGAGTTAAACAAACAAATCGTGCAGCGTGCTGAACACTATGGTTTCGATTTCGCACTTTCCATGATCAAGCTGCGTGGCTTTGGTGGCAAGACCGAATTCTGGGAACATAACCTGGAAACTTTTACCCTGATGGCGGGTCTCGCAGCGGTGACCAGCAAAATTCAAATTTATGCAACGGCAGCCACTTTGGTCATGCCACCGGCAATTGTGGCACGTATGGCATCTACCATTGATTCTATTTCTAATGGCCGTTTCGGTCTGAATGTGGTGACCGGCTGGCAGCCACCTGAATACACCCAAATGGGCATGTGGCCAGGCAATGAGTACTTTGGCAAACGCTATGAATATCTGTGTGAATATGTACAAATTTTGCGTGAGCTTTGGGCAACCGGAAAATCAGACTTTAACGGTGAGCATTTCCAGATGGACGACTGCCGTGTTAGCCCGCGCCCGCAAGCCGATATGAAAATCATCTGTGCAGGTCAGTCGGATGCCGGTCTGGAATTTTCTGCGCAATATGCTGACTACAACTTCGTATTTGGTAAAGGACTAAATACGCCAACGGCTTATGCCGAAATCAATGACCGTTTGAAAGCAAAAACGGATGTGACGGGCCGTGATGTACAGACCTATGTACTGTTTATGGTGATTGCAGCCGAAACCGATGAAGAAGCTCAGGCTAAATGGCAACATTATAACGATGGTGCCGATATGGAAGCGATTAACTGGTTGATGAATCAGGGAGGGAAAGACACGACTTCCGGTACAGACACCAATATCCGTCAAATGGCTTCTAGCGTATCTCCAGTGAATATCAACATGGGCACCTTGGTAGGCTCTTATGAAAATGTGGCACGAATGTTGGATGAAATTGGTGAAATCAAAGGTACGGAAGGTGTGTTACTGACGTTTGATGATTTTATTCAAGGGGTTGAAGATTTTGGTCAAAAAATCCAGCCGCTGATGAAATGTCGTGACCATATTGTCATTGAAGGTGCAGCACCGGTTCTGGAGAAAAGCGCATGAGTGAATCAGTCGTAACAGCCGGTTTTACTGAAAAACTCGGCACAGGGAAAACGCTTAAAGCGGAACCCGAAGCGATTTGTCTTTCACCAGAACAGACAGCCTTGATTGTGATTGATATGCAGAATGCCTATACCTCTCAGGGTGGCTATCTGGATCTGGCCGGCTTTGATGTCTCGAAAACCAAGCCGGTGGTTGAAAATATTAAAAAGGCTGTTGATGCTGCACATGCAGCCGGTATTCAGGTGATTTATTTCAAAAATGGCTGGGATGCCGAATATAAGGAAGCAGGTGGTACCGACTCTCCAAATTTTCATAAATCCAATGCCTTAAAAACCATGCGTAAACGTCCCGAATTACAGGGGCAATTACTGGCCAAAGGTGGTTGGGATTTTGAGCTGATTGATGAGTTAAAGCCACTGCCACAAGACCTGGTTATTGAAAAGCCACGTTATAGCGGTTTCTTTAATACCGCATTGGACAGCATGTTGCGTGTCCGTGGTATTCGCAATCTGGTTTTTGTGGGTATTGCCACCAATGTCTGTGTGGAATCGACCCTACGTGATGGCTTCTTCCTGGAATATTTTGGTGTTGCGTTAGCAGATGCCTGTCATCAGGCGGGTCCGGTCGAGGCCCATGAAGCCAGCCTGTATAACATCAAGACCTTCTTTGGCTGGGTGTCAGATACAGCAAATTTTGTCAATACCTTTCAAAAAGAAAGTGAATCACTAAAAGAAACCAAATTGGCTGAAAGTGCCTAAAGAATTAAAGATCAGGATTAAGGAAAAAACAGTATGCCTAAAGAAATCATTATTCCAGAAGGAACGTCGAAACCATTAGCACCTTATGTACCGGCAACCAAGGCAGACAATATTGTCTATGTATCAGGCACATTGGCCTTTGATGAAAATAATAACGTGGTGCATGTCGGTGATGCCGCAGCCCAGACCCGGCATATTCTGGAAACTATCAAGCGCGTGATTGAAGAGGCCGGTGGCAGCATGGATGACGTGACGTTTAACCATGTTTTTGTCAAAGACTGGGCCGATTATGCCGCAATTAACACAGTTTATGCAGAATATTTCCCGGGAGATAAGCCGGCACGTTATTGCGTACAGACTGGTTTGGTAAAACCGGATGCGCTGGTCGAAATCGCCTCGATTGCCCATGTATAAGCCGAACCACCTGATTCAATTTCATCTATATCAGCCCTAAGACTGTCACTGAAAACTGACTTGGGGTGGGGAGAACCGCATGAATGCCAAACTGTCTAAAATTATTGCCGAAACATTTACAGAGAATAATGCATTAAATAAGGTTTTAAAGACTGAAACCGATGCTGAAGTATTTACTCAGGTCGACCAGCAGATTTTCCGTCAGGGCATGTCCAATCTGGGCGCTGCAGTAAATGTCATTACTACACAAGGCGATGCAGGGCAGGCAGGATTTACAGCTTCAGCCGTATGTAGTGTGACCGATACACCGCCAACTTTGCTGGTTTGCCTGAACCGTTCAGCTTCAGTTTATGAAATATTTAAGAATAATAAGGTTTTATGTGTAAATACCCTGGCATCACACCAGCAGCATCTGTCCAATCTGTTTGGTGGGAAAACACCAATGGCAGAGCGTTTCAGTCAGGGGAACTGGAAAACGTTGCTGACCCAGTCACCCGTACTTGAGGATGCCTTGGTCAGTTTCGACTGCGAGGTGGTGCAGCAATTATCCATCGGCAGTCATGATGTGCTGTTCTGTGAAGTGAAAGCCATGTGCCAGCGTCAAGGCAATGCGCTGATGTACTTTAACCGTTCTTACTGTGAGCCACACAAAATGTGCTAAATCAATTCAGTCCTAATCAAGGAGGGGAAGCTCATGCAAGAAAAAGAAACGTGGTTTCCAAAATTTAAGCCTTACCAAGGCAATATCGATACCACCCCGGTTCAAACAGATGAATATCTGCCGGCTGGTAAAAGTATTATTCTGGGGTTGCAGCATGTGTTTGCCATGTTTGGGGCAACCGTGCTGGCACCGCTATTAATGGGGTTTGATCCCAATCTCACGATTTTTATTACCGGGATTGGCACTATTTTATTTTTCCTGATCACGGGCGGTCGCTTGCCAAGTTATCTGGGTTCCAGTTTTGCCTTTATTGGTGCCGTGGTTGCGGTGACTGGCTATTCCGGTGTCGGGGCAAATCCCAATATCGGGCTGGCACTGGGAGGAACCATTGCCTGCGGTATTGTCTATGCCTTGATTGGCCTGTTGGTGATGAAAACTGGCACCAACTGGATTGAAAAACTAATGCCACCGGTGGTCACAGGCGTGATCGTGATGATTATTGGTCTGCATCTGGCACCGGTCGCAATTAAGAGTGTTTCAGCGAACCAGTTTGATTCCTGGATGGCGTTAATCACGATTATCTGTATCAGTGTGATTGCCGTGTTTACCCGCGGAATGGTGCGCCGTTTGCTGCTGCTGTTGGGTTTATTGTCTTCCTACCTGATTTATTTCCTGTTCACCAACGTCATGGGCTTCGGATCTGCGATTGATTTTACCAAAGTCAGTGAAGCAGCATGGTTTGGTTTGCCGAATTTCCAGAGTCCGGTCTTTGAAATGAATGCCATGCTGATGATTGCACCAGTGGCCATTATTCTGGTTGCAGAAAATCTTGGGCACTTTAAAGCGGTATCCGCAATGACTGGTAAAAATCTGTCGCCGTATATGGGACGCGGTTTCTTTGCAGATGGGGTTTGTACTTCATTATCCGCTTCTGTCGGCGGTACCGGGATGACCACTTATGCTGAAAATATCGGTGTGATGGCAGTGACCAAAGTGTACGCCACCACCGTGTTTATTTTTGCCGGGATCTTCGCTATTTTGCTGGGACTTTCACCTAAATTTGGTGCGGTGATCAGTACCATTCCAGTAGCTTTATTGGGTGGCGCATCGATTGTGGTCTTCGGGTTGATTACTGTGGCGGGTGCCAAAATCTGGGTGGATAACCATGTTGATTTTACCAAGAACAGTACCCTGATTATTGGTGCGGTGTGTCTGATTATGGGGACAGGTAATTATAGCTTGCAGATTGGTGGTTTCGATTTGGGTGGTATCGGTACTGCGACTTTGGCTGCGATTTTGTTGAACCTGTTCCTAAATCGTGGTGAAGATAAAGAATTGCCTGAACCTGCATCGACCGCAACAGAAGTTGAGGTTAAGCCAGTCGCTTAATATAAGGAGTATTTTTTGAGTCATACAGTTGCATTTTTAGGACTTGGGGCAATGGGCTGGCATATGGCCTCCCATTTGCCAAAACTCGGACATCCGGTTTGGGTCTGGAACCGGACTGAACAGAAAGCGCTAGATCATGCTCAATCTTTCAGGACTCAGGCAGTGGGTATTGAACAGGCGGTTCAGGCAGATTTTATTTTTTCTTGCTTGCCGACCAGTCAGGATGTAGAGAAGCTAATTGCTGCACATCCACCTAAACCGGGTGCAATCTGGATTGACTGTACCAGCGGTGTACCAGAATCGGCCCAAAAACTGGCAAATCGATTGGAGCAACAGGGAAGCTATTACCTGGATGCTCCGGTATCTGGTCAGACTGTTGGGGCAGAAAAAGGCACTTTAACCGTGATGGTGGGAGGAAGTGAATCTGCCTTTACGCAAGCCAAACCGGTCATTGCTGCTTTTGCTGGGTTGATTGAATATGTGGGAGAAAGTGGTTCCGGTTTTGCAGTGAAAGCCATTAACAATACTTTGATGGCTACGCATTTATGGGCGCTGGCTGAAGGCTTAACTGTACTGAAAGGGCAGGGAGTTGACTTAAGCAGTGCGTTGAACTGTATTAATCATTCCAGTGGTAAAAGTAGCATGTCGGAAAATATCATGGCGCAGCGTGTACTGAGCCGTGAGTTTCATAAAACCTTTGCGCTGGATTTATTGCAGAAAGATATTGGTATTGCTTTAGAACTGGTGCAACAGCAGCAACTGGATTTATCAGTGATGTCTTTGGTTCAGCAACAGTTTCAGCAGATTGCCAGACCTCAGGCCAGCCAGCTGGATTTTTCCGCTGCGGTACAAGGATTGGAACAACGTACGCAAATTGAATTAAGGGGATAAAGTTTTTATTAAAACCTGTTATTAAGAGAAATAATTAATTTTCAATTAAGTTCATCGCAATAGATTTCTTTATCTAAAATATAAAAATCCGGGGATTTAAAATTCCCGGATTTTTATTTCAATTGCTTTAAATAGCCTAAGCTAATTTTAATATGACAAGCTCAAACAATTTAAATAAATATCTTAATTTTGTTGATTCGTCTCATATTCCTGAATGACTTCAAGCGCGGCACGAAACGCTTCCTGGGTTGCCGGTGCACCGCAGTAAGGCAGACTATGCAACAACACTTCCTGAATTTCCTCAACCGTTGCGCCGTTATTTAGGGCACCTCGCACATGACCTTTTAGTTCAGTGGGACTTTTTTGCGCGGTTAGAAATGCAATGGTAATTAAAGAACGATATTTACGCGGTAAAATACCTTCACGTTGCCAGGTCGAACCCCAGGCATGTTCATTAATCCAGTCCTGTAATGGCTGGGTAAAAGGCACGGTATTTTCCTGAGCACGCTGCACAAAGCTTTCCCCCATTACTTCAGTACGGACTTTCAAGCCATTTTCATAATCTTGTTGTGACATGCTTTATCCTCAATTTTATTATTGCTTTAGCTTAACGCTTTTAAGCCAAAATACTATCGTGCAATAGTCGTAAAAAAAAGTGGCTGAAAAGCCACTTATGAAGCTTCCAAAGTGAGGTATTGAAACATGGCTCCACTCTGGAATTTATGACACCTTTGATCAAAAGTTTGATTTAAGGTGATACTGAGTGTGAAGGATCAGTTTGCACTGAAGTATCGGTACCTGTAGCATCTTCCTTGATGAGATACGGATTCTCAAGCTCTAATACCTCATTCAAATGCAGATCGAATACATCGGTCAACATGCTGTCATAACGGCGCGCATTATAGTGCAGCAGTTTTTCTGCTTCCTGATCATTAATAAAGCCTTGTAGCTGTGCATCGGCTACATGCTCAGCAAAACTGAGTCCTTTAAATTGTCCTTTATTTTCAGCTTTTTTAAAGCGATCCCAGAGTTTTTCAATCTTGAGTAGCAGATTGAAAGTAGATTCCATACGGCCAGTGACATCATTTTCATTAATATTATAGTAGACATGTTTTTTGAGTGACCGCCGGAAAGCATTGTTTTCCATCATGCTGTTTGCTACCTGTTGTTTCAGCTGGTCTGATGGTTTCTGTACCGGACGGCCAAATGGGAAACATAGCAGTTTGACCATGCCTGCTGCTGCACCTGATGGAAAGTTAGCAAACAGGTCAAAAAATGCTTCTTGCGCTGTATACAGAGACTTTTCTACCGCAAGCTGTGCATGTAAACGCTCATCTTCAGTCTTTTTGCTATGCTCAAAATATTTCAGAATTGAGGAAGCAATAAACAGATGTGCATGAATATCGGCCAGACGACCCGAAAGCATTTCCTTACGTTTGATATCCCCTGCGAGTAAACCTAGGCACATATCCGCAGTTAAAGCAAAGTTGGCACTCAGCCGATTAATGATCTTATAATAAGGCTGGGTGAAATCAACCGCACTTTGCGGCGCAGCACTTGAGCCACCTGTAAAGGCATAGGCAAAGGAGCGAGCAGTCCGGTTAAAGGTGTAACCCAAATGCTTAAACAGCAAGTTATCAAAAGGATTTAGAGCCGCTGCCGAGTCTTCTGCCTGTAAGAGCTGTAATTCTTCATATAGATAAGGATGGCAGCGCATTGAACCCTGTCCAAAAATCATCAAGGAACGACTGAGAATATTGGCGCCTTCGACGGTAATGGAGACTGGAATTGCCTGATAGTAAGGTGCCAGAAAGTTACGCGGCCCCATCTGAATGGCACGACCACCGACCACATCCATGCCGTGATTGACCACTTTACGCATGCCTTCAGTTGCATAGTATTTGGCAATCGCCGTCATTACGGCAGGCTTGCCACCCTGATTCAGACCACAGGTGACCAGATAACGGAAGGCTTCCAGCATATAGGTGTCACTGGCGATTTCACTGGTGGCTTCCTGAACACCCTCAAACTTACCAACTGAAATCTTGAATTGCTGACGAATACGAGAGAAAGCACCCACATTTAAATAAGTCATTTCTGAAGTAGAAGTAGACAGCGCTGGTAGGGAGATGCCACGACCGACTGCCAAACATTCCATCAGCATACGCCAGCCTTTGCCGGCATTTTTGACGCCACCAATAATCCAGTCCAGAGGAATAAACACATCTTTACCTTCAACCGTACCATTCATGAATGGTGGTCCGGGGTTATGCCGTGGTCCCACTATTACGCCTTCATGACTGGCAGGGAGCAGGGCACAGGTAATGCCGTATTCAGTCTGTTCACCCAGAAGATGATCAGGGTCATACATTTTAAAGGCCAGACCCACCACTGTCGCAATTGGTGCCAAAGTAATCCAGCGTTTGGAAAAATTCATTCTCAGGCCTAAGACTTCCTGACCTTCAAACTGGCCATAGCAGACCACGCCCGTATCAGGAATCGCACCGGCATCGGAGCCGGCTTCCGGACTGGTCAAACCGAAACAGGGAATTTCTTCGCCTCGCGCCAGACCCGGCAGATAACGGTCTTTCTGTTCTTCGGTACCATAATGCAGTAACAGCTCGCCTGGTCCGAGTGAGTTCGGTACCATACAACTCACGGCTGTGGTCAGAGATCGCGAAGCAATCTTGCTCATCACCCGACTTTGGGCAAAGGAGCTAAAGGCACGACCGCCGTATTCTTTGGGAATAATCAGGCCCAAGAAACCATGTTCCTTAATATATTGCCAGACATGATCAGGCAGCGCTTTTTGCTCATGAATTTCCCATTCATCCAGCATGCTGCACAAGGTTTCAACTTCATTGTCCAGAAATGCCTGTTCTTCTAGCGACAGCTTTGGATAAGGATAACTGTTAAAGGTTTCCCAATTCGGTGCACCCATAAACAGCTCTTTTTCCCACCAGCTAGTTCCGGAGTCCAGTGCTTCACGTTCTGTCGGACTGATACTCGGCATGGCATTTGCCAGTGCTTTATAGGCCGGTTTGGAAATAAACGACATACGTAAAGGGTCGATCATCACTACAAGGCTAATTAGGATCAGCGGAATGCCGAGAATCAGCGACCATGGGCTAATAAAAGCGCAGACAATTGACACGATGATCAGCGCAATTGCACCCGCGCTACGGGAGAGCTCAAAATAGAAAACGGCCCATAAACTGAGTAATAGCAGTAGTACAGCAAATATAAATAGCATTGTTATAGTTCTCCAGATTTATACAACGCTGCCTGTGCCGAGATCTCATAGAATTTTTGTCACAGTTCATTCATTTTTTTGTCGATTGAGGATCGGACAGGTTCAGCATTGCACGTGTGAGAATGATCGTTTTCAAGTCTTGCAACGATATTTTTAAATCTTTCATCTATTTTTGAGATTGTTTGAAAAATGCTCAGTCTTCAAGTGAGAACGCGCAAAGAAATGTGAAGATAAGTAATGACTTAATCTTATCTAAAATAAAAATGGGGTTTAACACTCAGTAAAGATTTAAATTGAAGAGATAAAAAAGCCCTCTACAAGAGAGGGCTTTTATTTCATTAGTTTAAACAGGATTAAGCTTCAATGGCCTGAACTGCAATTTTCTTGGCAGGATCCACTTTACGACGCACTGCTGGTACAGGTTCGCCGTAGTATTGGCGGTCGGCAAAGTAGCTTGAACGAACCATTGGTGCTGCCCAGATATTACGGAAGCCCAGTTTTTGGCCATGTTCGGTATAACGCTCGAATTCTTCAGGTGTTACGAAGCGGTCAATCGCTGCATGTTCTTTTGAAGGCTGCAAATACTGACCAATCGTCACATAATCCACGCCATGCGCATGTAAATCATCAAGCAGAGCAAGCACTTCTTCTTCAGTTTCACCAATACCGACCATGAGACCACATTTGGTTGGTACGTCCGGGCAGTATTCTTTAAACATTTTTAGCAGGTTTAAAGAGTGCTGATAGTCAGAACCTGGACGCATGGCTTTATATAAACGCGGTACAGTTTCGATATTGTGGTTAAACACATCTGGCGGACATTCAGTCATGATACGCAGCGCGATATCTATACGGCCACGGAAGTCCGGCACCAGAATTTCGAGTAAGGTATTTGGGCTTAGAGCACGTGCTTCTTTAATACAATCGACAAAATGCTGTGCACCGCCATCCAGTAAATCATCACGGTCTACCGAAGTGATTACCGCATATTTCAAACCCAGGTTGGCAATGGTCTCAGCCATATGACGCGGTTCATCTGCATCCAGTGCATTTGGACGGCCATGAGCCACATCACAGAATGGACAGCGACGGGTACAGATATCACCCATAATCATAAAGGTCGCAGTACCGCCACCAAAACATTCAGGCAGGTTTGGACAGGCGGCTTCTTCGCACACCGTATGTAATTTTTGCTGACGTAATGTGGTTTTAATACGTTGAACTTCTTCAGGTGCCGCCATTTTCACCCGGATCCAGTCCGGCTTGCGTGGCGTTTCAACCGTAGGAACAACTTTTACAGGAATGCGGGCAACTTTTTCCGCACCGCGAAGTTTGACGCCCTGTTCAGGTTTACGGTTTTCAGACATATTCAACTTTTCCACTGTTTTTGAAGGGGGAGATACTCAAAGATAGCGCAGTTATTATAACGGACTTAGTTCTAAATAGGGCAAAAAGGGGTATTCATTTAAAAAATGTTCTTATCAAGCAATATATGTGAGTTAAATACACCAAATCAACAGGATTTACGTCATAATAAGAGTGTAGATTAAAGTGAATTTTTTAATTTTGAGGAGCGTTGAATGCCACGTAAAAAAGAGGTCGTTAGTGGGACTTTCGTTAAATATGATGCGGTAGTTCTAGGTTCGGGCCCTGCGGGCGAAGGCGCGGCAATGAAACTTGCCAAATCTGGTAAGCGTGTTGCAATCGTTGAGATGCGTGAACAGCTGGGTGGTAACTGTACCCATGTCGGTACGATTCCAAGTAAAGCATTGCGTCAAACAGTATCCAGTATTATCCGTTATCAACGTGATCCACTGTTTCAAAAAGTTGGGGACTGGAAGCAGTTCACTATGAAGCAAGTGTTGCGTCATGCGCATAAAGTTATTCAACAACAAGTAGATACACATTCACGTTTCTACGACCGCAATAAAATTGATATTTATCATGGTCGTGCCTACATTCAGGATCAAAATACCATTTTTGTATTTAACCCAGATGGCATTAAAGAAACGCTGATGTTTAAGCAACTGGTCATTGCCAGCGGCTCGCGTCCATATCGTCCAGACATTCTTGATTTTAATCATCCACGTGTATTTGATTCAGACAAAATTCTGGATCTGGACTATTCCATCCAGAAAATCATCATTTATGGCGCAGGTGTAATCGGTTGTGAATATGCCTCGATCTTTATTGGTTTGGGACATAAAGTTGACCTGATCAACACCCAACACAAACTTTTAAGCTATCTGGATGATGAAATCTCTGATGCGCTGTCTTATCACTTGCGTGAACAGGGTGTGCTGATTCGTCATAATGAACAGATCGACTTTTTAGAAACATTTGACGACCATGTGGTGATGCACACGCAAAGCGGCAAGAAAATTAAAGCCGACGCGATTTTGTGGTGTAATGGCCGTTCAGGCAATACCGATGGTCTAGGCCTTGAAAATGTCGGCCTGAAACCGAACAGCCGTGGTCAATTGACTGTGAATGATCAATATCAGACTGAAGTAGAAAATATCTACGCTGCCGGTGATGTAATCGGTTGGCCTTCGCTAGCCTCTGCTGCCTATGACCAAGGTCGTTGCGCAGGTGCCAACATGAGCGGCGAGAAAGACGTTGCGCCGGTGACTGATATTCCAACTGGGATTTATACCATTCCTGAGATTTCTTCGATTGGTAAGACTGAACAGCAGTTGACGGAAGAAAAGATTCCGTATGAAGTCGGTCAGGCATCGTTCCGTCATTTGGCACGTGCACAGATTACCGGTGATACTATGGGCGAATTAAAGATTCTGTTCCATCGCGAAACACTGGAAGTTTTGGGGGTACATTGCTTCGGTAATAATGCCTCTGAAATTATCCATATTGGTCAGGCAGTCATGAACAGCCCGAACAATACGATCAAGTACTTTGTAGAAACCACGTTTAACTATCCGACCATGGCGGAAGCTTACCGTGTAGCAACGTTAAATGGTATGAATCGTTTATTCTAAGTGAGATATTTTACTTAGACCGAAAAACCGCAAGTCTTCACTTGCGGTTTTTTTATTGGAAGTGATTAAGTCAGTCAAGTTGATCAAATCGAATTTTTAAGCCGCCATTTTTCGGCATTCTTCAGCACAGCGGCGGCATGCTTCGGCACATTGCTGACAATGTTCATCTTCATGATGACCACATTCTTCTACACAGTAGTCACAGGCTTTCGCACAAAGTTCACATATTTCATGCATGAATGGAGATTGCTTTTGTTCCATACGGGCACACAGCTGACAAATATCTGCACAATCCAGACAGCGCTGGATACACTCCCGCATCATCTCCAGATCTTCTTCTTTAAGACAGGCACTGGCACAGTTGGCACATGCCAGGGAACAGTTCATACAGGTTTGAACACAATCTGAAAATTGAAGCTGATTCATTGTTGTTTCCTCTATCCATACGGTTATTGCTGATTTTCTAATACGCTAAGCAGAAAAAAGAAAATACACTAGGCAGATTAGGTGAGGAAAAGTAAACAGGCGCTTTGTTTTGTTAAGGAATTTACTATCTATACTTATATTCAGAGTTAGATATTTTTATTATTCGAGAAAATAAAAAACCATTGAGCCGGTCAAAGTCTCAATGGTACAGGATGTATAGATGAGTCATTATTATCGAAGGTTGTAATGACCTTTCTTGTTGTTCGGATTTTCTCATTTCTAAAACGGACGGCTACCCGCCAGACTGATGCGTTTTAATAAACGGCGCTGATCAGCCGGGAATGGACGGCGGGAGTGCAAAGTCACTTGATTGTCCCAGAACACGATATCGCCAATTTCCCAGTGATGTTCATAAGCGAATTCAGGTTTTGAAATATGCTCACGTAATTTTGCGATCAGTTCGCTACCTGCCTGATCATCATAATTGACCAGCTCGACTTCGGTATACGTGTTTAGCCAAAGCGCTTTACGGCCGGATTCAGGATGAGTGCGCACCAGCGGATGTGGATAGGCATGACTTAATATGGGCTGATCTTTAAAGCGATACAGCGGACTATTGCCGTAACCTTGATCATCAGCCTGATCTCTGGTTTTTTGACGGCGCACGAAAGGGTTGTAGGTAATCAGTTGTAGCTGATCGATCTCTGCCTTAGTTGTTTCATTGAGTGCATCATAGGCTTTAATGGTATTGATCCAGCTGGTCTGACCGCCGTCCTCAGGCAGTTCAATCGCATATAATAGGGAACCAAAAGAGGGTAATGGTGTCCATTGATGATCGGCATGTGGAGTCAGTTCACCATGCCCGGTGTAATCTCCCTGACCAACAGCATTGGAAACCGGCACGACATCGGGTGGAACACCGCTATCGGACTGCGCAGCCAGTACCGGTGTATCTGCACCGGGACGGAAAATGGAACCGAAATAAGTTGAAAATGCCAGATACTGTAAATCATCCAGACTTTGCTGTTTGAAGATCAAAATCAGATGCTCGGCCAGAGCCTGTTTTAATTTTAGAATGGTTTCGGATGACTGGGCTTTCCGGGCATCGAGACCATAGACCACTGCGCCTAAGGCCTGACCGGTTTGCGGTACAATCTTGATTTCATCCGGATGTTGCAATTGATCTGGCTGATGCCAGCGTGGGGCATCATGAATGGCTTGTGAAAGTTGGGTTAAGCTGGTCATTATAAAGTCTCAGAATTTTCTTGTTGATGAGAATCTAAGAAAATTCCGGACTGAAATAAAATCAAAAGAAATGATAAGTTTATGAATAATCTGTTATTTTTACTATTCAGTTGATTTTGAAACATTTAACTTATTGTGCGATGGATTGCGCATTTTCTGCTGAGGATATTTCAACAGTTTAGTGTGCGCAGAAAGCCTGATTAAAATATTCAAACAGCTCAGGGGTTTGTAACCACAGTCCAATCGACAAAGCCAGTAAAAGCAGGATTGCCACCACAATCGAGAGTTTGAGTTTCAGTAGAGAATCAGTCATGGACGATTTGCTCCTCATTGACCCAGAAATGCACCAGTACGCCAAAAATGCTGAGGACAATTGATAGCATCCACACCGCATTATAATTGCCGCTCAAATCATGGTTGACTCCACCGAGCCAGCCACCAAAAAATGAGCCAACCTGATGGGTAAAGAACACGATGCCACTGAGCATGGTCAGATATTTCACCCCGAACATATTCGCCACAATGCCATTGGTCAGCGGAACGGTCGATAACCAGAGTAACCCCATAATGACACCAAAGCTATAGACTGTCCATGTGCTGAGAGGCAGCATGAGAAAGGCAATAATCGCAATTCCACGCAATGCATATAATCCCATCAGTAGATGCGGTTTGGAATATTTGCCGCCCAGCCAGCCGGCCGTATAGGTGCCTACCACATTAAACAGACCCACTAAGGCTAAGAAGATCGTACCGGTTGTGGCATTAAACCCATGATCAATCAGATAGCCAGGCAGGTGAATGCCAATAAAAACGACCTGAAAACCACAAACAAAAAAGCCCATAGCCAGAAACCAGAAGGGTTTATGATTTTTCACCACCACCAGAATCTGTTTAAAACTGAGTGAGACTTTATTGGGTGTAGCGGCTGCGTTGGGATTAACATACATCGGTGCTTTCAGCATCCAAGCCAATGGCACAATCAGGGCAATCAAAATAGCACTGACCACCAGTGCCGCTGACCAGCCGACATTCTGTAATAGCAGCAGGGTCGAAGGCAGCATGATAAACTGACCAAAAGATCCGGCCGCACTGGCAATTCCCATCGCCAAACTGCGTTTTTCTGGTGGGGCAGCACGCCCGACCGCAGACAATAACACCGGAAATGAGGTGGCAGACAGGGCGAGGCCCAGAATCAGACCTACACTCAGATTAAGCAATAATCCGGTTGAGCTAACTGCCATCAACAGTAGACCGATTGCATATAAGGCGCCGCCTACAGCCACCACAATCTTGCTGCCATATTTATCGGCAAATGCCCCGGTAATTGGCTGAACTGCACCCCAGATCAGGTTTTGCATAGCAATGGCCAGGCTAAAAACATTATGACCCCAGCCAAATTCTTCGCTCATCGGCACCAGATACAAGCCAAATGCATGACGTACACCCAATGACAGTGCCAAAATGATGGCAGAGCCAATCAGCATAAAAATAAGAGCTTTGGAAAATTGACTGTCAGCCATACGTCATTCATGCCTATAAAGTTGATATGTATAGTATTCGATTCAAGCAATAGAGGCGATTAAATAAATATTGATCAAAAGATAAATTTTTTTTATTTAATATATTAAGCCTAAAAAAACGGCCGAAGCCGTTTTAATTAAAAATCGGATATTGAGCTTAGAAACGCATCCCAATCCCGGCATAGGCCAGAATCGGATTGACTTCGATATCGGCTTTAGAGCGAATCAGTTCACCTAGATTTGCATCTGTCACTGTAATTGTCGTGTCATTTTTTAGATGTGCATAAGAGACTGAACCGACTGCAAACCAGGTTTCATTAAAGTCATAGCTAAAGCCGACCGTGGCCACAGGCGCGAAAGCATCGGATGCTTCCAGATCAACTTTCGGGTTGGCTGAACTTGGCGTGCCATCCAGAGAAGCACCAGCTTTTCCTTCCTTGATATTGGCAATCATATGTCCGGCAGCAATCAGGTCTTGCTCGGTACGTGAGTTAATTTCCAGTTCATTGAAATAGGCATACATGACACCTAAGCCGACATAAGGCCGGAATTTATTGACCCCGGTTTTACCAAAGTGATACTGGAATTCAAAGGCAGGTGTCCATGCGCGGGCAGAAGCCGCCGGCCCATAAGCTTCCAGATCAGTAATGAGAATATCATTTTTCAATTCAATGCCAGGTAAATCAATTCCACCTGGAATTTGTGGAATTAAATCAAGACTTGGAGTCGCAAGCGCAGAAAAAGGCGCGTAGATTTTACCACTGCCTTGCAAGTCTACTTTAGGTGGAATGCCGGCTTTCATTTCAAAAGAAATATTATCGGTAAAATAGTAATTGGTCATAATGCCTAAGGTGGTGACATCATCCGCTTCCAGGCCAGTACCAGGATTATTCCAGCTTTCCAGTCCATAAATTTCAGCTCGCCCACTGAGCGCTGCAGGCAGTGTTTCTGTACCAAGTCGATCCAGAATATTAACAAAAACAGAGGAAAGGTTTGGATCCATGTCTGGATCAAGATTATTTTTCACAGAGTCAATTGAGATATCACCTACTTGTGATGTTTCACCTTCTTTGACAGCAGTATTCACTTTAAAGGGCTGGGCCTTGCCTTGCGGCATCACATGCAATGCACCGACCGATACCGAAAAGCGCTTAAAGCCATCTCCATCTTGCAAGCTAAAATAAGGGGAATCTGCATGCGCGACCATAGGTAAAGTGGCTAGGCCTGCCATACATGCCAGCAATGTTTTCATTGATTTGGAACTCCATGTCCAGTTTGTTTATTCGTTTTTCTAGTTAACTAATTATGTGAATTGCCTTAAAAAATTCAGTTATAGAACAACAGGTCAAAAGTTAAGCGATGGTTAATATTGGTAACCGATGTATATTTTTTGTTTATCTCTCTTGAGTTTTAAGAAATGAGTAGTATGTAAAAATCATTATTTTTATCTGACTAGCTTAAGTATAAAAGTGAAGGAAATTTGCTCTTGAGAGCGTTAAAATTTCAATTGAATGAATTTTTATCATGGAATATCTAGAGGAGAGTTTAGGTAAATTTTAGGCTGTATTACTTCAAGCATTTACCATCATGGGATGATTTTTTATTTTTCCAAAACAAGAGCATATGAATTTATCCAAGATCCTGCTACCCAGTCGACTGAGTTTTTTTGTACAATAGCTACATATATTATTGAGTGAATCACATGAGCACCCAAACTCCTCCCAAAAAAAAGCCCCTGGTTAATTTACCTTTCCCGATCAAGCAAGCAGAGCAAAATGCTGCAGAAGAAGTTCTGGAAGATTTAAGACCAAGACCGCAGCGTTATGCTGACCGTACCTGGATGCCACCACGTGGTACGCGCCGTTCAATGGGCAAACGCTAATTGATCAGACTCGAAAAGCTATGATAAATCATGGCTTTTTTTGTGGAAGTTTTTAGGGAGTTGGTGAGCAATATTTGATTTATTTTTCGAGCAAATAGAAAATGGTGCTCTAATTTATCCAAATCTCTTTCAATTTTATTCTTAATAAAGCAAACGAAATATTTAAGCTCTCTAAATGCCAATCAAAATAAAATCCAGGCCTAATTGATTTCATATTCGATATTTTAGCCGCCCAGAAAAAAGCCAATTTAAACATTGGCTTTTTTTGAAAGATATTTTGATAGCACTAACGAATGCTTTTACGCGCTTTATTTTCCGGTTTCGGTGGCGCAATTTCTCGCTCACCTTGCCAGACATCGATAAAATCTTTCTCGTTAATATTATAAAGTTCTAGTAGTGCTAAAATCACGCCTCCAAACAACATGGCACCTTCTGAATGGCTCTGAAAATCGACCAGCTTGGTATTTAGGTTGTGCAGGATATCTTCAATTTCAAAGACACGTTCCCGCCCATTGCTGTCGGTCGGATAGATCTGGGTATTTAAAATAATTCTCGCCAGACTTTTTTCATTTTCGGTCAAAGGCAGTTCTTCAATCAATTCATCGCTGGCCGGAGTTAAAATGACTGAATCGCGAAATATGGTATGTAAGAAATTTGCGCTTAATTTTGGCAGCGGCTTTTCGACAAAAGGACGGAAAGATTGTGGGAAAATTACATTGCGTGAGATGCCTTTAAACATCGGTGCAATTTCCTCGACTTTATAACCTGCGATCCCACAGCCCAAGGAAGTAATAAAATATTTATTTTTAGGATGATTTTTGGTGTAAATCTTAAAGTCATCAATATAGTGTTGAATTTGTGAGAGCGGCATTTGTTGTAAATGCTCGTTCATTGTTGGAATAGCATAGCTCTGACCCGCCCAGCCACGACCCACGCCCATGACTGCACCAAAATGCTCAAGTGCCGTTCTGGCAGCTCCACCACCATGCTGTCCAGCCAAGTTACTGCCAAAAACAAAAACCGTATTTTCCGGAAGGGATTTAACAATACTTTCATCGTGATAGTGGTAAGTCATAATTGTCTATTCTAGGCCGTCCTGATCTTCATGTTGCCCGTGAAATGAATAGGGGTCAAGGCAAAATTGTGCCGGACTAGCCAAACAGATAGGTCAATATTCCACCCATGATCCAAAACAGGATGCCGAGTACGCCCAAATAAAGCTGCTGGCTGAAAATGCTTGGTTTTTTCTGTATTTATTCCCTTTGTAACTGTATATTTTATTGATGATTTTTCAAACTAGAGAGTGAGTCAAGCGCTAACAAATAATGAATGCTAATATTGTTTTATTTTACCAAACAGAAACCTAAGCAGGGATTGAGTAATTCCAATTTACCCTCATAATAAATCAAATCTATATCCGCAGCGAAGTCAGCGAAAGCTATGAGTGATAAAAAACCCTTTGAATTAGTGACCAGTTATCAACCAGCAGGCGATCAGCCACAGGCCATTAAAAAACTTGTCAAAGGCATTGAACAGGGTTTTCATGATCAGCTTTTACTGGGGGTTACTGGGTCTGGTAAAACCTATACTATGGCCAATGTCATTGCACAGACACAGCGTCCGACCATTGTCATGGCACATAACAAAACTTTGGCTGCACAGCTCTACGGCGAATTTAAAGCATTTTTCCCCAATAATGCCGTCGAATATTTTGTCAGTTATTATGATTATTATCAGCCGGAAGCCTATGTGCCATCTTCAGATACTTTTATCGAGAAAGATGCTGCAATTAATGACCATATTGACCAGATGCGCCTTTCTGCAACCCGTTCACTCCTAGAGCGACGTGATGCGATTATTGTCGCATCGGTATCTGCGATTTATGGTTTGGGTGATCCAAATGCCTATATGAGCATGTTGCTGCATGTGGTGGAGGGTGACCGCATTGGCCGTGATGATATTATTCGCCGTCTGGTTGAAATGCAGTATTCGCGTAACGAACTGGAATTTCTGCGTGGTACTTATCGTATTCGCGGTGAAATTATTGATATTTTTCCGGCTGAATCGGATCAGGATGCCATCCGGATTGAACTGTTTGATGATGAAGTTGACTCCATTCGCTGGTTTGATCCGCTGACCGGGAAAATGGTTCGTAAAGTACCTCGCGTGACCATTTATCCTAAAAGCCACTATGTGACGCCTAAAGACAATTTATCCCGTGCGATTGAAACCATCCGAGACGAACTTAAAGAGCGTCTGGTGTTCTTCCGGGAAAATGACAAACTGTTGGAAGCCCAGCGGATTGAACAGCGGACACGCTATGATCTGGAAATGATGCAGCAATTAGGTTATACCAACGGCATTGAAAATTACTCACGTCATTTATCTGGACGCCCTGCGGGTGAAGCGCCGCCGACCTTGTTCGATTATATTCCGGATGATGCCTTGCTGATTATTGATGAATCGCATGTGACGGTGCCGCAGATTGGTGCCATGTACAAGGGTGACCGTTCGCGTAAGGAAAATCTGGTCAATTACGGATTCCGTTTGCCAAGCGCGCTGGATAACCGGCCGATGAAATTTGAGGAATGGGAACGGATTGTGCCGACGACTGTTTATGTCAGCGCAACGCCCGCACGTTACGAGCTGGAAAAATCCCAACAGATTGTCGAGCAGGTGGTACGTCCAACTGGTCTGATTGATCCAGAAATTGAAATTCGTCCAGTTTTGACGCAGGTCGATGATGTGCTTTCTGAAATTAATTTGCGTAAAGATATTAATGAGCGGGTACTGGTCACAACCTTGACCAAGCGCATGGCCGAAGATTTAACTTCTTATTTGAAAGAATACGGGATTAAGGTCGCTTATTTACACTCCGATATCGATACCGTCGAACGTGTCAAAATCATTCATGAACTGCGTACTGGGGTGCATGATGTACTGGTTGGGATTAACCTGCTGCGAGAAGGGCTGGATATGCCGGAAGTGTCACTGGTCGCCATTCTGGATGCGGATAAAGAAGGTTTCCTGCGTTCCGAGCGCTCTCTCATTCAGACCATTGGCCGCGCTGCACGTAACTTGAAAGGTAAGGCGATTCTGTATGCAGACCGAATCACTGATTCGATGCAGAAAGCCATTGATGAGACAGACCGTCGTCGTGCCAAGCAGATTCAGTTTAATGAAGAACATGGCATTACCCCGCGCAGTGCAGTGCGTCAGGTGATCAAGGAAATTGATACCGGTGAAGTATTGGATGATGATTCAATTGAATTGAAAGCCTCGGATCAGGCACGTGCGATCAGTGCGGATGAGCGGCATATCATGGCAGATCCAAAAATGTTTGCGAAACACATTAACAAGCTTGAAAAGGAAATGCTGAAAGCTTCCAAAGAGCTTCAGTTTGAGCAGGCTGCGCGTATGCGTGATGAAATTGTGCGTTTAAAAGCTCAGATGTTTGATTGAGTGGTTTAGCATGTAATTATATTTAAATTACGTAAAATCAATCACAAAGCAAACACAATGTAACAAATTAAGGGCTGTGATAAAGCTATTGTATGAACAGAATTTTTTAAATAAATATTTTGTGAACATGCAATAGGTATCTTTATGACAACTCAAAAATCTTCACGTACCGGATTAAAGCTGGCAAAAATTGCGGTGGGTAGCGCGGTTCTTCTCGGTTTAGGCGCCGCTACTATGGCTTATGCGAAAGACGAGCCATTACCGACCATTGAGAAAGTTGAACTGGACCGTTATTTGGGCACCTGGTACGAAGTGGCACGCAAACCTTTATATTTTCAAAACAAGTGTGATCGTGATGTCACAGCGACTTATACTTTAAATGAAAATGGCAATATTGTGGTGGATAACCGCTGCATTAAAAAAGATGGTGGACAAACCCAGTCATTGGGTGAGGCATTTGTGCAAAATCCACCGCAGAATACCAAGCTAAAAGTCAGTTTCCTGCCAGACTTTATTCGCTGGATTCCGGTCGCTCGTGGCGATTATTGGGTCTTAAAACTGGATGAAAATTATCAAACTGTTCTGGTCGGTGAGCCAAAACGTAAATATATGTGGATACTCTCACGTGATCCGCAATTGGATAAAAATGTGGTGAATGAATATTTACAATATGCACAGTCTGTTGGTTATGACTTGAGCGATGTGATTCATACCAAACAAACTCAAAGATAAAAATATCGTCTTAATGGAAACCATGCTTAGGTATGGTTTTTTTTATTTTACGTGTCGAAAGACAATCTAAAATCTAGAGATAACTACATTTTAAATAGATGAAGCATCAAGCTTTCTATTGTACTAATCGTTATAATGCCGGCGAATGAAAGTAGAGTTTGACTATGTATAAAGGCATCGCGTTATCTGTCTTGGCCTCTGTGGTTTTTGGAGTGCTTTATGTATTTACGCCTTTTTTACAGCCTTTAGATAGTGAACAGACCTTTGCATGGCGCATGCTGGCAACTTTACCATTTCTGACTGCCTTCATGTGGTGGTCGGGTGATCTGAAACATATCGGCAGTATTTTTAAACGGGTGTTACAACAGCCTTCCTTTTTGATCTGGTTGCTGATCAGCTCACTGTTGTGTACCACGCAATTATGGTTGTTTCTATGGGGGCCTATCAATGGACGTGGCCTCGAAGTCTCGCTCGGTTATTTTCTGCTACCTCTGGTGATGGTGCTGGTCGGTTGTGCGCTTTACAAAGAAAAATTGTCATCCTTCCAGATGGTTGCGGTTGCTCTGGCAGTATTGGGGGTAGGGCATGAAATCTGGCGTATCGGTTCAATTGCATGGGAAACGGTTTATGTCGCTTTAGCATATCCACTTTATTTCTTTATGCGGCGTAAATTCGCGACCGATCATCTTGGTGGATTCTGGTGGGATCTATTTCTGATTTTGCCTGTGGCATTTTATTTGGGCTTTATCTATAGCGATTCCATGCCGCTCATGTTGAATCATTCCCACTTGATCCTGGCAGTTCTTGGATTAGGCTTTTTAAGTGCGCTCGGTTTGGGTAGCTATATTTTGGCCAGCCGATATTTGCCCTTTGTCATCTTTGGACTGTTGAGTTATTTGGAGCCGGTACTGCTCGCTTTTGCCTCGATGGCGCTGGGTGAGCGCGTGGAATCAGGTGAGTGGTTGACCTATATTCCAATCTGGCTGGCTGTTTTACTGCTGGTTGTGGAGGGAATCTTGCATTTAAAACAGCAGCAGCTGAAAAAATATGAGCTGGCAAATAAAGCCGCACAGCTAGAAAAAATCAGAAAAAATAATGAATAATGTGGTTTGCATAAGCATTATATTCGTCAGACAATATTGACCTGATTATTTTCAAAATCGTCTACTTTGTTTAAAAGAATGTTTTCTATATTTTAAGGGGATAAACATGTCACAGATTGCGATTCCATATCAGTTACGTGCACGTTTATCACAACTGGAACCAAGTCTGGATTTAAATTGGGAGCGAGAGCTTCGTACTGTTCTGGCAGAAGTTTCACCAGAATTAAAAGAAAGTATTGATTTTCAGATTTTAAAGCCCAAGAAAATTCTTTGGGATCGGGAAATGGATCAATACCGCTATCAGGCTCACCATTCGGTAGAACGTCTCAGCCAAAAATTTCTCAATGACCAGATGCGTTACTATGCCAGTACCTTTGGGTTGTCACTAAAAAGTTTGTAGGGTTTGAATGATAGTTTGCAAATCGCAGACTATCTGGAAAACGTCCTGGAACAAATTGATAAAATTGACGTCAATGAAAATTTTCAGATGCAGCGTGAAAAGCTGGAACTGCGTCGTACATTTTTATTAAATGCTGCTGAAATTTTCGCGGCCTCCGCTTACAGCCGGTTGAAGGGGTGCGTCAGCTTACCGAACAGCACATTAAATACTTTATTATTGAAGTTTTTATCAAGCAGCAATTGTTGGGTTATTGGCATAAGCCGCTGTTAAAAAAACAGACGGCGGAAATGACGCATCCACTTTTCCGTTATTTCCTGATTAAAGAACAGCAGATTCGTCATTTTGATATTGTCCGTACCTCGCAATTTCTATTTATCGTTGCGCCGGTGATGGATGTGCAGCAAAACTCGTATTCGATTCGCCGTTTCCTGATTGAAGAAAAAGGTGCACTTGAAGATCAGGTCTACCTGAATATCCTGATTCTGGACTTGCAGGATGACATGGATGAAGCGGTGGTAGAAACCCTGAAATCACAGATGCAGCGGATGGTGACTTTACAGAGTCAGATTCATTTGGATGTAATCGACATTGTGCATACACTGGAACAGGTGTCTGAACAGAAGTTATTACCTTTACTGGTTGAGCCCATTCACGTTGTAGAGAAAAATGCCGATGTGGTGGCACAACGTCACCTGAAGCAGTTTGAAGAAATTATGACGCGTGAATTGCTTTTGCCGATGCGGGATGCCATTCGTGATCATTTGTCGCATCTTGAAGAGTTTGATTATCTGTATCTGCATGTCCATAAAATATTTACAGAAATTCTGGCCTATTACCGCGATTTCAAGTCCCAGCCGGGTTTCATGTTTAATCAGTACATGCAGAATTTTGAATATAAACTGCTGGCTTTTATCCGTTTACTGGAAAAGCGTAAAGCGGAAACCTTTATTCCTACCCACCGTAATGAATGGCAAGTCATGCATCAGCGTTCACAGCAGGCTGTTCTGGATATTCAAAATACGATTTCTGAAAATGTACAGCAATACCGGGATCTGAAAAAATATATTAATACACTGCAGCGGCAAAAAGTGGATGAAGAGAAAAAATCCGTATTTAAAAAGTTGTGGCGTAAAAATAATTTCGATGAGGCGATTGATACCGCGCTCAATCAATTGCAGCAGTTAAAGCGTAGTATGTTTCTGGAAATTATTCAGGTGCCAAGAACACATGAAAACTGTAGCGTATTTCTGGAATTTGAAAGTTTGCAGCATTTACAGCAGGTTGATCGCCACTATGCTTTTCCCTCTGGGGACAATGGCCTGACCCGTTTACCTTTGCTCATTCATTTGCCCGAAACCTATGATGATTTCGATGTAGAAAACTTCAATGCCTCCATGAGTCTGGACATGAATTTTTCAGCAGGGAGTAGAATCCAGCCTGAACAGGGCGGGACGCTAAATTTTGAAATTTAGATTTGTTTGAATAAACAACATTTAACAAATTTGTGTCAGGTACGAAAAAAATAGTGGTCTTTAGAATTTTCGGATGCAAAATCATTCGGCTAATTACAACTATTTTTGAAATTTATAGTGAATATACGTTAAAAACTACCCGTCTCAACGAGCTTTTGATTCAAACTTGCGGCCAATTCCATTACAATTGTCGGGTTTAGAAATTTATGCTTAGATTTACAATTAATTAGAGGACGTATCTGTGAGCAAAGACACTATTGTTGCCCTCCATGCAGAACACCAAGGTCGCTGGAAAAACCGTGAAGAACTTGCGGAACGTATGATTGCCCTTGTTGGCCAGTTATATCGTGAAAAAAATATTGTAGCTACAGTTTATGGTCGCTCTTTAATTAACCGTTCTGTGATTCAGATTTTGAAAGCACATCGCCGTACTCGTGTACTGGACGTTGAACTTTCTGTAGTTGATACTTTCCCAATTCTTGAAGCATTGGTGAAAGTAGAAAACATCGGTTCTGCTGAAGTTGATCTGGGTAAACTTGCTGTTGAATTTAAAGAAAAAGGCGGCGACATCGATGCATTTGTTGCAGACGCTGTTAAATCGATCGAAGGCAATGCTGCTGCTGTAGAACATAAAGATGTGGTTCTTTATGGTTTCGGTCGTATTGGTCGTATCCTGGCGCGTTTGATGATTGGTCAATCAGGTCTGGGTCGTGGTCTTAGCCTGAAAGCAATCGTTGTTCGTAAATCATCTGATGGTGATTTGGAAAAACGTGCTTCTTTACTGCGTCGTGACTCTATTCACGGTCCATTTGCAGGCACAATTTCTGTAGATGAAGAAAACGAAGCAATCATTGCCAACGGTAACTTCATCAAAGTGATTTATGCTTCTAATCCTTCTGAAGTAGATTACACTGCATACGGTATCAACAATGCACTTGTGATCGACAACACGGGTAAATGGCGTGATGCTGAAGGCCTTGCTCAACACCTTAAATGCCCGGGCGCTGCTCGTGTGATTTTGACTGCACCTGGTAAAGGTGACATGAAGAACGTAGTTTACGGTGTAAACCAAGCGGATATCCTTGATGAAGATACGATCATCTCTGCTGCAAGCTGTACGACTAACGCGATTACACCTACACTGAAAGTATTGCATGACAAATACACAGTGTTGAATGGTCATGTTGAAACAGTTCACTCGTTCACGAACGACCAGAACTTGATCGACAACTACCATAAAGCTGACCGTCGTGGTCGTGCTGCAACATTGAACATGGTCATTACTGAAACTGGTGCAGCGAAAGCAGTAGCGAAAGCGCTTCCAGCTCTTCAAGGTAAATTGACAGGTAACTCTGTACGTGTACCTACACCAAACGTATCTCTTGCGATTCTTAACCTGACTTTAGGTCAAGATGTTGATCGTGATGAAGTGAACGAATACATTCGTCAGATTTCAATCGGTTCTAGCCTGCAAGGTCAAATCGGTTATACCAACTCGACTGAAGTGGTATCTTCTGACTTTATCGGTTCACGCACTGCAGGTGTATTTGACGCGCAAGCAACGATCACTTCAGGCAACCGTTTAACTGCTTATGTTTGGTACGATAACGAAGTGGGTTATAGCTGCCAGGTATTGCGTATTGCTGAACAAATGGGCGGCGTAAGCTATCCAAAAGTTCCTGCTGAAACTAATGCATAATTAGTATTTAGCTAAAAAAGAGCCTCATTTGAGGCTCTTTTTTTATGATTTTTTTATTTAAAGCAGACTTTTTAATCTAATAAGAATCGATAAATCTGCTTGCTGGCGAAATATGAATCTGATAACTTACAAAGAGTAAGTATATTAAAACGAGTAAGTAATAAAAATATTGTGAGAATGTTATGACAAATTATGCAATCAGCCCGTTACTGGGGCAGGTTTTATCAACTGAATGTCCATCACGTGAAATATTGGAACACCTTGCCAATAAATGGTCGGTCTTGGTTTTGCGTTGCCTGAGTGAAGGGGTGCATCGTTTTAGTGAACTGAAACAACACATTGAAGGGGTAAGTGAAAAAATGCTCTCCCAGACTTTAAAAATGCTAGAACAAGATGGTTTTATTTTGAGAACGGTTTATCCGGTGGTGCCGCCAAAAGTGGAATATCAATTGACGATTACTGGCTCACAAGCGGCTGAAAAAATCATGTATTTAATTGGCTGGATTGAAAAAAGTCTGCCAGTTATTTTAGAGCATAAACAAAGTATTATTAAATAGTTTTCATTAAGTGGCAGGAATGCAGTGTTTATGAAAATACAAAATTTGAACTTATCTTGGTGTATATAAAATACAGATTTTAAAAGGTATCCGCATCAGAATATTTTCTTGTGAACACGGCTTTTGAAAAATTTACTCCTCTATAAATTATTTTAAAAATCATTAAGAAATTCACAAAAAGAATTTCCAAAATAGGGGATAGTATTAGGGCAAAAGCGCTTGATTTCCTACCACTTCTTTTCCATCTTTTAAGCATTCTGTTTCTAAATCTATGCCTTAGATAGGTCAAATAGGCTTGGTGAGAAAACGACTAACTAAGATTTATGGGATTGCTGCATAATTCTATTCGAGAAATTCTTTAAAATATGGCAGAATATGGGGTTTTAAAGTTTTTAGAGGATTGGCAATATGCGCTTTGTTGATGAAGCAGTCATTACCGTAGAGGCTGGCGACGGTGGCAATGGCGTAGCCAGTTTTCGCCGTGAAAAATTCGTGCCATTTGGTGGTCCAGATGGTGGTGATGGTGGTCGTGGCGGCAGCATTTATATTCAGGCTGACGACGACACCAGTACGCTAGTTGATTATCGTTATACACGTAAATATCGTGCAGAACGAGCAAAAAATGGCCGTGGGGCGAACTGTGCTGGTCGTGGCGGTGAAGATACCGTATTAAAAGTTCCGGTAGGAACAACAATTGTAGATGTTGAGTCTGGTGACATTATTGGCGACTTGATCGAAGACGGTCAACGCGTGAAAGTTGCAGCAGGCGGTGATGGTGGTTTGGGTAATACCCACTTTAAATCATCGACCAACCGTTCACCACGTAAGTGTACGCATGGTCAAAAAGGCGAATTCCGTGAAATCCGTCTAGAGCTTAAAGTTCTGGCAGATGTCGGCTTGCTGGGTATGCCAAATGCGGGTAAATCAACCTTCATTCGTGCAGTCTCGGCAGCAAAACCAAAAGTTGCAGATTATCCATTTACCACCATGGTGCCAAACCTGGGTGTGGTCGATGCCGATAGTCACCGTTCATTCGTGATGGCGGATATTCCGGGCCTGATCGAAGGCGCATCTGAAGGTGCAGGTCTCGGGATTCGCTTTCTGAAGCATTTGGCGCGTACCCGTATCTTGTTGCATATAGTTGACGTACAACCGATTGATGGCTCAGATCCGGCACATAATGCCAAAGCAATTATGAAAGAGTTAGAAAACTTCTCCCCAACGCTTTCAAAACTGCCGATCGTATTGGTGCTGAACAAAGTCGATCAGTTGGCCGAAGAAACCCGTGAAGAATGGTGTACCCATATTCTTGAAGAATTGCAGTGGGAAGGGCCGGTTTTTGAAACTTCTGGCTTAACGGCTGAAGGCACCAAAGACGTGGTTTACTATCTGATGGATCAGATCGAAGAGCAACGTGAACGCGAAACTGAAGATCCAGAATATGCAGCAGAAATGAAAGCATTCCGTGATCAGCTTGAAGCTGAAACACGAGAACAAACCATCGCTGCAAAAGAAGCGTATCGTGAGATGCGTCGTCAGCAACGTCTTGCCGGTATTCTGGGCGATGATGAAGATGATGAAGATGGCGATGATGATAGTGATGTGGAAGTGTACTACGTACGCTAATCTCTGAGAGAAGAGTCTGAGGACAAGATGATAGAAGTGGTAGATGGGCAGCGTCAGCTCAAGGGTTGTAAACGAATCGTTGTTAAAATCGGATCATCTTTACTCACAGCAAATGGACAAGGTTTAGATTTAGATGCCATCTCGCATTGGGCGGGACAAATCGCAGATCTACACAATGCAGGACACGAGATTATTCTGGTGTCTTCCGGTGCTGTGGCTGAAGGTATGGTGCGAATGAAACTTGAGAATCGACCCACCGATCTACCCAGTCTTCAGGCTTGTGCTGCCATCGGTCAGATGGGTCTGATCCATACTTGGTCAAGCGTACTAGAGAAACACCAGATTCGAACTGCGCAAGTATTGTTAACCCATGATGATCTGGCAGATCGTCGTCGTTATCTCAATTCATGTGATGCTTTGCAGAACCTGATTGACTGGCGTGTGATTCCGGTGATCAATGAAAATGATACTGTTTCGACTGACGAAATTCGCTTTGGTGACAACGACACACTTGCTGCGATGGTTGCGGGTCAGGTGCATGCAGACCTTCTGATTATCTTAACGGATCAGGAAGGTATGTTTGACTCAGACCCGCGGTCTAATCCAGATGCCAAATTGTTCCATACGGTACGTGCGATGGATGAAAGTCTGTTTGATATGGCCGGTGGAGGCGGTAAATTTGGTCGTGGTGGTATGCTGACCAAAGTTCGTGCAGCCCGTCTGGCGGCAAAATCTGGCTGTCCGACCTTAATTGCAAGTGGTGATAGTGATGGTGTTCTATCACGTCTAATGTCTGGCGAATTGTTAGGTACCTTGTTTGTCACTGACAAAGACCGGATGACAGCGCATCAGCAATGGTTGGCAGCACACCTGCAGACTGCAGGTCGTTTAGTGATTGATGATGGTGCAGTAAAAGCCATTAAAGACAATCATCGCAGCTTATTGCCTGTCGGTGTAAAAGCAGTTGAGGGGCACTTCGAACGTGGCGATGTGGTGGAATGTGTTGATCGACAAGGTCATCGCATTGCTGTAGGGCGTGTCAATTTCAGTTCGCGTTCTGCGGAAATCGTTAAAGGTTTGGCATCAGATAAAGTACATCAGGTGTTAGGTGAAGCACGTTCACTAGAAATGATTCATCGCAATCATATGGCGATTTATTAAGTCATTCAGATTCAAATTTAAAGATTCAAAAAATCCCGCTTTCGAGCGGGTTTTTTTATGACATTTTAACTAGATTTATTTGATCCAGCCCATTCGAATTAAAGGCGAAAATAACCAATAATGAATACCCAAAATAAAGTTTATGATTTGATTCTCATATTTCCACCACAGCGGCAAGCCAGCTAAATTTACTATTATTGCCATCAGGAATGCACCCAGCATATCAATCGGAAAATGCACACCGACATAAACACGCGACCATGCCACCAGCCAAGCTGTCCAGATTAGAATTCGTCCCAAGTCTCGCTGCGGTGAAAAATAATAGGCGAAGGCAATCCCACTAAAAATACTCATATGGTTGCTGGGAAAAGAACCAGTCGGTGCATGTTCAATCAGAGTGCGACCAACATCCATCACAAACGGGCGTGGGGTATTGAGTACCGCAGACAATACTTCACTCATGAATAATGTAATAGCTGTAAAGATGAAGGCTTTAATAATCCCTGTTTTTACTTCGTAACTACCACGGAACCAGGCAATAGCAAAAATCAGCAAAAAAAGATAAACCAGGTCATGCGCAATCAGGGAGGCATAGTTGATTATCCAGATCGAAGCTTGGTCGGGTACATTTAAGATATGAAACAGGTAAAGATTCAATTGGTCAAGGGACATGAGCAGAGAAGACTGGAATAAATGTCCGTTACTCTAAACCGGTCAAACCTCAATTCCTACCTGAGTTTGTATGAATTTGTAGCCTCGCTTTTTAAAGAATATTCACATGATAAAGAACCACCCAAAAGGGTGGTTCTTAAAAGTGCGAATAATATAATGAAGTCTTATTTAAACTGAATCGCCCCATTCGCGCTGACCGTCATTTGCGATTCGCCCGCCGCAACTTCCTGCTCAGGAACCGCCATATCAGCCGATGCAGATTTCATCATGGCCATACGCGGTACTGGCTGTGGTGAATAGTTATTAGTATTCAGGTTTAAGTTCACCAGTTGATAACTCGGTTTGTTCCAGGTCTGGGTGAGTGCCTGTGCGCGTTGCTGGAAGTTTTTGGTGGCTTCAATCATCAGCTCGCTTTCAACTTTTTTACGCTTTTCGTCAGATACCTTGAAATTAATCGACTGGGTCTGGAAGTGCTGTTGTAATTCAGCAATCAATTGAGATGTCGCTTTAAAATCTTTTGATTCCAGACGAATCTGGGCACGACCACGCCATTCTTTTAATTTGCGGTTGTCATTGTCATAAATAGGGTAAGTACTTTGTGCCCCAGTCTCGATTTTCACAGTAGGATATTTGCGTGCTGTGGCGATCGCCTGATTCATCAGCTGGTTAATTTGAGTGGCCAGTTCAGCTGGTTGTTTGTTGGATTTTTCAATATAAAGCACAGCATGCATTTCATCATTTGAGATTTCACGGCTAGCCTCTGCTGAAAGATTAACAACATTATAATTCAGAGATTCAGCAGGAGCTGCAAATGCGCCTGTGGCGAGGGTGCTGGCAAGGATCAAACTGGTAAGTGCTAAGAGACGCATGAAATTGTCCTGTTTTTCTTAAAATTGGCCATCTAAGCCGTTGTTAAAATATTAAATCTCAATTGTGATCTTTTTACGAAATATTTGTCGTAAGAGTGTTAAATTTTCTTTAATTTTATCTCATTATTTGATTTATATTTATTATTAATAATTAAATACTTAATGAATAATTTTAAGATTGATTACCGGAATGTCGCCTGCGCTACAAAAAAGCATAAAAGAACACGCTTTTCTTTCTGCTGTCACACTGTAAGATGATGATTTAGGGGATGGATTAGCATGATGTTTTTTTTCGATAAAGATTAGGACAAAATGTGACTGAAAGTTGTTTATTTTCCTGAAAAATTCGGTATCATCCGCCTCCTAGTTATTCGAATACAAAACTGCTAGCTAGAACCTTTATAAAGCGCCGAGTCAAAGGACCAAACGTCACCAGACTTATTTCTTTCACCCATATCAGAGATGGTAATTCGATATGAGCGTTACTTCTGTAAACCCTGCCACCAATTCCACAAACGAATACTACTTGACTCGCCAAAGTCAGATGGAATCGAATGTGCGTAGTTATCCACGTAAATTACCGTTAGCGATAGCGAAAGCACAAGGTTGCTGGGTTACCGATGTTGAAGGTACTGAGTACCTTGATTGTTTAGCTGGGGCAGGGACGTTGGCTTTAGGCCATAATCATCCTGCAGTCATTCAAAGTATCCAAGATACGATTGCAAGCGGTTTACCATTGCATACGTTGGATCTTACTACTCCTTTAAAAGATGCTTTTACTGAAGCACTTCTTTCTTATCTTCCAGGTGGTCAAGAAGAATACTGCTTGCAGTTCTGTGGTCCATCGGGTGCAGATGCAACCGAAGCCGCGATTAAACTGGCAAAAACCTTTACTGGTCGTAGCTCAGTGATCAGCTTTTCTGGCGGCTACCACGGTATGACCCACGGTGCATTGGCAATGACAGGTAACCTATCTGCGAAAAATGCAGTGAACGGTTTGATGCCGGGTGTACAGTTCATGCCGTATCCGCATGAATACCGTTGCCCATTGGGTCTTGGTGGTGAAGCCGGTGTTGATGCTTTAACTTATTTCTTTGAAAACTTCATTGAAGATGTCGAAAGTGGTGTGACCAAACCTGCAGCTGTAATTCTTGAAGCGATTCAAGGTGAAGGCGGTGTGGTAACGGCGCCAGTAAAATGGTTGCAAAAAATCCGTGAAGTGACTGAAAAACACAACATCGTATTGATTCTTGATGAAGTTCAGGCTGGTTTTGCACGTTCAGGCAAAATGTTTGCATTCGAACACGCAGGGATTGAACCTGATGTTGTAGTGATGTCTAAAGCCGTAGGTGGTAGCTTACCGCTTGCCGTACTTGGTATTAAACGTAAGTTTGATGCTTGGCAGCCAGCAGGTCATACCGGTACTTTCCGTGGTAACCAATTGGCGATGGGTACAGGTCTTGCAACGATCAATACCATTAAAGAACAGAACCTGGCTCAAAATGCACAAGAGCGTGGTGATTTCCTGCAAGCTGAACTTAAAAAACTGGCTACTGAATTCCCGTGTATCGGTAACGTGCGTGGCCGTGGTCTGATGATCGGCGTTGAAATCGTAGATGAGCGCAAAGATGCGGATCATATGGGTTCTTTACCTGCTGATGGTCAGTTGGCTGCAGCGATCCAAACCGCTTGTTTCAACAATAAATTATTGCTTGAGAAAGGTGGTCGTAACGGTACAGTGATTCGTTTACTTTGCCCGTTGATCATTACTCAAGACGAATGTGTTGAAGTGATTGCTCGTTTCAAAAAATCGGTTGCTGAAGCACTAGTTGCAGTTCGAGGCGCATAATTCATGGTAGATTTCGCAGAACATCGTAAAGCGTTACTCTGCAATGATGCTGCATCCATTGCTGACTATCAGGCTGGCATGGACCAAGCGACCAAAGCGGTTGCGGCATGGTTGCAAAACGACAAAATGTACACTGGCGGCAGCATTAACGAGCTACGCAGTGCGATTGCATTTAATCCTTCAAAAGAAGGTTTGGGTGTAGAAAAATCTCTTGAGCGTATGGTTGGGCTATTCCTCAACAAGAGCTTAAAAGTACATCATCCACATTCACTTGCGCATCTTCACTGTCCAACAATGGTGACCAGTCAGATCGCGGAAGTGCTGATTAACGCAACCAACCAGTCAATGGACTCATGGGATCAAAGCCCGGCCGGTTCGTTGATGGAAGTTCAGCTGATTGACTGGTTACGTCAAAAAGTCGGCTATGGTGCAGGTCAGGCCGGTGTATTCACTTCTGGTGGGACACAGTCTAACTTGATGGGCGTATTGCTGGCGCGTGATGCTTGCATTGCGAAAAACTGGAAAGACGAAAACGGTAATCCGTGGTCGGTTCAGCGCGATGGTATTCCTGCGGATGCGATGCATAATGTCAAAGTCATCTGTTCTGAAAATGCACATTTCTCTGTGCAAAAGAACATGGCGATGATGGGCATGGGCTTCCAGTCAGTGGTCACTGTTCCTGTGAATGAAAATGCACAGATGGACGTAGATGCACTGGAAAAAACCATGGCGCATCTTCAGTCTGAAGGCAAGATCGTGGCATGTGTGGTGGCAACAGCGGGTACAACGGATGCTGGTGCGATTGATCCATTGAAAGCAATTCGTGAAATCACCAATAAATATGGCGCGTGGATGCACATCGATGCGGCATGGGGTGGTGCACTGATTCTATCCAATGACTATCGTTCTATGCTGGACGGGATTGAGCTGTCGGATTCGATCACGCTTGATTTCCATAAGCATTATTTCCAAACCATTTCTTGTGGCGCGTTCCTGCTGAAAGATGAAGCGAATTACCGTTTCATGCATTATGAAGCAGAGTATCTGAACTCCGCTTATGATGAAGAGCATGGCGTTCCTAACCTGGTATCGAAGTCACTACAAACGACGCGTCGTTTTGATGCATTGAAATTGTGGATGACAGTTGAAGCACTGGGCGAAGAGCTTTATGGTTCGATGATCGATCATGGCGTGAAATTAACCCGTGATGTGGCAGACTACATTAAAGCGACTGATGGTCTGGAGCTTCTGCTTGAGCCTCAATTCGCGTCTGTCTTGTTCCGTGTGGTTCCAGCGGGATATCCGGTTGAATTACTCGATACGCTCAATCAAAACGTAGCAGACGAACTGTTTGCGCGTGGTGAAGCGAACATTGGTGTGACGAAAGTCGGTCAGGTTCAGTCTCTGAAAATGACCACTTTAAGCCCGGTTGCAACGCTTGATAACGTGAAGAACTTGCTGGCATTAGTACTTGCAGAAGCGGATCGTATCAAAGATTCAATCGCTGACGGTACTTATACGCCACCCATTGCATAAGTGATGGTGGTGTGAAAAAAAGGAGATCGAAATGATCTCCTTTTTTGTGCGCTTAAAAATAAAAAAAGGTCCTTTCCCAGATCGAAATTCCTCACAAAAACACGGAAGGTCTGAATCCCGTTTGGCCTGTTATTTATTTGTCATAGGCTTATGTAAAACTGGGGAGCAGGATTTATCCTGAGTTCAGGTTTATAAAAATTGTTACATGTCATTGGTCTAAAATTTTTTATTGAAGTGAATGACATAAAGAACTTAATCATTGAAATCCATAAAAATTTAATCAAGAAAAAGCCGCTAGATTAAAAATCACTAAATCGTAATAAAGCTGTAACTTATCTGTCATATTCTAAAATCAAAATGCAGGTATCGAAAGAAGTACAAAACTGAATAAAAAGTGGTGTACTCCAAATTTGCATAAATGAGAGAGATACTAGAATGCGCTTTACAAATATAGCTTTAGCATTAGCAGTAACCGGGGCAACTGCTGTAACGACTGCACACGCAGCACGTGACACCATCCAAATTGCAGGTTCTTCAACTGTACTTCCATATGCCAGTATCGTGGCAGAAGAATTCGGTAATACTTTTCCACAGTTTAAAACACCAGTTGTCGGTTCTGGCGGTTCTTCAGGTGGTTTAAAACAGTTCTGTAATGGCGTGGGTGATAATACGATTGATATCGCAAACTCTTCTCGTCAAATCAAGAGTACAGAGCTGGCAGAATGTAAAAAGAATGGCGTTAACCAAGTCCTAGAAATCAAAATTGGTTATGACGGTATTGTGTTTGCATCGAATGCAAACAAAGCGGCTTATAAACTGCGTCCACAACATGTCTTCGCTGCACTTGCTGCACAACTTCCATCAAATGGAAAAATGGTCGCTAACCCGTACACGCGTTGGAACCAAATTGACAAAGCACTTCCGAATGAACCTATCACCCTGGTAATTCCTGCGTCGAATCATGGTACGCGCGAAGTCTTCCAGGAGAAAATGGTGGATGCAGGTTGTGAAACGTATGCTGCAATTAAGTCTCTAGACAAAGATGCTAAGAAAAAAGCTTGTACAACATTCCGTAAAGATGGCCGTGTGGTTGAGATTGCCGGTGACTATACCGAAACATTGGCACGTTTAAAAACTTCTCCAAGTGCCGTAGGTGTGTTTGGGCTAGGTTTCTATGACCAGAACCGTGACCGTCTACGTGTTGCCACAGTGAACAATGTAGCGCCTTCTGAAAAGACCATCTTGAATGGTGCTTATCCGGTATCACGCCCATTGTTCTTCTACGTAAAAGGCGAGCATTTGAAATCGATCAAAGGCTTACCGCAGTTCACAGAATACTTCCTGAACAAGAAAGTATCTGGCAAAGGCTCTAAGCTGGAAAAAGCAGGTCTGATTTCAATGTCTGATAAAGAACGTGCAGCAGTCCTGGCAAATTTCAAGGCTGGTAAAGCGGTTGTTGTGAAGTAATAAATGATTTTGAAAACGCTGGTGGTAGGGTCAACCTACCATCGGCTTTTTGCGATAAACAAGTTTTTTCAAACCATGAAAATTGAAAAAACAGTGGAGAATACATGAATCTGCTACTTATAGGTGTGTTATTGGCCATCATGGCCATAGCCTATCAAATCGGATTAAGTAAAAGCCGTAGCTTAGCAGGTAAGGGAAGCAATTCTGCAAACTTACACTCGCGTCCCGGATATTATGGTGCCCTGGTTGCACTATGGTGTGGTATCCCTGCGTTTTTAATTTTGATTGTTTGGAATATGGTAGAACCCACTTTTCTGGAGCAGGTGGTACTCAACCATTTGCCAGAAAATGTTTCGGCCAGTCTGGATCCGGCAAGTTTGAGCGTTGTGATTGATCGCGTTCAGGCACTTGCCTCAGGTTTTGGAGTGAGTGATACACCTGCAGCCTATGAAGTCGCAGCCGCAGAGCAATTGGCTAAATTCTCGACCATTGGTACCTTTGCCAAATTGGCAGTCGTGATTTCGGCGGCGCTGGCTGGTCTGGTCTGGGCCAAGAAACATATTAGTCAGGAATTCCGTGCACGTAACCAAGTCGAAAAAATGATTAATATCGGCCTGGCATTGTGTTCAGGTGTGGCGATTCTGACCACTCTCGGGATTGTGATGTCGATGTTTGGCGAGGCGATGCGTTTCTTCAGCTTCGTTAGCCCACTCGATTTCTTCTTTGGTACCCAATGGAACCCAGGGTTTAGCACCTCTGGCAGTGCTGAAGGCAGTTATGGTTTATTGCCACTGCTCTGGGGCACGCTCATGGTCAGCGGGATCGCGCTTCTGGTCGCGGTTCCAGTAGGCCTGATGATTGCGATCTATCTGGCCGAATACGCTTCACCGCGATTCCGCTCTTGGGCAAAACCTACAATTGAAGTGTTGGCGGGTATTCCTACGATTGTCTATGGTGTCTTTGCTTTGATGATCATCGGCCCATTCCTTAAAAGCATGGGTGCTCTGGTCGGACTCGAAATTAATGCCACCAGCGCGCTGACCGCCGGTCTGGTCATGGGCATCATGATTATTCCGTTCGTATCTTCTCTGTCAGATGACATCATCACTCAGGTGCCGCGTGCCTTACGTGATGGCTCTTTGGGTTTGGGTGCCACCAAATCTGAAACGATCCGTCAGGTAGTTTTACCCGCAGCCTTGCCGGGTATTATTGGTGCGTTCCTGTTGGCGGCGTCACGTGCGATTGGTGAGACCATGATCGTGGTTCTTGCAGCCGGGAACAGCCCACAGTTGCATGCCAATCCACTTGAAGCCGTGTCTACGGTCACGATTACCATCGTGAATCAGCTAACTGGCGATACTGACTTTGCTAGTCCACAAGCACTGGTGGCCTTTGCACTAGGACTGACGCTATTCGTCATTACCTTAGGTTTGAACATTGTTGCACTGATCATCGTGCGTAAATATCGTGAGCAATACGACTAATGAGTACTTCAAATACAACGCCTGTGGATCAGCGTATTGATCCATCCATCGCCGCCGAGCTGCGTGAAAAGCGTAAGAAGACCATTCAAAGCTCTTTGGCACGACGTCATCGTAAAGAAAAAACCTTTCGTTTATTTGGTTTCTCTGCGGTACTGGCAGGTCTGTTCTTTGTGGTATTGCTGTTCGGGAGTATTTTATCCAAAGGTTTGCCTGCATTCTGGCAAAGCAGCATGAGTTTGCCGATTCATTTCGATCCAGCCATTGTGGATATTGGTCCAAAACCGAAGCCAGCTGCAGGAGAATCTCCAGCACAGTTTGAAGATCGCTTTATTGCCTGGCAGACCGAAGTGGGAATGGTGGATTGGGATGCGTTGATTATCAACGGCATGATCGCCAAAGATAGCAAGCTGGAAAGCCAGCGTGATGAACTGGGTTCTTTATATACTAGTTCTGAGGCGTACCGTTTGCGCGACATGGTCATGAATGATCCGAGTCTGGTCGGTCAAAGCAAGGAAGTGAAAATTCTGGCTGATGCCAATGTCGATGTCTGGCTAGCGGGAAATATTGACCGTGATCTTCCTGATGAACAGCAGCAGCTCAGTCCTGAAGTACGTCAGGTGGCGGACGAGATGAAAGCCGCTGGTGTGATTGAAAATAGTTTCAATACCAATATTTTCACCAGTCCTGATTCACGCAGCTCACCAGCAACTTCTGGCTTGGCAGGTGCCTTCATGGGCTCACTGTTCATGATGATGATCGTGATCTTTATCTCGATTCCAATCGGGGTGGCCTCTGCGATCTATCTGGAAGAGTTTGCACCAAAAAACTGGATTACTGATGTGGTCGAAGTCAATATCAATAACCTGGCAGCCGTACCATCGATTGTCTTCGGTCTGTTGGGTGCAGCGATCTTCATTGGCTGGATGCATTTGCCACTGTCAGCACCATTGGTGGGTGGTCTGGTGCTGAGTCTGATGACCTTACCGACTGTGATCATCACCACACGCGCATCACTTAAAGCGGTTCCACCTTCGATTCGTCAGGCAGCTTTGGGCCTCGGTGCTTCCCGCATCCAGACAGTATTCCATCACGTCTTGCCTTTGGCTTTACCGGGTATTTTGACAGGCGCAATCATTGGGGTCGCACAGGCTTTGGGTGAAACCGCACCATTGTTATTAATCGGAATGAGTGCTTTTGTTGCCAGCGTTCCAGCCACACCATTTGATCAGTCAACGGCTTTACCGGTGCAGATTTTCTTATGGCAAGGCAATGAATTGCGTAACTTCTTTGAAGGGCGTACTGCAGCAGCAATTATTGTACTTCTGGCCATGATGATCAGCTTAAACAGTCTGGCCATCTGGTTACGTAAGAAATTTGAAGTCCGTTGGTAATAGGGGCAGAATCATGAACACAACTGTTATTCAAAATTCCTTAAAAAAGGATCAAATCGTGAATCCACAACAGACACAATTCACCTCGGATGAGGCAACTCAAAAGCCAGCAACTCCGTTTGTTTCCCAGTTCGATACGCAAAGCAGCAAAAAAGATGCGAAGTCGACGAATGTGAAACTTAGTACTTCTGATGTGCATGTGTACTATGGTGAAGCGGAAGCGATTAAAGGCATTGACCTGAACATTTATGAAAATGAAGTGATTGCTTTTATTGGGCCATCAGGCTGTGGTAAATCGACTTTTCTGCGTACCTTAAACCGCATGAACGATACCATTGATAGCTGCCGTGTAACCGGTAAAGTGATGCTGGACAATCAGGATATTTATGATCCAAACCTGGATGTGGTCTTGCTACGTGCACAGGTTGGTATGGTTTTCCAGAAGCCAAACCCATTTCCGAAATCAATCTTCGATAATGTCTCCTATGGCCCAAAACTGCATGGTTTGGCGCGTGACAAGTACGATCTTGAAGAAATTGTCGAAGGCAGCTTGCGTAAAGCCGGTCTGTGGGAAGAAGTGAAAGATCGTTTGAATCAACCGGGAACAGGTTTGTCAGGTGGTCAGCAGCAACGTCTGTGTATCGCGCGTACGATCGCAGTCAGTCCAGAAGTAATTTTGATGGATGAACCGTGTTCGGCACTCGATCCCATTGCAACCGCCAAAGTGGAAGAGCTGATTTCTGAGCTATCTACGCAATATACCATCGCGATCGTAACTCACTCCATGCAACAGGCAGCACGTGTATCGGATCGTACTGCGTATTTCCATTTGGGTGATCTGATAGAAGTCAACTCGACTGAAAAAGTCTTTACCCAGCCGGATCATCAGTTGACTGAAGCCTATATTACAGGGCGTTTCGGTTAATCCGATCTCTAGAATAAGAGCCGTAAGGCTCTTTTTTTATAGGTGAAATAGATGGTGATAATCGTAATAATTCTCGAAATAAAGTTGAAAAAAACCGAAATTGACCTAATCTAAAGGAATAAATCCGAATTAAATAGAGAATAGATTTTTTATGTTATTTCATACTCCGAAACTGTCCGCTGAAATCCGTATTAGTCATCTCAATGCGCGTATCAATGAACAACGAAAAAAAATAGCGCAAACTACTGGCTCTAAACTGGAACTTTTACAGTTATCGCAACAACTGTCAAAAGAAGCGCGTGCACGTAAGAAAACCAATCAAAAAATCTATGTGCTCGATTTTAAAGGTGATATGGCTGCTTCTGCGGTAGAAGGCTTACGTGAAGAAATCACTCTGATTCTGGCCACAGCCAAAGCAGGTCGTGACCGCGTTGTAGTGCGTCTGGAAAGTCCGGGGGGCATGGTCCATGGTTATGGACTTGCAGCAGCTCAACTGGTACGTTTACGCGAGGCAGGTTTTCATCTGACCATCTGTGTCGATAAAGTAGCCGCTAGTGGCGGTTATATGATGGCGTGTATTGCCAATGAGATTATTTCTGCACCATTCGCGATTGTTGGTTCAATTGGTGTGGTTGCTCAAGTCCCCAACTTTAACCGCCTACTGAAAGACAATAAAATCGACTTTGAACTCTATACCGCTGGACAGTACAAACGTACCGTGACTATGTTTGGTGAAAATACCGAAGAGGGTAAGGCTAAGTTTGAAGAAGAACTACAGCAAACCCATGCTTTATTCAAACATTTCGTTGAGAAGTATCGCCCGCAGCTGAATATTGAAAAAGTGGCCACTGGTGAGCATTGGTATGGTCGGGATGCGCTGGATCTAAATCTGGTGGATAAACTGCAAACCTCAGATGAATACCTGCTCAACTTGTTGACCCAACATGATATCTATTCCATCCAGACCCGCAAGAAACCAACTTTGGGTGAAAAACTCGGCCTGCAAGCAGCGCAAATTGCTGATTCACTGATACCCACTGTCATGAATAACGTTATGGAAAGCTTAAGTAAAGCAAACGCAAATCTGGTGCAAATACGTGATCCAAAACTTTAATCCAATTGATCTTGAATGAATTTTAAAGCTCACTTCGGTGGGCTTTTTTATTTTTTGAAATCATATTGTTGTGATATAAGTGGAGTACTCTGATTGAGTCTAGGCTCATATGCTCACGTTTATTTTGTTGCTTGGGTTTTTTAGTATCGTATTTATTCCGATGTTATGTATGCTTTATTCTGAAGCAAAATTAACTCAGGATAATTCTAAGAAGGTTTTGTTTTGGCTGAGTTTTCTACCCGGCGTTTGTATCTTTCTGCTGTATAGCTTTCTAAAGCCCAATGATCCACCTGTTATTCCATCGAAAGAATGTGGCGTTGTGCAGTTTTATCAGATGCATAAAGTTCGAGGTGGTAACGAATTTGAACGTGTGAGTATTCGCTTTGATGGCGCTCAATATAGTCGGCATTTATTCTTCGATAAGCATCTGGATAAAATCCCTCAAGGCCAAAAGGCCTGCTTTGAATATCTAGATAAGTTCAAATATCCACATTTGTCAGAATCTAAGTTTGTTCAATGGATTGAACCGAATGAAATGTAAACCATCACTGAAACTAATCAGATAAAATAAAGCATATTTTATTGTTAGAGCAGAAACATGGCTATAGCTGAAGCATTTCTTGCGACGCAAAATTGTTATTTTAATTATGAATTTGAAGAACTTTATTTAGAGGATGATTTTCCTGAGGAGTTATCTGTGTCACTGCGTGGCATAATGCTCCGTCATGAGATTCAATATCCTGATGCAACCTATTTCATTTATTACAGTGAGATGTTGACGGGGAATGAACTGCAAAAAATGAAGGATGATTGGATGCGATATTGCCCACATTCATAATTGAAGATATGAATGTAATTAAATGCGTGATCCAAAACTTTAATTCAGCTATTAGATTGTGATTTTAAAAGCTCACTTCGATGAGCTTTTTTGATTTTTCGGTATCAATTGCAGCCCGCCTATTATCGCCGCGCCAATCGTAGCAAGCAAGATGTCTTTGTGCGCATCCCACATATCACCTTGTTGTCCATTATAGTTTTCAGCTTCTTCAGGAGATAAACCAATCGCAATCAGCCATTCCAGCCACTCATAGATCATACTGCTGGCCACCACAAACTGAATCACCAGCAGGAAAATGACCACGGGTTTTTGCTGTGGTAACCAGACCTGAAACAGGCGATGGAAAATTGGATAAAGTAATAATCCGTAGGCCAGATGGACAAATCGGTCGAACATATTGCGTGACCAGTGCATCACTTCATTCAGATTAAAGCCAAAAATCTGCTCGATCCATTGGTTATAAGGCACATAAGAATACAGATAGTGCGCAGCAATCACATGAACAATCAAAAAAAGAATATATAAATTAAAACTTAAAAAATTCAGGCCGATTTTATACAGGCAGATGAGCAGCATGATGATCATGAAAACTGTGCCTGCCTGATGCAAGAGATAAGCTTCCAGTTCTAAAGGACGAATACTGGCAAGCAAAATCGCCAGAATTAAAATGCCCAAGCTCAGATAATGTTTGGCGGAAAGTCGATGATCAATCATGTCGTTATTATGAAATATCTTTTTTAAAATAAAACACATTATAAATAAAAAGGCGAAGCCTGAGCTTCGCCTTTTCGTCTTATTGCAAATTAGATTTTTTTAATCAGCTCAGCCACTTGTTTGGCCTGGTCAGCAGCATTACCTGTATATGATGCAGGGGTCATTTCCGCTAAACGCGCACGGTCAGCAGCAGGAACAGCTTCTAACTCGTTACCGTTTACGAAATCTACCATCATGTCGCGAGTCATGGCTTGACCACGAGTCAGGGCTTTTAATTTTTCGTACGGTTTTTCAACGTTGTAACGACGCATTACAGTTTGAATAGGCTCAGCCAATACTTCTTGCGCATTGTCTAAATCTTCATTGATACGCGCAGCATTCAACTCAAGTTTACCAATACCTTTAGAGCAAGCTTCAAAAGCAATTAAGCTTTGCGCAAAACCAACACCCATGTTACGAAGCACAGTAGAGTCAGTCAGGTCACGCTGCCAACGAGAAATTGGCAGTTTTTCACCAAGGTGTGCAAGTACAGCATTTGCAATACCCAAGTTACCTTCAGAGTTTTCAAAGTCGATCGGGTTAACTTTGTGCGGCATGGTTGAAGAACCAACTTCGCCTTCTTTCAGTTTTTGCTTGAAGAAACCAAGAGAGATATAGCCCCAAACATCACGGTTAAAATCGATCAGAATAGTGTTGAAACGACGCAGCGCATCAAACAATTCAGCCATATAATCGTGTGGCTCGATTTGAGTGGTGTACGGGTTGAAGTCTAGACCCAGAGACTCTACAAATGCTCGTGAATGCGCAGGCCAGTTGATGTCTGGGTAAGCAGAGTAGTGCGCATTGTAGTTACCGACTGCACCATTGATTTTGCCCAGTAGCTCAACATTTTTAAACTGTTTGATTTGACGTGCAAGACGGTAAGCCACGTTTGCCATTTCTTTACCCAAAGTCGTCGGGCTTGCAGTTTGACCATGAGTACGAGACAACATTGGCTGGTCTGCATGCTTTTCAGAAAGCGCAACGATTGAATCAATGATTTGCTGCATAGATGCAACTAGTACATCACGACCGCTTTTCAGCATCAAGGCATGTGACAGATTGTTAATATCTTCAGACGTACATGCAAAGTGAATGAATTCACCGGCATTTTTAAGTTCTTCGATACCAGCGATTTTTTCTTTCAGGAAATACTCAACCGCTTTAACGTCGTGGTTAGTGGTGCGTTCGATCTCTTTGATGCGATTGGCATCATCTTCAGAAAAATCGCTCACAATCGCATCAAGCGCTGCATTAGTTTCGCCTGAAAACGCCGGTACTTCAGTAATTTCCGGGTGGTTTGCAAGCGCTTGTAACCAACGCACTTCAACAGTCACACGAGCATGGATTAAACCAAACTCAGAAAGAAAGGGACGTAGAGCATCACATTTGCTCGCGTAACGTCCATCTAATGGAGAAAGTGCAGTTAAAGCGTTCATATCGATTCCTTAGATTTTGGAATTAAACGTAAAACAAAACACGTGCAGCATCAGTTAAACCACCTGAAACTGTAAACGCGCTAGATTCTGAATATCTTGTAGCAACTTGCGTTTGCCAAATACCATACCCCAAGAGCTGCCACCGAGCTGACGCCACAGATGCGCCATTTGCAAACCGGTAAATAAGGACGCACGAATGCGGTTGGTGTGTCCGGCATCTTTAAAGGCTTCGGCATTGCCACGTACCATAATACGCGGATTAATCTGTCCGGCCGTATCGACATAGGTTTGAGCAAGGTTGGCAATGATGCTGGGGTGCAGGTAATTATTATCGAAGAAGGAGAGCTGTCTGAGAATTTTCTGTTGAGACTGTTCAATAATTTCAACAAATTTGGGGTTGCTATAGACCTTCTTTTCTAACTGAAGAAGTGCCATCGCATAGCTCATGGGAAGTTTAGTGCTGGAAAGTTTTGGAATTCTGGATTTGGGTGAAGTATTGAAGGGTTGAATAATGCTGCTTTCTAATGTTTTTAAACCTAAGGAAATATCGGCCAGCTGATTAAAAAAGTCGAGTGTCTGGGCATTCTGATTGCTGCCGGGACGGATATTAAGACTGGCTCTAATCAACTGTTCAAAATAAAAGTTACCACTTTCACCAATACTTTGCTGCCCCGTCAATGCAGTCATATGGGTTAGCTGGGTGGCCTGAAACACACCCGCTAATGCCAAAGCACGATTTTGACGAGTATTCAACGTTGTGGCTGGTTGAAATGGTAACTCCGTCATGCCGAATTCATCCTTTTATAAAATCAGGTTTAGGTGCATTGGTATGATGAATCACACCACCTCCTAAACAAACTTCACCTGAATAGAACACCACGCTTTGACCTGGGGTCACTGCACGTTGAGGTTCATCAAACTCAACACGAACACCATTCGGTGATTCTGAATCTTGATACACAGTACATGCTTGATCAGTCTGACGGTAACGGGTTTTGGCTGTACAGCGGAAACCTGTTTCAGGAATATCTTGCTCACCTGCCACCCAGTCAATCGCCTCACTCCAAAGTATGGTGCTTTGCATCAGTGGGTGTTCATGGCCTTGGCCGACCACCAGACGATTGCCTTCGATATCTTTATGCAATACGAACCAGGCGCCTTCAGCGACGCCTTTCATACCGCCAATACCAATACCACCGCGTTGACCGAGCGTATAGTACATTAAGCCGTGATGATCACCAACCTCTTTACCGTCTTCCAGTACGATTTTTCCGGGTTGAGCAGGTAAATATTGCTTCAAGAAGTCATTAAATCGACGTTCACCAATGAAACAGATGCCAGTCGAGTCTTTTTTCTTGGCCGTGACCAGATCTAATTCTTCTGCAATTTTACGGACTTGTGGCTTTTCAATTTCACCAACAGGGAACAGGGTCTTGTTAATTTCACGACCATGAACCGCATGCAGGAAATAGGTCTGGTCTTTGTTATTGTCTACACCACGCAGTAGCGGTGCATATTCTTCACCACGTGAATTGGTCATGGTTTCACCACGACGGCAATAATGACCTGTTGCAATAAAGTCTGCACCTAGGTTAATCGCGTGATCTAAGAAGGCACGGAATTTAATTTCTTTATTACATAAAATGTCTGGGTTTGGCGTACGGCCAGCCGCATATTCCGCCAGGAAATGCTCGAATACGCGATCCCAATATTCCATGGCAAAGTTCGCAGTATGCAGCTTAATTCCGATTTTGTCGCAAACGGCCTGAGCATCGGCAAGGTCATCCATCGCCGTGCAATATTCTGTGCCGTCATCTTCTTCCCAGTTTTTCATGAAAAGACCTTCAACCTGATAACCTTGTTGAAGTAAAAGGGCAGCAGAAACAGATGAATCTACACCACCTGACATACCGACGATGACACGTTGTTGCATAGGATTAGGCATCCAAATTTGAAATTAAGGGAGAATTTTGGTGCTCGTAAATGAGCGATAAAGGGTATTTTTGACCTGAAAGTGCATCTTGTACGGCTTTAATCACTAATGGACTACGTGCACGAGCAGATTCAATCAGTTCATCGAGCGTCATCCAGACCGCGCCGACAATATCTGTATCTAAAGTGGCATTGGGGTCATAGTCAATGGATTTGGCTAAAAAGCAGAAACGAAAATATGTCCGATCCGGGAACATCGGTGGGGTATAAGTATAAATACCTAGCAGTGATTCAATACTCACTGTATGTCCGGTTTCTTCCATGGTTTCGCGAATGGCAGCTTCAATAATAGTTTCGCCACATTCGATATGACCCGCAGGCTGATTAAATACCGTGTGTGTCACACCTTCTGTATGTTCTTCTACAAACAGTAATTTTCCGTCTTTTTCAACGACAGTTGCGACAGTGACATGAGCAGTCCAAGCAGTCATAAAGCAGCACCATGGAAAAGGATGCACTATTGTATAAAATTTTAGGGTGTGTGGCTATGTTGAGAGCAGGTTTCTTTAAGCGACTTAATGCATTAATGAATAATCAACCAATGATAATCATGGTATTTGGGGTTAATGAATTACAGAGAAAATAAATGCTGAAGTGATCATTTTAGAACTGGGAAAACGCACATAAAAATAGTATAGCGGGGCTGTTAATATTTTTTCAGGACTTGGAGAAATGCTGATGGGGATCAGAAGCTTGATTTCCAAAACAATTATTTAAAGTAATGAGGACTATAACTGAAAGTTGATATATCAGATAGTTATACCCTTTATAGCACGACGAAAAAGCCTAAATTAGCTAGATAAGTGATGATGTTGGTCTTAAAAGTATTCTGAATGATGCCTACAAATATTTTTATAGAGTTATGTGTCTAGCCTATTGACTTCAAACAAGACAAGTTTGAAGATAAGAAGGTTGAGTAAATATCAATCAATTTTTAAAAAAGAAGAAAAATAACCGAATATAATTAAAAAGTTAAGAGATATTATAAACCTTCTAGTATTGTCTAATTTTTTAACTGCATTCTGATTTAATGCAAAGTTTTCTTCATCATGCATCAAAAAATAAACTTATAAACCCAACATTAAAAAAATATTTTGAGCAGGTTGACATGATGACACCGCCAAATTCAAATATTGGTTTTCGATTAGATATCAATGGACTGCGTGCCTATGCGGTATTAATGGTCTTGTTTTTTCACTTCAAAGTTCCAGGGTTTAATGCAGGCTTTTTGGGTGTAGATATATTTTTTGTCATTTCAGGATTCCTGATGACAGCAATCATTTGCAGCAGTCTTGAAAAAAACAGCTTCAAATTATTTGATTTTTATATGGCACGGATAAGACGGATTTTTCCTGCCCTGATGATACTTATTATTATTTTGCTGGTTTTAGGGTGGTTTTGGTTACCCTTACCTGACTATATGTTTTTGGGTACGCAATCGAGTAGTGCTCTGTCTTTTAACTCTAATCTTTATTACTGGCGTACTTCTAATTACTTTGATGGCACTGCTCATGAAAAGTGGTTATTACATACATGGACATTGGGTATTGAGTTTCAATTTTATCTATTATTACCTATTTACTTGTTACTACTGACAAAAATTAAATCGGAACGCCGTACCTTATTATACGGATTATGTTTTGCATTTCTGGGATCTCTCCTTTTAAGCATCGCGATATCTCATTCGAAACCCGTAGCTTCCTTTTATTTATTGCCTGTTCGAGGCTGGGAGTTCGTTGCTGGTGGGTTGGTTTATTTAGCTGCGAAAGAATTTCCACAATTACAAAGATTTGCCAAGGTGTACTTTGTAGCGGGATGTTTTTTATTGTTATTGGCCATGTTGATCATTCATAAGGGGTTAGTTTGGCCTTCTGCTTGGGCGGCGTTACCAGTACTGGGTACAGTACTGGTTATATTGTCACAACAGGAAGACTCCATGTTAACCACGCACCCTGTTGCACAATGGTTGGGAGATCGTTCATATTCGATTTACTTGTGGCATTGGCCGGTTGTGGTTGGCTTGTATTTTGGTAGTGTGCAAGATGATTTAAACTGGATACTATTTGGTTTGGTGCTTAGTCTGATACTGGGGCATCTTTCCTATTTACTGGTTGAAATACCCTCACGCCAATTTTTAACGAAATTTCGTCTTTCCAGACAAGCTCTAGTCATCTTTAGTTTTGGTTTGCTTGCGAGTTTATCTGCAATCGCGATCAGTGCCAAACTACTTCCATTTGAAGAAATTCGATTACCTAAAATTGTAGAGATTGCTGCTGCAGAAACATGGGATATAGATCCTAGGCGTGAAGAGTGTAATGCCTCTCATGACAAAATAGGGTCGCCGAGTTGTGTGTACGGAAAAGAAAAAATTTTAGCAATTTTAATGGGGGATAGTCATGCATCAGCAATAGCAAGTTCTTTGGGTACAGCAGCCTCTCACTTTAACTCAGGTGTGATTTCCTGGTTTATGGATAGCTGTCCTACACTGGATGGCATTCGATATATAGATCATAAAGAGTACAGTGCGGATTCATGTGATCTTCTAAATCAATGGGCAAATGAAGAATTAAAAAAATATCCTAATATTCCGCTAGTTTTGGTCAGTCGTACTTCAGAGTATGTAAAAGGTGTGAATGAGCCTGACCAATCGGAACGGTCTAAACTAGCACCAGTCTACTTCAGTAAAAAATATCTTTATAATGAGGATAGGCAGTTTATAAAGGAATTTTCCCAAGTTTTAGTTGATACAGCATGTCGTTTGGCAAAAGACCGACCGGTTTATTTAATGCGACCAATACCAGAGTTCGGAATAGATATTCCCAAGACCATTTCGCATAAGCTGGTTATACATGGTGCTGTGGAAGATATGAAGCTTTCACTTTCTGAATATCATAAACGGCATAAAATTGTTTGGGATGCTCAGGATGAAGCAGCTCAGCGCTGTGGAGTGAAAATCTTGAATCCTCTGCCTTATTTATGTGATACAGAATATTGTTATGGTTCAAAAAATGCTCGTCCTTTGTATTATGATGATGACCATTTGAGTGAATATGGCAATAAATTTTTAGTCCCTATGTTTGAACAAGTATTTAGATATTAAGTTGAGATGTTACTTGGAGAGAGGATTTATTCCATTTTTGAAATTTCCCGGAATTTATCCTGTAAAAAGCATGAAAAGACTCTAATACTGGCCTTATATTAAAAGAAGCTAGTAAATTAATAATTTTTTAAATGTTTATATTAACTCAATTATCACAGACATAAATGTAGGAACAAATAGCCTCAACATATTACGTATTGATCCATTTGATTTTTTTAAATTCGTCATATTAAATAATATAGGCAGTAAACACTTTAGAAATATTTTTTATCATGTTCATGTCTGATAAGTAGAATTAAAATATGCCTCTCTTTAAAAATTATTCAAAAAGAAACGTTCTTGATTGTAAATAATTTGCTTCGACATCTAATTCCAAAATAGTATCGCTTGAAATAATAGTCTTACACATCACTTCACCTGCTTTTTTATACTTTAAATATTCTTCTGAATTGAGGTGGTTAAAGTCGGCATTTTCTCAATGTGTTTTGTTTGGTCATTGAGCATAACCAATATAATCACCAGTCTTTTCTTCTTTATGCAGGCGAGAGCCGAGAGAACCTAAAACCAGATAAATGCCCTCCATATGAGTTTTCCATGCCTGAATGAAAGCTTCCTTTGTCGCTGGTTTAATTTTGAAACGGTAAACCGCAATAAACATTTTAATCCTTCGAGTTATGCTTGTTTTAAAGCAAGAATTAAACCAAAGGATTAAAATAAAGAGATCTGTTTATTTTGATTTACCCAAGATAATTTCGAGAGACTTTCACATAATTCTGCGCAGAATAAGACAAGAATGCCATTTCTTTTTCAGTGAGCGGACGTGCTTTTTTTGCCGGGCTACCAACATAGAGCCAGCCACTTTCCAAAACTTTACCCGGTGGAACTAGCGTACCTGCACCAATCATCACATCATTCAGAATGATGACATCATCCAGAATAATGCTGTTAATCCCAATTAGTACACGATTACCAATCGTACAACCATGCAATGTCACATGATGGCCAATCGTGACATCTTCACCAATGATCAAAGGCGAACCATTCGGTTTATCGGCTTTTTTATGACTGACATGCAACATGGCATGATCCTGAACATTCGAATTTTTACCAATCCGGATTGAATTAACATCACCACGAATCACGGCAAAAGGCCAGACAGAAACATTTTCAGCCAAGACCACATCGCCGACCACGATTCCCATCGGATCGATATAACACGATTTATCAATTTCTGGAGTCGTGTCTAAATAAGAACGAATGTTTTGGCTCATGGTGATCTGCTCATTAAAAGTTTAAGGATCATGTACATAGTATAAAATAAAAAGCACCCATCTGAATGAGTGCTTTGGTCTTAGTCCGGGACTAAAACAGTTTATTTAAACTTAGAACAAGTTTGAGAAGAACTGTTTAATGTGGTCGAGCATACGTGCGAAGAAACCAGCTTCTTCAACCGCGTTTAAAGCCACCAATGGTTTTTCTGAAATTACTTTACCATCCAGAGTCGCTACGTATTTACCTACGACCTGACCAGGCTGTAAAGGTGCAGTCAGTTTAGGTTGAACCACCAGCTGGGTTTTAATCGCATTAGCCTGACCTTTTGGCATGGTCACGTTAAAGTTTTCCGCAAGACCGATCTGAACCTCATCTTCCTTACCAAACCAAACTTTGGCTTTGGCAAGTACCTGTTTGGCAGGTTGAACATTTTTGGTTTCGAAGTTTGCATAACCCCAAGCCAACAATTCACGTGTTTGTGTCGCACGTTCCTGCATGGTTGGTGCACCAAAAATCACTGAAATCAAACGTGTAGGTCCACGTTTTGAAGAGGTGGTCAAACAATAACCAGCTTCATCAGTATGGCCAGTTTTTAAACCATCTACACTCGGGTCAGTATATAGCAGGGCATTACGGTTACCTTGTTTGATGCCATTAAAGGTAAATTCTTTTTCCGCATAAATCGGATAATACTTAGAACTGTCTTTAATGATGTGTTGTGCCAGCGTTGCCATATCTTTGGCAGTTGAATAATGACCTTCAGCCGGCATACCGGTTGAATTGATAAAGCTGGTATTGGTCATGCCAATACGTTTAGCTTCTTGGTTCATCATATGTGCAAAGGTACCCTCGTTCCCTGCAATATGTTCAGCCATGGCTTTCGATGCATCATTCCCTGATTGAATAATAATCCCGCGAAGCATTTCAAGTGCAGTTGCCGTACCATTTAAAGGTACATACATACATGATTCCGCGCTACTGCCGCGACACCATGCTGACTCGTTCATGCGCACTTGTTCATCTTCAGTGAGTTCACCGCTCAATAGTTTTTGTTCGATGATGTAACTGGTCATCATCTTGGTCATTGAAGCAGGGGCTAATTTTTCATTTTCATTTTTTGAAGCGAGAAGTTGCCCTGTCTCGTAGTCCATTAGCACGTAGGATTTATTATTCAATTCTGGTGGTGCAGATAGGACAGTTGCTGCAAAGCTAAAACTAGGAACTAATAATAATGCAGCAAGGGCAGTTTTTTGGGTCATTTCTAGTGGGTTCCTATATCTTGATGTAAGCACGAAGAGCCTAGCATTTTAGGACAAAGCTAGGCTGACTTCTATGGGAAACCCGGTCTTATTTCAAAAGTATTGTAAGTTATCGGCAGAAAAGCAGCTTAATTGTTATAGGTGGTTAATTCATTACAAATCACCTGATTTTTTTTCTTGCCGGCTTTCTTGGCATCCGATTGTGCTTCGGCCAGAATATTGCGGAAATCGTTCTGTTTAGCCATCTGGTTTAAGCTTTCAACCGGATTACGCTGGCCCGGCATATACTCAGTCACCAGCTTGGTATAACCCTGATTAAACTGTGACTTGTCTTTGACCATGCTTGGACAGATTTCTGAAAGAACATAAATGGCTGCCAGTTCCTGTTTGGTCACTTGCTGAGTTGGGGTAACATTAATGTTTTCATCGGCTGCAAATGCAGAAGTTCCCAAAAGAGTGGCGGCAGAAATTGCGCAGAATGTTAAAGCTTGGAATATTGGATTTTTCATTGAAAACTCAAAAAATGGATTTAGAACAATAATTTGCCTAGCTTAAACTTATTTTTGAAATTGAAAAGTGGGAAAATGTAGCGAAGCTGTAGAATTATGAATAAATCTGTAAGAGAAAATAAGACGATGTTTACACCGTCTTATTTGAAAATTTAGCTGGCTTAGCCTTGGTAGTTCAGCATTTCTTCACAGACAGTTTCCTGCTCGTCTGAGCTGGTTTGCTTTGCACCCTGACGTGCTTCTTCAAGTAAAGATTTATATTCACTGTCTGCCTGTAGCTTTTGATAGCTCATGCCTTTATCTGAGTAGTCTGCAAGATAAGACTGGATCAATTGTTCAACGGTGCTGTTAAATTTTGGATTTTGACCAATGATTGCCGGGCAAACTTCAGCCATAACCTGTGCTGATGCAATATCTTCTTTTACAATGGTATTGTTTTCTTCAACAGTCAGATCGTTTGCCATGACTGAAGGGGAAATAAATGCTGCCAAGCTTAAAGTGAGAGCGCTAAATAAAGAGAATTTTTTAATCATCTTGAGCCACATATTATAAAGATGGATGTCGAGCAATAAATATATATAATTCCTGCACTAATACAATGAAATGTCCTAGTCAGTCATTTTTTAGCGTAACGAGATTTTTTAGTGAATATTTTAGTTTCAAATGATGATGGGGTGTTTGCACCCGGTATTCAGGCTTTGGCGCAAGCGCTAAAGCCTTTGGGGCGAGTGGTGATTGTGGCACCGGAAAGTGAACGCAGTGGCTTTTCTAGTGCCTTAACTTTGGACCGCCCTTTACGCCCAATCCAGATTTCTCCTGATGTCTGGGCGGTTAATGGGACGCCGGCAGATTGCGTTTACTTGGCTATGAACGGGCTATTTGATTTTGAATTTGACCTGGTGGTTAGCGGGATAAATAGCGGCGCAAATCTGGGAGATGATATCTTGTATTCCGGTACAGTCGGGGCGGCCTTTGAAGGTCGTTTAACTAAACATCCTGCGATTGCCGTATCACTGAGTGGGCCGAATGTACGTGGCTATCAGCAGCCTCAGGATTATCAGTTGGCCGCCGAATGGGTGCATGATTTTATTGCTCGTGGTTTGCCTATTCTGCCTGAGCGACATATTTTTAATATCAATATTCCAGATGTAACTGAATTGCAGGGTGAAAAAGTGACATATCAAAGTCGCCGCCGTCAGTCTAAACCGGTGACGAGTCATATAGATCCGCGTGGTCGTCAGGTATTCTGGATTGGACTCTCAGGAGAAGCAGTCGCAGACCCTAAGCCAGGATTTAACGAAATTGATTCGGACTTCTCTGCGGTCGCCAATGGCTATGTCAGTATTACCCCGATTCAGATGGATGCTACCAATTATGAGAGTCTGCGGAATTTACAAACACAATTGGCAGAAAATGCGTCCTTAGTGTTATAACTTTGTGAAAAACTCGCGATTGCAAGTATATTGCCGTAAAACTTTGCTAATCTTAACGGAATTTTGCAACCGTATAGCATTAGAGAGGAAGATAATGTTCTTGGTGTTACCGAAATGTGTCGTAGCTTCGCCTGCAACCCTGATTAAAACCCTCGTTTTATCGACCGTTGTTATTTCTACAGGAGTAATTACCGGTTGTGCCACCAAACCCCAGGTGAATAATGCAACGCGTTATGCAACAGCTCCTGATTTCTATACGGTGCGTTCAGGAGATACATTGAGTGGGATTGCAGCACGTTATGGACTGAACTATATCAGTGTTGCAGAGATGAATGACATCAGTGCACCTTACCGGATTTATGTCGGACAATCGATCCGCCTGAAAAGCAATACTGCGCGCCGTAGCACCAGTACTCAGGCTATGACTCAGGCAGCGCCAATCCAGCGTCAAACAATTGCAGTGCCTACACCGGCACCGGTTACGCCAGCAACGACAGTACAAACCACACCACGTGTCAGTACATCTGCACCGGTAACGCCAGTATCTACGGCAGCAGGTTTACGTTGGGTAAAACCATCGAATGGCGCGATTCTTCAGCAATACAATTTAGCTTCTAATATCAAGGGCACCCGCTATAGTGGCAATGTCGGCGATCCGGTATTTGCCGCAGCAGACGGGCAGGTGGTGTATGCCGCTGATGGTCTGAAAGAATATGGCAATCTGGTGTTGGTAAAGCATATCAATGGCTATATCACGGCTTATGCACATAACAGTAAATTGAACGTAAAAAGTGGCCAAAATGTAACGGCTGGTCAAAAAATTGCAGAAATGGGGTCGACTGGTACAACCCGCACCATGCTTGAGTTTCAGGTGCGTTTAGACGGCAAACCTATTAATCCTACTGCAGTTTTACCAAACAATTAAATAAATAATGCAAAGTGTAAATTTCGCCGTATAATACAATAAGTTGCTTTTATCAAATGATGGAGCACCTCATAAGTTTAGAGGGAAATTTATGTTAGATCAACTTCGAGCAATGGGTGTCTTTGCTTGCGTTGTGGAAAAAAACTCGTTCAGCGGTGCTGCCCGTGAATTAGGGATTACGACCAGCGCCGTCAGTCAACAAATTCGCTCATTAGAACACGATATGGAAGTCGTACTTCTAAACCGTTCTACGAGAAAATTAAGTCTGACCGAAGCGGGACAAGCTTTTTTCCATAGCTGTCAAGAAATGTTATCTGCTGCTGAACGCGGTAAAGTCCGGATCAATGAGTTACGTGATGATCTTGTGGGTGAGCTGCGTATCGTTTCTTTGCCAGAATTATGCGCGAATCATGTGATTCCTGCACTTTCTCATTGGATGGCTGCACATCGTGGCTTGGCAGTACATTTAGAAACAAACAATCATGAGGTTGATTTGTTGGATGGGCGGGTTGATATCGCCCTAAGATTTGAACAGAAAAATGATGAGCATAATCTTCAGGTTGTGCCATTGATGCAGATTGAGCAAATTCTGGTGGCGACACCGAGTTATATTAATCAAAGCACCATTATTTCGAGACCTGATGATCTTAAAAATCATGAGGTCTTACCTTTAACGCATCTTAAAAACCATCAGTATTATCATTTTCAACATGTGAATACTGCAGAAAAAGCCGAGTTTGAACTGAAATCCCGTTTCAGTACCAATAACGGTTTGGTTGCAAAATCGATGTGCTTGCAGGGCAATGGGATTGCCAAGGTTTTATATCTTGATGCTAAAAAGGATTTGCTTAACGGTACTTTAGTTGAAGTTCTGCCTGAATGGAGACTGCCACCGATTACACTGTATGCGGTTATTCCGAAACGTGAACAACAACCGACAAAAATTCTTCGTTGTCTTGATACCTTGAAACAATATTTTAGCCAGATCTCTGGCGGACGTATGTTACAAAACGCATCATAGAATGCAGAATAATAAAAAAGCCGCTTTAGAGCGACTTTTTTAATTTTTAGGCTAGGGCTTTATGCCAAATAAGCTTTGATCATTTTCACCAGACGTTCGATCAACTGGTCTGCCTGCTCCTGGGTAATATTCAGGGTAGGCAACAGACGAACGACATTGCCTGCAGTGACATTGATAATCATCTTGTATTCATCGCGTGCAATCGCAACCAGATCACCGCATTCTTTTGGTAATTCAATCCCGATCATCAGACCAAAACCACGTACGATGACATTTTGATCTGCCAGTTTGTTGCGTAGCTGGTCAACGATATAAGCACCTTTTTCAGCAGCATTCGCGACGATATTTTCTTTTCGCATAATATCGAGAATGGTATAGACCACACGCGAACCCAGTGCTGTACCGCTATAGGTAGAACCGTGATTTCCAGCAGTTAATACACCGACGCCACGACCTTGGGTCATGACTGCACCAATCGGGAAGCCATTTCCTAAGCCTTTGGCTGTGGTCAGTACATCCGGAATAATATTGGTGTGCTGATAAGCAAAGTATTTACCGGTACGGCCATTACCAGTTTGCACTTCGTCCAGCATCATCAGCCAGTTATGCTGGTTGCAGATTTGGCGAATTTCTTCTAAATAGCTGAAACCTTGAGGTGCGGTATTGACACCGCCTTCACCCTGAATAGGCTCAACCAAAATCGCTACGATATCCGGGTGATTGATTGCCGCTTCTTCAATCGCTTCGATATCACCAAAAGGTACACGGACAAAACCTTCAACCAGTGGGCCAAAGCCTTCCTGCACTTTTTTATTGCCTGTAGCAGATAAGGTGGCCATGGTACGACCATGGAAAGACTGGTCGGCAACAATGATTTTAGGCGATGCAATGCCTTGCATATGACCAAATTTACGTGCAATTTTGATTGCACCTTCATTTGATTCTGCGCCACTGTTGGAGAAAAATACTTCTTCCATACCTGCAACTTCAGCCAGTTTCTGTGCGGCAGCGGTTTGCCAAGGCACTTCAAACAGGTTGCTGGTATGAATCAGGGTCGCTGCCTGTTCAGCAATCGCTTCGGCAATGACTGGATGCGCATGGCCCAAACCGCATACCGCAATTCCGGTTAATGCATCTAAATACTCTGTACCATCTTCGGTATAAAGATATGCACCTCGTCCTCGGACAAAGCTGATCGGTTGACGGCCAAAAACAGGCATCAAATGAGACGGTTGATCAGTTTGTACCGGTGCGAGGGTAATATTATTCATGACTAACTCTTAACTGTTAGGTGGAAAGAAAAACTTATATAAGCAAAAACCCACTCAGATTTAAAGGGTAATTGTAAATAAAATTGGAATTATTGCTTTAGACATACTGTTTTGCCTGGATTTGGGTATAATGCGAGACAGATGAGTTGAGGATTTATCAATGACTGAACAAGCACGCGATACCGAAGCGTTAATTCGTGACCAAATTGCAAAACACGCAGTACTTCTTTACATGAAAGGCACACCGCAATTTCCACAATGTGGTTTTTCTGCACGTGCAGTAGAAGCACTCAGTCAAATTGGTCGTCCGTTTGCTTATGTAAACATTCTGGAAAACCAGGACATTCGCGCGATGTTACCACAAATCGCCAACTGGCCGACATTTCCACAGCTTTGGATCAATGGTGAGTTGATCGGTGGTAGTGATATCATGCTCGACATGTTCCAAAAAGGTGAATTAAAGCCTTTAGTTGAACAGTATAGCCCGGCAGCTGATGCTTAATTTTGTATTAAATTAAGTTCAGATGTGAAAAAGCGCTTCATTGAGAAGCGCTTTTTTTTATCTCTACTTTTGCTTAGGTCAAGGTTAGAGTTAATCCTCTGTCGCTGCATCCGGCTTTTCAACTGTCGAAGCATCAGCTTCAACTTCAGTTTGTGGCTCGACGATTTGCTTCTTGTCTTTTTTCTTCTTCTTTTTTTTCTTTTTCTTCGGCACTTCGACCAGCTCGGCACCATCTTCAATCGCTTGCCAATAATCCAGCTGTGCCATCACTGCGGCATAGATTGAATTTTTGCTATAACGACCTTTTTTATCCAAGGTGCCGACAGGACGCGCCATCAGAATTTCCAGCGCCTGATCAATGGTATCAATCGCGTGAATATGGAACTGACCTTCTTCCACAGCAATGGTGACATCTTTACGCAGCATCAGATGCTGCATATTTTGACGCGGAATAATCACACCTTGTTTTCCGGTCAGACCTTGTAACTTGCAAGCATCAAAGAAACCTTCAATTTTGGCATTCACACCACCTACCGGTTGTACTTGTCCCAGCTGGTTCATGGAACCGGTAATGGCCCAGGATTGATCAATCGGTAACTGACTGATGGCCGACAGTAAGGCAGACAGTTCCGCGACTGTGGCACTGTCACCATCGACCTGACCATAACTTTGTTCAAAGGCCAGTGCAGCAGAGAAATGCAAGGTCTGTTCACGACCAAAATGTGCTTTCAGGAAAGACGACATCAGCAACACGCCTTTAGCATGTAAAGAGCCACCGAGTTCCACACTGCGTTCGATATCCAGAATATCACCACCACCTTGATACACCGAAGCAGTCAGTCGTGAAGGCAGACCAAATTCAACATCAGCATAATGAATGACGGACAGGGCATTGATTTGGCCCAGACGATGGCCGCGGGTTTCGATCAGTTGAGTACCACGAGTCAGATCTTGCCAATACAGTTCACGTAAATAGCCGAGACGATATTTGCGATGATCCAGGGCAGTATTGATATGTTTTTCTGACACCATCTTGTCGCCAGCCTGGAAGGCATGATGATGTGCTTCACGGATCAGATCACCCAGCGTCAGGGCATGTAATGACAATGAACTTTGATCTTCGGCCTGACGGCTGGAATCTGTGAGCAATGCCGCCAAAGCAGAACGGTCAAAAGGTAATAATTTATCCGATTGCACATAGTCGGCAATCAGCTGCATATAGGCCTGCTCGTTGTCGTCATTACGTTGTAATGTATCGGTAAAATCAGCACGGATTTTAAAGATGCTGCCCAGCTCTGGTTCAAGCTCTAAAATTTCATAATAGATCTCAGGCTCAGCCAGCAAGATGACCTTGATATTCAATGGAATCGAAGCAGGTTCGATTGAAATACTGCCGGTTAGGGTGATCATATGCTCAAGCGAGGACAGTTTTAAATGTCCCGATTTAAGTGCGCGCTTCAAGCCTTGCCATGCATATGGCTGTTCCAGCAATTGTTCTGCTTCCAGCATCAGGAAGCCACCGTTAGCCTTATGCAATGTACCTGGACGAATCAGGGTAAAGTCCGTGGTAATCGTGCCATTTTGGGTCAGTTGTTCCACATGACCCAAAAGGTTGTAATGCGTTGGAAAATCTTCAAAGATCACCGGTGCACCACTGTTCGGCTTGTGCGTAATAATCACATTCGCCTGATAACGTGCCGGAACGCGACTGAACAGTGCCGGAGTGAAGTCATCTTCTTCCTGTTCCAGCACAATTTCGACATTGTTGATAATGTCTTCGGCATAGTATTTCAGGTAATATTCCAGACCTTCCACATGTTTGAATTTTGCCAGAATCTGTTCGACTCGCGGCAAGACTACCTGCTTGGCGATATCGCGGTTCAGGATCTGTACGCGATCGCGTGCATCATCTTCCAGATCACCCAGGTGCAAACCCAGACGTTCCAGTTTCTTATCCATATAGCGCATGTTGGACGCCAGTTCGGCACGATCTTTGTTGCTTAAGGCATTCAGATCTTCCTGAGACATTTCCTGCAATTTGTCATCAATCAGATGTACAGGTACAAAACAGTGCTCATCATGTCGAGAGATCAGCTTCAGATCCAGTTCTGCACCTTCTTTGGTCAGTTCGATCAGCGCCTGCTGTTGCTCATCTCCCGTTTCCTGGCGAATCATTTCGATGCGGTTGTGATAGGTCTCTGCAGTAAAACGGCGCTCAAGCTGTTTCAGAATCGTTTGCCAGCTTTGATTCAACATGGCTTGGAATTTTGGACCATGACCCGGGGGCAGTTCTAGTGCAATTGGCTGACGCTGGTTCTGAAAGTTATTCACGTACACCCAGTCATTCGGGGTTTCCATAGTTTTGGCGTGCTGTTGCAGCAAACGCTTCACCATGGTGCGTTTTCCGAGACCTGCGGTACCGACAGCAAAAATGTTATAGCCGGAATAAGGCAGGGCAATCCCGGCCTCAACTGAGGCGCGTGCGCGATCTTGGCCCAAAAAGTTATTCAGGGGCTTGATCCGTTTGGTTGACGCAGGAATTTTTTCTAAGTTTGGAATGTGCGTCAGCTGGGTGGATGTTAACCGGGTATGGTCCAGAGTATTTTTAATTTCGCTTTGTTCAAATGCAGAGATAAGTAAATCTGAGCGGATTTTTTGTGGAGTTGTGCTGGTGTTGCTGGCAATAGAAGAATTAATTTGATCGAGTCTCTGGGTCACTGTTGAAAATCCAAAACGAAATATTACGTTGATGAGAGTTAAGGTATACAGATTTACTTGAAAAATTCAAGCCAACATGTCGCTTTTGCCAGAAAATAAAAAACCGGAAATGTGATAAATATATAAATCTTGTTGAAAGATACGCTATTACAGGATTGAATAGCAGCAATTGGTTTTTCTGCGGAAAATAATAAAGCAATGACAACACAAACGACGGGTTGGAAATCCGCATTTACAGCATTTTTAGATCGACGTGCATTGATCATGCTGTTCTTGGGATTTTCGGCTGGTGTGCCGATTCTTCTGATTTTTTCCAGTCTGTCTTTATGGTTAGGTGAGGCCGGAATCAGCAAAAGTGCAGTAACTTTCTTTAGCTGGGCCGCATTGGGCTATTCGTTTAAATTCGTCTGGGCACCGCTCATTGATGAACTTCCTGTCCCTTTTCTGACCAAGGCTCTGGGACGTCGTCGTGCATGGTTGCTGATTGCGCAGATTCTGATTGTCTGTGCCATTTCCATTATGGCCTTTTCTGATCCGGCTTTGGGTGCCACACATTTACAGCAAATGGCGCTCGGTGCTGTCCTGCTTGGTTTCTCCGCAGCAACGCAGGATATTGTGATTGATGCCTACCGGATTGAGCTGGCGGAAACCCAGATGCAGACCGTATTGGCTTCCACCTATAATGCAGGTTACCGGATCGGGATGATTGTGGCCGGTGCTGGTGCCTTGTTTCTTGCGGCCTATTTGGGAACTGCGAAAGGCAACTATATCTATGATGCCTGGAAATGGACCTATCTGGCGATGGCTGCTGTCATGCTGGTCGGTATTATCACCACACTGTCCATTCGGGAGCCGCAGGTTAACCGGGTACGCAAACACTATGTGCGCAGTGATTATTTCCGTTTAGTTGCGGTGTTTTTTGTGGCGGTAATCAGTTTTGTCTTGAGCTATATCTATTCAGGCAATCTGGTGGCCAGTATCACCGAACAATTCGCCATTCAAGATACCTTTGCCTTGTTCTGTTTTGAAGCTTTGCGCTTTATTGGCTCGGGTGCCGTCGCATTTGTCATCGGGGCAAGCTTGGTAAAAATGGGTGCGGTTAACAAGCAGATGGCCTACGAAACTTGGGTCAATCCGGTTGCCGACTTCTTTAAACGGTATGGTTTAAAGCTGGCTTTGGTGCTGTTATTGCTGATTGGTTTTTATCGGGTCTCCGATATTATTGCCGGCGTCATTTCCAATGTGTTCTATCAGGACCTGAATTTCAGTAAAGAACAGATTGCCGAGGCGGTTAAAGTCTATGGGGTGATTTTCTCTTTAGTGGGGGGATTCCTTGGTGGGCTCTTGGCCCAAAAGATGAACATCATGAAACTGATGTTTGTCGGTGCCGTGCTGGCCTGTTCCACTAACCTGATTTTTATCGGACTGGTCAAGTCGGGTGAAAAACTGGCAGCTGTTGAAGTTAAAGCCGGTAATCAGGTTTATCAGGCAGAGACCGATGAAGTAGGTTACTGGAAGCTGGATATCCCAAGTGCAGTGCTGGCGCAGAGTAAACAGCTGCAAGTGACAGCCGCTTATCTTAATACAGATAATACGAATCAAGCACCAGTGCAGGTCATTATGCCGTATTTGACTGCAGAACAGGGCAGCACCCAGTTACAGATCCTGCCGATCACCAGTGACAATACCCTCACTGTAGCTGAACAGGACAAGACCATTGTAGTGCGCGGCCAGTATGTCGGTAAAGCACTGCAAGAGAATCAAAAGATTGTGTTGCAAATCAACGATCAGAATATTGATGCAAAACTGGAAAGCGAAGGCGTATTTACTGCCGCGATTCCTGCACAACAACTGATTCAGTCACCTGCACATATTATCAGTGCCGTCCTGATGCAAGATGGTCAAGCACTACAGCAAACCATACATGTTTATCAGGTCAATGATCACTTGGCCAGTACCCAGAATCTAGATCTCGATATTCAGCCTTTAGCGGTCGTAGATGGCAGCAGTTCAGATACAGTCGAAGTCAGTGGTAAGGTAATTAAACCTTATAGCGACAAGTGGCTTTATTTTGCTATTATTGTCGACAATCTGGCTGCTGGGCTGGCTGGTGCTGCGTTTATTGCATTCTTGTCGAGCTTGACCAGTGTGTCTTTTACCGCTGTTCAATATGCGATTTTTAGCTCACTCATGACTTTGACCCCTAAGATTTTAGGCGGATATTCGGGTACTATAGTCACCAATATCGGTTATCCGAATTTCTTCCTGATGACTACTCTAATCGGGATTCCGATCCTGATTCTGGTGGTTTGGGTCGCAAAACTGCTCGGTGAACACCAACAACAATCTGTACAGAAGGATGATTAATATGCGCATGCTGCATACCATGTTACGTGTAGGCAATTTAGAACAATCTCTCAAGTTCTATACTGAAGTACTTGGCATGACTTTGCTTCGTAAGCGTGATTACGAAGAGGGCCGTTTTACCTTGGCTTTTGTCGGTTATGGCGATGAAGAAAATCACACCGTACTGGAATTGACGCATAACTGGGATACAGACAGCTATGAACTGGGCAATGCTTATGGTCATATCGCGATTGCAGTTGATGATGCTTACAAGGCGTGTGAAGAGATTAAAGCGCGTGGCGGTAATGTGGTGCGTGAAGCCGGTCCGATGAAAGGTGGCGTGACTGTAATTGCATTTGTAGAAGATCCAGATGGCTACAAGATCGAGCTGATCCAGCAAGACAACAATGCACGTAATAACTAAGTGTGATGTAGCGAGATATATGAAATGCATTCATGTATAGATGAAAATATTACATCAATCTGAGTGCATAGCATGGGCCCGGCATCTGTTAAGATAGCCGGGCATTTTTATATCAAACAATAAAATCTGAGGGATTATAGGGATATGCTTAAGTTCTTGGCATTGGATCGGTTTACGATACTGTTGTTTGTGATGGTTTTGCTAGCCAGTGTGTTGCCAGTTTCGGGGCAGGCGGCTGAAGTCTTTGGCTGGGTGACGACAGGAGCGATCGCCATCCTGTTTTTCCTGCACGGCGCCAAACTGTCTCGTGAAGCTGTGCTGCAAGGCATTATGCACTGGAAATTGCATACTTTGGTTTTTGCGCTAACTTTTGCTTTGTTTCCAATTCTCGGACTTTTGGCCAAGCCGATTTTATTACCGATGCTCGGACAGGAACTATATTGGGGTTTCCTGTTTATGTGTTTCCTGCCATCCACTGTGCAGTCCTCGATCGCATTTACTTCGGTGGCTCATGGCAATGTCGCCGGGGCGGTATGTAGCGCCTCTTTTTCCAATTTGATCGGTATGTTTATTACCCCATTATTGGTGGCATTTTTTATTCTCGGTCAATCTGATCATGGTTTTGATCCGACTTCATCGATTATCCAGATTACACTGCTGCTCTTGGTGCCGTTTATTTTAGGACAGATTCTGCGTCCATGGATCTATCCACAAATGATGAAAATGCCAAAAATCGTCAAGGTCTTCGATCAAGGCTCGATTTTACTGGTGGTGTATGGCGCTTTTAGTAGCGCCGTAGTGGCTGGTCTGTGGAATGAAGTGAGCCTGAGTACCTTGTTGCTGCTATTGCTGGCTTGCTCGGTGTTACTCACCATTGTGATGTTATTATCACTTTATATTCCACGCTGGCTGGGCTTCAGCCGCGCTGACCAGAAAACGGCATTCTTTTGTGGTTCTAAAAAAACCCTGGCCAGTGGAGTACCGATGGCGCAAATTTTATTTATTGGCCAGCCGCTGGGCATGATTGTCCTGCCGATCATGATTTTCCATCAGATTCAGTTGATGGTCTGCGGGATTATTGCCAATCTGTGGGCCAAAGAGGCTGGATCAGAAGCTGAAGAATAATTCGCATATTGAATTCGTTTCACGTATAATGACGCCCACTTGTTGTGCTTAGCTCTGACGGTATCCGTCTCGGTGGGCCAAAAGAATGGTCTGTTGTGGTGTTGATCTGCATGAACGATGTTCCTGCTTCCTCATTTGAGAGTGATCAATAGCGATGACAGCTAAACCTTCTTGAATCTAATGGAGTAATCGACGATGCGCGCCGATATTCACCCAAAATATGAAACTTTAGTTGCTACTTGTTCATGTGGTAACGTAATCGAAACTCGTTCAGCTCTTGGTAAAGAAACTCTTTATCTAGACGTATGTTCAGCTTGCCACCCATTCTACACTGGTAAGCAAAAGAACGTTGACACTGGCGGTCGTATCGACAAGTTCAAACAACGTTTTGCTGGTATGTCACGTTCTGTTAAACGTTAATACCCAAAATGAAAAAACGGGCTTTAAGCCCGTTTTTTTGTGCCTACAATTTAGAAAATTATCATTGGATTTCCTAAATTGTAGGCTTGTACAAGATCTTAGTGATCCTGTACATCAATCAAATGATCAAGTTTTTTCTGGAAATAATTCCCTTGAATAAAGCGGGCATCCACGTTCCAGGCATTCGCGAACAGTGTCATATCATTTAATTCACGGATCAGGATATTGAGTGGCTTGATTTCATTATAGCTGGTGATTTTTTCCTGTAACTGCTCAATCTCGGTATCTTTATTGAGCATATTAGTTAAGCTCGAATGTAAGCTGACACCATCCAGTTCCAGTTCGCGCAGTAAATTTGGACTGTACATTGATTGACCAAAATCACGAAGTGCAATCAGCGCGCCATGTTCATGCAATACGCGTAGATATTTTTGTGCATCTTGCTGATTCAGTAAAATATCTTCTTCTGAGAATTGCAAGATTAGCGGATGCTTCACTTTACTGCGAATAATCGTAATCAGCTTGGAAATAAATTCCGGGAAGGTGCGGTCTTTAAATAGCACGGCACGGTTCAAATTAACAATTAAGCTTGCATCAGGATACTGGGTAATAAAGTTGTGTAGCTGTTTACTGGCTTCAACCAGAATCCAGCGATCCAGTTTAATGGACAGTTCATCATCTTCGTGAAGTTCTAAAAGGCTAGAAATATCCTGCCATTTATTCTCAAAAATAAAGCCACTGGTCACTTCATAGGTATATAAACGCGTATCTTCTTTATCATAGAGTTGCTGATACTTTAAATGGATCTCGCCACGTTCCAGACATTCACTTAAGGCTTTCAAAATAGAAGGTGTAGCGCTAGGAATAGACGTGACTGCTGGACTGATCGTTGCCACTGTTGAGCTGGCAACTGGTGTTTCAGCAACACTGAAATCTATACTTGGCATTTCTACCATGGCCGGACTGCTCAGTGATGCAGGAATATCGAGTTTAAATTCAGGTACAGCTTCTGCTTGAGGTAAAGATGTCGAGAATGCTTGTCCAATCAGCGTATTGCATTGCATTTCATCTTGCAAACCCTGTTCAAGCATGACATAGCCCAAGCGCAAATTTAGAGGGAATGACTTTGGTCCCACTGTAATGAGTTGCGGTTTGCTTAAGGCATTTAAACTGATCAGTTTGGATTCAAGAATTGCTTTAGAGTCTGCCTGGAACAGACCGACAACGACATCATATTCCAGTTTAAACAGGGGAATATGGGTCTGTTCCTTGAGGAATTCTTTGACTGCATCAAAGTACCCATTAAAAGTGGTCCAGTCAGACTGTAGAACTTCCGGATCATAAGCGCTAAAAGAGAAAGTGACCAAGGCATTCACTGGTGCAGACTGCTTGTTCAGTTCACGTTTAAGTGACTGAAAAACGCTTGGTTTTCCAGGAGTCTTCTCAGAAGAAACTGTTTTAGATTGGGTATCAATGCTAATTTGCACTGCATCTTCTTCAGCAGTTGAAGGCAAGAATTCCAATTTTAATGGGTTAGATGCGGACACATGCGGATTCAGAGACTGAATCTCGACTCGACCTAAATCAAATTGACCCTGAGAAATCTTTTTGAAACGGGTTTTAAAATCATTCAAATCTGAAGGCTGGAGCAGATCCAGAAGCGGTAGACCAATAATCTCATCTTCATTTTGCAAGCCAAACAGTTTCAGGTAGTCCGCATTGGCCTGAATGTGAATCCCTTCCTGAATGGTGGCAACAGCACGGTTGCTGTCGTCTACTAAAGATTGTGCCTGAATTTGTGCTGTTTCCAGCTCAGTCATTAAATGTTGCTGAGACTGTGACAAACGGCTAAATGACAATGCTCGAACCAGTCCCACATAAAAGCGTTCCAGGTAGTCAAAATTGAGAATGTCATAGATCCCTTTACGGATATATTGCGCATATTGTTCAGCCTGATAATCATCCGGTTTAAGCAAAATCATCGGCAGATTAGGCTGCTGCGAAAGGCGCACCAAACTTAAGGCCTGTTCATATTTCAGGTCGTAGGCACGTCCAAAAATAATCAGATCCCAGTTGAAATTTAATTGTTTTTCAAAAGATTGCAGATCATCCAGCAGGACGGCATCTACCTGATAATCATTACTGGTCAGCAGATCACGGATTTGGTTATATCTAATTTGATTATCATCAATAATCAGTAAACGTGTTTCAGTACGTTTTAACTTTTTAGACAATAATGGATTTCTCACTTCAATGCTTCCCATAAATCATGATTTCTGCTTTCATTCATGTGCTGATCGATAAAGTTTTCGATCATCTCTTCTTCCTGATCATTGAGTAATTCATAATCAAAACGGATGAAACTCTGCGTAATCAGTTGTGCTTTGGTCAGATAGATTTTGATTTCTTCCTGACCGAGACGTAAATGAATGGTTTGTTTTTCCCTAAACATCTGTGAACCAGAGACAATCAGGCTGGTCGAGACCTGATCCAGTTGTGTCATTTTCACCAACAGGGCAGGCTGATAGTTGACATGATGACGTTCGGTACGGGTATAAGCTGCACAAGGAAAGAGCTCTTGTGCCAAAATTTCCAGCCCGATTTCTAGGCTCTTATCCGTTGACTGCTTGATCCAGCGAATCACACCGCCACGCCACTGACTCTGGGTTTTTTCCTGAACCAGAATGAATTCACCGGTTTTCAGGTTAGCCGGGGTAATACCAGTCCATTTAATCCGGTAACCATTGACACTGATATCCAGAACTTCAGCGCTATGGATCTGTTTGGTTTCTCGATCGAGCGCCTTGATACTGCTAAAGGCACTTGGAATCGTATTTTCCATCGAGCTGACAAAACTGCTTTCGCTCTGGAAATTATAATTGGCCTCGAGTTCCAGGGTTTCGTTGAAGTTTTTACCTTTAGATAGGTAAAAATGCGCCACACTCAAGCCAAAGCAGATATTGATCTGGGCTGAATATTCATAACGTTCATGACGACGCTCGACATTGTTTGAGAGCAGATTGTAGATATGAAAATGCAATGCAGGGGTCAGGAACAGTTTTTCATTCCGAGACAGATACTGGGCATTTTTGCTTTGAGTCCCCGTTAAATGATCCATCAGGTTCTGGGTAGAAATATAGAAGCTTGGCTGAAACTGTGGCTCTTGATGGGTATTAAAGATCGGCGGATGATCTTTGCTGGCATCGACTACATAACGGGACAGCGTGGTTTCCTTCGGCAGGATCTGTACCAGTTTGGCCCAGTCAAAACTGCATAGATACAGGCCCTGAATTTCTGCAGGCCGGATCTGATGAGTATTGAAGATATCCAGTAAAATCAGCTGTGCATAGGCATGTGCAATATTTTGGATTTCATGCTGGGTGCCTAATACCTGATTGATATTACTTTGATAGAAATTGTTGTCTATGGCACATTCAAGCAGTTGATGGGCAGCTAGCCATTGTCCCAGACCTGGCGTGCTATATAGCATATGCTGTTGATATAACAGAAGGGTGAGTTGCTGTAGTGCATAATAAATCGATACCATCCGGGCAGTTTGAATGCTCTTCTTTTTGCCTAGAGAAAATAGCGAAAACTTCTGATGGGTCAGCTGATGATTACAGCGTTTGACGATATCGATATAAATTTTGGCAAAATGACTGCGCAGCAGCATAGCCAGCTCAATAATCTGGTCATTCCGGTCGGAAGTGATCAGGCCCTGATTGACGAAATGCTTTTCCAGACTGGTCAGGACATTTTCAAGGGTAGGATGCAAGACCTGAATCAGGTCAAAGCGCAGGGTTTCTGTACATTTCAGCTCAGAAACTTCCAATAAGGCATTAAACAGGGATTTGGATGAATTCCCCAGTTGTAGAATCGAAATCCCCGCAACCCATTCCTGCAAAGCCTTGGCAGTGGTTGGACAAAAGCTCAACTGCTCTCGTTTAAGTTCCGTCGGTGTCTGAAAAATGTCTGAAGTATGCGTGCTCATCTTTATTATTTAACTCAAAAATGTTGAAACCCCAAAAAGCGGTGTCTTATTCTTCTCGCCCGCTATTTCTCGAACCAGTTTAGGAACCAAATACCCCGGCAGGTTCGCTAAAACTTCTGTATAAATCTCATGAATATGGTCAGGCGCTAAATCAAAATGATGCGCACCTTTTACTTTATCAAGTACATGTAAATAATAAGGCATGACCCCGGCATCAAACAAGCGATAGCTTAAATCTACTAAAACCTGAGCAGAATCATTCACCCCGTTTAATAAAACCGCCTGATTCAGAACGGTGATTTGCTGTTGAACCAGTTGGTTTAAACGCTTGCAAGTGAAGTCATCCAGCTCCGATGCATGGTTTGAGTGTACCACCAGAATAATACGTAGCCTACTGTTTTTTAACATGCTAAGTAGCTCTTCGTCGACTCGGTTGGGGATCACAATAGGAACTCGTGAATGTATTCTTAAGAATTTGAGATGTGGTACTGATTCTAATCGTTCAATCCAGGTTTTTAATTTCCGGTTCGATAAGGTTAGTGGATCACCGCCACTCAGAATCACTTCATTAATATCAGGCTGGCTTTCCAGATATTGCTTGATATTTATCCAGTCTTCATTTTTAGGCAGATTTTCCTGATAGGGGAAATGCCGGCGGAAACAATAACGGCAATGTACAGCACAGGCACCTGTCAGTGTCAGCAAGAAACGGGATTTATATTTGTGCAGTACGCCGGGTTGCTGATTGGCCTGTTCTTCGCCCAAGGGGTCAGTAACAAATCCTGGATGTTCTTCCAGTTCCAGATGATGGGGCAGCACTTGTAAAAGCAATGGGTCTAAAGGGTTTCCGGTCTGCATTTTTCCCAAAAAAGCGCGTGGCACGCGCAATTTAAACTGCTCAGATGCCAAGATGGCACCTGAGAGCAGTTGCTCTGGTGCAAGTTGCAGTACTTCAAGCAGTTCGCGGGGATCGGTGATCAGGTCGCTGAGCTGTGATTGCCAGTTTTGTTCTTGATATAAATAGTTCGTCATGCCGGAAGATTAACAATAATAAGTGAGAGGACAAAGCCTGATGGGCGCAGTTTAACAGGTTGTGCGCAAGCGCAATAATCCACTGCGCTGTAAAATAAAGAGTGATTAAGCTATGCTGATCTTCGTGCTAGCCTGATGCTATTTTAACGTTGAGCAAGACATGAATAAACAAAGGATTTTCATGTCTGATTGTAACTTAAACAGCCTGAGCGGGTGAAAGCGGATTTTTTCATTGCGGCAAAGTGTATTGCTCATTTAGAATACGCAACATCAAATGAATGTGCATGTGGCAACTCAATGTTCGTGTCAGACTTGCTAAATGACATCGCAACAGCCCATAGCATCAATAGATTAAAGTTAGTAAGTTTGGAGTGCGCCAGTCATGGCCTATTATTCTACGAATGATTTCAAGTCAGGCCTTAAGGTTATGCTTGATGGCAACCCATGTTCAATCATGGAAAACGAATACGTAAAACCAGGTAAAGGCCAAGCTTTTAACCGCGTAAAATTACGTAACCTTAAATCAGGTAAAGTTCTGGAAAAAACTTTCAAATCAGGCGAGAACCTAGAAGCGGCTGATATCGTTGAAGTAGAAATGGAATACTTGTACAACGATGGCGAAATGTGGAACTTCATGGATCCTGTTACTTTTGAACAGATCGCAGCTGATAAAACAGCGATGAGCGATGCTGCAAAATGGTTAAAAGACGATTCAAATGAAAAATGTACCATCATGTTGTTCAATGGCGTGCCTTTAAACGTGACTCCACCGAACTTCGTCGTACTTAAAATCGTTGAAACTGATCCAGGTGTTCGTGGTGATACTTCTGGCGGTGGCGGTAAGCCAGCGAAACTTGAAACAGGTGCTGTGGTACGTGTTCCATTATTCGTACAGCAAGAAGAAAGCGTTCGTGTAGATACCCGTACTGGTGATTATTTAGAACGTGCATAATGGTTTGAAAATAGACTATTATCGAGAGGGATGATTTAAATCATCCCTTTTTTTATGCCAAAGTCTTAGAGGAAAAGCAAAAGAACAGGCGTAAAGTCGCAAGGGAAAACAGCAGTACCTCGAACAACAACAATCACGCTGATTTGTATGCATCACAATATGAGGGATTGAATGGAAACTTTACAAAAGAAGTCGACGCTGACTTCGAAAATGATTTGGCTTTTGGTAGCCATTGTGGGTGCAGTCTCTTTTGGAGTTCTGGCACTGAGTCGGGGTGAGCATGTAAATGCAGTTTGGCTGGTACTTGCCGCCGCCTGTGTCTATAGCATTGCTTACCGTTTCTACAGTTTATTTATTGCCACCAAAGTATTTGAGCTGAATGAACGCCGTTTAACGCCTGCGCATCGTCTGGCCGATGGTCTGGACTATGTGCCGACCAATAAAAGCGTTCTATTTGGCCATCACTTTGCAGCGATTGCCGGTGCAGGTCCTTTAGTCGGTCCGATCCTGGCAGCGCAGATGGGCTATTTACCTGGGACGATCTGGCTACTGGTCGGTGTGGTGCTGGCAGGTGCGGTACAAGACTTCCTGGTACTGTTTATTTCCACCCGTCGTGACGGTCGATCACTTGGTGAGATGGCTAAGCAGGAACTTGGAACCTTTGCCGGTATTATCGTGATGCTCGGTGCCTTGGGCGTGATGATCATTATTCTTGCGGTATTGGCACTAGTAGTGGTGAAAGCATTAACTAACAGCCCTTGGGGTGTGTTCAGTATTGCAGCCACCATTCCGATTGCGATCTTTATGGGCATCTATATGCGTTTTATCCGTCCGGGTAAAATTGCTGAAGTCTCGATTATCGGTTTTGTGTTGATGATGCTGGGCATTATCTATGGTGAAAACATCGCACAACATCCATATTGGGGTCCGTTCTTTACGCTTTCTGGCACTGAGCTGACTTGGGCATTGATCATTTATGGTTTTATTGCTTCGGTACTGCCAGTTTGGCTATTGCTTGCACCACGTGATTATCTGTCGACCTTTCTGAAAATTGGCGTGATTGCAGGTTTGGCCGTGGGTATCCTGTTTGCCATGCCTGAAATGAAACTGCCAGCGATTACCAAATTTGTGGATGGTACTGGTCCTGTATTCGCAGGTTCTATGTTCCCATTCCTGTTTATTACTATTGCCTGTGGTGCGATTTCCGGTTTCCATGCCTTGGTTTCTTCAGGGACGACACCGAAACTGGTCAATAACGAACGCGATATCCGGGTGATCGGTTATGGCGGTATGTTGATGGAATCTTTTGTAGCGATCATGGCCTTGATCTGTGCTGCAATTCTGGATCCAGGAATTTACTTTGCCATTAACTCACCAGCAGCCTTGCTCGGTACTACCGCAGAAAGCGCAGCAGAAGCAGTGCGAACCCTTGGTTTTGTGGTAACGCCTGAAGCCTTGACTTTGCTGGCACAGGAAGTCGGTGAAAACTCGATTCTGTCACGTACTGGTGGTGCGCCTACCTTTGCAATCGGTATGGCACATATCATCACGGAAATCTTTAATAGTCGTGAAATGATGGCGTTCTGGTATCACTTTGCGATTCTGTTTGAAGCATTATTCATCCTGACTGCTGTAGATGCGGGTACGCGTGCCTGTCGTTTCATGGTACAGGATACTGTCGGTATCGTAATTCCAGCGGTGAAACAGTCGCATAACTTCTTCGGAAACCTGTTGGGTACTGCGGTTGCAGTGGCAGGCTGGGGCTTCTTCGTCTATCAGGGCGTAGTCGATCCACTCGGCGGGATTAACAGTTTATGGCCGCTGTTTGGTATTGGTAACCAGATTCTGGCTGCAATGGCATTGATTCTTGGTACGGTTATTTTGTTCAAGATGAAGAAGCAGAAATATGTCTGGGTCACGATTATCCCGACAGTGTTCCTGTTCATCACTTCCATGACAGCAGGCTGGCAAAAGATTTTCCACGAAAATCCAAAGATTGGTTTCTTGGCGCAGGCAGATCGTTTCAACACGGCGATTGCCAATAATGAAATCCTAGCGCCAGCGAAAACTGTGGCAGAAATGCAGACGGTAGCAATGTCAAACCAGATCAATGCTGCACTCTGTGCTTTCTTTATGATTGTGGCCTTTGTGATGCTGTTTGCTGCAATTCGCGTGATCCGTCGTGCCTTGGCAAATCCTGAGCCATCTGTACATGAAGCAGAAGCGATTTATCGCGATCCTGAAGAGATTCAGCCAGCGAAAGGTCATTAAGGGAAATATTATGAATCTGAAGTTTGCCAAAAGCGGGAAAACGATGATTTATAAAATCATCAAAATGACCGTGATGTCACAAAAGGATTTAATCCTGAATCCGAAAAACTGGTCGCGGATTGCGACCTTGTGGCAACGTTTGCAGCAAAGTTTCCGTCTGATGGTCGGTGTACCTGATTACCAGACCTATGTGGAGCATATGCGCAAGCATCATCCCGATCTGGAAGCCATGGACCCGAAAACATTTTATCGTCACTGTGTGGATTCCCGTTATCCATCTGCGGGCGGTGATATGAAGAAGTGTCCGTGTTAATCATTAATTCATAGCAAGCGCCTTTCGGGGCGCTTTTTTTTATCGTTAAAAATTAATATGAGGAATAGACGATCGCGTTAAATCTGAGGTCATTGATTGAGCTAGCGTAGAAAAGTTTTATTATAAAAATCCATGAAATCGCTTAAGTCTCTATACCTTTTAAGTATGATTCTTTTCAAATAGATGGATGAGCTCAGATTGGTATTTTGAGATTTGAGCGAAAAGAAAAATGATCTCTATTTGTGTCGATCATTTTATTTGTTTTCTGCGCTTCTTACTTCTTTTTAACCTGATCATTTTGACTCTTCTATTATTTAAATCCTCGCCATTTTCTAATCAGTATTTTTATTCAGTTACACAGACAGATGATTGATCTTTTGGGAAAATTTAAATTTCAGTGTATGTTAATCTTAGGCCATGTTTTATTAAGGAAATTATTGTGATCTGGGGCATGAAACAAAAGGAAAATAACGACATTGCACACATCAATACTGTGCTTGAACAAAAAATTGCAAGTTATGCACCCAAGATCCAGCGTTTTTTTGAAGAAGTTAATGCCATTGTGTTGGATAAGCAGGCCCAGACCACACTGGCACTCTGTTGTTTGATTGCAGGCGGACATGTCTTATTTGAAGATTTACCCGGATTGGGTAAAACTACATTAGCCAGCAGTCTGGCACATCTGGCTGGGTTAAAGTTCCAGCGGATCCAATTTACCAATGACATGCTGGCCAGTGATGTCATCGGTATTAACATGTTTAACCAGAAAGAACATCAGTTCGAGTTTAAACAAGGCCCGATTTTTACCCAGATTTTACTGGCAGATGAAATCAACCGTTGTAGTCCCAAAACCCAAAGTGCCTTACTCGAAGCCATGGAAGAAGGCTATGCCACCATTGATGGCGTGCGTTATGCCTTACCGAAACCTTTCTGGGTGATTGCCACACAAAACCCGCTGTTTCAAAGTGGAACCTATGCTTTGCCGGAATCCCAACTGGACCGTTTCCTGATGCGTTTGTCTTTAGGTTATCCATCGCGCCATGCAGAAAAACTGTTATTACAGCAGGAATCTCGTTTTGCCCTGATTGCCAGTCTGGCACATATTTTTACTGAAGATGAAATTCTGGATCTGCAAAGTCTGACGCATCAGATATTTATCAGTGAAGCGATTCAGGAATATTTGCTTGATCTGGCAGAAGAAACCCGTAAAAGCCGTCATGGACTTTCTACGCGTGGCCTTCTGGCCCTGAAGCGTGCAGCACAAGCACATGCCCTGATTCAGCAACGTGCCTTTGTCACGCCGGATGATGTACAGGCTGTATTTGTTGCGGTGACTTCACATCGTCTGGGTTTAAGTGAGGCAGAAGCCTTTAATGTCATGCAACAGGTTTCGGTCAGCTAAAGGAGTTTTCTCTTGGATAGAACCTGGCAAAAATGGCTGACCAAACGCTTTCAATTTTCACAGCAGAAACAGCTCTCACAGAAAGATGTTCTGGTGTTTATTTATCGGCAGGGCTATCTGTATCTTGTTTTGATCTTGATCACCTTTGTGGCCGGAGTGAATTATGCCAATAACTTGATTTTAGGTTTTTGTTTTTTAATCAGTGCCGTGCTGTGTGTTAGTTTCTATCTGACTTTCAAACAACTGCATGACTTGAAAATTGAATTAATTGCAGATGATATTGGTCAGGTAGGAAATAGCCTGAATCTACATTTTTATTTTCAACAGCAGCAGCTTCGTCCGCGATATGTATATATCAAGGCAGGAGATCAGATAGCAAAATTTTATCTGAATGCAGCAAAGCAGCAATTTATCCTGCCATTTTACACAGAGCAACGTGGCAAGTTTGATTACCCGATCATTCAGATTTATTCGGTTTATCCCTTTGGTCTGGTTCGAGCCTGGACCTATCTTTATCATCAACATTCTGCCTGGATTGCTCCTAAGGCTGAAGCTTTTACGGCTGAAAATAAATATTACTTTAATCGCTTTGAACCGGATATGGATGAGTTCCGTGAATTGCGCAATTACCAGTCAGGTGATTCCTTGCAGGCGGTGTCCTGGAAGCAGTTTGCGCGTGGACAAGGCCTGTATGTCAAAGTCTTTGAGCAATATGAGGATGAACACAGTATCGAGATTCATTATGCACATATGCCGAGTCAGTCACATGAAGAAAAACTTGAATTTGTGATGGGTCTGGTCGAGCAGTGCGAGCAGCAGCAATGTGCGTATAGTCTGCATTTGCCACAGGCCGAATTGCCTCAGGGCGCAGGTGAAGAACAACTGCGGAAAGCCAAACAATTGTTGGCGCAGGCCTAAGGCGGGTAAATTCATGATCAATGCAAAAATCCGTACCTCGATTGTGCTGACTTTGGGTCTGATTCTCATCGCCCAGATGGCATTTATTCCGGTTCTACTCAGTATTATTTTTGCGATTAGTATTGTATGTATTTGGATTTTCCTGAAACGTCAGCAGCCATTTCCCAAAACGGGCACTTTTCTACTGACGGCTTTGGCACTCGGCAGTATTTATTTGAGCCATCATAGTTTTATTGGTGTTGAGGCTGGGGTAGCAGTTTTATCTACTTTTTTATTTGCTAAATCACTGGAAAGTAAAAATAAACGTGACCTGATTATTCTGTTTAATTTTGCCCTGTTTGTTGCTGCCAGCTCATTCCTATATAGCCAATCTTTTGGGATGGCGATTGTGATCGTGCTGTGTTTAATCAGCTGTCTGATTGGTTTGTACCGGATTCAGACTAGCGATTTTGAGCAGGAGCAGATCACTCAGCGCGCAGCATTGCAACAGGATGCCAAACATGTGGGCAAGTTTATCTTGTACGCTGTTCCATTTTTTATCTTGCTGTTTATTTTCTTTCCGCGCTTGCCACCACTTTGGCATATTCCCATTCCTGAAAATAAGGGTGTGACCGGCATTGGCGATAGTATGTCACCTGGGGATATTGCTGAATTATCCCAATCCAGTGCCCTTGCTTTCCGGATTATTGGTGATATCAGCAAGCTTCCGCCACGCTCAGAACTCTATTGGCGAGCCTTGGTGCTAGATGAATATGATGGGCAACGCTGGACCAGCAGTTTCGTCAATCAGCAGCCTTTAATGCGACAACCGATGGATACTTCACCCGTACCTACAGGCTGGAACTACCAATATCTGGCTGCGGATCCTTCGGTGTTCTGGATCATGGGGTTGGAAAAATCGATACCTGTGGAACGCCGTTATTATAACCGTCAGGATTGGAGCATTGTGCCGAGACGGCTCACGCAACGTGTTGAACCGATTTCGTTACAATGGATCGGAACGGGATATGACCCTCAGGCTTTGCCAACGCAATATATCGAGCGAACGAATACTCAGGTGCAGCGCCGACTTGACCCGCGAGCGCAACAATTAGCACAACGTCTCTATACGCAAAGTGCGGAAGATCCTCGGCGTTATGTACAGAAAGTCTTGAACTGGTATCAGCAGAATAATTTTGTTTATACCTTAAAGCCGGGCCAATTAGGACAAAACCGGATTGATGAGTTCCTGTTTAATTCCCGGCAAGGCTTTTGTGAACACTATGCCTCGAGTTTCGTGATGCTGATGCGTTATGTCGGGATTCCTGCACGGGTCGTCACCGGCTATCAGGGTGGGGAGTTGGCACCAGATCGTATGAGCTGGGAAGTCCGACAGCTCGATGCGCATGCCTGGACAGAAGTCTGGATTGACCAGAAATGGCAACGCTTTGATCCAACCGCGATGATCGCTCCACAACGTATAGATGATGGCATGCAAAATCTGCTTTCTCAGGATGCATGGGTATCGGCAAATCAGTCGACCTGGAACTCGCAGCATAATCTATGGATCACCAAACTACGCGTTTGGAGCGATTATGCCAGCTACCAATGGCAAAGTAAGGTGGTGGGTTATAATGCAGAATCACAACAGAACTGGTTGTCAAAATTAGGCCTCGGTTCAGTTTATTCGAGTGTCATAATTTTGCTGGGCAGTATTGCGCTACTGATTTTGGCCTATATCTTCAGAATTTATCTAAAAGCCCGACAGGCGCAACCTCCATTTGATCGTGCGATTCAACAGCTGAATCAATCTCTAACTGATCATCTCAAAAAACAGCCTGCAGAAACTTTTCATCACTGGATGCAGCGTTTATCTCAACAGGTTCAGATTGAAAACCAGACTGCCTTTATTCAAGCTATACAGGTTTTTGAAAAAAATCTTTATTCGGGAACCCCAATAACTGAACAAGAATTGAAAAAATTCAAGGATTTGCTTAAAACTTGTGCGGACGTTTTAAAAACTAAATGAAAAGGCTTGTTTTCGGTCGGAAAAATTTATAATATGCCAAGCATTCTAGGTGTATAGCTCAGTTGGTTAGAGCGCTACGTTGACATCGTAGAGGTCTCCAGTTCGAGTCTGGATATACCTACCAAGATTCTAAAAGCTCATTCTAAGAATGGGCTTTTTTTATTACGCTATTGAAATGTAATTTTTTTTATTTCATAAGTATTTCAGCCTCCACTGAACTAAATATCAAATATAAAAATATCAGATCAAGCTCTTAAATATTCAAGCAGCATAGTCGGCATTTGCCAATACTTTTAAGAACAAGATAAGCGTCTTCATAAAAATTAAGCTCATGATTTCACTTAAACTTACAATACTGAATATTGATTTATTTAAATGATGATTCATTCTGTATTCAGATCTTCATAAATTTAAAGGATACTTATTAGGGATATATTCTGTTTTAGACTTAATTCAGGATGCATAAATGAAGTACTCATTTATACAGCAGGCTTTCACTGGTCCCGTGGACATCGTAGGGGATATTCATGGTGAGATTGCCGCGCTGGAACAACTGATCCAGGTATTAGGTTATGACCGGAATGGTCATCATCCAGAACAGCGCAAACTAATTTTTGTCGGTGATCTATGTGACCGGGGGCAAGACAGTGTTGCGGTGATCAAACGCGTCAAACAGCTGGTAGATGAAGGCTATGCACAATGTGTGATGGGTAATCATGAATTGAACCTATTGACCGATACTTTGCGGGAAGGCAATGGCTGGTTTTTTGGTTCACCGCATCAGGATGATCTGAAACCTTTTGATTCGATCCAAGCCTCAATCAAAGATCGACAATGGATTCTGGATTTTTTAAATAGCTTACCGTTGGCTTTGGAGTCGGAGCAGCTGCGTGTTGTACATGCCTGTTGGCATCAAGGATCAATTGATCAATTACGCAATTCTGGTTTTACTTCGCTTGGCGAAGCCTATGCTGATTTCGTTCAACATACAGCGCTGGATCTGCAAGCCTTAGGTATTAATGAATTCATCCAGATAGAACAGCAACGCTACCAACACCAGTTCAAAGACCCGGCTGCAACTTTACCTTTATTGCAACATCTCGCAGAAAAAGAGCTGCGTGAGCAAATGCACAATCCGATTCGGGTCATTACTTCTGGTGCGGAAAAAATCGCCTTAGAACCGATTTATGCCGGTGGAAGGTGGCGGATGATCGACCGCGTGCCATGGTGGGACAGCTATACCGACCAAATTCCAGTCATTACTGGACATTATTGGCGGAACTTTAAATCTACTGAAGAAAAAACCGGTTTACTCAAATCGATCGATGCACTGCAATGGTATGGACAGCAACAAAACGTATTTTGTGTGGATTATTCAGTGGGTAAACGCTATCTCGATCGTCAACAGGGTGTCGCGTTCAGACATCGACTCGGCGCCTTAAGATTTCCAGAAAATATCTTGAGCTTTGAAAATGGCAATCAGTATTCAGTTCAGCGGTTCTGAGAAAAGGCAATTTTCTGATACAAAAAAAGCAGCTTTTCCAGCCGCTTTTTTTACAGAATCTAGATTTTATTCTGCTTCGATTATTTCATAATCATGGGTGATTTCAACACCGCCATCAGACAGCATTTTGCTGGCAGAGCAATATTTTTCAGCAGAAAGTTCTACGGCTTTTGCGACCTGTTTCTCTTTAATCGCTTTGCCGGTCACTACAAAATGCAAGTGAATTTTCGTGAATACTGCCGGAATTGTATCTGCACGTTCAGCCTTTAATTCGCAGCGTACATCGGTAATATCCTGACGAGCCTTCTTTAAAATGGTAACAATATCAAAAGACGCACAACCGCCCAGACCCGTTAAAAGCAGTTCCATAGGACGGGGACCACGGTTTTCACCACCGTATTCAGCTGAACCATCCATGATAAGGCTATGACCACTTTGAGTTTTTGCTTCAAAAGCAACATTCTCTAACCAATGAACGCTTGTTTGCATTGCAACTACCTAAAAAAAGCTATAAATTTGTCAAGTAACTGTACACTAACATAAATTGGGTTGATACGGAATTTCAATCCCACTGTGTGACAAGTTCACATTAGGTCTTGTGCGATCTATAAATTATCCATAATCGGAACTGTTAGCATGACTTCAAACTTTTCACAATTAAGCACTGATGCGCTTTCTCCGGGGCAATTACCAGAATCCGTGAAAGCACTGTTAAAACGTGCATATATTAATCGTTATCCAAAACGTACCACGATCATTGATGCAGGATCAGAATCTAAATCTTTATATTTAATTCTGAAGGGGTCTGTATCTATCATTCTTCGTGAAGATGATGATCGTGAAATTGTCGTGGCTTATTTAAATGCGGGTGACTTCTTTGGGGAAATGGGTCTATTCGAGGTTAATCCACAACGTACTGCGGAAGTTCGTACGCGTGATGTGTGTGAAATTGCCGAAATTACCTATGAAAACTTTCACGAAATCAGCAAGCAATATCCTGATCTGAGCTATGCGGTATTTGCTCAATTAGTACGTCGTTTGAAAAATACCACACGTAAAGTCACTGATCTGGCATTTATTGATGTTTCAGGCCGGATTGCACGTTGCCTGATCGACCTGTCTTCACAGCCAGAAGCGATGATTTTGCCGAATGGCCGTCAGATTCGTATTACCCGTCAGGAAATTGGCCGTATTGTTGGCTGTTCCCGCGAAATGGTCGGACGTGTACTAAAAACCCTGGAAGAGCAGGGCATGATCGAAACCGATGGTAAAGCCATCCTGATCTTTGATGCTTCATTAGAAGAAGCATCTGAAGCAGTGGCAGATGTTGCCATAGACGAATAATCCAGATATTAAAAAGCAAATCTTCGGATTTGCTTTCTTTATGCGTCATTACTCAATACATAAAAATTTAGAACAAGCTTCTCAGAAAAGATGATTTAAGTCTCCCTTATAATTCCGATAGGCTATAGCCCACTTGATCTCAATTCACTGAATAAAATTCACAGGATGTTTTTATGCAATTCAGACCGTTGGCGGATACCGGCATTCTTTTGCCAGAAATTTGTTTGGGCACCATGACCTTTGGTGAGCAGAACACACAAGAACAGGCTTTTCAGCAACTGGATTATGCTTTAGATCAGGGAGTGTATTTCTGGGATACTGCGGAAATGTACCCGGTACCGCCAAAACCTGAAACGCAGGGTGCTACCGAGCGTATTATCGGGAACTGGATCGCTGCCCGTGGTGGCCGTGACAAACTTTTTTTAGCCTCAAAAATTGCCGGACCCTCGCAAGGTGGTAGCCATATCCGGGATGGTAAAACTCGTTTCGTTGCCGATGAAATTTCAGCAGCAATTGACCAGTCATTGTCACGCCTGCAAACGGATTATATTGACCTGTATCAGCTGCACTGGCCGCAACGCCCCACCAATTTCTTTGGCAAGCTGGGTTATGGCAATGCTGAAGCGGCAGAAGACCGTACCGTGACAGATCTCGAAGAAACCCTGACCGCCTTGCAGGATGAAATTAAAAAAGGCCGTATCCGTTATATTGGTCTTTCCAATGAAACCCCGTGGGGCACGATGAAATTTCTGCACCTCGCAGAGAAATTAGGTTTGTCCAAATTTGTCAGTGTACAAAACCCATATAACCTGCTGAACCGTACTTATGAAATCGGCATGTCAGAAATTGCCCATTATGAAGGTGTGGGCTTGTTGGCGTATTCACCTTTGGCATTTGGTTATCTGACCGGTAAATTCCGGCATGGTGCACGTCCTGCCAATGCGCGTGTAACACTGTTCTCCCGCTTTAGCCGTTATAGCAATCCGCAAAGTGAATGGGCAACCGAGCAATATGCCCAGCTGGCAGAACAGCATGGCTTAAGTCTTACCCAATTGGCTTTGGCCTTTATCAAGCAGCAGTTCTTTGTGACCAGTACGATTATTGGTGCCACCAATCTGGATCAGCTGAAAGAAAATATTCAGGCATTTGAAATTGATCTGTCTGAGGAAATACTGAAAGGTATTGAGGCAATTCACCGTCAGCAACCGAATCCGGCACCATAATCATGGTGTTGTTATTTTAAAGCACCCTCCAAGCGAGGGTGTTTTAATTTTATGAGAAATTAAATTTGATGATAAACAACATGGCCGGAAAACAATAAAAGCAGCATAATCGAAATAAGACGCATCAAGATGATTTGATAAAAATGAATAGTGAAACAGGTATTTCTAAATCCCAAGTATTAGCTATAGCAGTATTCAACTTAGCTGAGCAGTTGCAACTGAAAGAATTCGAACTTGCATTGATTCTGGGTTTATCTGAGGCGGAATTATCTCTGGTTATAAATGAAAAAGAATTAGAACCAGATACTACAGCAGGCGAAAAAGCTATAGCTTTAGTAAATATCTATCAAAAGTTATTTAGCTTGCATGGTGGAGACTTGAGCTGGATGCGCCATTTTATCAATTCACCTAACAAGCTTTTGAATCATCAAACGCCAAGATCCTTGATGCAAACAGAACATGGTTTGAGTGAAGTATTGCGATTACTAGGAAGGTTGCAACCGTACTAAAAATATCTCTCTATTCTCTACTAAGCTGAAAAATAGCAGAGTAAATTAAATAAAATATGAATTGTTTATCTTCACCTTAAAAATTCTTCTAACCTCACTTGAAATATGATTTGATTACACCAATATTATTATTAAAGACTGTCTAAATGTTTATATTAAGTTTTTGAAAAATATATAAAAATGATTTGAAATTTTATCAAGTGCACCCATATATCCATCAAGTAGAAAATTTGTTGTGAGGAATAACAAGAATGCGTTTTGAAAAATTTACCAATCGCCTGCAGCAAACCCTTTCCGATGCACAATCGCTGGCCATGAGTAAGGATCATACCTCCATTGATGGGATCCATATCTTGGCCACCTTGATGGATGAAGCATCCAATGTCAGCCTGCTGCAACAGGCCGGTGCTAATCTGCGTGAGCTACAAACCAAGCTGCAAACAGCATTGAGCAATGCGGCAACCCTGACCAATCCATCAGCAGATGTCAACCTTAGTCCTGAAGCGGCAAAAGTATTGCATCTGGCAGACAGCTTTGCGCAAAAAGCCGGAGATGAGTTTCTATCTACGGATTGGGTGCTGTTGGCGTTGGCTGAAACCGGAAATACCAAAACTTTATTAAATAGTGTTGGCGTAAAGGCAGAAACTTTAGGTCAAGTGATTAATCAATTTCGAGGCGATGAAAAAGTCATGAGCAATAATCATGAAGATCAGCGTGATTCACTGAATAAGTACACCATTGATTTAACTGAACGTGCGTTGGCAGGCAAGCTTGATCCTGTGATTGGCCGTGATGATGAAATCCGCCGTACTATTCAGGTTCTGTCACGTCGTACTAAAAACAACCCGGTACTCATTGGTGAGCCAGGGGTAGGTAAAACTGCAATCGTCGAAGGTCTGGCGCAGCGGATTATTAATGGTGAAGTGCCTGAAGGACTCAAAGGGAAACGTGTTTTATCTCTAGATCTGGGTTCTTTGCTGGCCGGTGCCAAATACCGCGGTGAGTTTGAAGAGCGCTTAAAAGCCGTTCTGAAAGATATTGCCAAACACGAAGGCGAAATCATCCTGTTTATCGACGAGTTGCATACCCTGGTGGGTGCTGGTAAAGGTGATGGCGCGATGGATGCCGGCAATATGCTTAAACCTGCGCTGGCCCGTGGCGAACTGCGCTGTGTCGGTGCCACCACACTGGATGAATATCGTCAGTATATTGAAAAAGATGCAGCGCTGGAACGTCGTTTCCAGAAAGTGCTGGTGGATGAGCCAAGCGTGGAAGATACCATTGCGATTCTGCGTGGTCTGAAAGATCGCTATGCGACCCATCACGGGGTACAGATTCTGGATTCAGCCATTATTGCTGCTGCGAAAATGTCACACCGTTATATCACCGACCGTCAGTTGCCGGATAAAGCCATTGACCTGATTGATGAAGCAGCATCGCGCATCAAAATGGAACTCGATTCTAAGCCAGAAGCTTTAGATAAACTGGAACGCCGTCTGATTCAGTTAAAAATGCAGCTGGAAGCGGTGAAAAAAGATGAAGACTCAGGTGCCAAAGCTGAGATTCAATACTTGTCCGATCAGATCGCCACAGTTGAAAAAGAGTATCATGACCTGGAAGAAGTCTGGCGTGCAGATAAAGCGCTGGTCGAAGGCAATAAAGACGTACAGATCAAACTGGATCAGGCACGTACAGCACTTGAAAAAGCGCAACGTGAAGGTGATCTGGGCGAGGCCGCGCGTTTGCAATATGGCGTGATACCAGAGTTGCAAAAGCAGCTTGAACTGGCTGAAAAAGCCGATGAGAGCGCAACGCCAAAATTGCTGCGTAACAAAGTCACCGACAATGAAATTGCTGAAGTAGTGAGTGCTGCGACCGGTATTCCGGTTGCGAAAATGCTGCAAGGCGAGCGTGACAAATTGCTACATATGGAAGAATTCCTGCATAACCGTGTAGTAGGGCAAGATGAAGCCGTGGTGGCGGTATCCAATGCAGTACGCCGTTCACGTGCCGGTCTGTCAGATCCGAACCGTCCAAGTGGGTCATTCCTGTTCCTGGGGCCAACGGGTGTCGGTAAAACAGAATTGACCAAAGCCTTGGCGAATTTCCTGTTTGACAGCGACGATGCCATGGTGCGTATCGATATGTCAGAATTTATGGAAAAACATTCGGTGAGCCGTTTGGTTGGTGCGCCTCCGGGCTATGTCGGTTATGAAGAAGGTGGGGTGCTTACTGAAGCCGTACGTCGTAAACCGTATAGTGTGATCTTGTTTGATGAAGTCGAAAAAGCGCATCCGGACGTATTTAACATCTTGCTACAGGTACTAGATGATGGCCGTTTAACTGACTCGCAAGGCCGGGTAGTGGACTTTAAAAACTCTGTGATCGTCATGACTTCGAACCTGGGTTCGCAGGATGTACGTGAATTGGGCGGTAATGCCACTAAAGAAGAAGTCCGTACGGTGGTGATGAATGCGGTATCGGAACATTTCCGTCCGGAATTTATCAACCGTATTGATGAACTGGTAGTGTTCCATGCGCTGGAAAAAGACCAGATTCGCGGTATTGCCGATATCCAGTTGGACCGTTTACGTCAACGTCTGGCAGAACGCGATATGCGCTTGTCGGTAGATGACAGCGCTTTCGATCAGCTGATCGAGGCCGGTTTTGATCCATTGTATGGAGCACGTCCACTGAAACGTGCAATCCAGCAGCGGATTGAAAATGGTCTGGCGCAGAAAATCCTGGGCGGAGAATTCCAGCCGGGCGATACCATTCTGGTGAAAGCTGAAGCAGGTGAGTTAATCTTTGAAAAAATGAAACTTAACTAAACCGCTTCTCCTTGCAACAAAAAACCCAGCCTAGGCTGGGTTTTTTTAATCTTATTTTTAACTTCGAGCATTGCAACACTTTTGTATTCTTGTTGCGGCGAGCTTTAAAGCATGGCTTAAAACTCAGCTCAGGGAAAATAAAGAAGATATCAATCGTGATAAAGACAGTTAATTCATCATCAAATTACACTTGCGGATGACGGATTTTCCAGGCACGGTGAATCTTTTGATTCCGCTTGAAGTCAGGTCCAATGGTTTCCTGGGTAATTTCTTCAACATCAAAGAAGGCCAGAATTTCTTCATCCATCTCAAAACCACGATAGTTATTTGAGAAATACAAGGTACCATCAGTGGTTAAGCGGTTCATCGCACGTTTTAACAGGGACAAATGGTCGCGCTGTACGTCAAAGGTCCCGTAGAATTTCTTCGAGTTTGAGAAGGTTGGTGGGTCGATAAAGATCAGCTCATATTGCTCATGACCTTCTTTTAGCCATTCGAAACAGTCAGAGGCAAAGAACTGATGCTGTTCATCCGCATGATCCACGGTTAAGCCGTTCAGAACAAAATTTTCTTTAGACCAGTTCAAATAAGTATTCGACAGATCGACGCTGGTTGTACTTGCAGCACCACCCAAAGCAGCATGTAAACTTGCCGTTGAGGTATAGCTGTACAGGTTCAGGAAGTGTTTACCTTTTGCTTCACGTGCAATACGTAAACGCATTTGACGGTGATCCAGAAACAGACCGGTATCCAGATAATCGGTCAGGTTGACCAGAATCTTGGCTTGACCTTCCTGAACGATAAAACGCTTGGATGCTGTACTTTGTTTGGTGTACTGGTTTTTACCTTCCTGACGTGCACGGGTCTTGATAAAGATCGCATCACGGCCCAAACCGGTCACGGCACGAATGGCCTGTAAGGCCAGGTTGAAACGTTTTTTGGCTTTTTCCGGATCAATAGTTTTAGGTGGCGCATATTCTTGTACATGCAAACGCTCGCCATACAGATCTACTGCGACGTTAAAATCAGGTAAATCTGCATCATAGAGACGTAAACAATGGATCTGTTCCTTGACTGCCCATTTTTTTAGAGCTTGCATATTTTTGGTCAGACGGTTGGCAAACTCCATCGCACCTTCAATCGGTTCAAACTGCTGAGGCTGCCAGCTTTCTAGGAATGGACGTACCACTGCGGCCGGTTTAACCGTACCGAAGCGGATATAGATCGGCAATTTACCATTCATCAAACGCAGGATTTGCGGATCATTAAAGGCCAGCACATCGGCCTGTTCCACTTGGGAGGCAATCACAGCCGCTTTTTGATTCGGGAAATTCTTTTGCAATAAAGCCGATAAACCCAGGTATAAAGAACGGTTTTGCGCTTTATCGCCGAGACGTTCGCCATATGGCGGGTTGGTCACGAAGAATACTTTCTTGCCTTCTGCATGGAAATCAGGCCAGTCATTTAAAGTCCGTTCTTCGATCATGATATTGTCGAGAGCAGCTTCAAAACCCGCCGCGATAATATTTTGTCTGGTGGCTTTAACCGCTTCCCAGTCCGCATCGAAAGCATAGAATTGTGGTAATGGATTTTCCATTGCCGCTTGATGACGTTCAGCAGCTTCGGCCTTGATGCTCATCCACAGTTCATGGTCATGGCCATTCCAGCCATTAAAACCGAAACGACGGACCAGACCCGGTGCACGGTCGGTCAAAATCATTAGGGATTCAATAATAAAGGTACCTGAACCACACATTGGATCGACAATGATGTCCGGATTAATCTGTTTAAGCTGGCCTTTTTGCAGAATCGCAGCAGCCAGGTTTTCCTTAATCGGTGCATCAGTCATGAAACGGCGATAACCGCGTTTATGCAAAGAGTCACCAGACAGGTCGAGGCAGTAAGTATGTTCTTTCTTGCCTGCCAGAATATACATGGTGATTTCTGGCTGTTTGGTGTCAATGCTTGGACGTTTGCCTACCGCTTCCATAAAGGAATCTACGACACCATCTTTGGCACGTAAAGTCGCAAACTGGGTATTGACCTTGATATCACGTTCGACATGCAAACGAATCGCAAAGGTACTTTGTGGTGCAAAAATCAGCGACCAGTCAAAGCTGAGAGCCCCTTCATAGAGTTCTTCTGCCACATCACGGGCATCATGAGAAAATTCAATTTCATGCGTGTGGATCGGCATCAAGACACGTGAAGCCAGACGTGACCACATGCAGATACGATAAGCATTTTCCAGTGTACCTTTAAAGGTTAAACGGCCCGGAAAACGCTCAATATTCTGAACACCTAAGCCTTGTATTTCTTCTTCTAATAAGGTTTCCAGACCATCGGCACAGGTGACCCAATAATTGCTTAAACGTGGAGAGGTATTCATATAATAGAGAGACCAAAAAAGATAAATAAAAAACTGCGCTAAGTTTACCGTATTTTTATATTGAAAGCTTTTGAAATTCTCTGAAAGGCCGTGGCATGTGATAGAGAAAAATAATATTCACACTATAAATTGAGGAACTGGTACGCATTTTGCTCTATACATGGCAAATCAGGCGGTCAGTCGATGGGGAGCGATGGCTGCCTGATTTTTCAATTTTATAATGGGGGTTAAGATGTTAGAGAATCAGTTACGCAACCATGACGCTTTTTCAGTGGCCACTTTAATTTATGCACGTTTACGACGGGTTACCGGTCGGGTAATTGATGCAATTTATCTGGCAGAGAACCTGGATTATGCCCGGCATGTGATTCAACTGGCAGAGCAAACCCAGGATCCAGATTTGAATCATCTGATCCAGCGCCTCAAAATGGTACTGGAGATTTCTGAAACAGCACAAGATTCACCAACAGAATCTGCACACCCGATCCAGCAGGAAGGGCTGATCTCGGTCGAACCGGATGAAGACGATATCTATCGTGCACAGGTGTCACATCGGTATATTGGTGCACTGCGTTAAACCTGAGATGGGTGTGAATGCTCCAGACTGAAGCGCCCGTTGGTTTTGTACTTAAAATCAGCAAGATGCAAATCGGGTTAAATTATCTTATTGAAAAAATACAAAGGAATCTAATTTTTTATTTTTATTGTTCAGATGCTTTTTGTACAAGTAGCAGCGTGGCCAACTATAAAAATTCGCCAATCTCTGTATAATATGTTGACTTAACGCATAAGGAATCTCTCATGCACTTGGCGGCATTGCATACACCGAGCCAGATTCAACTCAATAAAGAAGGTAATCTAAAACACTTCTTGACCATCGAAGGTCTTTCTAAAGAAACCCTGACAAAAATATTGGACACTGCACAGTCCTTTTTTAATGACCAAAATCAGCTGATCACCAATAATTTGCTTGAAGGCAAAACAGTGATGAACCTGTTCTTCGAAAATTCTACCCGTACCCGTACCACCTTTGAAGCCGCTGCCAAGCGCCTTTCTGCCAATGTTCTCAATATCGATATTGCCCGTTCGAGTACTTCTAAAGGTGAAACCCTGCGTGACACCTTATGGAATCTGGAAGCCATGGCGGCCGATATTTTCGTGGTACGTCATTCATCTTCAGGGGCAGCGCATTTTATTGCCAAAGATGTTTGTCCAACCGTGGCAATTATTAATGCCGGTGATGGCCGTCATGCGCATCCGACTCAAGCGATGCTGGACATGCTGACCATTCGCCGTGAAACCAAGAAAAAATTCGAAGAAATGTCGATTGCCATTATTGGCGATATCAAGCATTCACGTGTCGCGCGTTCAGATGTGGCTGCCTTGCAAACTTTAGGTTGCCAGGATATCCGGGTGATTGCACCGAATACCTTGCTGCCATTGGGTTTTGAAGAATATGGCGATGGTGTTCGTCTATTTAACAATATGGAAGACGGCATCAAAGACTGCGACGTGATCATTACCTTACGTATTCAGAACGAGCGTATTGATTCTCCGGCACTTGCCTCGCAAGCAGAGTTCTACAAAATGTATGGCTTGAATAAAGAACGTCTTGCCATGGCCAAACCGGATTGTATCGTGATGCATCCGGGACCAATGAACCGCGGCGTTGAAATCGACTCAAGTATTGCGGATGGTCCGCAATCTGTGATTTTGAAGCAGGTGACCAATGGTATTGCCGTGCGTATGGCGGTGTTGGCTTTATCGATGCAAGGTCAGTTACAAGAACAAGGTTTGATTGAAGCGATTGCGGGTTAAGGAATAAGTCATGACTATTGTAAAAATTGAAAATGTCCGTGTTCTTGATCCCATCCAAAACACTAATTCTATCCAGACCGTGTATCTGGAAAATGGAAAATTCGTTGCAGAAACAGCAGACGTCTCTGAAACGATTGATGGTCAAGGCAAATGGTTAATGCCAACCATGGTCGATTTGTGTGCGCGTTTACGTGAACCGGGTCAACAGCAACACGGTACGCTTAAGTCTGAAGGAAAAGCGGCACGTGAAAATGGCATTTTGCACGTATTTACGCCACCCGATTCAAAGCCAATCGTACAAGATAATGGTGCGCTGATTCACGGTCTGGTCGAAAAAGCCATGCTGGATGGTGGGATCTATCTTCAAGTGATTGGTGCGCAAACCCAAGGCTTAAATGGTCAACAACCGGCAAATATGGCGGGCTTGAAAAAGGGCGGTTGTACTGCGGTTTCCAATGCCAGTGCGCCGTTTGCCAATGATGATGTGGTACTGCGTACCCTTGAATATGCTGCAGGCTTAGACCTGACGGTGGTGTTCTATGCGGAAGAACCACAAATTGCCAAAGACGGCTGTGTGCATGAAGGGTTTATTGCATCACGTCAGGGCTTGCCGATGATTCCGGCACTGGCTGAAACCGTGGCGATTGCCAAATATCTGTTGATGATTGAATCAACCAAAGTACGAGCACACTTTGGTCTGTTGTCTTGTGGTGCTTCGGTGGAATTGATCCGTATTGCCAAGGAAAAAGGCTTACCGGTGACCTGTGATGTGGCCATGCATCAGTTACATTTAACTGATCATTTGATTGATGGATTTAACTCTCTTGCACATGTGCGTCCACCGCTTCGTTCTGAACAGGACAAAGAATTACTGCGTCAGGGTGTAAAATCAGGTGTGATTGATGCGATTTGTACTCATCATGAACCGCTAAGCAGCTCTGCGAAAATGGCGCCGTTTGCTGAAACGCAGCCAGGTTTCACTGCTTTTGATACCTATGTGCCTTTTGGTCTGCAACTGATTCGTGAGGGGTTGTTGACTCCACTGGAATGGGTGGAAAAAGTGACCCTAGCTCCGGCTCGTGTTGCACAAATGGCAGATCGATGGATAAATGAATCAGGCTGGGTGCTGCTAGATCCGGAACTGGAATGGACCCTGAATAAAGAAAGCATCGTGTCACAAGGTAAAAATACCCCGCTCATTAATCAAAAAGTGCTGGGTAAAGTGGTTCAAACTTTTGCTGCTTAAATGATCCCAATTTTATAAAAGTCAGCTTCGACTGGCTTTTTTTATTTTTTAAATTTTGTGTTGGTAAAATGAGTACTCAACAAAAACAGTGAAACTTTATGATATTCATACAATTATTTACATTTTCAAAAAATGGGGATCGTTACACTGATTAAATATTAAACATTAGAAAAATCAAAAGAATGGTGACGATTATGAATATAGACTTTATAGAACGCTTAAAAAGCGATGTTACGGCGATTGTGCTTCAAGGTGAAACCGAGCATTTATTTGCCAAAGATCAAGCTTTGGCTCAATTCCATCCCATATTTTTAAGTATATTGCGTGCACGTCCCGCCTGGATTGAGAATCTTGGTCAGCAACTTAATCCAAAAATTCATGAATTATTCAATGCAAATCCGGCACTCAAGCAGCAGTTTCTGGATCAAGTGGATCAGAGCGCGCCACAAGATGAAATAGAGCATACCTTGAACCGGTCAATTGTACCGACTATGAATTTTTTACAGACCGAAGCGGGTGCTTCAAGTCCGGAAGCGATTAGCCATTTGCTGGAAACCCACGCCGATTCGATTCAGCGCGCATTACCCGTTTGGGCTGGACCTATTCTGGCAGCGCTAGGAGTTTCACCCTTGGCAGGGCAAAATTTAAATCAGGAGCCTGTATTGGCGGAGCAGACCATCATTGTTCAGGAAGAAAGAAAAACCGGCTTTTTATGGCCGTTTATTATTTTTCTGATCCTGGCGGGTTTGATCCTGTTTTTGGTTCGTAGCTGCATGCAGGATGATGTTGAAGATTCAAATACCCAAGCGACCAGTGAAGTTGCTGCAGCTCAGCCTGCATCCTTGCGATTAAGTACAGGCAGTAATGGCGAAATTGTCAGTTGTCAATTACAGCTGAATAATCCGCAGTATATGGAAATTTTGCAAAACGAGATCAAACAGATCTTTAATTATAATATTGGTTGTGGGGCGCTGAGCAGTGAGGTTTATCATTCAGAATTTATTGATCAGGATACTATTCCGACTGTGTTGAGAACAATGCAGGGAATGCCAAATGTGTCACTTGACTGGATTGGCAATCAGGTTTCAGTGCGTGCAGCAACCAATGCAGAGGCCGAGCGTCTGGCAGCACAAATTCGTAGTCTGGCCAAAAATGTCACAGTGGTGACCCAGCAGCCGCTCAATAGAAGTGACGTGATTAATACCGCCAATAGTGAGGCAGAACAAGCCTTGGCCAGTATCAAGACCGATAATGTTAAAGCGCTGGATGTGGCGACTGCACTGAATTTACAGATCATTAATTTTGATACGGCATCGACTGAAGTTCCCGAGGTCAATAAATTGGTGCTGGATCAGGCTGCTGCATTATTGCAACGAGCACCGCATGTCATTCTGAAGGTTACAGGACATGCCGATGCTCAGGGTAGTGAAGCAGAAAATAAGGTGCTGTCTGTGCAACGAGCTCAAGCGATTACCAGTTATCTCGTTGGAAAAGGGGTCAATCCTGCACAGTTACAGGCAGTTGGCATGGGAGAGGATCAGCCGGTTGAACCCAATGCCACACCTGCCGGACAGTTTCAGAATCGTCGCGTGACCTTTGAGGTCGTGAATACCGAAACGGGAATTGTACGTGAAGTAGATGATGAAGGTGTAGTTGAGAAGACAGGAAATTAAGAGAGCGGCCTAAATAAAAAAGGACGAATTTTCGTCCTTTTTTATTATCTTAAATTAAGAAAATACCGGCGGGCTATAAGTCAATGTCCGACCAAGGAACCACAGCAGGAACAGTACCAAAGGCAGATGGAAAATCAGCTGGGTCACCGTAAATCCAATCACATCTTTGGCTTTTAATTTCAGGATACCCAACATCGGAAGCATAAAGAATGGATTAATCAGATTCGGCAAGGCTTCTGCCGCATTATAAATCTGTACCGACCAGCCCAGATGCACTTTCAGGTCATGCGCAGCCTGCATCACATAGGGCGCTTCGATAATCCATTTCCCTCCGCCAGAAGGAATAAAGAAACCCAGAATCGCCGAATATAAGCCCATCACAATGGCAAAGGTTTCCTGCGAGGCAATGGAAACAAAGAACTCGGCAATGTAATGTGACAATGACAGATCGGCCGGGTTTAGCGCATTGGTCATCATAAAGGCAATACTGCCATACAGCGGAAACTGGATCAGTACCCCAGAAATGGCGGGTACGGCTTTGGATACCGCATTCAGGAAATTTCGCGGTGTACCGTGTAAGGCCACGCCCAAAATCAGGAAGATAAAGTTATAGGTATTTAAGCTGGAAATGGCCAGAATCGGATTGCTTTTGGAAAATTCGTTAAACATCCAGACTGCGCCCAGAATCACAATCAGAATGCTTAAAATGGGTGAATTTTCCAGCCAATCCCCCGGTCTTTTTTCGGCAGATACTTCCGGTTTTTCTTCTTCAATCTGAATCGGGAAGTGCTCAATGGTTTTAATGTCAGACCCTTTAGGTGCTGACCAGTAAGCAATCGCAATTGAAGCTACAATCAGTACCGCCGTCATGATCATGGATTGCGGCAGGAAAATGGTTTCGGTAAATGGAATCACGCCCGTCAGATTATAAATCGGTTCAGGCAGACTGCTTTTATTGGCCTGTAACTGTGCAGCTGAAGAACTGATGCCCAGTGCCCAGGTCGCACCCATCCCGATAATCGCGGCAGCCGCAGCAGCGCGGTAATCCATGTTAAGCTCTTTACGCTGTGCCAGTGCAATCACTAGGAGTGCAGTCAGTACAGTACTCATGGCCCAATTAATCAGAGAAATTAACAGGCTGACCGTGGCGACCAGGACAATCGCACCACGACCGGAATGTGGCAGGCGCGCCATTTTCTGGATCAGAAGCTGGACAGGCTTAGATACGGAAACCACATAACCGACCACGATCAGCATGCACATCTGCAAGGTAAAGGGAATCAGGCTCCAGAAGCCGTCTCCAAAGGAAATCGCGACATCCTGTGCGGGTGCACCAATTCCGATGGCGGCAATCGCCACAATGATGACGCCAAGCAGGGCAAAAATATAAGAATCCGGAAACCATTTTTCAGACCAGTCGCTGACGCGCAAGGCGAAGCGCTGCAAAATATTTTGTTGAGTTTGCATGATTAAAATCCATTTATTCTGCGATTATTATTTTGAAATGAAACAGCTATATATAAAAAAGCCCTTAAGATGCTTCATTCTTAAGGGCTGGCTGGATCAGGCAGCGTTACGTAGTAGCGCTACCCCCGTGACTTTTTGAATCTCTTCAAAACTGACCTCTGGTGCCAGTTCAACCAGTCGAATTCCATCAGGAGTAACATCCAGTACACCGAGATCGGTAATAATCCGGTTCACCACAGCCTGGCCGGTCAGCGGCAGACTACATTCTGGAACTATCTTAGGTGTACCATCTTTGGCGCAGTGTTCCATCAAGACCACGACCTTTTGTACACCCGCGACCAGATCCATGGCACCGCCCATGCCTTTGACCTTTTTGCCTGGAATCATCCAGTTGGCCAGATCACCAGTTTCGGACACTTCCATAGCACCCAGAATGGCAATATTGACATGACCGCCACGGATCATGGCAAAGGAGTCGGCACTTGAGAAAAATGAAGCACCTTTACGCGCGGTAACCGTCTGTTTACCGGCATTGATCAGGTCGGCATCCACTGTCTCCTCGGTTGGAAATTCGCCAATCCCCAGCAGGCCATTTTCCGACTGCAGCCAGACATTGATATTTTCCGGAATATAGTTCGCGACTAGCGTCGGCAGGCCAATCCCTAGATTGACGTAGAAACCATCTTCAAGCTCTTGTGCCGCGCGCTGCGCCATTTCATTACGTGTCCAAGCCATGATCAAGCCTCCGCCTTTAAAGTCATCTGTTCAATACGTTTTTCCGGTTGAGCATTCAGGACTATCCGGTTCACATAAATTCCCGGAAGATGGATTTCGTCCGGATCCAGCACGCCAATTTCGACAATCTCTTCGACTTCAGCAATGGTAATTTTGCCGGCCATGGCACAGACCGGATTAAAGTTCTGGGCGGTTTTACGGAAAATCAGGTTACCGGCTTTATCGGCCTTATAGGCTTTAACCAAGGCGACATCAGCAATTAAAGACTCTTCCAGGATATATTTCTTGCCCTTAAATTCACGTTCATCCTTACCTTCAGCAATCACGGTTCCGACACCCGTCGCCGTATAAAAAGCCGGAATACCGGCACCGCCAGCACGTAATTTTTCTGCCAAAGTCCCTTGTGGAGTAAGTTCAACTTCCAGTTCGCCATTTAAATATTGACGTTCGAATTCCTTATTTTCACCGACATAAGAGGAAATCATTTTTTTAATCTGTTTGGTTTCCAGCAGAAGTCCGAGACCGAAGCCGTCTACGCCGGCATTGTTGGAAATACAGGTGAGTTGCTTAGCACCTGTTTCTTTTAAAGCTGCGATCAAAGCTTCCGGAATACCACATAGGCCAAAACCACCAACGGCCAGGGTATGACCATCTTGCACCACATCCTTTAAGGCGGATTGAGCGCTGTCATAAACCTTGTTTGACATCTTGTCACCTCTATTATTGTTGTAGCAGACTTCAATCTGCTGCTTATATCCTTATGGTTTGCTTAAGAGCATTTTGCTCAAGCAAGTTTATTTTCAAGCACAGGCTTTTTGCCAATAGGCATTGGCATAATTGGATGGATTGTTGCGCTGCAAGACTTCACTGATATTACGGCTGGCCTGCATCAGGGCGTCTAGCTGAATACCGGTTTGAAAGCCCATATTCGAGAGCAGGTAATACAGGTCTTCAGTTGAAACATTGCCTGAAGCGCCTTTGGCATAAGGGCAGCCACCTAAGCCGGCAATGGAGGAATCAAAGACCCGAATGCCTTGAAGTAAAGACTGGTAAATATTGGCGATGGCCATGCCGTAGGTATTATGGAAATGTCCCGCCAAAACTTTAGTATCAAGTTCAGCCAGACAAGCCTCCCAGACATTTCTTACCCGATCCGGTGTTGCTGTACCAATGGTTTCACCCAATGACACTTCGTAGCAGCCCATCTCCAGCAAACGCTGGGTGACTTTGACCACCTGCTTCGGATCAATGGCACCTTCATAAGGACAGTCCACCATGCAGGAGACATAGCCACGTACCTTAATATCATTGGCTTTGGCTGCTGCCATGACATCGGCAAACTTCTCGAAGCTTTCATCAATCGAGCAGTTGATGTTTTTGCGGGTAAAGCTTTCAGAAGCAGCGGTAAATACCGCGACTTCTTTGCAACCCACAGCCAGTGCCGATTCAAAACCTTTCAGATTTGGGGTCAGCAGACTGAACTGAATATTCGGATCTTGGGGTAGGCTGGCAAAGAGCACATCACTGTCTGCCATTTGCGGTACCCATTTGGCTGAAACGCAGGAACCAACTTCGATGGACTGTAGACCGGTTTTCATCAGGTCCACAATCAGGTTTTTTCGGTCATCCAATGTCAAAGGTGTTTTTTCATTTTGCAGGCCATCGCGTGGCCCGACTTCTACGATTTTGACAAAATCCGTCATGCCACTTCCTCCGCCAGCGGCTGGAACTCGACCAGTTCATCACCGGCTTTAACCTGATCACCCTTCTGGAAATATGAGCTTGCGATGATGCCGTCATGCGGTGCGCGAATCGAGTATTCGATCTTCATGGCTTCCAGCGTCATCAGCACATCATCTTTTTTGACTTTGTCATTGGCTGCCACGAGCACCTGGGTAATGACGCCTGGCATTGGCGCGATCAGGTTATTTTCCGTGCCTTGTTCATCCTGATTATTAAAATCAGACTTCAGGTAATTGAACTTATAGCTTTGACCATTCTGGAATAGGGTAATGCCTTGCTCATTCTGGCTAAAAGCCAGTTTTTGCTGTTTACCCGCCAGTTGTAACGCCAAAGTATGGGCATCGACGAGCTGACCCTGAATTTGAATTTGCTGACCGTTATAGCTGGCGACAAAGCCTTGATCCTGAGTGCGGAACTGAACTTTCAGGTTGATGCCATTGCGTTGTAATTGCACTGTATGGCTATTTTGCTGGTTCAGGCGCCAGAATGCTTGCTGCTGCCACACCGGATTGCTTGGAACGGGATTCTGTGCTTGACGTGCCAGTAGCTCAATCAGTGCAGCACTGACCACCAGTTCGGCACGGATATCCGCAGAAGGTTTGAGCAGAAATTCTTCTTCACGCTGAATCAGGCCAGTATCTAAATGTGCATTTTTAAACGAGTCACACAGCACCAGGCGATCTAGAAAAGCAATATTGTTACCCAGACCATCGACATGGAACTGACCCAGCGCATGGTGCATCTGGGTTAGGGCTGCTTCACGATTTTTACCCCAGACAATCAGTTTGGCAATCATCGGATCATAATAAGTGCTGATCTCGTCGCCTTCGACAATACCGCTATCGACACGTACACAGTCACTTTGCTCCGGATAATGCAGGTAGCTGATCTGACCGATCGCCGGGATAAAACCTTTTTCCGGCTCTTCAGCATAGACACGGGCTTCAAGCGCATGACCGTGAATCTGCAATTCATGCTGCTGCTTCGGTAAAGGTTCACCAAAAGCTACGCGCAGTTGCCATTCTACCAGATCCTGTCCGGTAATCATTTCAGTCACCGGATGTTCAACCTGTAGGCGGGTGTTCATTTCCATGAAATAGGCCGTACCGTCTTGCTCGACAATAAACTCTACCGTACCGGCGCCAACGTAATTCACTGCACGAGCGGCATCAATCGCAGCCTGACGCATCGCTTCCAGTTTATCTTCTGGCATTTTTGGTGCAGGCGCTTCTTCTAGCACTTTCTGGTGGCGACGTTGTACCGAACAATCACGCTCAAACAGATGTACATAGTTGCCATGTGTATCGCCAAAAACTTGCACTTCAATATGACGTGGCTGAATCACATAACGTTCAATCAGAACGTCTTCATTGCCAAAACTTGAACGTGCTTCACTCTTACATGAAGCAAGCGAGCTAAGAAAATCTTCGCTGCATTCCACCAGACGCATGCCTTTACCGCCACCGCCGGCACTGGCCTTGATCAGTACCGGATAGCCAATATTGTCTGCCTGCTGTTTCAGGAAGTCGGCATCCTGATTGGTCCCATGATAGCCGGGGGTTAGAGGCACACCGGCTTTTTCCATCAGCGCTTTAGAGGTGGCCTTTAGACCCATTGCCAGAATGGCATCGACTGGCGGGCCAATAAAGACAATATTGTTGTCCTGACAGGCCAAGGCAAACTGGTCATTTTCGGACAGGAAACCATAACCGGGGTGAATCGCCTGGGCACCAGTGTTTTTGGCTGCCTGAATAATGCGATCAATTTGCAAATAACTTTGTGCTGCTGGCGATTCACCAATATAGATCGCTTCATCGGCCAGTTTCACATGTTGTGCCTGCGCATCAGCATCGGAATAGACGGCAACGGTGGCAATTCCTAATTTCTTCGCTGTACGAATCACACGGCAGGCAATTTCACCACGGTTGGCAATTAAAATCTTCTCAAACATTGTAGGATCCTTCTTGTTGTTATGCCGTGGTCTTGATCCAAGCCGGGCTTTGTTTGTTCAAAAATGCATTCAGTCCATTTTTCGCCTCATCTCCCTGGCGAATATGGGCAATATGCTGTGCTGTTTTAAGCAGTAAATCTTCGGTCAATACCTGTTGGTCAACCAGTTGAATCAACTGTTTCGATGCGCTCTGTGCAGCAGGACCACCCAGTAAAAGTGCTTCCACAATTTCATCAATTTTGCTGTCGAGCTGTTCTGGTGTAGTAACTTCATGCGCAAGACCAATGCTTTTGGCCTGTTCAGCAGTAATCCGCTCGGCGGTCAGGAAATAACGTGAGGCCTGACGGGCACCAATCGCACGAATCACATAAGGGCTGATGGTCGAAGGTGCCAGACCTAAGCGAACCTCGGAAGTGGCAAACTTGGCATCTGTACTGGCCACACAAATATCACAGGCTGAGGCCAGCCCCATGCCGCCACCAAAGGCAATGCCGTGTACCCGGGCAATGGTTGGCTGTTTTAAGGTCGCCAGACTTTGCAGCATTTTTGCCAGTTTGATAGCATCCGCTTCGTTGTCTGCCTGTGATGCCTGACCTGCCTGTTTCATCCAGTTCAGATCCGCGCCAGCAGAGAAACTCTTGCCTCGGCCTGCCAAAATCACCACACGCACATCATCATGGTCATTTAAAGACCGGAAACAGGCATTCAGTTCTTCAATCACCTGGGTATTAAAAGCATTGTGCAGTTCGGCACGGTTAATCCAGACTGTCGCGACCTGATCCTGCTGTTCGAGCTGTAAAAATTGATATGTCATTTTGTCACCCCTTACATGCGGAACACGCCGAATTTGGTTGGCTGGATTGGCGCATTCAGTGCCGCAGCCAGACTCAAGGCCAAGACTTCACGCGATTGCGCTGGATCAATCACACCATCATCCCATAAACGCGAAGACGCATAATAAGGGTGGCCTTGGCGTTCGTATTGGTCACGGATTGGTTGTTTAAACTGGTCTTCTTCTTCTGCTGACCAGCTGCCACCTTTCTGTTCAATCTGGTCACGTTTTAAGGTCGACAAAACGCTGGATGCCTGTTCACCGCCCATCACTGAAATACGCGAGTTTGGCCAGGTCCACATAAAGCGTGGCGAATAAGCACGGCCACACATGCCGTAGTTGCCGGCACCAAAAGAACCGCCAATGACCAGGGTCAATTTCGGAACATTGGCATTGGCGACGGCCATCACCAGTTTGGCACCATTTTTGGCAATGCCTTCATTTTCATACTGGCGGCCGACCATAAAGCCGGTAATATTTTGCAGGAAAATCAGTGGAATATTGCGCTGGGTACACAGCTCAATAAAATGTGCGCCTTTTTGGGCTGACTCGGAAAATAGAATGCCATTATTGGCAATAATCCCGACCGGCATTCCATAGAGCTTGGCAAAACCGGTCACCAGGGTGGTGCCGAAACGTGCCTTGAACTCGTCAAAACGTGAGCCATCGACAATACGCGCTATCACTTCACGGATATCAAAAGGCTTGCGCGCGTCACTCGGCACAATGCCGTACAGTTCCGAACTGTCAAACAGCGGCGCTTCGATTTCATCTGCGGTCTTGTTTGGCTTTTTGTTCAGGTTGGCCACGATGTTGCGGGCAATCGCAAGCGCATGTTCATCATTTTCAGCCAGATGATCAGCCACACCAGACAAACGGGTATGCACATCACCACCACCGAGATCCTCACTGGACACCACTTCACCAGTAGCTGCCTTAACCAGAGGAGGGCCGCCGAGGAAGATCGTGCCCTGATTGCGGACAATAATGGTTTCATCTGACATGGCGGGAACATAAGCACCGCCTGCAGTACAGCTACCCATCACCACTGCAATCTGGGCGATACCTTGGCTCGACATACGTGCCTGATTGTAGAAAATACGGCCGAAGTGATCGCGGTCTGGAAATACTTCATCCTGTAAAGGCAAATATGCACCGCCTGAATCCACCAGATAAATACAAGTTAGCTGGTTCTGTTCGGCAATTTCCTGGGCACGTAAATGCTTTTTCACTGTTAATGGATAATAAGTACCGCCTTTCACCGTAGCATCATTGGCAATGATCATGCAGGTCAGACCGTTGACCTGACCAACACCAGCGACCACACCTGCGGCAGGCACATCATCCTGATACACCTGATAGGCAGCCAGCTGACCAATTTCCAGAAAAGCGGTTCCTGGATCAATCAGGTGATTAATCCGTTCACGTGGTAACAGCTTGCCGCGATCTAAATGTTTTTGGCGGGCAGTTTCGCCGCCACCCAAAGCAATTTTTTCAACTTTCTGTTTTAGGTCATCCACCAGTTGCAGCATGGCAGTCTGGTTGGTTTTAAACTCTTCACTACGTATATTGATTTTGCTCGATAACTGATTCATGACGAACATCCTTGTTTTATTCTAAGTGTTAAGATTTAGGCTGTTTCGTTGAAAAGTTCACGGCCAATCAGCATGCGGCGGATTTCTGAAGTACCGGCGCCAATTTCATACAGTTTGGCATCGCGCCATAAACGGCCTGCAGCAAACTCGTTGATATAACCGTTACCACCTAAAGTCTGAATGGTTTCACCCGCCATCCAGGTCGCTTTTTCAGCAGCATATAAAATGGCACTGGCAGCATCTTTACGCAGGCTACGGCTATGTTCGGCCTTGTCACATTCAGCGCCTACGGCATACACCAAGGCCTTACATGCCAACCAGGTCGAATACATGTCGGCAATTTTGCCCTGCATCAGCTGGAATTCACCGAGAGCCTGGCCAAACTGTTTACGGTCATGAATATATGGAATCACGGTATCCATACAGGCATCCATAATCCCCAGTGGGCCAGCACTCAATACAGCCCGCTCGTAATCCAGCCCACTCATTAACACTTTGGTACCATTGCCGACGCCACCCATGACGTTTTCTTTCGGTACTTCGACATTGTCAAAAAACAGCGGATAAGTATTGGAACCGCGCATACCCAGTTTATCCAAATGCGTGCCATGGCTGAAACCTGGCATATTTTTCTCCACCAGAAACGCAGTCATACCTTTGGCACCGGCTTGCAAATCGGTTTTGGCATAGACCACCAGGACATCGGCATCGCCACCATTGGTGATCCACATTTTTGAACCATTCAGGAGATAATGATCGCCTTTGTCTTCCGCTTTCAGTTTCATGCTGACCACATCCGAGCCGGCATTCGGTTCAGACATCGCCAAGGCACCGACATATTCACCTGAAATCAATTTAGGCAGATAGCGCTGTTTCTGTTCTTCCGTACCATTACGCTTAATTTGGTTTACGCATAGGTTAGAATGTGCGCCATAGGACAGCCCAATGGATGCAGAAGCACGGGAAATTTCCTGCATGGCAATAATGTGCGCCAGATAACCGAAATTTGAACCGCCATATTCCTCACTGACTGTCAGACCAAGCAGGCCCATCTCGCCAAACTTTTTCCAAAGGTGAGCAGGGAACTCGTTGTCACGGTCAACCTGTTGAGCAATCGGGGTAATTTCTTTGGCGCAAAATGCGGCCACTGAATCACGAAGCGCTATTAGAGTTTCATCCAAACCGAAATCCAAGCTTTGTAAATTCATTCTTCATCCATCCTATGGTTCTATTTGTTGTATCCAAAAAAGCATTTTTGTTGTGCTTGTGGTTTTAACATACAACGAAAAAATAAAAAAGTGAATCTATATTCACAAAATGATTTACAATTCATTTTATCTTGTTGAGAATAATTTTATGAGTTATAAAAGATCATCATTGATGCAGGAACGAATGGAACAAAATCGCCTGTCGATTTTGGAATCTGCTCGTGAACTGATTATTCAAGGGGGCTTGAAGGAGGCATCGATTCAGGCCATTGCAGAGCGTGCAGGCGTTTCTACAGGACTGGTCTATCGATATTTCGAGAGCAAAAGCCAGATTTTGATCGAGGTTTTGTCGGCCGCGATTCAGCATGAAGTCGGGATCTTGAACCATATTGCCGAGTCAGATTTGTCGCCAAAACTGAAATTGCAAAAATCTGTTACAACTTTTGTCAAACGTGCAATGAATAGCCCCCAACTGGCGTATTCACTGATGTTCGAACCGGTTGATCCGGAAATGGAACATGAGCGTTTTCGCAGTAAGCAGCTGCTCAAGCAGAGCATTAAGGAAATTCTGGCCGAAGGAAAGGTCAATGGAGAATTCGAATTTGAAGATTTGAATACGGCAGCGTTGGGCGTGGTTGGCGCCATGACCTTTGTCGTAATTGAACCTTTAAATCCGTCCCGAAATGTCATGTTTGATCAGAAGTATAAGGATCACTTTGTCAAACAGATTGCCGATTTTTGTGTCAACGCAGTACGTGGGCAGGAGGAAAATTTACAAGCATAAACACACAAAAAACCGGTACACAGACAAGGTCGTCGTGGTCATAAAACAATTAGTAAAGTTGAAAATCAGAATTACAAAGAATCAAGGAGATCGATTCAATGACACAAGTACGGTTAAGCTATGCCTATGGAACCAGCAGCCAGCCTTTATTGGGCATGACGATTGGTGAAAAATTTGATCAGGCTTGCGAGCAGTATGCAGAACGTGATGCGGTAGTGAGTTTGCATCAGAACATACGCCTCAGTTACCGGCAGCTACAGGATCAGGTCAATGCCTTTGCCTGTCAGCTGCTGAAACTAGGTATGCAAAAAGGTGACCGTCTGGCAATCTGGTCGCCGAACTGTGTGGAATGGACCATTACCCAGTTTGCGGCCTTCAAGGCAGGCATTATTCTGGTGAACCTGAATCCGGCCTATAAAAGCAATGAGCTTGAATATGTGCTAAACAAGGTCTCCTGTAAGGGACTGGTGATTGCAGCGCAGTTTAAGACGACGGACTATCAGGAAATTCTGACTAAAATTGCACCTGAGCTGATGCAGACTGAAAGTAAATTCCTCAATGCAGAGCGCTTGCCGCATTTAAAGCATGTGATTAAAATTGATGATCAGCAGCATACCGGTATCCACCGTTTTCAGGATTTACTAAGCTCGCCAAGCCCCCAAGAGCTGGAACAACTGCAACAGATCTCCAGTGAATTGCAGTTCGATGAAACGATTAATATCCAGTTTACTTCGGGCACTACGGGCAATCCGAAAGGCACCATGCTGACCCATAATAATATTTTAAATAACGGGTACTTTGTCGGTGAAGCGATTCATTTAGGTCCAGAAGACAGCGTCTGTATTTCAGTTCCTTTATTTCACTGCTTTGGTATGGTGATGGGTAATCTGGCCTGTATTACGCATGGTTCTGCCATGATCTATCCATCAGCTGTATTTAATCCGCTGGAAACCTTGAAAGCCATTCAGCAGGAAAAATGTACTGCGGCTTATGGTGTGCCAACCATGTTTATCGCCATTCTTGAGCATGAACAGTTTGACGAATTTGACCTGTCCAGTCTGCGTACCGGGATTATGGCGGGTAGTCCATGTCCGCAGGAAATTATGCAGCGCGTGATTGAACGCATGCATATGTCTGAAATCACGATTTGTTATGGCATGACCGAAACTGCGCCAGTGAGTGCACAAAGCTCAACGGCAGACAGTGTCGAGCGACGTGTTAGTACGGTTGGCCGGGTACATCCGCATCTGGAAGTTAAAATTGTCGATGAAAATGGCAAGGTGGTGCCACGCGGTCAATTGGGCGAGCTATGTGTACGCGGTTATTCCGTCATGCTCGGTTACTGGGAAGACCAGGACAAAACTCAGGAAGTGATTGATGCTGCACGCTGGATGCATACCGGTGATATCGCTGAAATGGATGATGAAGGCTTTGTGAAAATCAAGGGTCGAATCAAGGATGTCGTCATTCGTGGCGGAGAAAACCTGTTCCCGAAAGAAATCGAAGATTTCCTTTATACCCATCCTGCCGTTTCAGATGTACAGGTGATCGGTGTGCCAGACCATAAATATGGTGAGGAACTTTGTGCTTGCATCATCCTGCATGAAAATGATCCGTGTACTGAGGAAACTATCCGTCAGTATTGTAAGGAGCATATTTCTCACAATAAAGTGCCACGTTATGTGCGTTTCTTCCAGGAATTTCCAATGACGGCTTCCGGTAAGGCGCAGAAGTTCAAATTGCGTGAATTTATGCGTGAAGAGCTGAACTTGAAAGAGATTGCTTAAATTGTATTGATGCGATTCTTAAATGGGGCAAAGCAGTATTTAATGCATGCATTGCCTCCATTTGTATAACGGTTTCGATATCAATGTTTAGGCTTTTCTTACTTTTGATGGGCCAAAAGTAAGCAAAATCCCTTTATTTTGCTGAAGGGACTTCCATGTCCCTCAGCAAAATGGCGACATCCATGTCGCCGGGTCTATGATCAAATTTCAAGAAAACAGTAAATAAGATCAAGCTACAAGATTTAAATATTCAATCTATCTAAATACCCGCCTGAGTTTTAGATTCGTGCATAGATTTAGAGTAAAAATATGGCAAAAAACTTTCACAGTGAAGTCGTGGTCGTCAGTTATGACGATCATATCCGTAAACTGATTCCCGGTTATGAACTGGTGCATCAGCAGATTGAAGCAATTCTCAGCACTGAACTCCCAGAAACCGCACATATGTTAATAGTGGGTTGCGGAACAGGTTATGAATTGTCGTATTTATTAGAGCAACATCCAGACTGGACCTTTACTGCAATTGATCCATCAGCAGCCATGCTGAAACAGGCTAGTAAAAATCTGAATTCTATAGATCGACAAAGGGTGCAATTCATCCAAAGCACGATTCAAGATTTGAATCAGCCGGATACTTTCGATGCCGCATTGGCCATTCTGGTGGCTCATTTCATTCCAAATTCCGAAAAAAACGGATTTTTTCAGGCTATCCATCAGTGTCTTAAAACCAACGGTCTTGCATTGACCTATGACCTGATGCAACCCGAAGATCAGCAAGACATCAAAATTATGCAGAAGCTGGCACAGCAGACAGGGTTAAGCGTGGTGCAAAGTAGCAAGATGATTGAACGCTTGGAGCAGGATTTTCACTTGTTATCTGCGCAAAATTTTACAGCACTTTTAACCAAAGTCGGATTTAAACAGTGCAAAATTTATTGTCAAATCATGAATTATCATGGCTTTTTGCTCAGAAAATAAAGATCAAAGAACTTTTTGCAAATTCTAAAGTTTAAGAGAATATTCAGGGAAGTATTAAAACAATGTCGGCATATTACAGTTTTATTCAGCGCGAACAGCATGCAGATGGCAGTACTACGGCTTATTACCGTTCTAATATTCATGCACAAGGTGCGTGGAATCCGCATGAGCAGCACATGGCGCCAGCCACCGGTATTCTATGCGTCGAACTGGAACAGTTTCAGCCACGTGCTGACATGCGTATTGGTCGGGTCGGGCTGGATATTTTTGGCCTGATAGCCTTTGGTGAATTTTCGATTACCACACGCATGATCCGTCCGGGTAAAACCATTGAACTGGTTGAAGCTGAAATGTGTGCCAATGGTAAAACCTGTATCGTGGCACGCGCGTGGAGAATGCTAACTTCAAATACCACGGCCATTGCTGGAGTGGAAGATTTTCCGATCGAAAGTCCAGAATATTTACCGGTTTGGGAGGGTATGCGCTGCTGGCCGGGCGGTTATATCCAGAGTATTGAAACCCGGGCACATGCTGACCATCGTGCAGGCAAGGGCATTGTCTGGCTAAGAAATTCGCTGGACATGGTAGAAGGTCAACCGACGACAGACTTTAGTCGTTTGCTCGGTATGGTCGATACGGCCAATGGCATTGTGCCACGTCAGGACCCGAATTCCGGTTGGGGATTTCCGAATCTGGACCTGCAGATTCATATGCACCGTCTGCCGCAGGGTAAATGGCTGGGACTGGAAGTGGTGCAGCAATATGGTGAAGATGGTATCGGTCTGACTAGCGGGATTCTGCATGATGTTCATGGACCTTTTGGCCGAAGTGAACAGATTCTGACCCTGCGAAAGTTCTAAAGCCTATTCAAAAACATCAAGGCCAATTGCCTCAATCTGTATTTATTGGCATGCTGTGCGCAATGAGTCAGGAACAGCACAAGATGCGGATCAGTATGATTGGGGCAGGGCGAGTGGCATATCATCTTGCCCGTGTATTTTCAGCACAACATGAGATCGTACAGATCTACAGTCGAACCCTAGAAAAATCACAGCAACTGGCTGAGCAATTCAACGCTCAGGCCATCGCTCGACCTGAACAGCTGAGTCATGAGGTGGATCTGGTCATTATCGCGGTCAGTGATCAGTCGATTGCCAGCGTCATTGAACGGATTCATCCGCATTTGCAGCAGAACCTGATCGTACATACCTCTGGCAGTACCCATCTCGATTTACTGAAAAATGTGCATGTGCGTGCAGGCGTATTTTATCCTTTGCAGACCTTTAGTCTGGAACGCCAGATTGATTGGCAGCAGACGCCACTATTTATTGAGGCGGAGAATGAACAGGACCAAATCCTGTTATTAGAACTGGCAAATAGCCTAAGCAATCGTGTTTATACTTATAATTCTAGTCAACGTCTCAGTTTGCATCTTGCAGCGGTATTTGCCTGTAACTTTGCCAATTATTGTTATGACATGGGCAAGCAGGTGGTTGATGCACAACAGGTCGATTTTAGTTTGTTGTATCCCTTGATGCTGGAAACCGCCAGTAAAGCCACGCAGAATGATCCCAAACAAATGCAGACCGGCCCAGCGATGCGTGGTGATCAGAATATCTTGAATATGCATCAGCAGATGTTAGCTAATATGCAGCGGGAAGATTTGCAAAATGTCTATCAGTTGTTGAGCCAGCAAATCCTAGAACGTCATCGAAAATAAAAGAGCCGGATTTTTTAGTCTAAAATAAAATACTCAATTCTTTTTCCTCTTTAATTTTGGTGAAAAATGAAAAGAAAAAATAATAAAACATGGAAATAGTATAAAGATGAAAATCTATTTTTCTTCTTAAGTGTTATTTCGGGTGCATTTGTCTTTATATATAAGTGGATTGCAAAATTTCTCCCATAAAAAAGCGCTGATTAATCAGCGCTTTTTTTGAATCTTGGATTAAGAAATTTTCTTGAAGATAAAATCATTAATCTTGTGACCGGCTTCAATCCCGCGACGTTCAAACTTGGTTTGCGGACGCCATTCTGGACGAGGGTAGCTGTTGCCTTTGCCCGCCAGATTTTCCAGTCGTGGACGTTCTTCCAATACTTCAATCATCCACTCTGCATACGGTTCCCAGTCCGTTGCAGCATGGAAAGTTCCGCCAAGCTCCAGCTTTTGCTCCACCAGTGGCATACGGTCATGCGAAACAAAACGGCGTTTAAAATGACGCTTTTTCTGCCATGGATCAGGGAAGTACAATTGCACAGTATTGATACTGTTGTCTGGCATTTCACGTAATACCTGAATTGCATCTGCATCCAGTACACGTAAATTCGTTAGGCCTTCAACACCTGCTTCGTAAATGCATTGCGCAATACCCGGTACATGCACTTCAATCCCGACAAAGTTACGCTCAGGATTGGCTTTGGCCATCAATACCAGTGAACGGCCCATCCCAAAACCGATTTCTACAGTCAAAGGGCGCTCTGGATGTTCAAAGTGCTGACGCAAATCACCCACTGGATATTCCAAAATTAAGTGACCATATTGTTCAAGCGCAGTACGTTGAGAGGTGTTTAACGGCATTGAGCGGCGCATAAACGTCACGATTTCACGGTGCTCGCTTAAGTTTTCCAGCTCAACGACTTGCTGGTCTAATTGATCGTTCGACATAACTTTGGCAAATCTAAAAATTCAGAATGCGGTATTTTAAGTCCTGAGCCGAGCAAGTCAAACTTTTCTCGGTATTTCTCCATAAAAATTGGCGAGATCTTCCAGATAAAATAAAAGAGCCAATTGAGGCTCTTTTATTAATCACCGTTCATCAGCTACTAAACCGGTCAATCAGTGTACTGCTGGCTTCATTTAAACCGATCACTGTTACGTCTATATTTTGGGCTTTAAATTTCTGGATCACATTATTCAACATGTTCACTGAGGTCACATCCCAGATATGCGCGTGGGTTAAATCCAGTTCGACATGCTCAAGCTTTTCCTTAAAATCAAAGAACTGATAGAATTTTTCTGTACTGCTGAAGAATATCTGTCCGGAAATAATATAGCTACGTGAATTGACCGTATTTAAATACGTATAGACATGTATAGTTCTTTCCAGTTTATTAATAAAGAACAGGGCAGAGAGCAATACGCCGACAAATACACCAAGCGCCAGATTATGAGTGGCAAGCACGACAATAATCACGGCAATCATCACGGTATTAAATTCTAGCGGATGTTTGCTGAATTGCTTGATTGCTCCCCATTGAAAGGTGGTAAATGCCACCATAATCATGATCGCAACCAGAGCTGCCATTGGGATATAAGCCAGCCAGTCTTTCAAAAAAACCACGAGACACAGCAGAAACACGCCAGCGACCAGAGTCGATAAACGGGTACGTGCCCCTGAAGACACATTGATAATTGACTGGCCGATCATGGCACAACCGGCCATCCCGCCCATAAAGCCGCTGACAATATTGGCCATACCCTGACCACGACATTCCTGATGACGGTCACCTTCAGTTCCGGTCACTTCATCAATGACCGTAGTGGTCATCATGCTTTCCAGCAAACCGACAGTCGCCAAGGTAAAGGAATAAGGCAGGATAATTTGCAAGGTTTCCAGATTGAGTGGAATTTCTGGAATCAGGAATACTGGCAAAGTATCCGGGAATTGTCCAAGATCGCTCACGGTACGCATATCTACACTTAACAACAGCGCCAACCCGCTTAATACGATAATACAGATTAAAGGTGAGGGAATGGCTTTGCCAATTTTCGGGATATACGGAAACAGATAAATAATTGCCAGACCAATCGCAATAAACAGATAACCGGTGCTATCCATCCGGTTAATTTCCGGGATTTGTGCCACAAATATCAGGATCGCCAAGGCATTCAAAAATCCGTATACCACCGCCTGCGATACAAAGCGCATTAATTTAGCGACTTTAAAATAACCGGCAATGACCTGAATGATACCGGTCAGAATTGTGGCAGCCAACAGATATTGCAGACCATGTTCTTTTACCAAGGTAATCATCAAAAGCGCCATAGCACCTGTAGCCGCAGAGATCATGGCAGGACGGCCGCCAAAAAAGGCAATGGATACTGCAATGCAGAAAGAGGCATACAAACCGACTTGCGGATCAACACCGGCAATGGCAGAGAAGGCAATTGATTCAGGAATCAGGGCAAGTCCCACCACCAGACCTGCCAGTACATCTGTGCGGATATTGGAAAACCATTCTTCTTTTTTCAGGCTAATCACGAAATATCATCTAAATTTGGAAAACCTGTGTATGTTAAACAGATAGAGATAAAAATCTACACAAGATTGACTTGCAAAAGCCCGGAATATCCTGAATATTGAATGAGTAACTGTCTTGAGATCACAGTTACGCTTTTTTGCAATTTACAGGTTTGATCACTTGAAAGTTTGTCAGAAGCGATTTAAAACATTGAGAAGTGTATAACAAGGATCAGAAATGAAGCTTTACTATTCACCAGGTGCCTGCTCACTAGCAGCACATATTATTTTAAATGAAATTAATGTCGATTTTGATTTGGAACGTGTTGATTTAAAAACACATAAAACAGAAAAAGGTACGGATTATTACGAAGTTAATCCTAAAGGCTATGTACCAGCGTTAGAAATTAACCCTGGTCTGATCCTGACAGAAAATGTTGCAATTCTACCGTTTCTTGCTCAACACGATCCAAAACAAGATTTGATCCCACCATCGGGCATGGGACGTGCCAAAGTGCTGGAATGGTTAGGTTATCTGAACTCTGAACTACATGATGCCTATGCGGTGTTCTTCGGTGGCAAGTTATCCGACGATGAAAAGAAAAAAGCCTATGCGGAGATTGATCGTCTATTGAGTTATATCGATAAAGCTATCGGTGAATCGGACAATGATTATCTGGTGGATGATAACTTTGGCCCTGCGGATGCTTATCTGTTTGTCTTGACCAACTGGTCGAACCAGATTGAGCATGATCTGAGTCCATATAAAAATATTATTCATATCCGTAATAAGGTGGCAGAACGTCAGTCTGTACAGATTACCATGCGTGATGAAGGTCTGATTCCTTAATTACTGGAAAAAATAAAGGACTCAATTGAGTCCTTTATTTTTGTTGATGAAAATTTATTTAAAGAAATAGCCGGTTTCCGGCGAGCTGGCATTGGCCATACGCTTGCGCGGCATACGGCCTGCAAGAAAAGCTTCTCGGCCTGCTTCAACGGCTTTTTTCATCGCAGATGCCATCAAGACCGGATTTTGCGCTGCCGCAATCGCTGTATTCATGAGTACGCCGTCACAGCCCAGTTCCATCGCAATCGCAGCATCACTGGCTGTACCGACACCGGCATCGACCAGAACCGGGACTTTGGCATTTTCCTTGATGATTGACAGGGTGTGTGGATTCAGAATGCCCAGACCAGAACCAATCAGGCTACCCAGTGGCATAATCGCGACACAGCCCATGCTTTCCAGCTCTTGCGCCACGATCGGATCATCCGAGGTATAAACCATGATCTCAAAGCCATCGTCAATCAAGGTGCGAGCGGCTTTCAATGTTTCAGTCACGTTTGGATAAAGCGTTTTTTCATCACCTAAAACTTCAAGTTTGACCAGATTGTGGCCATCGAGCAACTCACGCGCCAGCATACAGGTGCGGACGGCACTATTTGCATCGAAGCAACCTGCGGTATTCGGCAAAATGGTATATTTTTCCGGAGGAATGACTGACAGCAGGTTCGGCTGGTCAGGATCTTGGCCAATATTGACACGGCGAATAGCGACAGTGACAATCTCTGCACCACTGGTTTCAATGGCCTGCTGAGTTTCATTTAAATCTTTGTATTTGCCCGTGCCTACCAAAAGGCGTGACTGGAATTGGCGTGAACCAATCTGTAATAAATCTTGCATAATTGTCCCGAGTATTAGCCGCCACCGACCGCGTGAATAATTTCTATTTTGTCTGTATCGCAAATTGGCGTATCGCCCAATCTGCTTTTAGGAATAATCATTTCATTGACTTCAACTGCAAAACGCTTACCCTCAAGCGCCATACTCTGAATCAGTTCCAGCAGATTCTTGCAGTGAGTTTCCTGTTGTTCGCCATTGATGTAAATCATCATTCTAGCAACCCTCCATGATTAAGTGTTGTTCAAACTTATCTGGCGTATTTTAAAGCATTCCAGGCCAGAATTAACCATCCGGCAATCATTAAAGCCCCGCCGATGGGCGTAATAGCACCTAAACCGCGGGGTAATCCTAAGGCCATGATATACAGTGAGCCAGAAAACAGTAAAATGCCGACCTGAATCAGACCGAAGCTCCATTGAATGGGCAATGCAGGGATGACTTTCGCCAGTAAAGAAAGAATCAGTAGTCCTAAGGCATGATAGAAAAAATAATCCGTTGCCGTTTGCCACCAGCCGAGCTGTGCTTCAGTCGCCCGCGCTTTTAAACCATGTGCACCAAAAGCACCGAGCATGACTGCAAGTGCCAAATTAAGTGCTGAAATCGCAATCCACATTTGAATTGATCTTCCTGATAAAGTTTGCGCTCAACCTTAGCATAAATTCAAAATGCGGACATAAAAAAGCCTTCATCAAAGAAGGCTTTTTCGAGGTAAATCAGTAACAGAATTTGGTGTTAATTGGATGACATCGCCACTTTAATTTTTTCCATGGCATTTTTTTCCAGCTGACGAATACGTTCCGCAGAAACATTATATTCGGCTGCAAGCTCATGCAGGGTCGATTTCTCGTCATCTAGCCAGCGACGCTGCAAGATATTACGTGAACGATCATCTAGCTGATCCATGGCTTCATGCAGGGCAGAGGTGCTTTGCTCCTCATAGTCTTCATTTTCAATCAGACGAGCCGGGTCATAACGATTATCTTCAAGATATAACGCTGGTGCCACATGGGTGGAACCTTCATCATCGTCATCGCTTGATGCATCAAAAGCCGCATCATACGCCGTCAGACGGCCTTCCATTTCCAGTACTTGTTCTGGTGTGACATTTAAATCATTGGCAATAGACTGTGCTTCTGCGAGCGTCAACTTTTTCGATGATTTCTTCAGGCTGCGCAGATTAAAGAACAGTTTACGTTGCGCTTTAGTAGTGGCGATTTTCACAATACGCCAGTTACGGATCACGTATTCGTGAATTTCCGCCTTGATCCAGTGCACGGCAAATGACACTAAACGTACGCCCATATTCGGGTCAAAACGTTTTACAGCTTTCATCAGACCCAAGTTGCCTTCCTGAATCAGGTCACCTTGTGGCAGACCATAACCGGCATAACTACGCGCAATATGTACTACAAAACGCAAGTGCGACATGACCAGCATTTTCGCTGCATCTAAATCTTGGTCATAGTAATAGCGTTCAGCCAACTCTTTTTCTTGTTCGGCCGTTAAAATCGGAATCTGATTGACAGTGCTGATATAAGCACCGAGGTTGACACCTGGCGCCGATAATGACAGGGGCATCAACTGATTGCGGCTGTCACTCATGTGTTCTCCTTGAAGTGCGGGATAACCCTAAACTAGGTTTTATCTTAATCCAATCTCTCCGCAAATAATGGATATTTGGGTAGAGAAATGTAAAAAAGTATACGAAAGTGAAGATCAACAGTTTAATTGAAAATTTTTAAGATTCAATTAAGTAGTGAAACTCTGTATCAGAAATTTTTTTAAATTCAAGCTTGAGCTGATGCAGCTGACAATAGCGGCTGACATCTGTCTGGCTATGCGGATCAGATGATTTCAGCAGGAATGTTTTCTGATTTCCGGCCTTTAGTGCGCGCTTTAACATTAATAGCGGCATCGGGCACGGTTTTCCCATAGCGTCTATAAGGCTGAATTGCGCTGGATATTCGGACATTGCGGTTTTATTTAGATAGCAGAAAAGGCTATAAATAGTAGCAAATATGATGCCAGAACCAAACTGGTTTCAGAAAAAGAAGATCTAAATGACTTTATAAAGTCTTTTGACAATTTTCATGAAAAAAATAACTAAATCAAACAGAACATGCTAAAAAAAATCTATTAATTGTGATAAACCCATGTTAAGCTCGTTGCGTATTTGGGACTTTGAATAAACAAAGTGATTGTTTTTCACCCTATTACATAAATGGATGTAACCGGGATTTTGTTGATAGTTTTACAGAATGATTACAAGCTTAAAAATAATATTTTCAAACTTGTTTGCTCTGCTGTTTGCAACACCGGGTGGTCCTTCTTTTAGTTTCAATGAGGATTAACTTATGACAGCTGCTCGCGAACAAGGCGTAGTTAAGTGGTTTAACGATACTAAAGGCTTCGGCTTTATTCAACGTAATGGCGGCGATGACGTATTCGTTCATTTCCGTGCTATCCAAGGTGACGGTCACCGTTCACTTCGTGACGGCCAACGTGTTGAATTCAGTGTTGTTAAAGGCCAAAAAGGCTTTCAAGCTGAAGAAGTTCAACCATTAGACTAATCTTCGGATTAAGCTAAAAAGAAAACGCTCCAATATAACTTGGGGCGTTTTTTGTTTATACTATCCCTATCTTAGTGATTACCCAATTAGAGCACCGCTTTATGTCATCTGGTTTTGAAACCTTAAATTTACATCCCAATCTAAAAAAAGCGATTGATGCTTTAGGCTTTACCACCATGACGCCTATCCAGCAGAAGGTTTTGAAATTCACGCTGGCAGGACATGATGCCATTGGCCGTGCACAGACAGGTACAGGCAAAACTGCTGCCTTTTTAATTAGTATCATGAATGATCTCTTAAATAATCCGATTCAGGAACAACGCTATCGTGGTGAGCCACGTGCGCTGATTTTGGCACCGACCCGTGAACTGGCGTTACAGATCGAAAGCGATGCACAGGATCTGGCGAAATATGCTGGTCTCAATGTGGTGACCTTGCTGGGTGGTGTGGATTTTGACAAGCAAAAGAACCAGCTTAATAAAGCGCCTGTCGATATTATGGTGGCAACACCGGGTCGTCTGATTGATTTTGTAGAACAAAAAGAAGTCTGGCTGGATCAGATTGAATTTTTGGTCATTGATGAAGCTGACCGCCTATTGGATATGGGTTTTATTCCTTCAGTAAAGCGCATTGTACGTTTCTCGCCGCGTAAAGAACAACGTCAGACTCTGATGTTCTCTGCTACTTTTAGTTACGATGTATTGAATCTTGCGCAGCAATGGTTGTTTGAACCGGTCACAGTTGAAATTGAACCGGAAAAGAAAACCAATGCCGATGTCGAGCAGCGGGTTTATATGGTCGCTAAGGCGGACAAATATAAATTGTTGCAAGAAATCCTGCGTGATGAGCCGATTGAAAAAGTCATGATTTTTGCCAACCGTCGTGATCAGGTGCGCAAACTTTATGATCATTTAAAACGTGATGGCTATAAAGTAGTGATGCTGTCTGGCGAGATCGCTCAGGACAAACGTCTGAAAATGCTGGATCAGTTCAAAAATGGTAAACATAACATTATGATTGCAACGGATGTGGCAGGTCGTGGCATTCATGTTGATGGTGTATCGCATGTGGTGAACTTCACCTTGCCGGAACAGTCGGATGATTATGTGCATCGTATTGGCCGTACCGGTCGTGCGGGAACTAGTGGTGTGAGTATCAGTTTCCTTGCAGAAGATGATGCGTTCTATCTGCCAGAAATTGAAAAAGCCATTGGGCAAAAATTGCCTTTGACCCGTCTGGAAGGTTATTGTTAATCCAGATCATAGAAAAACCGCTCTTGAAGAGCGGTTTTTTATTGCGCTGTGGTTTAAGGCTTATTTGGCCTGACAGCGGAATGTAAGCACCGTCTGATAATCATCATTCTGGTTTAAACCAGTATTGGTACCTGCGATATTGCCAAGGACAGTAGCTGCTGCCTGAATCATCTGACCTGTTTGTTCATCGACCACGCCTTTTAAAGCGCCGTTATAAGCTGTCTTTTCATCTACAATAATTGGGGTTGATCGAGAGCCACAGGCTTTATTGGCCGCAGTAATCGCGTTGTTTTTCGAAGTCAGTTGATTTTTACCTAATCCGGTCACTTCATACTGGTTATTTTCCTTTTGCACTGCCAATGCAGTTGGATTTGATGCACAGGCAGTAAGCAGTAATGCGGAAATAGCTAATCCGCTGAAAGCGATTGTTTTTTTCATCATGAAATCTCAAGTAAATACGATGCTGAATATTTCAACACAGCAAGCAGCGCAGATTTTGTAGCTGTTGTATAGGTTTGGCAATTTTTGGTATAGCTCTATGTGAGTTAGGTGAAAAATAGAGCAGCACAGGATTGAAAAACCAAGCAACTTTATCTTCAAATTGTGATGAGCGTGCTGAATCGCTATGAAGTTTCTAGCGTATTTTTCTTTGAATATGCTAATCTTGAGTATGGTTTTTTAAGTGTAGATATACAAGGCAATGACGGAATCTGCGATTGACATCGTTCATCAAAATATTCACCAACGGCAATCGATTGGTCATCTGCTGGCACCCGCACCCAATGCAGAACAACTGGAAAGAGCCTTTCAAGCGGCATTAACTGCACCCGATCATCATCGGCTCAAGCCGACCACATTTGTGGTGGTTCCAGATAATCAGCGTGAAGCTTTTGGAGGGTTGCTGTCGCAGGCGCTCGTCGATTTGGGTGAAACTGAAACAGCGCAGATTGAGCGGGTCAAGAATCATCCATTTCGTGCGCCCTTATTGGTGCTTGCCTTAACGCGTTTGCAGGATCATCCTAAAGTTCCGCATTTTGAACAAATCCTTAGTTCAGGCGCAGCCATTCAGAATTTTCTGTTGTCACTTCAGGTTCAGGGTTTCTCGACCATGTGGCGTAGCGGTGCTGTAGTCGAGTCTGGCCTGTTTAAGCAGGCATTGGGAATTTCAAAAGATGATCTGGTCTCAGGTATTATTTATATTGGCACTGCAGCAAAAGCAATTCCAGCACGCGCAGAGATTCAAACCGGTGATTTTGTCAGTTATTGGAACCAGAACAGCTAGTTTGCAGGGTATAACAGGATATTAAAAAATAAGATGTCAGAATTAAATTTCTCAAAACTGGTAGAACCAGTTGCAGTTGATCATAAGACAGCTTTAAGAGTCACAGTATTGGGTGGGGGCAGTTTTGGTACTGCAATGGCCAATACTGCAGTGCGTAATGGTTGCAATACCATGATCTGGATTCGTGACGAAGCAGTTGCGGCAGATATTAATGCCACGCATATTAATAAACGCTATTTGCCAGATTTTAAGTTAGAAGAAAATCTGCTAGCGGTGTCAGATCTGGAACAGGCTGTGCGTGATCGCGATATTATTTTAGTCGCTATTCCGAGTCATTCCTTTCGGGATGTCTTGCAGCAAATCAAACCTTTTATTACGTCGCAAGCCGTGATCTCGCTGACCAAGGGTATTGAAGCCAAAACCTTTAGTTTCATGAGCGATATTATTCGTGAAGTGTTGCCTGAAGTGCCTTATGGTGTGTTATCAGGACCGAATCTGGCCAAGGAAATTGTGGCAGGACAGCCGGCAGGAACCGTGATTGCCAGCCAGTCCGAGCTGGTGCGTTATGCCGTACAACAAGCCCTACATAGTGCCTTGTTCCGCGTATTCGCCAGTGATGATGTGCATGGGGTAGAACTCGGGGGCGCATTAAAAAATATCTATGCTGTCGCGATGGGCATGGCTGCTGCGTATAACGTGGGTGAAAATACCAAGAGTATGATCCTGACCCGTGCTTTGGCCGAAATGAGCCGTTTTGCAGTAAAACTCGGTGCAAATCCGCTGACCTTTCTTGGGCTTTCAGGTGTGGGTGATTTGTTCGCAACCTGTAGCAGTCCGCTCAGTCGTAATTATCAGGTGGGTTACGCACTTGGCAAGGGTAAGACTTTGGAGCAGGCAACAACTGAACTGGGTCAAACGGCAGAAGGGATTAATACCATTTTGCAGGTCAAGGCACGTTCGGAAGAACTCGATGTGTATATGCCGATTACTTCGGCCTTGTATGATGTGATTTTTGAAGGTGCGCCGCCACTCAATATTGCCTTGTCATTGATGAAAAATGGTCATCGCAGTGATGTTGAATTTGTCTTGCCACATCATCAAGTCTGATCTATAACACAGGGACTGTCTGCGAATTGTCATATCAGCTAGTTAACATGCAGGCAAAAGAATATAAGGAAATCAAATGCAACTGACTTTAGTTCGACATGGCGAGGCCGCACCACCGGTCAATGGTAATGACACCAAGCGACCTTTAACGGAGCGTGGTCATCAACAGGCTGAGCAGACTTCACAGTTCTTAAAGGATCTGATTAAGCCTGAAGTCTTTGTGGTCAGTCCGTTATTGCGTGCGCAGGAAACTCTGGCACATTTGCAGCAGTATTTTAAAGATGTGCCGGTGGTGATCTGTAATACCATCAAACCGGATGATGATGCCAAAGTCGCAGTGGAATGGTTGTCGCAACTGCCTTATGAGTCGATTGCAGTGGTATGCCATATGAATGTGGTGGCACATATGTCTTCCATTCTGCTGGCTGAATCTTTTCAACCTTATGCATTGGCAGAAGCACGTATTTATGATCAGGCGGTGATTGCCCCTGGCTTATCCACACAGATAAAAAGCTTTAGTCCTACACTATAAAAAATTAATTAAAACGGCAGAACACAATCAATGTTGTATTTATGGATGCCTGAAGCCAATGGGGTTTGGCAATGGTCAACTGGGGAATTCTGGAACACTGCGGACACATTAGAACAGCTGATTCAGGATATACAGGCTCATCATGGCGAAGAGGCGATGGTATTTTTCCCGAGCCGTCATGTGCAAATTTTGCAGCAGACCTTGCCCAAGAGCCAATATAAGAAAATGGGCAATGATGGCATTAAATATTTGCTCGAAGAATATGTGGTGCTGCCGGTAGATGCCATGAAAGTGCTGCATCATTTTCAACAGCCGGATCAGATCAGCATTATGGGAATTGCGAATTCTACGCTTGAGACCTTGCAACATGCTTTAAGCCTGATCCCGGTCAAGCTAGCAGCTTTGTTGCCGGACTTTTTAGTGCTGCCGGTTCCTGATGCCAATCATCGTGTGATTGCTCAAATTGGTGGGCGTTTGCTGGTGCGCGAGTCGGAATATATCGGTCAGTCGCTAGATGATCTAAGCCTTTATCTGGATTATCAGTCCAAGGACCTCAGCTATAAGGTGAGCAACCTGAATCAGGAGCAGTTGCGTAGTCTTGAAGCACTCATCACTCAGGAGCAACTGGAGTCTTTCCAATATGGTATTCCTGTACTGAAAAAACCAAAACAGCATCCGTTTAATATATTGCCTAAAGCAAAATCTGATGGTGCTATTTCCGGTTACTGGAAAGCCTGCGCGGCAGTTTTTCTGGGTATTTTGGTATTGCAGTTTAGTTATGATGCTGTGCGCTGGTATCAATATAAAAAAGTGGCGAATCAGACTGCCGCGCAAGCCATTGACCAGTTTAAATACTGGTTTGGACAAAATTATCCGGTCACTGAGCAGAATATCAAAAGTCAGTTTGAAGGGCAGTTGCGTCAAAGCCAGATTGCAGATACGCATGCATTACAGCTGATTAGTCGGGTGGGGCCTGTCTTGATGCAAAATCAGATTGTGGCACAACGGGTAAATTATGATACTTCTGTGCTAAGTATGGAGCTTAAGGCTAATTCATCAGAAACGTTAAATGCACTGACCACGCAATTGAGCCAGCAAGGTTTTAAGGTGGAGCTGGGGAATATTCAGGCCAGCGGAACAGCTGCGATCGGACTGGTGAGGATTCAATAATGAAAGGCCTTGAAGCGCTACAAAATCGTATGGATCAGTCTTTTGAAACACTGAGTGATTATCTGGACAGCTTGTCGGTACGTGAACGGGTAATGGTAATTTTTACCACTGTTTTTGTGATTGTGGCGGCAGTCGGTTCTGCACTCTGGTATATGCATCAGGCGGCAGATACCCAGCAAAAACGCTTAAATCAGCTGAAAGATACCATTGTTTGGATGCAAAGTAATGCAGTAACCATGAAACCGGCTGGGGACACCCAACTGGATGCAGCGGAGAAAGTACAGCGAGTCGCACAGCAGCAAGGATTGTCGGTGGCTTCCCAGCAAATGGAAGGAAAAATTCAATTGGCGGTCATGCATGAAAATTATGCAGTACTGGCAAATTTCCTGACTCAGCTGGCACAAATGGGGCTAAGTATCGAGAAAATGGAACTAAATAATGAGGCAGGACAGATTAAATTAACGGCGACCATACAATAAACGGTAAAAATAAAGATTTGCAAAGCATGGTTTTTTTGTCAGCCTATGCCTATAATATGCCGACTTAAAAAGCAGTAGACTTTTCTGGATATGTTGTATTCTCTAGCCCGCCCTTTGTTGTTTTCTTTAGCACCAGAGCGTGCACATGAGCTGACATTATCACTATTGAAATCATCCCATAAAATGGGCTTGATGCGTCAAAATGTTGCTGCGAAACCTGTGACCTGTATGGGAATCGAATTTCCCAATCCGGTAGGTCTTGCGGCAGGTTTGGACAAAAATGGTGCCTATATTGACGCCCTTGCCGGTCAAGGTTTTGGTTTTATTGAAATTGGTACCATTACCCCGAGACCGCAAGCCGGCAATCCTCATCCGCGTTTATTTCGTTTGCCACAGGTCAAAGCCATTATTAACCGTATGGGCTTTAACAATGATGGCGTGGATCAGCTGGTTGAAAATGTCAAAGCGGCCAAATTTAAAGGCATTCTCGGTATTAATATCGGTAAAAACGCTGATACTCCGGTAGAAAAAGCAGTAGATGATTACCTCATCTGTTTAGAAAAAGTCTATAATTATGCTTCTTATATTACCGTCAACATTTCTTCTCCCAATACCAAAAACCTGCGCAGCCTGCAAAGTGGTGATGCACTCACCGAACTGCTGGAAACACTGAAGAAGCGTCAGCTTGAATTGGCTCAGGAATACCAGCATTATGTACCTTTGGTACTGAAAGTGGCGCCTGATCTGGATAACAGCGATATTGCCTTTATTGCCAAGCAATTATTGCAATTCAAGATTGATGGCCTGATCGTGACCAATACCACACTGTCACGTGAAGGTGTAGAGGGTCTGGAGCATGCAGAGGAAGCAGGTGGTTTGTCTGGCGCGCCAGTATTTGAGAAAAGTACCGCATGTCTGGCTACATTTGCTGCGGTATTAAAAGGACAAATTCCATTGATTGGTGTGGGTGGTATTCTTTCAGGTGCAGATGCTGCTGCCAAGAAACAGGCAGGCGCCAGCCTTGTACAAGTTTATAGTGGCCTCATCTATACTGGACCTAAACTTGTAAAAGATTGTGTAGACGCACTTTAAATCCTATGAATGCCATTGATATCTTTCTACTGATTATCTTGCTCATTGGAGGGCTCAACGGTTTGCGTCAAGGATTTATTAAAGCCTTTGCGAACTTAGTGGGATGGATCTTTGCCCTGATTGTTGCGGCAAAATATTCAACGCTACTTGCGCCGTCTATGGTTGCTCTGAGTACAGATCCAGTCGTACAAAAGATTGCGGCCTTCGCTTTTATCGTCCTGCTGATTGTAGTTCTGACCTGGATCGTTACTGCACTGTTGAACCGTATTTTAAAGAGTCTTAAACTGGGCCCTCTCAACCGTCTGGCGGGTGGTGTCTTTGGTAGCCTGAAAGGTTTGCTGATTGTTCTGATTACCATGCAGGGAATTGGCCCGTGGGTAGAAAGCTCACCTCATTGGAAACAGTCCAAGTTTATTCAAGCCTTATTGCCTTATGCACCTTGGGCGACTCAAATGTCGAAAGAAGCCGCGAATGGCGCACTACAACATATCAAGCCTGAAGGGACATCGAAACCTTCAGCTTCATCATCTGAAACATCGTCCAAGTCTGGAGCTGCAGATGAGTCTACAAATAATCCTTTTTATTAATCCTAGCTTGTCTGCGAGGTTGCTATGTGTGGAGTAGTTGGTATAGCTGGTAAATCACCCGTTAACCAAATGTTGTTTGATGCATTAACGATGTTGCAACATCGTGGACAAGATGCAGCTGGGATCGTGACATGTGATGAAGGACGTTTATTCCTGCGCAAAGACAATGGTATGGTGCGTGATGTATTCCATACCCGTCATATGCGTGCTTTGAAAGGAAATTACGGTATTGGTCATGTGCGTTATCCAACAGCCGGTTCATCGAGCAGTGCTGAAGCACAGCCGTTTTATGTGAACTCGCCGTACGGGATTACCTTGGCACATAATGGTAACCTGACCAATGCTGAAGAAATTCATGATGACCTGTTCAAAACTGACTTGCGTCATATGAACACCGATTCTGATTCGGAAGTCCTGTTAAACGTGTTTGCGCATGAATTGCAAAAACATGGCAAACTGGTACCTACGTCGGAAGATATTTTCCATGCGGTGACGCGTGTGCATGAGCGTTGTAAAGGTGCTTATGGCGTGGTGGCGATGATTACCGGTCAGGGTCTGGTAGGCTTCCGTGATCCAAATGGTATTCGTCCATTGATCTACGGTTCGCGTGAAACTGAACAGGGTATGGAGTATATCATTGCTTCTGAGTCGGTTGCGATTACTGCGCTGGGCTTTAAAGTTGAGCGTGATATTTTGCCTGGTGAAGCGGTATTTATTGATTTAGAAGGTAACTTCTTCACCAAGCAATGTGCAGTGAATGCTGAATACCGTCCTTGTATTTTTGAATATGTTTATTTTGCCCGTCCAGATGCCATCATTGATGGAATCTCGGTGTATAAAGCACGTTTGAAAATGGGTGAGAAGCTGGCGCAAAAAATTCTGCGTGAGTGGGGTGAAGAGCATGATATTGATGTGGTGATTCCGATTCCGGATACTTCACGTACTTCAGCGCTAGAACTTGCCAATATGTTGGGCGTGAAATTCCGTGAAGGTTTCATGAAAAACCGTTATATCGGCCGGACCTTCATTATGCCTGGTCAGCAGCTGCGTAAAAAATCGGTACGTCAAAAACTGAACCCGGTTGAGCTTGAGTTTAAAGGTAAAAACGTACTGTTGGTGGATGACTCGATTGTCCGTGGTACGACCTGTAATGAAATTATCCAGATGGCTCGTGATTCTGGCGCGAAAAAAGTATTCTTCGCTTCTGCAGCACCGATGGTGAAATATCCAAACGTTTACGGTATTGATATGCCAGCAAAATCAGAATTGATTGCATCGGAACGTAGCGTGGAAGAAATCCGTGAAATTATTGGTGCTGACCGTCTGATTTTCCAGGATCTGGAAGATTTGAAAGATGCGGTAAGAACCACCAAAGTACCGGATGTCAAAGACTTTGATTGTTCAGTGTTTGATGGCATCTATGTTTCGGGCGGTATTGATGCGCAATATCTGGATGATCTTCAGCAAAAACGTAGTGACAGTGCCATGAAAGAAAGCAATTATATTGATGTCAATATTGATGCAGCCTCAGTGGATTTGACTGGCGTACGCGAAGTTTAAACATTTAAAATCATCATGAAAAAGCGGGAATTTCCCGCTTTTTTGTTTTATGATGAACCCATTGAAAATCATCATTTTAGGGTTCTGCATTGCGAAACGTAGGATACGATTTTATAAAAAACAAAAATATAGTACTGCCTGTAAGTTTTTGCCTGATTGCAATTCTGTTGACTATTTTTATTATTAATACCGTTGTTGGTCTCTTTGTTTTTTATACTGATCCTAGCCAGTCAATCTTCTGGCATGCGCTAAGTCCTTATCTGATTGCTTTGTTGTTATGTGCCATGATGATCTCGGTCATCTATGAATTCTATATTTTTCGGAATGGCGGTTATTCGCTGGCGAAGCAGTTGGGTGCACGTCGGTTGAGTCCGATGGACAGTATTCCAGAAGAAAGTGCTGCACTGCACATTAACCAGCAACTGTCAGAGACTTTTCTGATTGACGTTCCGGCGGTATATGTGCTGCCCGATGAAGTTGGTGTCAATGCATTGACGGCAGGGTTTAGTCCGCGGGATACCGCAATTATCCTGACTTGGGGTGCGATACAAACACTGGATAAAGTCGAGCTGTATGGCTTGCTCAGCCATGAATTCAATAAAATCCTGTCTGGTGAAGCTGCGGAAAATACCCGTTTGAAAATTCTGTATAGCAGTTTAACTACGTTTAGTCAGTGTGGCAGTAAGATTGCCAAGTCCGGTTTTTATCGAGCGGGTAGTCCTCGTGAAAACAAGTTCGAAACTTTCTATGTTTCAGTGGGCGCGGTGATCTGGCTGATTGGTAGTTTGGGTGTTTTGATTTCCCGTTTCATTAAATATATTTCACTCGGTGGTCGGACCTATAAAAATGATCGAAAGACCCGACGCCTGATTCAAAATGATGCCAATATTCAGACTTTACTCAGAATTCATGTGCATCATTCCGGCTCCCAGATTTATAGTGAATATGCTGAATCCATTTCACATATGTGCTTTGCCAATTCCTTGAGCCCACAAAACTGGCTGAATATTCATCCCCATATCAATCAGCGGATTTATGAATTAAATCCTGCCTTGATTCAGGACTTACAGCTTGAGAATCTGAAAAAACTCAAAAATCAGCCTTTGTTTAGTTTGTTCCGTTCTTTAGAAGAAGTGGTGCCTGAAACTGCAATGAGCTGGAGCTCGCCACAGCCTTTGCCATTATTGCGGCTGTCTCCGATCAGTTTTGCGATTAAAGATGCGATCAAACCACTGAATCCGGAACTTCGGCTCAAGATGCCACGTCCGGAACTGATTGAGCGTGCATTACAAACCGCAACTGGTTCTCGTGAAGTGATGGTCGCCATTTTAATGATCCGTCAATATCGTGAATTTATTCCGACTGAGGCTGAAGTTAGCCGTGCCATTGTAGATTCATTGCTCAATCTGGACGGGCGGGTGCATATCTCGATTTTCCAGCAAGCTTGTAACAATATTGGTGGCATGCCGACAACTGTTGCACGCCAGTTTTTGATGAAGCTGGCACGGATTATTCAGGAAGATGGCGAAATTGGCCTGTTGGATGCATTATTACTGGAATGTGTGAAATACGAACTGAATTTGCTTCCTGCACATACGCCTACAGCACTCGATGAGGTCAAGCCACAGATTGTGCGTTTGATCGACGCCTTGCTGCATGTACAGCAGATTAATAGCGGCAACCAGCTTGAGGTGCGGGAGCGGATTTTAAACCGGATTCTGACCGCTCAGGAACTGGACTTATATAATGAAATTTCTGATGAGCCGATTGATCTAGCAGAAATCCTGAATGATATTGCGGGGCTGTTATTGCGTGATCGCCTCAGTATTTTAGGTATTGCAGAGGCCTGTTTGTGGAGTGATCGTATCGTGACACAGGATGAGTTGGACGTGATGGAGCTGTTGTATTGGCGCTTGGGTTTTGAGGCAGAACAGGTCGTTCAGCAAATGTTAAAGAAGAACAGTTTAACCATTCTGTAGAAAATAAATGAGAACGCGCAGCTTTAGCCGGAATCTGTTATAACAGCAGGAATGGTTTAATTGTGTATTAAAAGCACGGTTTTTAGCAGACAGCTAAACTTTGTACTAGAATCCATCAGGATAAAAAAGAAAAGCTGAAAAAGTTCGGCAAAGCACAGGCAATCCGGCTAAAATGTTCAGCCTGAAATTGGTGATGATGAAAAGATGATTGGGCATCAGCGTGACATACTGGCAACATTAGGAATCGATCTCTGGATTCCTAGGGACAGCGCATGTCAGCCGCACCAGGTTTCGATCTGGCGTGATCAGGCTGCACCTGAATTTCACACCGATATCGTCTTACCACAGCCTGCTTCCGTAGAGGCGTTGGCTGATCTACCGATTCCTGAGCCAGAGCCAATTGTTACGCTTAAGGTTGATACACCACCTGCGGCACCGACTCACATTGTACCTGTTCAGGAACAGCGTGAAATCGTACAAATCCCGCCATTCAGTTTGCAGGCTTTAAGTCTGGCACATTGCAGTATCGTGATTGATGCAACTGCAATGACCGAAGACACCCAGAATTTATGGGGCAATATCCAGCGTGCAGTCCCAGGTGAGTTTCATGAGCTGAACTGGCCATTTCCCTGGGCCAATGTTCAGGATGGACGTGGTGTAGAATCCTATATTCAGGGTTTTCTGGATGGAATGAGTGCAGAGAAAAATATTATTTTCCTCGGGCCTGCAGCGCATATATCAAATACGAAAATGATCCAGTTGGCATCTTTACAAGAAATGCTGGATCAGCCGATTCTAAAAAAACGTTTATGGCAGTTTATGCAAAATAGGACTGCCAGTCTGGAATAATCTTGCTGTGGAATAAAAATAGATGAAACAAAAAGTGGTTGTATTTAGTCAAATTGATACTGATATTCAAAACAAGCTGGAACAAAATTATCAGGTGAGTTATATACAACCGAAGCTAGGCGATGTGAATCAACAGCTTTTGCAGCAGGTTCAGGATGCTGATGGCATGATTGGCGCAGGGCGCTTGTTGAATCGCGATAATCTGGCCAGTGCCACCCGGTTAAAAATTATCTCCAGTGTCAGTGTCGGTTATGACAACTATGAACTGGATTATTTAAATGAAAAGAAAATTTATCTCAGTCATACGCCGCATGTACTGACTGAAACCACTGCTGACCTGGCTTTTACTTTACTGATGTCAGCAGCACGCAAAGTGGCTTACCTGGATCAATGGACCAAGCAGGGACAATGGCAGCGTACCGTGGGCGAAGCACAATTTGGTATGGATATTTTTGGAAAAACCCTCGGAATTATTGGTCTCGGTCATATTGGAGCTGCAATCGCACGTCGTGGTTTTTACGGTTTTAATATGAATATTCTGTATCATAATCGTCGGGAAAAACCAGAACTTGCTCAAGGGTTGAATGCGAAATATTGCCAGCTTGAGGAACTGTTACAGCGTTCTGACTTTGTGGTCGTTGCAGTAGATTTGAATGCGGATTCTAAGGCGCTGATTGCGACAGCGGAATTGGCTAAAATGCAATCCCATGCAGTATTGGTCAATATTTCACGTGGCTCGGTCATTGATGAACAGGCATTAACTTCAGCTTTAAAAGCCAAGCAGGTTTTTGCTGCCGGTCTGGATGTGTATCAGAAAGAGCCGTTAAAGGAATCGGAATTATTCCAGTTGGATAATGTGGTTACATTGCCACATGTGGGTTCGGCCACTGCAGCCACCCGTAAAAAAATGGCAGAACTGGCTTATCAGAATCTTGTTGATGCCTTGGAAGGACGAGTGCCCCGTTATGTGGTCAATCCGGAATTTTAAAATGCATCTGATTCGTCGTTTAAATGGTATTAAAAAATAACATTTTCTTGCGTCTCTGCTCATTGTTCAATGCTATATTCAAGATAAATTAGATCGGCAGGATTAGAGATTTTTCATTGAAACGATTGGCGCTGGCGTGTGGCTTAAGTCTGTATATGGTAGCAGGGCACGGCTCTAACCATGATTTTAATCAAGTAAATGTACAATTTTCTGTGCCTGATATTGGTACAGGCGTCGGCTTACTCGATCAACAAAAAGAAAAAATGATCGGTGAAAAAGTCTATCGTGAAGTGCATAAACAAATGCCGGTCCTGCAAAATCCATGGCTTGAAGATCAGTTGCTTTCAGTATTTTCTCATATCCTGAGTCAGACTCAATTGCAACAGCCGATCGGTTTGCTGGTCATTAATGATCCCCAAATTAATGCTTTCGCCGTACCGGGTGGCCTCTTTGCACTTAATGCTGGTCTGATTAATTCAGCCCGAAACATGGATGAAGTGGCAGGAGTGATGGCGCATGAAATTGCACATGTCACACAACGTCATTACAGTCGCTCTCAGGATGCATTTAAAGGGCAAGGTTTACTGGCGCTAGCCGGAATTCTCATCGGTGCTTTGGTCGCTTCTCAGGCAGATGGCGATGTCGGCACAGCGGTCATGATGGGTTCACAGGCAGCACTTCTGGATAAACAGCTTACCTATAGCCGTAATCAGGAGCGTGAGGCAGACCGGATTGGTATGCAATATATGTATCGTTCCGGTTATAACCCGCATAGTATGGCAGATTTCTTTGAGGTCATGCATCGCTCGACCAGCCGCTTAAGCTTTCTGCCGGATTTCTGGTTCACTCATCCACTCACCACCGAGCGTATGAGTGAAGCACGTTTACGTGCCAACCAGCTTCCTGCGGTGAAACGCAGTCTCAATGACCAAGACTTTGACATTATCAAGTGGTATAGCAGGGTATTGTCTGGTCAGACCAATGCAGAGCAGCTTATCCTGATGGACCGGCAAAATAATTTTGCAGGCCAGCTTGCCTTAACTGCCTATCGAATACAGCAAAGTGATTTCCAGGCCGCGCAGGCCACTTTAGATCGAGCAAAAAAGCATAACCAGATGCATCCTTTACAGGTTTTATTCCAGACTGATATTTATTTAGCTCAGAACCAGCTTGATGCAGCTTTGGAAAGTGTAGCGTCAGCAGCGCGGATCATGCCGGAAAATCGAGCGCTCAATTATAAATATGCAGAAGTGCTGATTCGCGCCAAGCAACCCGATAAAGCAAAAGTTTTAGTGCAGCGATTTCTAAATGCCAATTCACGGGATGTCAGTGGCTGGCGACTAATGCAACTGGCTGCCAATGCAGAGCCAGATTCGCCGATTAAGGCTGCTAATGTGCTGCGCTATCGTGCAGAAGTAGAATATTGGTCAGGATATGAAGAAACTGCCATCAAATCATTATTACATGCACAGCGTAGCGTAAAGAATAATCAATCTTTATCGTCCACCATTCGCCAGCGTCTGAAGCAGATGCAGCAGGCACATCAATATAAGATTTAAAGCTGAACTGGGTTTTAAGTTTTTGTATCAGGATGATATAGCAAGAATATATTCAATCAGGCTACAATCTTTTTGAAAGATCAGCGTGAATCAAACTGAAGCATAATATGAAAAAAATACTATTGGGCGTGTGTCTACTGGGGTGGAGTTATGGGGTTTTTGCTGCGAGTGCAGTTGAATATGTAGAAGCAATAGAACGAATTAATGCGGATTATAAAAAGGAATCGCGTCAGTTTTTAAGTGGTTTAAATCCGCAGCAACAGGGATTTAGTCCTGAGCAGAATGCAAAATTTTGTGGAATTGTAGGACGTTATGTTGATCGTTTATATCAGGCCGCTGACCAGAATCGTCCTTATCTGGATCGTCAGTTTCAAAATATGAGTAAACGGGATGTAATTGTAGAAGTGAAATCGTCGAAAGAGATGCAATTACTTAAGCGTTATCAGGTCGATTGTAATTTGCAATGAGAATACGTCAAGAACTGTCTTTGATGATTAAAGGCAGTTCAACGTTAAAGACAAGATGCTAGAAAGTAGGGATTAAGCAAGTTGCGCTTTGATTTTGGCGGAAACTTGTGCAGGATCGGCGCGCCCGGCTATGAGCGGACGCAGAGAATTCATCACCTTACCCATATCTTTCATGCTAGTAGCTTGTTGCGCTGCAATAGCTTGCGCAATCATGGAATCAAGTTCTTCCTCAGTCATAGCTTCTGGTAGAAACTGAGACAAAATCTCAATTTCGGCTTGTTCCTTACTAGCTAAATCATCTCGGCCAGCGCCTGCAAAGGCTTTAACCGATTCTTTACGTTGTTTAATTTGTTTTTCAATGACCGCAAGAACCTGAGCGTCGTCAAGTTCTTTGCGCTCATCGACTTCGATTTGCTTAATTGCTGCCTGTAGACTGCGAATGACCGTCAGCTTGGACATTTCTTTGGCACGCATTGTTGCTTTCAAAACATCCGTGATTTGGTCTTTTAAAGTCGTCATTATTTATTCAAGGCAATCAATCACAAATTAATCTTAGTAAAGGCGAGTCGTACGTACTGATTCACGCGCCAATTTCTTTTGGTAGCGTTTAACAGCAGCAGCTTTTTTGCGCTTACGTTCTTGAGTTGGTTTCTCGTAGAATTCACGCTTACGTACGTCAGCAAGAACACCCGCTTTTTCGCATGAACGTTTGAAACGACGGATAGCTACGTCTACTGGCTCGCCTTCTTTCAATTTAACTTGTGGCATGAAGAATCCTCATATCAGTTAGGGTAAGATCTCGGGCTGAATTGCCCTCAATCACAAGTGAAGGTCAGTATTTTACTCATTTACATCTCATACCACAAGTCTATAATAGTTGCTGCAATAGAATTGATACAGGTTATAGGCAGTTTAATGATCGTTTTAGGCTTGGAAACGTCGTGTGATGAAACAGGACTTGCGCTGTATGACAGCGAGTTGGGTTTGCGCGGACAGGTGCTTTATAGCCAGATTAAACTGCATGCAGAATATGGCGGTGTAGTTCCAGAGCTGGCGTCACGTGATCATGTGCGTAAACTGATTCCACTCATCAATGAGCTGCTTGAACAGAGCGGCGTGAAAAAATCAGAAATTGATGCAGTCGCATATACCCGTGGCCCGGGTCTGATGGGCGCACTCATGACAGGCGCATTGTTTGGTCGTACTTTGGCCTTTGCACTGAATAAACCCGCAATTGGTGTGCATCATATGGAAGGTCATATGCTGGCACCTTTGTTGTCAGAAACTCCGCCTGAGTTTCCATTTGTTGCATTATTGGTATCGGGTGGACATTCTCAGCTCATGGCTGCTTATGGCATTGGCCAGTATGAATTGCTCGGTGAATCCATTGATGATGCGGCAGGCGAAGCCTTTGATAAAGTCGCGAAAATGATGGGCTTGCCATATCCGGGCGGTCCGAATATCTCTAAATTGGCGGAACAGGGCGATCCAAATGCATTTGCATTCCCACGCCCAATGCTGCATCAAGGTCTGGAATTCTCATTCAGTGGTCTAAAAACGGCAGTTTCTGTACAGATGAAAAAACTGGGTGATGAAAACCGCGATGCCGACATCGCTGCCAGTTTTCAGGAAGCCATTGTCGATACTCTGGTGAAAAAGTCGGTGAAAGCATTGAAGCAAACGGGGCTTAAACGTCTGGTGATTGCGGGCGGTGTCAGTGCCAATAAGCGTTTACGTGAGCGTTTAGAAGCAGATTTAGCCAAGATCCGTGCATCTGTTTATTATGCTGAACCTGCACTCTGTACAGACAATGGTGCAATGATTGCTTTTGCGGGCTATCAGCGTTTAAAAGCAGGGCAGCATGATGGCTTGGCGGTGACCACCACACCACGCTGGCCAATGACGGAATTGACTAATCCGACAGAGGCATAGATTTCAGGCTTGAAAAAAAGAGGCTAAGGCCTCTTTTTTATTGTGAATTTTTAAATGAAAACTTATAGCAACGGTATGTTGTAAATATATAGTTTTATAGCTGTATTTAGAGCTTGTATATTCTATTGAAACCGGAAAAATAGTTTAATAGCTTAAGTTTATATCATGCATATTTTTACAGGTTTGTAGCAGAGGCAATCTCGGATGGAAAATATAAATTTCAAAAGTTTTCAGGATGCTGGAGAGGCAGTATTAAAGTTTCTGCATCAGCATTTTGGCTTTGATTTATGGATGATTACCCGGGTAGAAGGCCAAGACTGGATTGTGCTGCAAAGTGAAGACCATGGTTATGATATACGACCCGGCCAAGTGTTTCAGTGGGCTGATTCTTTTTGTTCTCATATGGTCGCAGGTAAGGCCCCGAGAATTGCACCTCGCTCTGAAGAAATTCCTTTATATGCCACAGCGCCGATTAATCAGCAGGTCTGTATAAAATCTTATATTGGTCAGCCACTCCTTAAAGAAGATGGCAGTTTGTTTGGAACGCTCTGTGCGATTGATCCAGAAACCAAATCAGAAGCTATTGTGCAAGATATACAACTGGTCGAGTTGTTGGGACAATTACTCAGTTCGATCTTGCAGGCAGAATTACGTCAGAGTGAGCAGATGAGACAGCATGAATTATTGCAGGAAGAAGCCAGTAAAGATGAATTGACCGGGCTATATAATCGTCGCGCTTGGGAAAAACTGCTGCGAGCAGAAGAAGAGCGTTGCAAGCAATATGGTCATCCCGCCGCTGTATTATTTATTGACCTGAATGACCTAAAAAAAGTGAATGATAATTTAGGTCATGATGAAGGTGACAAACTGATTCAAAATGCAGCGCAAATATTACGAGATAATGTACGGATCAATGATATTGTTGCTCGTTTCGGTGGTGATGAGTTTGTGATTCTTAGCGTGGAAAATGATGAAACGGGTACTGAAAGTTTAGTGGATCGTTTAATTAATGCCTTTGCAGCAGCAAACATTGGCGCAGCGATTGGTATGGCGATGCGTCATCCTGGTCATGGTTTATTTGCAGCGCTCGCACAAGCGGATCAGAACATGTTTGAATATAAGCGTCGGAAAAAATTCAGTGAATCCGTGACCAATCTAAAATAATTGACGCTTTAAATCTTCTGTAAATAATTAAGTATTTCATATTATAAAAATGATCATTTTCTATGTTCTAAAGTCATCCTATCTTTTAATATTCTCCTTCATTCCTATGTGTAGAAGTTGAACATGATTCTCCATAAAAAGAAAATTCAATCCATCTTTAACTTAACCATTACAAATTTTATAAGCTTTGTTGCAAAGTAAATTGACCTAATTAAATGCGCTTTAATCGTGTTGAAAAGTGACTCTGGTAAGGAGCGAGCTTCAAATAAGCACTTCATTTCTTATGATAATTGTTGTTTGAAATATACATTAAAATTACAGAACCAAAAATTTCTTTGTTTAAAAATAAAGCGCTATCTAAGGATAAAACTGGTTGCCAAGAAAAAACATTACCGGCAGAAATAGCATTTGAGCTGTTCAGTTTCGAGATGGCCAATCTTTAGTGATCACCAAATAAAAATGCAAAGAAATTTTAGGGAATAAATTTTATAAAAAAGCAGATTTCTATCTTTGGACTCGCTCTTGTCTCGGGTTTAATGAGTGCCTGTGGTGGTGGGGGAAGTAGCTCAGACAGTCCTACTGTCACTACACCTCCAAATGTTCCGAAAGAAAGTATTTCCTCTGAGCTTTCAGAGGAATTTGTCCTGCTTGAAGATCAGGACATTGTAGACAAAATTCGAGATAAAATTTCCGGAAATACCAGTAATGATACCGACTATAACGTTGCTCTAGGTCACATGATTGGAGAAGTATTTGCAGATTATCCTTATGGGCGTACTGCACGTATCATCAAAATTTATAATCTGGGCATCAATAGTATTAAATATCCAAATCTGATCTGTTCGGAAGTCAATACCACTGGTTCGGTCAAAACCCTGAAATTAAAAACAGATAAAGATAACTGTATTATTCTGGATAAAACTTACCGTAAAGGCTCAAACATTACTCAGACGGTGAATGGTGACACGACGACTTTAAGCTTTAGCAATGTCCGTTATGGTTCAAATGTAGATTTTAATCTCAAGGACGACTACCTGATTTCTGGCACAATTGTGCATCGTAAAACCAAAAATAACATGGGTGAATCCGAATCTTATCAAATCGATCAGTTGGAATTCCAGCGTATCGCCGAGACCGGTCAGGCAGGTACTTCTGGAATCGCGTTTGATACAAAGAGCAAAGAATATCTGCAGGTGCGTAATTATAATTACAGCTTGGTCGATGATTATGGCAGTGGCAGTAATGGGATTCGTACCTTAACCAGTCGTGGTACGATTATCGGTCAGCCTGATCTGACAGATTATCGTTACAGTTTTGATTTTAATACCACGACACCATTTAAAATGGATGAAACCGTATTAAATAACTATAAGCATTTGCCAAAAGAGGGCGTGCTTAGAATTAAGGACAGCGATGATCAGGTAATTGAGGTCAAACAGAACCAGCCTGAATCATTGAAGGCTACTGTTTATTTCAATGGCAGTGAAATTGATGACCTGCTATGGTCTACCATTATCGGTGATAAACAATAATTCGAGATGTCAAAAAAGCCCTGTATTTCCAGGGCTTTTTTTATTATTGATTGGGGAGAAGTCTTTATTACAAAACTATTTTGAATAGCCGTGCTAATAAATCAGGTAACTGTAGCATCCAATAACAATTCGGCGGGATAAACCGCTTGCCATGAAGTTTTAAACTGTTTATGCACTTGGTCAATTGGGAAAGTACTGAGTTTTGCAATATTTTGCGCTTTTTGAATATTGTCGGCGCGCATATATGCAATCAAATAGTCCTGACCATGAAGTTGCAGATAAAACCAGGACTCGACATGAACCTGTTCAGCCTTAAGCGTTTCAATTACTTCGTCTTGACGTGCTTTCAAAGTACGCTGCCAGTCATGAACTTGCTGCATGTGTAAGGGCTTAAGTTGAATGAGAACTGCGCCGACATCCATAATTTTAATTTTCTTTTGAGTATCATCATTATATAAATGATTTATATGAAAAAAGCGACCTGAGCCGGTCGCTTTTAAGTTGTTAAGAGGCATTTAGTTGGGTTGAACCAATCCAGTGCTTGGAAAACTGATAGGCAGCACGTCCTGAACGTTGACCGCGTGCCTGACACCAGCGTAGGGCTTCAGCACGGGTTTCTGGCGTGAGTTCCATGCCTGCCTTTTTGAGGTAATGTTCGACAATTTCCAAATACAGGTTCTGATCCATTGGATAGAAAGACAGCCATAAACCAAAGCGGTCAGACAGTGAAATTTTTTCTTCAATCGCTTCCTGAGGATGTAATTCAGTATATTGCGGCACATCAACTCGGGTAACGGGCGTATTTTCATGCATGAATTCGGGTAATAAATGACGACGGTTACTGGTCGCATAAATCACAAAATTGCTGGAACCGGACTGTAAAGAACCATCCAGAACACTCTTTAAACTGCGATAATTTTCATCTTCGGCATTAAAGGCCAGATCATCACAGTAGACAATGAACTTCTCTGGACGCTCTGCAATGAGTTGCTGAATTTGAGGCAGATCGGATAAATCATCCCGTTCGATTTCAATTAATCGTAACCCTTGATCTGCATACTCGGTGAGTAGGGCACGAACAATGGAGGATTTACCCGTACCGCGTGAACCGGTCAGTAAGACATCATTGGCAGGTAAGCCGTTTAAAAACTGCAACGTGTTCTGGATGACTTTTTCTTTTTGTCGCTCAATCCCTTTTAAATCGGCCAGTTCCATCTGTCTAAGCTGATGAATAGGTTTGAGTTCACCATGTTGCCATTTATAGGCATGAGCAGAAAAATCAGGAATTTGTTTTAGTTCGGGCAGACTTTGCTGAAGTTGCTGCAGAACAGTCGAAAGGGCATTTAAAATATGGTCAGGTAACTCAATTTTCGCCATGATTTAACATTACAGATTTAAAATTATGGCTAAGATAGTACCATTGCAAAATTCACAGTCAAAGCCAGAAAAGTATGATAATTTGCTTAAAGTAGAGAATTTTCGTTATTGTAGAGGATAGAAAATTTGTACACATTTTCTGGCTCTGGGTACGAGCTGTATCAAGAATAAATATAGGGAAAAGGCAGATGCTGTTTAAAGATTTTACTCAGGATATTAATCCACATCAGGCCTATCGTATTAAAAAGCTCAAGCAGCAGCTGCAACAGGCTGAGTCCTATGAGGAATGGAAATATATTGCCCTGAAAATAGATGAAGAATCAGGTGCACAGGAATGGAAATTTGATAACAGTTCACCCTACTTTGATGCAGAAGTGATCGCACATCGTCTGGGTAAATTACGACGCTATCGACAACAAAAGCGCACCCGTGACCTGATGTATATTTTGCGCGAAGGCCTGAGCTACGATATTGCCAACATTGCCCATCCTCTACTGTTTACCGAAGCCTATGTGGGCACTAAAAGAATTATTGAAGATTATGTCGAAGAAGTCAGCCAAGGCTTAGCCTATATTGCTTCAATAGACTGTACCTGTCTCAGTATGGAAGAAAAAATCGAATATTTTCAGTATTGTCAGCGCGCCTATGGCCAGCCAGCCCTGATGTTTTCCGGTGGTTCGACGCTGGGTCTGTTTCATACTGGTGTATGCAAAGCCTTAATGGAGCAGGACTTGTTGCCGAAGGTAATGTCCGGTTCAAGTGCGGGTGCCATCATGACCGCCATGTTAGGTGTATCCAAACCTTCGCAATATATTGATATTTTGAAAGGCCATAATTTCTTTCATGAAGCTTTTCATTTCCGCACCATGAGTGAATTGATGAAAGGTAATGGTGGTCTGGCGGATGTAAAATATCTAAAAAAATTTCTGGTCGAAAATCTGGGTGATCTGACCTTCGAAGAAGCACTCAAAACCTCAGGTCTGCATATCAATATTGCGGTTGCACCTTATGATGCTGGACAGGATGCACGCATTTTAAATGCCTATACTTCTCCGGATTTGCTGGTCTGGAGTGCGGTACTGGCGTCTTGTGCGGTGCCGGTTCTGTTTCCACCGGTTCGTTTGACCAGTAAGCGCTATGATGGTCAATATACGCCTTATATGGGTTCAACCCGCTGGGTGGATGGCAGCGTGCGCAGTGATTTTCCGCAGGAGAAAATGGCACGCCTGTATAATATTAATTATACCATTGCCAGTCAGACCAACCCGCATATCGTGCCATTCATGCAGGATGATATTTCACGTTTCCGTAAAGGTACTTTGAGCTGGCCACAACGAATTGTTCGCCGTCAGGGCGCGGTGATTACCAAAGGAATGATGGATTTCGCCCGGGAACATGCCGGTAGCTTGCCTCCTGTACGCCGTCTACTGGATCATGGCTATGGTGTAGTTGACCAGCGTTATTATGGTGATGTGAATATTGTCGGTAAATATAGCCTACGCCACTATAGCTATATGTTGCAAAATCCGCGGCCGTATCTGTTTAAAATTTTACAGCGTGAAGGGGAGCGGGCTACTTGGCCAAAAATCTCCCTCATTGAGACTCAGGAACGGGTCGGGAAAACTATTCAGCATTGTCTGGAGCTGCTAAATTATCAGCATACACTTAATTCAATACCTGAATACATTGCCACGACTTAATTTAGATCATCTCGATATTTCTGATTTTGAACTACGAACCAAAGCCGGTAGTCTGGGTTTTGGTCGGCGTCTTTATTATGCCAAGGGAAATGCGCTCTGGCTAAAAACCCAGATATCGCATAGATCTGATAGTTTAATATCATCTCCACATGCTGAACTAGGCTGGCAACATGAGCTGGATTTTTATCAGGCTCATGCCAGCTCAGGTGATCTAAATTTTTTCCTTCCACATCAAATTATTCAACAGCCTTTCAAGATCAATCATGAACAATTTGAGCAGGCCTTAATTCTGGTCGATGCGCCGGCGCATTTTCAGATCATGCCGCATCAGCAATCCATCACGCAAATTCGGCAACATTTGCTGCAAGCTGTGGAGCCTTTAATCTGCCTGCAAGAATTGGGTTATTTGCATGCCGATTTAAAGCAGGAACATTTTGTAAATAATCAGGGCAGGGTCTGCCTGCTTGATTTTGAGCATGTCCAAATACTCCATCAGAATGACCTGCATGAACTGAATGCGACACCGCGTTATATGGCGCCGGAACTGTTCCAAGGCCAAGCCAAGAGCCTACAAAGTGAAGTTTATGCTTTGGGTGTTATTTTTTATGAGTGGTTGAGTGGTCAGCGTTTACAGGCGACAGATTATCTGGATTGGGCCTTTTTGCATTGTCAGCGTCTGAAAGTTGAGTTACCGCAGCACTTACAGGCTTTTCAAGGCTTATTAGAAGAAATGTTAAGTAAGCAGAAGCAGCATAGATTGGCCGATTTTCAAGCTGTGAAAGACTACTTAATGACTGAAATTGAATGAGAAAAATACAATAAAACTTGAATTGTTTCTTATTTAATCAAACGAGTGTTTTTTTATGATAAACGGCTTGTCAGCTGGAAATGATCTCTATAATATACACAGCCATTGGGGACGTGGCGAAATTGGTAGACGCACTGGATTTAGGTTCCAGCGCCGCGAGGTGTGAGAGTTCGAGTCTCTCCGTCCCCACCAATCAATATTTGAGTAACTGGATATTGGGTGGAAGTAGAGGATTGGTGTAATGGTAGCATGACGGTCTCCAAAACCGTTCGTCAAGGTTCGAATCCTTGATCCTCTGCCAAAGTTTGAAAGAAATCCAACGCTAAGTTGGTACCCTGATGGGGACGTGGCGAAATTGGTAGACGCACTGGATTTAGGTTCCAGCGCCGCGAGGTGTGAGAGTTCGAGTCTCTCCGTCCCCACCATCATATTAAAGCAAGGCAAATGCCTTGCTTTTTTATTGCCTGAAATTTAAGGGCGGTTTTTTAGTACCAGATTTTTGCTGTCATGGTTGATGAACATCAATGCGTTCTGGATTTAAATTCTCCAGCGAATGATCATGCAAGGGCAGAACTTTAGCAAATTTCATGGTATTGCATGCAATCTGCATATTGAATAATTTAAATGTCATATGGATCAGTTCCATTGTGTTCATCAATTTTATATGTTGGTCTAAATAGAGCATTATTTGCTCAATAATGAATTAACTGCTTAATTTTTGATATAAAAGTATTTAGCTTTTTGCAGAACTACTTGTGAATCAGGTCTGATCGCTATAATATACACAGCCATGGGGATATGGCGGAATTGGTAGACGCACTGTGTTCAGGTCGCAGCGCCTTCTGGGCGTGAGAGTTCGAGTCTCTCTATCCCCACCATCATATTAAAGCAAGGCGAGTGCCTTGCTTTTTTATTGCCTGAAATTTCGTAAAGCTGTTGTTATTTATGCGGTATTGTATTCTGATTTCAAGCACTGGTTCAGACATTATTTATCAATAATAGTTTCAGTATTCTGAATGCCTATGTTGATCAAGATTAGAAATTCATTTGAGTTTTAATTTAAAATGCTGGAATTGAATCGAAATGATTAAAAATAACGAATGGGCAGTCATATCCTAAAATGAATCAAATTTTCGGCAGAAATTTTATAAAAAATTAAAAAATAGAACTAACTGTTTATTTTATAGCGGAATAGATTGTGATTGCTTGTAAAATCGCTTGTCAATGTCGGTCTATCTCTATAATATACACAGCCATTGGGGACGTGGCGAAATTGGTAGACGCACTGGATTTAGGTTCCAGCGCCGCGAGGTGTGAGAGTTCGAGTCTCTCCGTCCCCACCAATCTATATTTGGGCAACTGGATATTGGGTGGAAGTAGAGGATTGGTGTAATGGTAGCATGACGGTCTCCAAAACCGTTCGTCAAGGTTCGAATCCTTGATCCTCTGCCAAAGTTTGAAAGAAATCCAACGTTAAGTTGGTACCCTGATGGGGACGTGGCGAAATTGGTAGACGCACTGGATTTAGGTTCCAGCGCCGCGAGGTGTGAGAGTTCGAGTCTCTCCGTCCCCACCATCATATTAAAGCAAGGCAGATGCCTTGCTTTTTTATTGCCTAAAATTTACTGAACAAAGAAAAGCCCATCGAAATGGGCTGAATAACTGGAGAATAGCGCTGTTAAATCAGTGGAAAGATTAATTTATTTTTCTGTTCTTAAAGAAGCAATCAGGCTTTTAAATGATCTTCAAATTCCTCGCCTAGTTGTAGTGCCAAGGCATTACCTGCCAGATCACAGGTCACCAGGCCATATTCTTTCTTGAAACTGAAACTGAAACCACGATCATCCGCCAGGGTGCGTACCGAATATCCCAATTTTTCTAACCATAGTCGAAATGCAATCAAATTTTTCGCTTTAACCACTTTTTTCACGAGATCACTCCTTCATCATTGTTAAATCTTAAATAAGGGTGAAAAATTATCTTTTAAAGGGCAAATGCCTTTATTTAAATTAATTTAAATGAATTTGCGTATATAGTGAACATCGGTTGATTAAGAAAAAATCAATTTAAACGTTAAGTAAATGATTTTTATCATATTGAATAGGTTGTAACTAAATATTAAGTTTTTATAAGCTATAAATTTGGATAATTAATTTTCTAATTCAATAGCTTATTAGCGAAACAGGTTATTTTCTAATTTTATCAACCGTATGAAATAGAAAATTTCAGATCTACAATGAGAAAATTAAAATCTAATCGATTTATTTATTAAAAGAAAACTGGCTGCTGGTTTTCTGACCTTAAGCTCGATTTGCATGCTTTATACTGTTCGAAATGTAATTCTCAAACTGAATACCCGCACCATGACTGAATTAACCATTGAAGACTATGTGAATCAGCAAATTGAATTAATGCAGCAGCAGGGACTTGATCCGGTTGCTGTGATGTTGGGACATGAAGACTGGTTGAGCTTTAGTATTCAGTCGAAAGTGGCCTATACGCCTTTCGGCAGTGCCCGTCGTTATCAGCCTGCTTTAGGTGGCTTGCTACTGGTACGTATTGATGAAATGCAGGCGGTGCGTGTCGTGACTCAAGGTGAACTGGATACTTATGCACAAAGTAACCAGATTCTTTAACATTGCTTCATGCGATACATACGTTGTCAGTTTTAGTGAATAGAATCCAAGAAACTAGTTACTGCTATCCTACATATCATCATTCGGGATCGACATGGCCAATGTCACTTTTAAAGTTGAACGACAGAACTAATGTCATGCTCTGAAAGCAGACATTTTATTTCTATTTTGGTTTACAGTTTAATTTTGAATAATGCCCATTATATTAAATGGGTGCAAATGAGAGAGGGTATCTAAATCTCACTTGTTAAAAATAGACAGTATAGACAGTGAATCGTTCATGAAGTACATGGTTAAATATCCCAATATTACAAGCCATATCAGGATAATAATTCCTGCTCCCCAACGGTTTATAGGCCTTTCAACTAAGGTTTCTGCAAGAATTCTACAATCATCTATAATGTTTTGTGGGGTAAGCTTGATAACTAATAAAATACCTAAAGGTACAACAATAATATCGTCTAAATACCCAAGTACGGGAATAAAATCTGGAATTAAATCAATTGGTGAGAAGGCATAGGCAGCAATAATTAAAGCTAAAAACTTTATAGAATTGGGCGTTCGCTTGTCTTTTGCAATAAGCCAAACAACCAAGATATCTTTTTTAATTGATTTAGCCCATTGTTTGATTCTTTGATACATAGCAAATATTAAAAGAACTATAGAGATTTAATCATAAGAGAGTTTTCTTAAAACAATATAGATTTTTATTATCCTATTACGATTTTCTAGAATTAACATAATACACGTTATCCGAAATTCTATTTTTTATTATATATAAATCATATCTTTATAGTTTTTTAAAAGCCCAATTCAAGTAAATTGGGCTTTTTAAATAATTTATTAGGTTCCATGTTGATTATTTAAGCAATATTCCGTGAATTTATTTAATTTTAATAAACATTATCCTATTTTTTGTGAGTCATTATTTCATATGTTAGAACTGAAATTGGTTCCTAAAAAATAGGGGACGTGGTTGATTATAAGAAAGGAAAAATGGCACAGAAAGACATTTTTTAGATGGAGGTTCAACTTACTCCGACTTGTGTAAAAGTTGTACGTGCCTTTCAATGACATTCTATGCATCGCAAATGAAAAAAAAGTGAGTCGGCTGAAGATTGATCTTCAGCTTTGAATCCCGTTTAAAACTGATCTTTGAGAGTTCTTAAGCGCTGGAATTCTTCCACGCTTTCTGCACGCAGAAAAGGATTAGTTTGCAATTCATCTTCAATACTGCTTGGTAGCGTGCACTGGCCTAGCATACGTAAACGCTCAATATGTTCGAAACGTTCCAGAATTTCAGGATTATCTGGTTCGACGTGTTTGGCAAACTGTGCATTCGACAAGGTGTATTCATGAGTGCAATACACCTGCGTGCGCGGCGGCAAGGCAGCCAGACGTGACAGTGAATGATACATCTGTGAATAAGTACCCTCAAAAACCCGGCCACAGCCCATGGCAAATAAAGTATCGCCGCAGAACAGCACATCAATTGCATCAATAAAATAAACAATATGGCCTAATGTATGTCCCGGCACAGCAATTACCTGGATATCTATCCCATGAAAATTAAACTGTTCTTCATGCTCAAGCGGATGGGTGATAAACGGAATTTTGCTCAGTTCTGCCCGTGGGCCATACACAGGCAGATTTTTTCCTTGGATTAACCCCGGCACACCACCAATATGGTCTTTATGCCAGTGCGTCAGCCAGATTTGACTTACAGTTAAACCGTGTTCGGCACAATAGTTTTGCACCAATTCTGCTTCAGTTGGGTCAATCACGGCCACCTGATGTGACACGGTATGTTCAAGCAACCAGATATAATTTTGCAGTGAATTCTGGACATCAATACAGTGAATTTTAAAAGGCATCATAGCGCATCAGACCAAATGAAGATTAAAGATAAAGTAGCATAATTTCGGATGCTCTGGGGCTTGTCGATATCATCTGATTATCCTCGATTATTTTCATTTATCCCAAATTTGAAAAATTTATGATGCTGGATCATCAATGCTCACCGCATTGCCAATGGTATAAAAATGCCCGCCGGCTACATGATGAATACTTTTCCATTCTTCATCCACCTCATGATAATGCCAGTGGCCGTCGCGGAAGACCCGATTATCGGCATATGCTGCAATCACCTTGCCTATAAACAGGTCATGCATTTGCTGGTTATGCGGCTCAGGAATCAGCTCGCAAAGTATCCAGGCCGCACAACCTTGTACTACAGGAATATCAGAACCAGAAAAATGAAATAGTTCTATTCCGGATTGTGCCAGTTTGTCCGGCACATCATGCAAGCTTTGCGTACCCAGACGATAGACCATATTCAGTTGTTTCAGTGTCGGAATTTGCAGCGCGAAATAACCTGAATTTTCAATAATATTTCGGGTTTTGGTACTTTTATCCAGAACCACAGTCACTTTGGCGGGGCTGAATTCCAGTGCGCATGCCCAGGCTGCTGCCATAACATCTGTATCCTGTTGATCTTGAGCAGACACCAGTACAGTAGGGCCATGGGTAATCAGACGATAAGCTTTTTCTAAAAGAACACTTTGAATATGGGAGTGTGTCATGCAGCACCATTTGCTCTATTTATTTAATAGGCTAGATTAATGAGATCATTAACATATTCAAGTTCATTCTTGCAAAAAAGCTTTTAAACTAGAGATCGTTATATTCAGGAATTCAAAAAATGAAAATGTACCAGGTCGATGCGTTTACCACGGAACTGTTTAAAGGCAATCCCGCAGCCGTGATTGTGCTGGATGAATGGCTCGAAGATGGTCTGATGCAAAATATCGCCTTGGAAAATAATCTGTCTGAAACGGCTTTTGTTAAAGTCATCGATAGCGATAATTATGCCATTCGATGGTTTACGCCAACCAAGGAAGTGGATTTTTGTGGTCATGCGACACTGGCCAGTAGCTTTGTATTATTCAATCAGTTTGATACAGGGAAAACGATTCATTTTCATGTGAAAGATTTTGGCATCTTTGTGGTCCGGCAGGATGCGGATGGCAAGATCAGAATGAACTTTCCAATCCGTCGTGCAGAGCCTGTTGTTGAATATCCTGAGGCCTTAAGACAGGCCTTAAATAAACCATTTAAACAGGTTTATCTGAACGCGCAGGGCTATATTATTGAATATGAATCGGTACAAGATGTGCTGGATGAAACCCCCGATTTTGAACTGCTTAAACAGTTGAATGGCAAGCGTACAGCAATTACTGCTCAAAATACCTTTCTAGATGTCGCAATCACCACACAAGATACGCAATATGACTGTATTTCACGTTATTTTGCACCGAGTAATGGAATCAATGAAGATCCGGTAACAGGTTCAATTCACACCGGAATTGCACCGCTGTGGGCCGAAAAACTGGGTAAAAATGAACTGGTCGCCTATCAGGCATCAGCACGTGGTGGTGTACTGTATTGTGCCTTGCAAGATCAGGACCGAATTGAAATTTCCGGTTACGGCAAGCTATATATGCAGGCTGAAATTTATCTTTAATTTTCATAATTACATAGATCTACATGTCGTCAGGTGAGGCGACATGTTATTTTGATGGTTCGGCTTGGAATAGATTATTCAGAAAAAGAATCATTCTCTAAGATGGGCGCGAATAAAAATTTATATTTATAATTTGGATGAAGAATGTTGCTACGTTATAAAAATTTAAGTCTGGCTATTATATTGTCTGGCTGTAGTGTACTAAGTTTTGCACAGCCTGTTTTGGTGAAAACGGAACAGAATATTGAAGAATACCGACTGGATAATGGACTGCGCATTATTCTAGCACCGAATGATAAAGAAAATAAGATTTTTATGAATACGGTCTATCTGACCGGTTCCCTGAACGATCCTCAAGGTAAGGGCGGGCTGGCCCATCTGCTGGAACATTTGGCCTTTAAAGGTACAGAAAATGTCAAAGGGGATGAGTTCCAGCGCCGACTGGATCAATACACCTTAATGACCAATGCCAGTACCGACTATTACTCGACCAAATATACCAATGTGATCCGTCCTGAAAAAACAGCATTAAGTGAAGTCATTTTTCTGGAAGCCGAACGCATGGACAAGCTGGTGCTTCAGGAAAAATATGTACCGACTGAAATTGATATTGTAAAACGCGAGCGTGAAATCCGGCTGGACCAGCCATTTTCGGTATTGATCGATCAGGTATTTAAATCGGCCTATGGTAATCAGTATTTAGGCCGTTTGCCCATTGGTGACCTGAATGAACTGCAATCCATTAATATGCAGGAATTAAACCGTTTTTACCGTAATTGGTATGCACCGAATAATGCCTTTATGGTCATTTCAGGCAAGTTTGACAAGGCCGAGGTGTTAAAACAGCTGGATACACATTTCAGTCCGATTCAGTCCAGAAGTGTACCAGTGCAAGTGAAAGTCCCAGCGCTTAAACCGGAACAGATTAAACAGCGTGAATTTACCGTGCGAAAAGGCAGTGATCTGGCCAAGTTTAATCTTTATTTGAATCAATCCGAAGAAAGCATTAAAACGGCTTTGGCTGTTTCGCCAACGCTCTATACTTTGCAGCCAAGTGGACATCTCTATCAGAATATGGTGGAAACTGGGAAGTCAACAGCGGTGCAATCCAGTACCTGGCTGGATAAAGACTTTAATCTGGTGTTTATGGGAGCAATCTATGCTCCGAATCATCAGGCACAGGATATTGAAAAGGGGCTGATCCAAGGCGTAGAAAAGAGCCAGCCATTTACCGAAGCAGAATTAAACCGGGCTAAAAATCTGACCCGAAATCAGGCCGACAATATTAAAAATAGTGCGACTGCTTTAGGTTCACGTTTAAGTGATTATGCAGTGGCGTATTCGGGTGACTGGAGCCAGTATTTTAAAGATCTGAGCGCGATTCAAAACCTGAATGTGAATCAGGTCAATCAGGTCTATAAGAATTTTTTAAAACCTGAATACCGTATTTCTGGCAATATTTTACCTACCCCGGAAGATCAGAAAAAAGCGCAGGAACTGGCACAAACAGAAGCACCGGCAAAAACTCTGGATCAACAGACTGAAGCAGAAGAGCCACTGAAAGATGTCAGTGTTTATCAGGCTGAAGTGAAGCAATATGTCCAGGAATCCAAACAGTATTTGTACAGTAAAGACAAACAGATTCAGCGTGGCAAGTTGAAAAATGGCATTAAATACGCGTTGTTTCCGACGACTACCCGCGATGACAAGGTTTATGCCACAATTTCACTGGATTTTGGTACTGCACAAAGCCTGATGAATAAAGGCGAGATTCTGGATCTGACCGCTTATTTAATGTTGCGCTCATCGAAAACTCAAAGCTTGCAGCAGATTGCCGATAAAATTATTGAAGTAGGTGGTTCGGCAACTGCCGGTGCATCCGGCAATGGCCTGACCTTGCAGATCAGCGCCAAAAAAGAAAAGTTTGAGGAGTTTTTCCAGTATGTGGTTGATGTGCTGAAAACGCCGGCATTTGAGCAAAGTCAGTTTGATTTAATCAAGGGGCAGACTTTATCCAGTCTGGATCGTCCTTATACTGAACCAGATACCGTGTCGAGCTTGACGATGGCTCGAACGATCGAGATTTATCAGCCTGGCGATCTGCGTTTTCATTTCGAGCCGGAATTGGCCAAAAAACAGTATCAGAAAGCGACTCGCGAACAGGTTATGGCACTGTATCAGCAGTTTTTAAAAACCCAGCATGCGCAAATAGCGGTTACGGGCGAATTTAATCCGAAATCGATGCAAAATGTACTGAAAAACAGTTTTTCAGACTGGAAAGCTGCACAGCCTTATGAGCGTCTGAAATCGGAATATCGAAGCTATCCAGCCCAGAAAATTCATGCGTTGTCTGAGCAGCGTGAATTCGGGAGTTATGAGGCATTCATGAGCATGCCGGTCGGCGCAGATCATGCCGATGCACTTGCATTACAGGTATTTCGATATATTCTGGGTGATTCACAGTTATCGTCACGACTGGCACAAGAGCTACGCGAGAAAAATGCACTAGTCTATGGTTTTAGTGCAGATGTGCAACTCGATGAATGGGCAGATGTGGGCGCCATAATGATTAGTGCCAATTATACGGCTGGAAAATCCGCACAGGTTTCTCAGGCAGTGCATAAGGTACTCAATGAACTGCTGACACGTGGCGTGACTGAACAGGAAGTCGAAGCGGCAAAAGCCAGTATCTTGAAACAGCGTTTAACTGCACTCGAAGATGATCGCCGTATTCACACTATGTTGATTCCACAGCTGGAAAAAGACCGTAATCTGGTTTACCGGGAAAAACGTGATCAGGCGATTGCTCAACTGAGCAAAGCCGATATTGATGCCATGATCAAAAAATACATCAAGCCGGACCAGCTGGTTGAAGTGATGGCTGATCAGTATGGTAAGCAAGTTAAAACATCATAGTGTTGATAAAAAAATCCCCTCAAATGAGGGGGTTTTTTTATTTACCATATTATTAAAAGCCCAATTTAAGTAACTTTTCTGGTGAACAGGATTCCACCTAAAACACCAGATAATACAGCGCAGGGCAAGCTCCACCAGAAAGTGGCAAAGAGAAAAAGGAAAATATCACCTGATACCAAGATTGATCCTAAAGCGATATCTTTATTAAAGGGTAAGTGGATCATATGTTGGTAATAGTAGGATGCGATTCCACTAAAACAGATCACCAAGCAAGTATATAAAAGCTTTTCTGACAAGGGACTAGCGATCATTTCTTCCCAGAGCATATGTATTTTCCTCCTTTTTTAAGGATCCAGACTCTTATTCTTCTAATTTATAAAACGCTTTAGCATTTTCATAAAAGATCGGCTTTAACGCATTTTCATTGTAGTCCTGTACAATATCGCTAAAGGCATCAATAATATTGGTGAGTGAGCTGCTGACACTGTCCATTGGAAAGTTGGATGCAAACATCACGCGTTTAGAACCAAAGCAGTCTAAAGCATGCTGGATCAAGGGAGTTGCACGTTCCACTAATTCCTGTTTACTTGCCAGCCGTTTCTGCTGATGAAAATCATGACCTAAAACGGGCATAAACAGACCAGACATTTTGGTCGATACATTCTGACATTCAGACAGTTCTGTCAACTGATCTTTCCAGTCTGCAAATATCTGGGCGCGATCTTGTTCAGTCTTGCCTGTAGCTTTGCCCACCTTGCCAAATAAACCTGCGGGCGTACCCAGATGATCCAGCACAATAGGGGTGTTTGGAAAGTCTTTGGCCAGCGCAGTAACATCCGCAATCTGGGGAGAATATACCCAGGCATCAAAGCTTAAATCTTGCTTGGCCAGTTCCTCAAAGCCTTTCAGAAAATTTTTGTTGCGATAGAGATGCGGTTCATTGATCCAGGCATGAATCCCTTTATCCGGATGTACCGCAGCCATTTTACGGATGCCGCGAAACTTGGGAGAAGCTTCTCGATGTAGTTGAATCAGTTGCTTGAAGTTCTTCTGTCGTGGGTCCGCCGTGGCGACAATCCCACCTAGCCGGATATTATGCTGATCAAAAGGAAGTCCGGCGATAAAATGGGTTTCATCCACCACGCCTGTACCTTTCTGATCATGCCAGCTGGCTTCGACATGTACAATTTGTTTGATTTCGTAATGCCCAAGATCTTTCTTGTAATTCGCAGGCAGATAAGGGGCGGTCAGATGCTGAGTCAGTCCAATGGTCTCAATTACATCTTTAGGTTTTAGCAGCCGCACCATTTTGTCCAGCAATCTGGGGTGCTTGCCGAACAGCTTGACCGCGAGCGCTGCCGCATGTGGCGTGTTATACGGATCCCATTGGTGAATATGCGGGTCAATGATCGGAAAGGGAAGTTGCTGCATGCTATGCCTTGTTTTCGTTTATTTATTATTCAATTTATATAGGGTAAAAATCATTTCAAAGTCAATATGATAAATGACAACAAATAAAAAAAGCCCCGTGGGGCTTTTCGTATTTAATCAATGATCGTGCTTGTGATCATGATTATGCTTGTTGGCATGAAACTCTTCATTGTGACGGAAACGTAAATAGTTTTCGAACTGTTCACAATATTCATCATAGTTATCTTCCAGCATCATTTGAAATTGCTGCAAGATATAAGACATGACCTGATCTTTGGCATCACGCATCTCGTTGCCATCTTTAAAATTATTTGCTGCCACCCAGGTATTGAAACGGGCAGTACCAAATAACATCGCCGCACTGACTTGACCGCGCTTATCGCTCGGTTTTTCCTGTGAGCCTTTTTCTACGCGACAAAACTCGTTGGCTTGTTGAATAAATTCATCAGCACGTTCAAAGAATGCCGCATTTAACGCTTCTTCTTCGGTTACATCGGTTGCTTCAATCTTTTGAACCATGAATTTGTTCCTAACACTAAAATCTCAATCGTTAATTATAGGCAAAGCCTTGCAGAAACTAAACCTTTGCCTTAATCTAAAAAATAGCCTAAGCATATAAAAGTGAATGCCATGCAGGATGCGATTGCAGTACAAAGCCTAAAAAGTGATATTGCCTTATTGCGCCAGAATATTTGGCCACCGGCAAATCTAGCTAATGTTGAAGGCTTGCCGATTTATTATGGCAGCCAGTCACAGGTAGATGAATACTATAGCCAGTGGCTCGGGCTGATTGAAAGGGCACAGGATCTGTTTCAGCCTTTTATGGAAGATGAAATCTTGGATGCGATCCATCTGCCGAGTCATTTAAACTTGCCGCTATTTTACTTTCATGTTGACCGGATTCGCATTAATAAAACCCGCGCCAAGGAATCCAAAACTTTTCGTGGGGTCGCCAGCCTGATCGAAAAATGCGGCCAGTTCGAACCCGAGCAGATTGCAGCCATGCGGCAGTGGCTTGATAGTGACGATACTGCAGCTTTGGTGGCACACCGTGAATTTGTGGATTTACGCACTTATGTGTTTCAGCATGGCCAGAGCGAATATACGCGCACCCGTTTTTATGTGAATGGGATTGTGCTGAGTGTTGAGCCACATTTTGAACTGGTCGATGCACGCGATAAGCCACGCAAGCAACGCAGCGACAGTTATAACGATCCTCTGGCAGACAATAATACCTGGAAAGTATTCGGCAAATATCGCTAGCACAGTTTGACCAAGCCCGGTCTTACCAGAAGGGCTTGGTATTTTCTGCAAACTGCTGTAAACGCTCTGCTGCTTCGTTCGACAAACGCTGCTGTTCCGCACTTATCCAGCCTAGCACAAACCAGGCCTTGGCCTGTTGTTTGACATAAGGTCTAAATAATTCGTCTGCTACAAATAGGTCATTATAATGCCCGAGACTTTCCTGCAAGGGTTTTAAGGCTTTTAGATAGGCTTTAACCTCTTTTTCAGGAAACAGGCTTTGCAAGAATTCTACGTTATAGCGTAAGCGTTTGACCCGTTTGCGTGTCCGATGCCGGGATTCAATATCCAGTTCTTGATAGTTCTCGGCATCCTGACAGATTTGCTGGTGCAGCTTGCTCAGGCCTTTACACAAAATCTTATGTGAAGACTTGGCTTTGTTATCCGTTTTTTCTTGGCTAAAGCTGAACAGTTGCAGCATTAGTTCTACGGTAGCAGGACTTCTGAACAGCACACTGATATCTGGCTGTTTTTGTCGGTGTGGGGGTAATTTCAGTAAGGGGGAACCTGCTTTTTCCAGTTGTGGAATCAGGCTTTCTGCCAGGGCATCGCGATCTCGGGTAGAACCCAGTTGCTGAAAAATATCCCGCAGCTGTTCCGGCCATTCTGGCTGTACATGTTCAGTCACGGACTGGAAAATTTTAAAAGCACTGCGCAAACGCCGAATCGCAACACGTGCCTGATGCACATGATCACTATTATAATTTTCGGCAGCAATCGCCGTCGCATTTGGGAAAAGATGAGCCAGACAGTTGGCGACAATTTTTTGTAAAATCGTACTGATCTGATCTTTCTGTTCAAGCACTAAGGGAAGCTGATGCTGAACTGGCAGACTCTCTTCATCATGTAATAAGGCATAACCGCGTTCCGATTTGCTCCGTGTATCCAGCCACAAAGCATAACGCTGAACCCAGGGCTGAATGAAATCAATCAATTCACTCAGCTGGCCGGATTTAAGCTCAAATTCGACTTCATAAATATCGATGGCTTGATCATTGTGTCGAATTTCTCCGACATCAAAGGCAATTTCAATCTGGCTGTCCAGATGACTTTCTGTGAGGACATACCGTACGACATCTGTTTCAAATTGCAGGATGAGTGGTGTCTCCAGATCACCGAGCGCCTGTTTCAGGATTTTTTTGGCCGGTTTATGTTTGCGATATAACTGAAAATCACAATGTTCCGGAGGACTTTTTAATTCATGCTCAAGTTCAAAACGTTCAAATTGTTGTTCAGTCGCTGCTTTCAGGGTTTGAATCCATTGCTGGTCTTCCAGACGTTGCCGCAGGGCAATCTGATGTTGTTGTAATTGTTGCGCTTCAGTATCAAAGTAGCGTGCACACAGACGATGCCGAGTCGGCTGAAGTTTCTGAATGTCCTGTTCAAATTGCACACGAGACTGTGGCGGAATCTGGAATTTGAGTTCTATTTCTGCCATCGGGTCATTCCTCCGCGATGTGGGTTTTATAGATTAATATAGCCCAAAGATCGGCAGGGGTGTGATGTGCTTCTGCAACAAAAAAGCACGCCAGAGAAGGCGTGCTTTGAGTTTTTCTTGTGATATTTATTTCAATATGTTTATTTCAGGAATTTACGACTGACCAAGAACTGTTCGGTCGCTTCAAGCAGTTTCTGCGCATAGACTTCCTGCTTGGCGGTCAGCCAGCCCAGCACAAACCAGTCACTTGCTTCCAGCTCGGTCTGCTGAATATAAACTGCAGAAGAGGCCAAAGTTTGATATTCACTGGCTGCCAGTTGAGCATCGTTCAGCGCTTTGCTGTATTTCTGCAAATTTTTGACATCATAGATCGTGGTTAAAATCGGAAAGCTGAATTTGAGCTCCTGAATCCGGCCCGACAATTGATCCAGACTTTCAAAATCAGTGATATCGGTCTGGTTCATTTGTTCCTGCAAAGCTTTATATTGCTGTTGCAAGGTAGTTTGAGCAGCAGTTTTCAAGTCCAGCGAGGCATGCTCATTTTCATTCAAACTGAACATCAGTAATTCCAGATAATGATGCACATTCTGGGTAGATTTGACCAGATTACCGAGTTTCTCCTGCGCATACAGAATATCTTTGCTCAGGTTTTCTGCCGTGGTGGGATTTTGCAGGAAGCCGGCCAAGCTGTTTTGCATATGCTGTAAATGTTGCAAATGTTCAAATTGCTGCTTAAAGGCCGCCAGTTGATGTGCCCATTTGTCCGAAAGCTGTGGATGCCAGTCTTTGAAGAGCAGCAAGGTCAGATATAAGTGATCCAGTGCCAGTCGTGCCTGATCAATATGTTCCTGCTCTGCAACCTGAGCTGCAATCGCCGCGATATTCGGCAATAAATGCTGCATCTGCTGTGCAATCAGACTGTACATGGTTTTACTGGCGCTGTCTTTTTTGCTGATCTGAAATTCTTTGCTAAGGGTCGCAGGACTGACGCGCTGTGAAGTGGCCAATAGATTGCCTATTTCAGCCTTGCCGCGTACATCGAGCCAGAGCTGGTATTTCTTGACCCATTCAAAACTAAACGCCAGTAGATGTTGAATTGAACCATTTTTAAGCTCGAACTCGACTTCATGTACTTCTTGCTCGGCATCATGTGTGCGGATATGCCCAATATCCAGGCTGACTTCGATCTGGGTATCTTCATAGTCAATCACTCTTAACGTACGGGCAATATCGGTTTCAAACTGGAGTTGGAGCTGGTCGAACTGATTGCCGAGCGCATTGCTGAGAATTGCCCCGGCTTCTGGAAATTTTTTATAAATATCTAAATCCAGTTCAGGAGATGCGGTTAATTTCCCTAGATCATGATTATGTTCAAAGCGTTCGATATGGCTTTTTCCGGCCGCTTTTAGCGTTTGCACCCAACGTGTACCTTCCAGACGCTGACGCAGTGCCACCCCATGCCGGGCCAGTTGGCGGTCGGTAGTATCATAATATTTGGCTTGAAGCTGGATCTGTTGAGACTTTTTCGGATCAAGTGCCTTGAGCAGCGCAGTGCGTCGTGCCACAGGAATTTGGAACTTGAGTTCAACTTCAACCATGATGATCATCCTATCTGTTCAGTGCAATTAAGTACTGAATCTTCACTTGAATAAGGTTTTAAAATGAGGCGGACAGCAGCCGCAATTATATTTTTAGATTTGTGCGCAGCAGATTGTAACCAAAATAAAAATGCATGTAAGACTTGACTGAGCATAAAAAGCTTAAACAGAAGTTTGAAACTTAGATTTCATCGGTTCATTTTAGGCTAAAACGATCGGATTCAGGCCTTCACGGGGATGTGCAAGATGCATTGAAGCGCGCATCAAAAGGCTGTTATTTGGCTAAAATATACGCTAAGGTAAAACAAAAAACGTCAGGATGATGACAGATGAATGTACAAGTACAACCAGAAAGTAAGAATGAGGTGATGGTTCAGCCCCAGATGCCGATTAAGAACTATCATGAATTTTATCGCTTCTATTTGACTGAGCATCGGCATATTATTAGCCGCCGTCTGCACGTGGCCGGCAGTAGCATCGGTTTATACTGTTTTGCCAAAGCCATTCGTCAAGGCAAGCCGCGATATTTTGCATATGGTTTACTCTCGGGCTATGCCTGTGCCTGGGTCGGTCATTTTATCTTTGAGCGCAATAAACCAGCCAGCTTCAAACAGCCTGTATATAGCTTTATCTCGGACTGGCGCATGTTTGCCGATGTCCTGCGTGGTAATATCAGTCTGATCGACCTTAAATACGATAAAATTTCCCGTTAAGCCAGAATGACTTTTATCGGAATGTGCCCACTTAAAGCATGAAATTTCGATAAAAGCCTTGCAAGTCTAGAATTATTATTCTAATAATTATGGTATTGCAGATTAGGTTTTTTGATCAACCATTATATTTTAATTAATACATCAGTTTTCCAAGCCTGGAGCGACCTTCTCCGGGCTTTTTTTATGCCTGTTTGCTACCAATAAATGTTCAAGATTTTGCTCATGCTATTGTGTAAATATTCATAGAAGAATTCATGTGGATTTGTGCTGAAAGTAAAAGATCCTTTCTGGCTTTGAAACGTTTTCCCACAAACGAATGACTCAAAACCAGAAAGGATCGGGTATTACAAACACAGGTATTTATTTTTCTGTTTATTTTCTGTGTCTAAGGCTATTTAAGACGCTTCGCGCCGATTGGGCTATCCCTGAAAATGGGTATTTTTAATATTAATTAATTTGAGTACGCTTGAGCCAGGCGAAAAAAAGACAAAAAAATCGCTCTTAGAATTTTGCAACTTCTCCACCAAGTTATCTGCAAAATCCTAAAAGCGTTTGTCGGAGGGCGTAAGCATTAACACGTTATAATTATTGATATAAGGCGATTAAAACGCAGATTTGAAAGTCCGTATATCCCTGAAAATGGTGATATTTGAGATTTAATTGACAAATTGCGCTAAAAAACTGCAAATCTGTTGCTGCCCAGTCTTAGAAACAGCAAGATGGCGGCAATTAAACCGAGTTATGCCTATAATAGAGCCATCCTAGCAAGTGGCGAGCAAGATGCGCGGTTTATATTTAATTACCAATGATGATCCATTAGAGCTTTTATTAGCGAAGTTGGAAGGTGCAATGGCCAATGGTGGTGTTGCGGTCTTGCAATATCGCCGTAAAAAAGTGGCGAAAGAAGATCAAATTTACGAAATCGAGTACATGAAAGCCATGTGTGCTGAATATGGCGTACCTTTCGTGATTAACGATGATCTGGAAATGGCGGTTAAATACGGCGTGGGTGTGCATTTAGGCCAGGATGATGGTTCGATTGTCGACGCTGTTGCGCGTTTGCCTAAAGGCGTGTTGATTGGCCGTAGCTGTAATAACTCACTTGAGCTGGCTAAACAGGCCATTGCCGATGGTGCGAATTATGTGGCATTTGGAGCAATTTATGCGACTGATAGTAAACCTGAAGCGGGTAATATTGGTCTTGAAACCTTAAAACTGGCCAAAGAAAAATTGAACGTGCCTCTCTGTGCCATTGGTGGTTTAACGGTTGAAAATTCAAAGGATGTCATTGAGTCAGGTGCGGATTATTGCGCGGTGATTAGTGATATATTGGGACTTCCTATGAATGCCATTCCTGAACGTTTAGATGAATGGTCTGCGCTTTTTCAAGCTACAGCATAAAATTTTTTGATTGATTTAATTTTGAGTCGAGTGCCTTCATGAGCTTATCTCCAAAGCAAGAACAATTGTTCAAACAAGCCAATAAACATATCCCGGGTGGCGTCAATTCACCTGTACGCGCATTTAATAGTGTCGGTGGGACGCCGGTCTTTATCGAAAAAGCCCAAGGTGCGTATCTGTATGATGTCGATGGCAAACGTTATGTGGACTATGTAGGTTCATGGGGGCCGATGATTTTGGGTCATGCGCATCCAGCGATTATTAAAGCGGTTCAGGATGCCGCAGTAGACGGTTTGAGCTTTGGTGCGCCCACAGTTCATGAAACCACACTGGCAGACATTATCTGCGAGATCATGCCATCGATTGAGCTGGTTCGTATGACCAACTCAGGTACAGAAGCGACCATGACCGCGATTCGTTTAGCGCGTGGTTATACTGGCCGTGACAAGATTGTAAAATTTGAAGGCTGTTATCACGGTCATTCGGATTCATTATTGGTAAAAGCCGGTTCAGGTTTATTGACCAGTGGTGAAGGGGAAGCGACGTCGGCAGGCGTGCCAGCGGATTTTGCAAAACATACGCTGACACTTCCATATAACGACATCGCGACTTTAAAAGAATGCTTTGCCAAATTCGGTTCAGAAATTGCCGGCGTGATTGTTGAGCCAGTCGCAGGCAACATGAACCTTGTGAAACCGATTGATGGTTTCCTGCAAGCGATTCGTGATGTCTGTGATGAGCATGGTTCAGTGTTTATCATTGATGAAGTAATGACCGGTTTCCGTGTCGGTCTTGGCGGTGCGCAAGCACATTATGGCGTTACTCCGGATTTAACCACTTTAGGTAAAATCATCGGTGCAGGCTTACCAGTGGGTGCTTTCGGTGGTAAACGTGAAGTGATGGAATGCATCGCGCCATTGGGTAAAGTGTATCAAGCAGGTACGCTATCAGGTAACCCATTGGCAATGCGTGCCGGTATCGAGATGTTCAAACATCTCCGTGCTGAAGGTTTCTATGAGAAATTGTCTGCACAACTTGAGAAACTGCTGGTTGGCTTACAAGCTGCTGCGGATGAAGCAGGCATTCCATTCAAGACACAACAGGTCGGTGGCATGTTTGGTCTGTACTTTACCGATCAGGAAGACATCACGAGCTTCGATTCGATGTTGAAGTGTGATGTCGATGCTTTCCGTAAATTCTTCCATGGCATGTTAAATCGTGGCGTGAACCTTGCGCCATCTGCTTTTGAAGCAGGATTTATTTCAGCTGCGCATTCTGATGAAGATATTGCTTTCACTATTCAGGCTGCAAAAGAAACTTTTGCTGAGATGAAAGCGTAATTTATACCTCTCCCAAACCCTCTCCTTAAAGGAGAGGGCTTTCATCTATCGAATAGAAATGAAAATTTAAAGACTTCTTACTGTATTCTTGCGCCATATAGGGCTCAGGCTTAGGGAAAATTACATTTAAAATTAGGGATATTTATTCATGCAAACCAAACATTATTTGACTTTAAGTGATGCTGAATTTTTATTAGATCAAGCCCATCAATATGCCATTCAGAACAGTTTTAATGTCAGTATTGCTGTAGTAGATGAAACAGGTAATTTGCTTACGATGAAGCGTATGGATGGTGCAGCCCCAATGACTGCAAATCTGGCCGTCGAAAAAGCCAAATGTTCTGCCATGAGTCGCCATCCATCTAAACTGTTTGAAGATATTATCAAAGGCGGACAGATGGGTTTTTTGACCATGGAAAGTTTCTCAGGAATGCTGGAAGGTGGTGAGCCGATTATGTATGAAGGGCAGCTCGTCGGTGCGATGGGTGTGTCGGGTGTGAAGTCGTTTGAAGATGCGGAGATTGCACAGGTAGCGATTGAGAAGTTTTTGGCGCAGCAAAGCTAATCTAAAATAGAAATTGATCAGCTCAATTTAATAAAATCATCCAAAGATGTTCCAAAATGAAGCGTGGAATGTGAAATGTCAGCTAAAAAGCCCAATCGCTAATGATTGGGCTTTTTACACCAATATAAGAGTTTGTTTTAAAATGAAATTTACAGAGGATTTCATATAACATGTATTATATTAATTTTAGGAAAACTTAATTTTCAAATGCGACAGAAGCAGTCATCGCTCGTAGACACTCGCTCAATTCTTATCTATAACTATAAAAAAAATGATTTTGAAGGAATTTTTATGAACGTAGCTTTAGTAAATTTACAAATGGTATGTGTTCATGTTGTGAACAGCTACTCTAAATCTGAGACAGGTTTCGGCTCTTACAAAATTCCAGATATTAGGTGCTCAAAACCCTTAATTTATAATGTTAAAAAAAACGATCAATTGGTTTTTTTACAGAGAATGTTAGATTTAAAAATTGATAATAAAGAGATCAATTTATCGCTTCCTAATGAGATCGGACTATCATTGAATATATTTACTAAAGCTAGAGATGAAGCTGAAAATCTACTAGAAAAACTTAAAAAAGATATGGAAAAGAATAAAGATTTTTATAGTGAAAATGTCTCGTTATTTTATGACTATATTGAACAAATACAAATAGCATCTGTTTTTTCTTATAAAGCAGTTGAAGCATTTTGCAACGCCACAATCCCTAATGACTTCGTTTATAAAAAAACAAACTCAAAAGGTATTCAAGAAGTCTATGAAATTTCTCAAATTGAAAAATGGATACCAACTTCAGAAAAACTCACTGAAATTATTCCAAATATTTTGAACTGTGAATCACCTAAGCAAATCAAGTATTGGTCAATGTTTAAAGAATTAGAAACCCTTAGAAATGAAATTATTCATTCAAAAAAGAAAAATAGCATTGAAAATACAAAAAAAATGTTATCAAATAACGTATTAGATATTCTTAATTCAAGCATTTATATTCTTAACCACTTTATTCAAAACGATATATCGAATGAGGTTTTTCCATTAGGTTTTTTAGATAAGAAGTGGCGAATTTATGAAATTGATGACCCGAAGAAAATTTTTGAGTGGACTCATTGGGCAGAGTGATTTTTAGTGCCTCAGATACTCCTCTTTTGCTTATTTTAGTTTTAGCATTTAGTCCTTATTTGGCTAAATCACCCTATTTTTAGGATAGTCGCGTTAATCAACTCTAGGCATATTTAATATAATGGCGATTATACGAAATTAGAACAATAATCATCTGTGAAATCAAAGTGTTTTTCAAATAATGCTAAACTAAAATAGCATGAATCATCATGCTATTTTGTATTTATAAGAGCCTCCCATGCTGTACTCTATGCCCAAAAAAATCCAACTTGCTCCATCCCAAGCTAAATGGCAGCTGTCCTCAACACAATCTGTTTTGGTTTTAGTTGGATTGCAAAACTTGCGTATGCAACAGGGCATACAAGAGAGTGGACTCATGGTGAATTTGATTCAACTAACCAATAAAGCCAAAGCGCTGGATATTCCGATTGTTGATTTGTACGGTGATGATTTGATGCAAGGCATGCAGCAATTGGGAGAATATGCCTCAACGCATCCGCAGCTGATTTTTGCCGGGCAGGTTACACCGATGCTGAAACAGATTTTGCCGCATCTGATGAGTGTGACGGATCAAATCGGTGTGGTCGATGATGCAATTTTATTATCAAATCAAGATCAGCATATTCAGTGGATTGAAAATATTTCGGCACAGGGGATACATCACTTAAATACCTATAGCCTGACCCGCTTATGGGATTTAAGCGCATCTTCCGAATATGTATTGTCGGCCAAAGGCATTATGTTGGCTGTCGCAGAACAGCTGGATATGGATGCTTTGGAAATTAATCCCTATGTCGACTTAAAAAATTATGGTCTGGATTCGGTAGCGGTGGTGAGTCTAGTCAGTATATGGCGTGCACATGGTGCCAATATCCGTTATGAAGATGTGCTAAAACATCCGTCTTTGCACGAATTGGCAAGCTTCATTTTAAAATCCTCAGGTTGATGCACTGCGATTGAGCAATTTTATGCGCTAAATCGGAAATTTCATCGTCATTTACATAAATGCGCATTGTAATTATTGGCTAAGCTTTCTATCATTGCCGCCTTGTTTTTCACGATCAGCCTGGGATTGAACTTTGAGTAATTTTCTAACCGAACATCTGATACATCGTGATGACGATTTCATGGTCATCCACAAACCTGCAGGTTTACTCACAGTTCCCGGTAAAACAGAAGACTTACAAGATTGCCTGATCAACCGTCTGGTCAAATTAGAACCCAAAACTTTACTGATTCATCGACTGGATCGCGATACATCCGGTATTTTGGCCTTTGGTCTGAGCAAATGGGGACAAAAAACCATTTCCCGCCAGTTTCAGGAACGCCAGACTGATAAAACCTATCAGGCTGTGGTTGCAGGTACACTCGAAGGTGAAGGCACTATTGAAGTGCCAGTGGTGTATGATCCAAGCCGTCCGCCTTTACATATCGCAGATCCCACACATCATAAGCCGGCCATCACGCATTGGCAGGCGATTGAACATTTTAATATTCAGGGACAGCCTGTGACCCGGGTGAAACTGATCCCAATTACCGGCCGTTCACATCAGCTACGGGTGCATATGCAATATCTCGGACATCCGATTATTGGCGATACCTTATATGCGACATCCGAACAGCAACAGCTCAGCTCGCGTTTATGTTTACACGCGGAACGTTTGAGTTTTTATCATCCTCAAACAGAGCAGTTAGTCGAATTTTATTGTCCGGCGCCGTTCTAGGAAATACTTCTTTAATCGGCGTGAATTATGCTCACTTTTTAGTGGGCTTTATGTCAAAATACATTGCTTGAAGGTGTGGAATTTTGCTCCAATGACGTTTCGTGATTGAGCCTAATATTCATAATCTTGTACTTAAGATAAAGGTGGAAAAATTGCAGCAATTTGCTATTGGTCAACGTTGGTTATCAGATACTGAAACAGAACTCGGTTTAGGCGTTCTTATTGATGTTGATGAGCGGTCGGTCAGCATTTTATTCCCGAAAAGCGATGAAACCCGCGTCTATGCACGCAGCAATGCACCCTTATCTCGTATCGTATTTAATGTGAAAGATGAATTACAGGATCAGGAAGGGACCAAGTGGATTGTAGAATCCGTTGAAGACCGCAATGGCGTGGTACGTTATCACGTCGTTCGTACCTTGGAAGATGGAACTGAAGAACGTAAATCGCTGAATGAAACCCGTATTGGTGCAACCATCCAATTGTCTAAGCCTTTAGACCGTTTATTGGCCAGTCAGGTTGATTATAAAGAATGGTATGACCTGCGTATTGAAGCGTTGCTAATGCAGGCCAACATGCAAAGCAGTCCACTGCGTGGTCTAGTGGGTTCACGTGTAGGCCTGATTCCACATCAATTGTATATTGCTCATGAAGTCGGTCAGCGTTTTGCACCGCGTGTGTTACTGGCGGATGAAGTAGGTCTGGGCAAAACCATCGAAGCTGGTCTGATTATCCATCAACAGCTGAAAACCGGCCGTTCTGAACGTATTCTGATTTTAGTACCGGATTCGCTGCAATATCAGTGGATGATTGAGATGCGCCGTCGTTTCAATCTTGAGTTCTCGCTGTTTGACTTGACCCGTACTGCATCGATCAAAGAACATGATCCTGAACAAAACCCGTTCTTGACCGAACAAAAAATTATTGCCTCTGTCGATTTGATGGTCGACCATGAAGATTTGCGTGAACAGGCACTAGAAGCCGGTTTCGACTTGCTGGTGGTCGATGAAGCACATCATTTGATGTGGAGTGAAGAAGATGGCGGTAATGACCGTTATGATCTGGTCGAAGAACTGGCTGAACATACGCCGGGCGTGTTGTTATTGACGGCGACACCTGAACAGCTCGGTGTGGAAAGTCACTTTGCACGCCTACGTTTGCTTGATCCGCAACGTTTTAACTCGCTGGATCGTTTCCTCGATGAAGAAGCGCAATATCAGCATACGGCTAAAATTGCAGAAGTGCTGATGTCAGATCTGCCGCTAGAAGCTGAGCATTTCACTGCGATTGAAGCCTTGTTAGGACATCCGATTGAAGATCATCCTGAACAGCGTTTCCGTGCGATTCACGAACTTTTAGACCGTCATGGTACAGGCCGTATTCTGTTCCGCAATACGCGTGAAGCAATTCAGGGCTTCCCGGGACGTGACTGTCAGCCCGCACCATTACCGGCACCAGAACACTGGTCTAAAGACGGCAAATTACGTGAGCAAATGTGGCCTGAAGAAGCTCAGCTAGACGGCTCGTGGATGGAAGCCGATCCACGCGTGATGTGGCTGATGGAGCGTTTGCGTACCGATTTAAAACACAAGAAAGTCTTACTGATTGCGCGTAGCGGGCCAGTGGTTGAAGCGCTGGAAAATGTACTGCGTTTGCATGCCGGTATTCGTACCGCAATGTTCCATGAAGGCATGAGCTTATTAGAACGTGACCAGGCTGCAGCATATTTTGCTGAAGATTCGTATGGCGCACAGATTCTGCTTTGTTCGGAAATCGGTTCTGAAGGTCGTAACTTCCAGTTTGCCTCTGACCTGATTCTGTTCGATTTACCTGCGAACCCGGACGTGTTGGAACAGCGTATTGGTCGTTTGGATCGTATCGGTCAGGAAAACCGTATTCAGATTCATGTGCCTTATCTGGTGGGAACTGCACAAGAACGTATGTTCCGCTGGTATAACGAAGCGCTGAATATCTTCAGCAATATTTCTCCAACTGCACAAACCTTGCAAGAAAACTTTATTGTTCGCTTGAAAGACTGTCTATTGGCAGACAAAGGTCAAGAGTTTGAAGACCTGCTGGAAGAAGTTAGCGTGCAACGTGAAGCGCTGGAAGCTGAATTGCAGGAAGGTCGAGACCGTTTGCTTGAGTACAACTCTTGCCGTCCGGTGGTGGCACAGGAAATTGTCAACGCGCTTGAAGACTATGATGACAATACCACTTTGCCGATTTTCATGAAGCGCTTTATGGCGTCTACGAATATCGACTTTGACGAGCAAAGTAACGGTACAGTGATCATCAAGCCAACCGATCAAATGCAGGTTCAAGGTTTGACGTTGGATGAAGAAGGGATTACAGCGACTTTCTATCGTGATCAGGCACAAATCCGTGAAGATGCGCAATACCTGACACTGGAACATCCATTCACTGAAAGTGTGATGGAAATGATCAATACGCAAGGCTTTGGTAGCACTAACGTTGCGGTACTAAAATCTGCAGCACTGCCACAGGGTTCGGTATTACTTGAAGTATGGTTCAAGGTCGATGTGGTGGCTCCGAAAGCATTGAACTTGCCGTCTAGCTTGCCGCAACAGTTGATTCGTGTCTTGCTCAGTGAAAAAGGTCAGGATCTATCACAAAAGATTGCACCAGAAATCCTGAAACCGTACTTGCATCATTTAGATGGCAATAGTTGCCGTCAGGTGGTGAAAGCACGTCGTGATGTGATTGAAGCACGTTATCAGCAAGCGCTTGAACTGGCACGCAGTGCATTGCCTGGCTTCAAGCAGCAAGCCAAAGAAGTGTATGGCAATAAATGGCAATATGAAATTGATCGCCTGACCTATCTGAAACAGTTCAATCCAAGTATCCGTGAAGATGAAATTGCACGTTTACAAAAGTTGCAGAAAGAAGGTTTAAGCCTGCTGGATGGTCTATCGGTAACACCGGAAGCAATTCAGGTGATGGTCGTGGTCAAGCCTTAAGCTTTAAATCATTAAAAAATGCAGCTTTCGGGCTGCTTTTTTTATGGGCAAAATCCGGGTTTATTATTTTTTTGGTCGGAGAATGCTGGTCTGTTATTTTCCTCCTGTTTAAAATTAGGCTACTGAATAATAAGAATGACAAAGTATGTCAAAAGCACTGATTACCCTTGGCACAAAGACCAGTCATGGCGGCATGGTGACTGAATGCGAACTCTCTTTTTTGATCAATGGTATTGCCGTGCATTTAAATGGTATGAAGCATTATTGTCCCAAATGTCAGACTATGGTCACCGCAATTTCCAGCAATTTGTCTATTACTGTCAAAGGACGGGCAGTGGTCATCGCGGGGGATAAGGCCAGTTGCGGCGCGACTTTTCTACCGATGCAACATTTGACTGTATCGCAGAAATAGACTTTAAATTCTGAAGGAATACAGAGAAATGACTTTGAGGTCATGCTTTGAGCATTTTTGCGCTGCCGAATAAATCTTTAAAGCGGTAAGCTCATCTTACGATTTCAGGATGAATACGCACTGCGTTTAAAAAATAGTGAAGCAAGCCCTACATTTTACTCATGCCAATGGTATCCCTTCGGCAACTTATCAAAAGTTTTTGCATTGTTTTCAGCAAGATTATGAGGTCAAAGCGATTCCATTTATCGGCATGAACCCACAATATCCAATTACGCGAGACTGGCGCTATCTGGTCGATGAAGTCATTGCAGATATCGAGCAGCAGTTTCCTCAGCAACAGGTGATTGGTTTAGGGCATTCCTTTGGTGGTCTGGTGACCCTTATGGCGGCGTATCGACGTCCCGAACTGTTTTCCAAGCTGATCATTATGGATCCACCGTTTGTGATTGGAAAAAACAGCGCCATGTTTGAACTGATCAAAAAGCTGAATCTAAAAAGTGTCGATCGTTATACACCCGCAGGAATTACGCTAAAACGCAAAGATTATTGGCCATCGAAACAGGTCGCAATTGAAGCACTCCGGTTTAACCGCTTATTTAAAAATTTCGATGAGCAGTGTTTTGCTGATTATATCGAGAGCGGCATTCAGCCAGAACCTGAACGTGGTGGGGTGACGTTAACTATTCCAAAACAGATAGAAGCGGAAATCTTCCGGACTGTGCCAGCCTGGTGGTGGAGAACACCACGCCGACCGCCTGAAGTGCCGATGCATCTGATGACTGCAGAGCAAAGCCAGTTTTATCAGCAGGGTTTGCCACAAGGGATGCACAAGATTTATCGGATTAATTATTCTGTGGTTGAGGGCGGGCATATGTTCCCGCTTGAGTATCCGGAGGCCAGTGCAAAGGCGGTTAAAGCTCAACTTGTACTTTTGTAATCATCATAAAAAAGAGACGTTGATTACGTCTCTTTTTATATTACTTCATGCAAATCGGAAAATTAGCGCAGCTGGGAATCTTCCAGATGACGCGCACCTTCCAGAATCATCCGAATCATGATCATGGTCTGTTCGGCAATTTCTTTACGGTCTTCGGCAGGCATATCAATCACATTGGCGCCCATGTTGAAGACCAGTTGGGTAATGGCTTTGGCGGCAATATCCGGATGAAATAACTTCTTGTTGTTTAGGCGTTCTAGACGAATCAAATCATCCTGAAGTTCTTGCTGAAAATAATTTAACTGGCGTTCTACCGCCTGTTTATAAGACTTGGAGCCAGTATAGCCTTCACGTAATAACAGGCTCAGATTGCCTTCATCGGCATCCAGTTGGGCAATAAAGACTTCTACAGAACTGCGGATGATGCTGTTCTGGCGAGAAGCTTGCAGACGTGCTTCATGCAAAATCTGACGCAATACAATTCCGGCACGATCAATCAGCTCAATGGCCAGTTCATCAATATCTTTAAAATGACGATAGAAGCTGTTCGGTGCAATACCAGCTTCACGCGCGACTTCACGTAGACTTAAAGAGGAAATACTTTTTTGTGGCCCAATCAGATTCAACGCAGCCTGAAACAGTTCTTCCTTGGTAATGGTGGCCTTGCGACCGACACTCCGTACGATAATCGGCTCATCAATGCTTTTCGATTGTAATAAAGATGCGTCACTGCTTATTTTCATTGAAGGCTCGTTCATCGATAGGTTCATGCATGAATCATTTTATTATAACCGAGCCAGTCAAGCTTGTGAAATGATTAGAAACAATACGGTTGTATATACAAATATATATACATGTGTATAATAATTAAAAACCCAAGGTGATGTCACAAACGATGCATGTACTGCAAAAACTTAAAATGCCATTGAATGCACTGTCTGATAGTGTAGTTGATCAGCATGCAATTAATTTCTGGATTCAGAAACTCAATCCTGTATGGTCGTTGAATCAGCCATTAGGCAAGATCGTGCATATAGAAAATGCAGCACAGGATATGCTGAGTCTGAAAATTCAAGTGAATCGCTTATTTAAGTTTGGTGAAGCAGGGCAGCATCATCCGGTCTATGTGGTGGTAAACGGCATCCGTTATGAACGTAGCTATAGTTTGACCCGTGTAGATGCGCAACATGTTTTATTGACCGTGAAAAAAGTCAATGCCGGTAAAGTCAGTACCTGGTTGGCAGAACAGGCACAAGTAGGTGATGTGATCGAATTTGGTCAGCCTTATGGTGATATGACCTTGCCTGTGCAGACGAGTCCATTGATCTTGCTTGCAGCAGGGAGTGGTATTACCCCAATGCTCAGTATGCTGGAAAGCTTGAGCAAAAAAGGTGAACTATCTGCACCGGTTACTCTCTGGTACTGGGTTAAAAAAGATCAGGATGCCGCATTTAAAGCACGGTTTGAAGAACTTGCTCAAAAACATGCAAATTTCTCATTTCATGTGTATGCCACTCAAGAACAGCCAGCTGCTGCACGTCTTGATGAAACCTATCTGACCGATCTGCAAAATCTGGAAAATAGCATCGTATATTGCTGTGGCCCTTCAGGTTTTGTATCTAAAGCAGAACAGCTTTTTGCTCAGGCAAAACAGTTTAAAGGTGAAGCATTTAGCATGAGCTTGGCGGATCAATCGGATACCGGCTTTATTAATGTCACCCTGACCCAGTCGAAAAAAATTGTCAGCATTCCAAAAGGCCAGTCCATTCTGGTGAGTCTGGAACAGCAAAATATTAAACCGACCCATGGTTGCCGTATGGGCATTTGTAATAAATGTGCCTGCAATAAAGTAGAAGGTTCGACCAAGAATTTGGTCAACGGTGCGCAAAATACCGAACCCGGTAACCTGCTCAAAATTTGTATTAACTCAGCGCAGACTGACCTTGTCATCGACTTATAAGCGAGTTTTATCCTATGAATATGCCAGTAAAATTACAGTATTTTAAAAATCCTAAAAACCGTGAATTAACCCAGTTTGAACTTGATGAACTTGCACGTGAACTCGATGCGATTAAGCAAGAAATGCTAGATGACCTGGGTGAAAAAGACGCTAAATATATCCGTCGTGTCTATTCAACGATTCGTTATTCATCGATTGCCGGTCGTGCCTTGTTATTTGCAGGATGGTTCCCGCCAGCATGGTTATTGGGTACAGGCCTGTTAGGCTTTGCCAAAATTATGGAAAATATGGAACTGGGTCATAATGTCATGCATGGTCAATATGACTGGATGAATGATCCTAAACTCAATGGTCAGACTTATGAATGGGATATTGTAGGGACTTCAGACAACTGGCGTCAAACCCATAACTTTAAGCATCATACTTATACCAATATTAAGGGTATGGATGATGATATCGGTTATGGTCTATTACGCTTGTTCCCGGAACAGCGCTGGAAACCGGGTTATTTATTGCAACCGATTTATGCAGTGCCATTCTGTTTATTGTTCCAGTGGGGCGTTGCGATTCAGAATCTTGAATTGGGTAAATACTTCAAAGGTCGCAAAAGCAAAGAGCAGACCAAAGAAGAATGGCGTCCAATGCAGAGCAAAATCGGTAAACAGCTGTTTAAAGATTATGTATTCTTTCCACTCATCGCAGGTCCTGCGGCTTTACCGGTTTTGACTGGCAATATGGTGGCCAATGGTCTGCGTAATATCTGGACCTTTAGTATTATTTTCTGTGGTCACTTTACCAAAGATGTGGAAGTATTCCCGAAATCGGTGCTGCAAAATGAAAGTCGTGGTCACTGGTATATGCGTCAGATCCGTGGTTCATCCAACCTGACTGGTTCTGAAGCGTTTCATATCTTGACGGGTCATTTAAGTCATCAGATTGAACATCATTTGTATCCTGATGTACCTGCACGTCGCTATCGTCAAATGGCACCGAAAGTTCAGGCTGTTTGTGAAAAATATGGTTTGAACTATAACAATGCCAGCTTGGTAAAACAATACGGTAGTGTGATCAAACGTATTGTGAAATATGCATTTCCGTTTAAGAAATAATTTTTCTTAAAGCTAAAAAAACCACTTCAAATGAAGTGGTTTTTTTAGCTAGGAGGCGAATACTTCAGGAAGTAAAAATCCTGATTACGAAGCTATTTAAGATGATTTCAAGGCATAAAGTAAAAAAGTTAATCTGCCATTTATAGCGTTGTCTAAAGGTGTTTAGTAGGTTAACCCGATAGAATGGAAAGGACTAATATGGCATCGAATGAGCTGAAATATTAATTTTTGGAAGCTGTTGATCTTGACCCTCAAAATAGCTTTGCTGCGCCAGACTGAGCATTTCTATATCTTCCTTGCTATTCCCATAAGCATAAATTTCAGCATAATTATCCAGATTATATTTTTCTAGAATTCTAATTTTCTTTTGTGTGTTACTACAGTCAGGAGTTTGATAAAACCCTGTCAATTTCCCAGCTTTGATTTCAACTTCGCTACAGATTAAATCGATATTTAAATAACTGCACACCGGTTTAAGATACAAATCCAATGAGGCTGATACCAGCACGACTTCATGTCCTAATTGTTGATGCTGTTTAAGTTGTTCTAATAATTTCGGATTCAACTTGAATATTAGTTGTTGTGCATAATCCTGAGCTAATTGCAGAATTTCCTCTGCATCACTGTTTTTAAACATGCTGGCATACAATTTGGGTCGCATGCGGTGTGCCGGATAGAAATTTAAATAATAGGCCTGTATCCATGGCAAAATTTGCATGCCGCGTTTCACAATATGCCGTTTTCTTAAGGCATGGAAAATGAACCCGGTAAAGCTATCATGTAGATACAGGGTTCCATCAAAATCAAATAAGGCTAGAGTTTTAGATTTTTGATTTTGCGCATGCATGTTTGATATCGACCATCGACGCGGGTAGCAAACCAGTTGGTATTATAATCACGACTTAATTTTGGTCCGGAAATAACCACTTCAGGCATGATCGCATAAATAGGGTCTTTACCGGTTTTTTCCTGATAGAGCTTGCTGACACCACGATAAGTCATCGTATCTTCAAAGTCTTTGTCTTTTTCTTTCTTTAAATCAGCTCGGATTTGACGTTCAGTAATAATAAAATTATTTTTGGCAAAAACACTGATTAACTCACGCTCAGATTGACTCTTCTGCGAACGGATCGCGCCATCTTTGGTGTAGAGTAATAAATCGCCATCCAGATCGAGTTCGGCCTCAGTTAAATCATTCAACATGCTCTGGAAAGCAGCATTTCGACTGGAATACATACCGGAATTATAGTCCGCAAAACGGTAAATCGGCTTGTCATAATCTGCCGGATACATCATCAGGCGATGAATCCCATAATACAGACCGCCATATTGACTGTAGAGATCGGTACGCAACTCCGCGATATTGCCGCCTTGGCGTTTATGTTCTTTCGCATAGCTGATATGTACCTGCATTGAACCCAAAGTGGTAATTGGATTCATTTTCTCGCCAATATTCTGGCCGACCAGTTTGGCAGCACCAGTCAGGGCACTAACATGATAGTGCTTCGACATATAGTCAAATATTTCACGATATAATTCGTCGAGTTCACGTTCCGTTTTGACCCGGCGCATCTGGCTTAAGTAGTTGTCTTCAGGACTCGGATGGTTCTTGAGAACTTCCTGGAAATATCCTGCAACTGTGCCACCAATTGCTTGACCAAGCTTATCTTTGAATTTTTCATCCAGACGGCCTTGAACTTCCTTAACCGCCTTTTCACCCAAACCCGGAACAGTAGGATCTGCAACAAAGTTAGATTCCTGATCAACCACTGCCACAATCGTACAAACATTTTCCTTGGTCTGAGGAATGCCGAGCTGTTCGGTAATGTCATAAATATCTTGTGCCCAAGACTCACGTTGGTTGACACGGTTTGGAATAGCTTTGCGAATATGTTCAACTTCAAGTGTCGGTTCATCATCTTTTGACCACCATGAACCATTGCCACAACCGGCAAGACCCAGAGAAAGTACAAGTACAGACAATGACTTAAAAGAAAAACAAGAAGCGAAAGTTTTATTCATGGTGTCGTAAATTAATTGAAAAGATGAGCGAATAAGGCAGATGCAGTATACTATGCCCATCAAAAAAGTGATGAATTTATATGTATATTGGTCCATATCAACTGTCAAACAATTTGATTGTCGCTCCCATGGCAGGTGGGATAGATTAATCACATATACATTATAAAAATTATTATTTATTAGTATCTTACTGAATAGCCACATGGTGCAAGGTGCAAAATAGGTGCAACCATGCGGCAATTAATCAATAATTTAGCAATCAATGGTTCATTGCTACCCAGTCTTTCTTAGACTCTTTTTGTATTGCTTCAAGCCAGAATGCTACATCACTTAGATGAACATAAAAAGGTGAGTTACGTCCATCAGATTTGAATGCTGGAAATGGAAGAGTGCATTTATTTGCGCGCTTATTTGCCTGCTCAATTGTAAGATGAGGCAAGTAATCAGGCAAGAGCTCTTCAAGTTTGATTACAGGTTTACGATACTTCATGAGTAACATAAAACTGATATCAACCGGATCATCAATTTTCATAGCTGCTCCCATTATGAAATCTCCTTCAAACTTTGTTTTACTGATTCCGGTAACCTGAAAAAATCATTTAGAGTTTTATCAAATTCACCGCTTTCAATAAATTGATCCATAACATTTACTTGCTGATCGATATCGCTGTCTTCACAGTGCTCACATGGTTTTTGAATATCAGTCACTGTTTCCTCCTTGAGCCTTCAAATATTCTGCTTTTGCATTCGCCCAATTCACTGCATCGTATGGGCTTAAACCTTTTTTCTTGCACCAGTCAGCGCACCAGAGCCATTGCGCATCATCAAATGGAGTTGGTTCAACTACTTGATTAGTACTTTTCATCACGCCACCTTCACATCTAAATAATCAGGGTTATCCAGGTGTTCTTCATATTCATCGAATAGCACCTGACATGCCGCATTACCTGTTAAATCTTTCTTTAAGAGCACGTAACTCAGTGTCTTGCGTGTGCCTTTGCCGCTAAATGTCGAGCTGCCATCCGCAAGTTCATTTTTGGTATAACCCAATTTTTCTAGCCACAGCTTGAAACCAACTTCATGCTTCTTTTTAATTCTGAAGATCATCTGTACCCCCAGGTGTTCGCAAAATTTCGAAGGCAATCATCAATACCGAATAGGTTGATGTTGCGGTAAGTTCTAACCCGACCCTTGTACTGCACAAGCAGCACTCGGGTCATAGAAGAGTAGGAATAACTCATGAAGCCTCCCCAGTTTCAGCAGCTTGGATCAAGGCATCTTTGCGCTGTGCATACAGGCTAAGTAGCTCCTGATGATCAGCTGGAAGTAATTTAGCTGCAGGTATCGCTGGTGCTAATCGTTCTAAAGTTTCAACTGAATCCATGTCATAGATTCGATTGATCAAAACCTGCTTCTTCTTTTTGTAGAACAGATCGATAGAGGCACTACCATGCTCAGCACTTTCTACTGATGCTTGTTTGCGTGCGGCATTTTCAATTTGATCAATCAAACTTGGTTGCGCGACTTCAATGACTTCTTCTGCGATTGGTTCAGGTTCAGCCTTAGGCGTGTATTGTTCAGGATCCAGCTCAAGAAGTTTGTCTTCAGTCAGTTTGCACAAGTGCTGTTGATCTTTTTGATCTAAGTGTCCATTGGCCAGAAATACGTGACGGAATGAAAGAACGTCCTCAGCATTGGTAAACTGGTCAATTTGTGCTGTGAACTTCTCAACAAGCTTTACGGGATCAGTCTCAATCGCATCTTCTTCAGCTTTCTCTAATGAAACTTCAGTGGGAACAGAAGATGCTTCTGGTACAACCTCAACAGGCTGAACTACCTCTGGCTCATGATGCTCCCCAATATTTGGTAAGGTATTACCTGGACCAGCTGGAGTATTTACCTGGTCGGTATCTTCCTTGGCTTTTCGGCTGCGACGCTTCTTTTCAGGCTTGTAATGACTTTCTAGCGTCAAAGGGTAAGGAATATCTCGCCCAAGAAGTTTACCAATTGCCTGAAGTTGCAATTCAGCATTTTCCTGATCTGCCTGGGCGAAACCATAACGTACACATTCAACATACTTTCCAGACAATGAAGTGAATTGAGTGTGTGCAATGTGGCTAGGGTAAACCAAGAAGATTTCCTGATCTTCCACCACGTCATCAAGCGTTAAAGGCTTTGTAAACGTAATACCAGCCAGCTCCATTGTTTCAACCTTGATGCAGAACTCATAGCCTGGCATAGCGAAAATCGTAGCCGGGAATTGAGACAGGTCATCAAAATCCATTAACTCACCAGCTGCACGACACATGATATTTCGGCCAGCCATCATTGCTTCAAAAGCTTCTTTTCCATTTAAAGTTTTCATGGTGTCATTGCTCCCTTCGCTAATTGTTCTATGTCATTTTTTACAGCTTCAAATTTGGAAGCCTCTATCTGGTTGAGAGCATCAAGCCCTAAATGTTCACATACTGTTTTCGCATCAAGACCACAGGTATCGATAAAGTCCTGTAGATCGGCCAGCTGCTCATCAGAAATACCTTTGAATTGAGGTGGATTGAACCAGCGCTTTTTCTCTTTATCGTAGGTACATTGCATTTCTTTGGCGCGGATCTGAATTGCATACCACATCTCTTTTACATACTTATGCTCAGGCATAAGTGACTCAGTAAGCTGATTTAGATCACCGGCATGACTGGCTTCTTCACAGACTTGTTTACAGTGATTAAGGTCAGTGATGTTCTTTAACTCTTCGGCTTGTACTGGGGTAAGAGTGTTGATGTGGTCCTTGGCTTGTTTAAGCAGATCTGCAAGGAAAGTAGGGGAATGAGCCAAATCTGGAACAGTAACTTGGCCAGAGCAAACTTCTACACCATTTCCATTTGTATGTATTCGACCTAAGCGACCTGAGTTTTTGCCATGGTGTGACTCAGATGGGTTGAAATAGATCGTACGGAGATCATCCCCATTCTCATCGGTAGAAGCGTGTAAATAGCCCATAATGTCTGACATGCGATAAAGCATCGCACTATTTTTGCCAGCCAGATCTGGACGCACAATTTTGATCTTATTCTTACCAGCTTCCTGCTCTACAGCATGAGCAATAAAAACAATATCTTTACCTAGGTTTTCCCACTTACGAACCATTTTCATAAATAGGTTTCCAGCTAGACCCTGCGCCTTTAATGTCAGTGATTTATCACGTTGCAGGTTGTCACTATTCTTGGAAAGATGATCTTTAATTGCATCCAGCATTGCACCTACAGTATCTGAAACGATAGTTTTATAGGGTGCATAGAAGTCATCTTTAAGATTTTCAAGGTCAAGCCAGCTATCAATACGAACAATTGCGCCACGACGCAGCTCAGCAGATACACGATGCTGACCTTTATCAAAGTCAAAAATTAAAGGCTTTTCTGCAGTATGTGCAATGGTACTTTTACCCATACCAGGATCGGTATACAGGTAGCACTTAATGCTTTCTACAAGCAGGGTGTTTTCCGGTGTAAATACTTGAATAGCCATCTCAACGTACTCCTGCAGAACGGTTATTACGTTTAAAGTTTTTATAGTCTTCAGATGCAAAGAAGCCCGTACTTTCTAAAGCTTGATGACGCTTGTTCTTGCGCATAGCAACACGCGCATTTTCCAATCCATCCAGAACCCATTGCGGAGTAAGAGATTTATCCATCTTCTTCAATGAGCCATTGGGTTGAATGGAGTAGATCTGCGTATTACAGAAATAGTCAGCAATGGTTCCGGCGCTTTTGATGCGTAGAGCGAAATAGCTCACACGCGTTTTACCCACTCGATATATTTCAAGTCCTTCAAAGGTCTTGATGTACTCAGAGAAGTAGCGATGAGTTGAGTTGAACTCAATCGGCATTGGTATTACAGGTAGCTCATCTGCTTTGAATTGCAGGAAACCGGTGTAAAGGTCCACAAAATTAATTTGAGTTCGATCATCAAGAGGAGACCAGTCATCAGAGCCACATTCACACCAGTAGACTAGCTGGCCATTTAAAAGTGCTTCAAAAATTTGATCAGCAGAATTTAAAATCATGACTGCACCTCCACCAGACGATGTTTCATGATGTGACCAGCGATCATTGAATTGATTTCACGGTGATCCTGGTAGTCAGTGAAGTCTTTATACGGATTGCCATTGGCATCAAATATATTGATTTCACCCAGTTCTATTACTTCAACATTCGTGAACTCAGAACCTGGTACACCGTAATCATCCGGGTGTGCTTCAACTTCAAATGAAGTGATTTCCAAACGAAAACCATCCAGATTTACGACAGCTTCACCGTGTACATCGTCGAGCATCTTTAAAGAGACGATTCCATATTCAGATTGAATATTTTGAGCTGGTGCCATCTGGTCAGTACCAAAGTCAGCAAGATGAGCAAACGCCAAGGCGCTTACAGTTAAGGCAGCAGTAAACAGAGTTACCTTGAAGCTATTGTGTGGAGTTAGTTTTGTGTTCATAATAATTTCACTCACAGGTTAGGTTGTGGGTCATGCCTCAGGTAGTTCGAGCTACGCTGAGGCTTTTTGTTGTTTCGATGAATAGATTATTCATTAGTGAATAGTTATAGTCAATAGTGAATAATTAAAAAGTGAATAATATTTTCTTATTTTATTTTTATTTCATGTTTTAATAGACAAAAGAAAACCCATCACAGGGATGGGTTGTTTGGAGATTATAATAATGACTAGAGAAGAGTTTCGGGCGAATCTATATCAAACATATGTGTCTTTAGGTACACATGATCATGTACTGATACAGGAGTACATAAATATAGCTGAAGCTTATGTATTCGATAATAAGCAGCTCACTATTACTGATCAAGAGGCGATGGTTTCAAGACTTACCGAAAGTCAAAATTAGTTATCTGAACCAATTATCTTCAAGCATTCAGTATAAATTTCTTTCCAGTACTCAACTTCACCGGATCGAATATTATCCTTCATATTTTGAGTTAATTGATGGGACAATCGTGTTTGTATGATTTTATCAGCCATCTCAATAGCTAAGCGTTTTTCTTCAATTGAAGGCATATTTTTCTCCACCCGATCCAAGAGCCGCGTCGGGTTCGCGTTTTTTATTAATTAGTCTCAGGTGATTTGCTTAGGGCTTTATCCTGATACATTTTTTCATCTGCCTCTATTATAGCTGCTGATAGACCGTATGCTGGATTTCGCATTGCAAAACCAATTGCAGCACTAATGCCAGCTTTTGCAATAGCAGTTTGAATTCTGGTTGCAAGTTTATCCGCATTTTCTCGGCTGGTTTCAATACTGAGTACAGCAAACTCATCACCACCTAGACGAGCGACAATATCATTATTGCGTACAGTGTTTTTGAGGGTTAAAGCCATTTTTTGAATGAGTTCATCACCTGCAGCATGCCCCAAAGTATCATTGGTGATTTTGAGGTCATTAAGATCAATCATAAGAATAGCAACAGGGTGACCATATCGCTTGCAGCGCTTTTCTTCTAATACAATTAACTGGTCCCAAGCACGACGGTTAAAAAGGCCAGTCATGGGATCGGACAATGCCTCCATTTCAAACCGTTCAGCTTTACGTATGTACTCAGCGGCTTTTAATTCAGCTTGAATATTATAGCTAAGCACTTGTGCTAGCAGCTCAAATAATGGAGCTTCCTCGACCAGATTTTTAGATTGAGGTTCAGGATCGATTGCACAGAGAGTGCCAAAAAGGGACCCATCTTCTTTATACAGAGGTTGGCCGATATAGGCTTTAATTGGGACTAAGTGATTTATAGGTGCGTCTACGTAAACTTGAATATCAGGTGAATAGGGGGCAATGCGGGGCGCATTATTTTGTACCATGTGTGAGCAGAAAGAATCTGCCCATCGAAATACTTGTCCTGGCTTAACGTTATAGCCATTATCTTCACTTAGTAACACGATCCAGTCATCACCTTCGGTACGGGTAATCATCCATAACTTAAATCCAAATCGTTGAGATAAGAATTTTAAAATGGCTTGGCCAGCCTCTTTGAAATTCTTAAAGTTAATATTATTCATTAAGTTAGTCCGATGTTTGTACTAAGAGAGATGTGAAAAAAACAATTTTTAGACTACAGCGTCATATATTATAATTTTAAACTGATTAGCTCACTAATTATTCAAAAATTTAACTCACTTTACTTAAAATTTTTAGAAATTCCATCGGCTAATAAATAGGAATATTACTTCATATAATAAAAAGATAACCCACCACTGGGGTGGGTTATCCTGCAACAATAATCTTATTTTTTGTATTCAGTAATACTGATAGGTTTGTCTTTCATAAACTCTACAATACCTTCACCAGCTTTGAAGTGAATTGAAACGCCGTCATCATTGGCCAAACGCATACCACTTCCTGAAATAGCTCGTTTAAGGTGATAAACCTTGCCAGAATTATCTGTCATTTCTGCAGTTTCAAAATTATCTGAAGATTTCAATTCAACTGTAAGATCCATTGGACCAGTAAAATTAATTACCTGAGTTTCAGCTGGAGTATTGCTCACAACTTTTTCTTGCTCTACTTCGTTTTTTGGATTTGAAGTACAGCCAGTAATCGCCAATCCTAACAATGCTGCGCCTAACAGATATTTCATTGAGACTTACCTTTCTATTTATGAATCATAGGTATCTTTATATTAATTGTTATAATGTAACATTTAAAGACAAGGTTACACTTACCTTACATAAAGAAAACCCGCGGATAGCGGGTTAGTGATGCTTTACTTAGTTATTACAGACCTGGTCATGAGAGGTCTTAAGTCTAATATAAAGATTTAATATTTCAGAAGTAAGAAAGCTTTAGCACTGAATAGCATCTTTCTCTTTGTAGTGATCCAAAACCAAATCCATATCAGCCAAAAGTGCAACTTCAGAGTATTCACCGGGTGATAGCTTCAACAAGTTAGGCATATAGTTTTTTTCATACTCGCGCGGGTAGTCTCTACATAAGATTTTTACCCGCACATCTTGAGTGGTGAACTCTGAATCTAACTTTTCCAGGTATTTGCTAAGAATATTATCTGAGTTCTCAAAAGCTGTAGTGGTAGCAATTGGATCTATATCTTCACTAAGTTGCTTTTCACACCCAGTGAAAGCCAAAGACAAGAGCAGGGTAGTAAGTGTGATGTATTTCATAGTTTGATTTTATTGTTATTGGACTTTGAATTATAAAGAAGTACGGGGAAAAGAAAAACCCACCGCTGGGGTGGGTTAGCAATCATTAATTCATCCAATTTTGGTATTTTTCCAGCATTAACTCAAACGTACGTAATTGCTGCTTTAGCTCTTCATGAATGGCTATATTTTTGAATAATGAAATATTGAGCCCTAATAACTCTAATGATAATAATTTATTCGCATTATTTTGAAAAGAACTAAAATCAATTGTGAAGTTTCCTTCATAATTGGAAAACCAATCTATTTCAAGAGCCGTATCATCTTTGAGATCATCAAATATCCAATTTACATAACTATATTGTAAGTAGTTTCTAATCTTTGAATAGTTTTCATGGTTATTATTATTGATAAAATTAACTAAACCACTGTTTACATTCGATCCTGTAGTATTTTTTAAAATATTCGAAAATAGTGTCCAAAATTGCTTATGGTTTAATTTTGTATTGCTAATATTAAAGATTCTTGATTCTAAACTATTAGATTTTTTATGAAACAAATCGATTATAAAGTACTCATCTTTATTCCCAGTTATTCTTATTGGATTATGCGAGTACCATACACCTAATAAAATACAGATAGATTTAGCTAAAAGCATATTTACTAAATATGCAGAAACCTCAGAATAAGTTAATTGACCATTTGAAATATCTCTAATTATACTTCTTAAGATGGCTAATGCTTTTTGTGTAGAAAGAATAGATTCGCGTAGAATCTGGTTGTGTAAATATAAGTAATTAAAAGGTGCAGTTTCACTTATACTTTGAGGTAATGTCTGATTAATATTAACAAGACTATTCTCCACATCCTCAGAATGCAATAAGTCGTCATCTTGGATATAGAGCGCTTTCCATTTATTAGTTATTTGATCAATTGACCTTACTGTCAGTCGATCAAAATACACTCTTTCTAATATACTTTTAGCCATATTAGAGTTTTAAAATACCTTCTTCACTTGTAACTTCTTGAGTACGGGAGACTAATACAGTTCTAAAATCAGAACCTACCGCATTTTCTGCTGCTACCCCTGTCCCATATTGATCCCAATGAGTAAAATTATAGTCATCAATTCTCGTCAAAACTTTTACAATATCATCTGTTCTAAATGTACCGAACTCACTTCTAGTCAGGGAGAATACTGTATCAAAAGTATTAATGACTGCACCAAAGCCTAAAGTCGACATAAAGCGTTGATTTTTAGAGGTGAACTGTTCAGGAAAAACAATTTTTAATGCAGAAAAATAATTATTAAGGATTTTTACTTTTTCTAACTGTGAAAAATTAGTTCCTAAGGTTCCTTTATTTTCTGTAAGTAAGGGACTTATTTTTCGAACAAAGTTGTTTAAGGATATTTCACCTTTTTTAGGAGAGCGAGCAAAAATAATTCGATCATAAAAAACAGATTCTGAATCTTTTGTTAATGTTCTAGCAACCTCTACAGCTATCTCTTTTGCTTGATCGGCTGATGTTTTCTTAGGAGGAAGCCGATTTAGTAAGTCGTAATATAAAGAAGTCGGTACGCCTTTAGCCTCCTTATTGATAGTAACAAATTGAATGATTTGCTCGTCTTCATTTAAGTTTAAAAAAGCAACTACAGGCAAGTCAATGTTTACTGGTGATTCCTTTTGAGTAGCACTTAAATAGGCACCACGTAATCGGTGTTGACCATCAATTACCCACCCAGCATTTTCAATGTTAGGAATTTTCAAAATATTTTTTGACTTGTCGTAAGTAGCATTTTCAAGCGATACAATTAACGCTGGAGAAACAATGCCTTTGTTATTAATGAACTTTTTTAAATCTTCAGCACGCGTATTTGAAAGAGCTCTTTGATAACCTTCATCTTTGTCTGCTATACGCTCATTAATTTTAAGAATATTCCATAAACTAATCGCATCTAAATTAAATTGATATAGTTTACTTGAGTGTTGAGTAAGTTCCAGACATGGCACTTCTAAAAAATCTGTTTGTTCAGTAGATTGAATATTCATTATATTATCTCATTACTAAAAGGGTCTCTTGCTACGGCACCAGCCATGGCCGGATCCATAATAGGTTTGTCAATTTCTCGATACTTTAATAAACCTATTTCAGCGTCATTTAATCGGTTTTTTGCTATTTCAAAATATGAAGCATCTAACTCAATACCAATAAATTTTTTCTTTTCTAAAATTGCAGCAGCACCTGTTGATCCAGAACCCATAAATGGATCAAGAACAATACCTGTATTAGGGCAAAGTGCTTTAACTAAACGTTGTGCTAATGCGATAGGAAACTGACATGGGTGAGCAGTTTTTTCCATGTGGTTGGCTTTTACATTTGGAATTGCCCACACATCACCAGGATTTTTCCCTAATGGATTTCCGCTATATTCACCTTTTTTAGGGCCTTTATAGTATTTTTTACCAGGATATTTTTGTTTCACACGCACCGCATCTAAGTCAAAATAACCTTTTTCACCTTTCGTAAACCACAAAATGGTCTCATGCCTACCACTGAATCGATTTCTACAGTTTGCACCATGTTCAAAAGTCCAGATAATACGATTTTTAAGCCTCATGTCAGGACAAACACGCTTAAAAATTTCATATACAATATAATCTAAAGGCACAATTTCATCTTTTATAACATGATGTCCTACTTGCCAACAAACAGACCCACCCTGTTTGGTCTTTTCACAAATTAACTTAATGACAGGTTCGTTAATTTCGATGAACCCTTCAATAGTAGTGTGAATGTCATATGCCTTACCTATACAATAAGGTGGTGAGGTGATCGTAAGATCAATATGACCATCTTCTAGAGTTTTCAAGATGTTTAGACAATCATCATTGAATATTTCAAAAGCCATAGTTGGTGCTTACCATTAATAAAATAACAAAGAATCTGAAACTAGGAGGATAGATCCATTGATACTTTAAAGCAAGTGGATAAGGCTTATTAATTAAGCATCCTTTTCTCTGCATTTGATAAACTCCAAACATCCTCAGTCCAGATAGTTCCTAATCTCTAAACGCCAAAAGGATAGTGAATTTTCTAATAGTCTTATTCCCTTATTAGTCAAATCTAAACCACCTTACTGACCCAATTCCACTACAGCTAAATAAAAAGCTGAATACGCTTAAACTTTTTATTTGCTTCAATTTCTGTTTTATAAAACTTGTCTTTATCAGTCGAATCCATAAATTTAGCAAAAGTATTGGATTCGAGTAGACGATATAGAAATCTTTCGCCCGTCTGAAGTACTACAGTCAACAAGTGGTGCTGGTAAAACACATGACCGATCTTAGATGAATTTATTTCAATTTTTTTGCATTATGTTTATTAGCTATCCCTAGTCACTAGTACTTAATCTTTAAGCGCCCTGAGTCAACCGAAAATCAACTCAGGCCGCCTCAGGTTCACAGTGTTTAAAATCCTTCGTAATTACAGACTTCTATGCTTGAAATAAAATCGAGAGGCATAGTCAATCTCTCAGCAGTAATAGTTTCGAAATGAATCCAGATAGCAGCATCTCTATTCTCAAAACTAATACTTACAATCTTCACTAAATCATAAGGCTCAACATTATGGGTCAGAATAATATTATAAAGTTGATCTGAACGTACGTAAGAGATAAGCATTTGATGGATTGCCGCTTGTTCATCACTACTTAGTTCACTGTATTTACTTAGTTCGGGTAAGCCATATTGCGTATTCACTTCAATCCTTATTAATCTTAAGTTTTCTGTAGAAAACGGCGATTCTATCAATTTAGACAAAGCTGAATATATTGGCTTTTGTTAATTCTTTCTTATCAACCATCTTTTGGCCAATTTTCCCTCTTCAGCCAACAAAAATTGATTGGGGGATTTATAGCGCAGAATACTTCTCTAAAAACTCATCTATCCATCCTTGTGCCACTTCAAGATTGGTTATGTCAGTCAGCTTTAAATTCGTCTCTTCTGCTTCGTTAAAGCCTTCAATAATAGCTTCAAAGATATTTGCTTCACTAATGACCTCACGTGCTATTTCAGCAGCGTCATAGCTTTGCTTGGCCTTCTTAAGCGAAGCTATTTGCTTATCAATCCCTTCACCGATTTTACCTAATGCCAACTTAAACTCTTGACGATTAATTGTTAGCGCAGTTTTGGATTTATTAAGTGTTGCGATCATTGTGGTTTCCTTCTTTTTTTGGGGCTACTATATTCAACATCTTGATAAAACCTAAGCCGCATATAGCGGCTTTTATTTTTTTAAGGTTTAACTAAAGCAGATTCCAGGCGACCAATAAAATCAATTTCATTAAGCTGCTCATTAGTAATAAATTCATCTGGATAGCGAATCTTGTCAGGATTATCACTTGCAAGCCTTACTGTTGTGCCGCCTGCATAGCTTATAAAAATCCTTTTCATTCTTAGCTCGTAGTTATGCTTAAAAACATACACCGATCCACTCTTAAGCATGCCTGGATCTTTATCAGCCACATCAATAAAAAGAGGGCTGTCTGGTGCTACAGTTGGCCACATACTGTATTCATCAGAATAAATAACTCTTAGGTTTTCAGGCTTTGCTTGTATACCCAAAATCCTAAGAAGTGATGGGTCAATATTTAAATATTCACTTGGGTCTTCTAAAAAATTTTCTATCCCGCTTCCACAAGAAGCTTTTACATCCCTGTACACCGGTATTTTCACATTAAATTTTTTTTCTTCAGTACTTCTAAATTCGATTGGAGAAATATAAATATCTCCTTTTTTTTCAGAAGCCTCAACCTGAACTTCTGGCTTCTGCTCTATTAGCTCCAAATTAGCATCTGTAAGTACAGCAACAGATATACCTGCCCAAGTAGAAATAGCATCAAGAACCTCTCTTCTGGGTTCTTTTGTAAGACCGCTCGCAACTCTAAATAAAGTAGCCTGTGGAATCTGGATCTCTTTGGAGAGCCTGTTTGGATTAGTTTTGTGTTTCTCAAACAGGTACTCAATATTCTTTTTTAAGAATGGGTACATCTGAAAGTCCTCGTAATATATTTACATTTTATTCAAAAAAGAATAATTAAACCGAAATAATTCACTTATGCATTGACAACTATTCATAAGTGAATAAGAATAAAATTAAAGTGAATTAGAGGTAGAGAAGCATGAACCTTAAAGAAAAGATCTTATTTCTACGCAGTCAAGGTCTTAGTCAGTCTGAAATTAGCAACCGTACAGGTATAGCTCAAAGCTCTGTATCAAAAATCGAAAATGACGAGCAGTTTGATGTGTCTTACAGCAAGGGTGCCGCTCTGGATCGTTTAGTAAGTGAAAGAACTCAACAAAACCAAATACTGGCATCTGCTTAAACCCATTATTACCAGATAAGCATTTGAAATAAATGTGAATAAACAAAGGGATTCACACATGGAATTCAGTAAAGAAGCGCAAAGCGCAATGTACAAGATGGTTCACCAAACACCAGGTATTGATCCAAAGCAGATTGCCGATGTTTTGGGCGACTCACATAAAACCGTTTTGAACTATGCAAATCCAAATATGGACTACCTGCCAAGCCTGAAGAAGTTCGAAATGATGCTTTCTTTTACTGGCAATCCAGTAGTTCTGCGTGCATGGGCACATCAATTAGGATTGGCTCTAATTCCTACTGGTTGTGACGGTAGTAAACACCATGAGCTATCAGTAATTGAAGCAATGATGCAGGGAAATATCTGCAATGGGCAGGCGAATCAGAAGGTATATGAAGCCTATGAAGATGGCGTAATCACACCGCAAGAATATGAAGAAATTCACAACATTTTTCAGCGGATTATCGAGTTTGCTACAGCAGCAGATCAAGCAGCGCTTAAACAAATGAAGCGTTATACCGCTAATCCACATAAAGAAAAAGCCTGAGGTTAGAACTCAGGCTTATTCAATTCATTAATTATCGGAACCAATGAATATGAAATCAAATTTAGCACATGAACCACCAATACCTCAAGGGCAAGTAGTTCATTTTCCAAAAAATGAGCGCAAAGCTATGTCGAATAAAGAAGAGCGCTACACCAAGATGCCAAATGGTTTAATTGATGGTCAGATCATGGCCCAGTTAAACGATAAGGCGTTTAAGTGTTTAATGTTTGTCATGCGTCAAACCATTGGATTTGACCGCGTATCTCACCCAATCGCCATCACTCAATTTCAAAAATATTGCGGTATCAAAAAACGCGATACGGTTATGTCATGTATTCGTGATCTGGAAGAGCTTGGCTTGATCAAAGTCGAGAGAACAACAGGCTGTTTGAATGAATATTTATTCACTCCTGACCAGTACCGCGAAAAGGGACTAGTACCAAATGAGGGTAGTACCCTTAAAGGTGATGGGACTAGTACCACCAAACGGGACGGGACTAGTACCGCGAAAGGTGACGGGACCAGTACCGTTGAACGGGGCACTATTAAAGAAACACTTAAAGAAACATTTAAAGAAAACTTTAAAGAGAAAAACGTGCAGGAAAATTCAGTTGATCAGGTTCTGAATCTCTGGACACCAGATTTACATTCTCTGAATTCCTGGTTACAGAGATCAGGTGAAACTCCGATGACCCAAGAACTGGTGAATCAGATTTTACTTGAAGTGAATGCTCACTACGAACCACGTTTGAACGCAGGTCAGATTACAGACACCCAGATGTATTCAAACTTCGTGAAGTGGATCAAGCGTAAATACACTCAAAAAACGTATCAATCTTCTGAAAAACAAAATTCTAATCTGGATGTGAATACAGCTTGGGCAGGCCAAGCATCGCAACATCACGCACCAGTAAATTCACCAGTCCATATCCCGGAGGACTTTGTATGAACGCAATGTCGATGCTGACTCAGGGATTAAAACAAACACAAGCGATCTGCTCAGAGCACAAAATAGCAATGGTACAAGCAGGACCATTTCAGAAGTGCCCGCAATGCGCCGTTGAGTTCCATGAAGAACAACTTGCACAAGCACAGGCTGAAATTGATCGTACCGTACGTGAAAAACACTTTGCTGGGGCAATGCTTCCAGAGCGCCATGCAACATCAGGATTCAAAAATTATATCGTTCAGCATGCTGGCCAACAGAACGCACTGAATCAGGTTGTTTCCTTTGCTAAGAACATGATCGGCGGTCATAAGAATAACTTTGTGATGGTGGGGCCTACTGGTACAGGAAAAACCCATCTTAGCTGTGCTACGGCTCGGACATTGCTCAACAAGGGCAAGTATGCACGGTACATCACCAGCGAAGATCTGGCACAGCGAATCATGAACGCATGGGAGCAGCTGGACGCTACAGAAAAATCTGTGATTTATGATTTCAGCCAGTATGACCTGTTAATCCTGGATGAATATGGATTGCATGACCGTGATAAACGCCGTGAGTTGGTTCACAAAGTTTTATATGCACGTTATGACCGGATGAAGCCGACCATGCTGATTTCGAATCTGACATTAGCTGAGCTGCAAAAGGATTTAGGCGATCGTCTTTGGTCTCGTTTTCAACAGGGTGGCCTAACCTTGGTGGAATGTAATTGGGCAGATCAGCGTGTAGGGGGTGGGGTGTGAATACAACAATTGAAGAATTTTTGAAAAATGGTGGCGAGATTAAGCAAATTGATTCTGATGATCAGTCAAAAATCCATAGGAAAGTTAGCTTTGAAGATCAGATAAGTTTGATGCTTTTTGCTTGTTATGCCACTACGCCATTTTCAGTGAAGGACGTGCAAGAAGCTGTTTTTGATTTCCATAGAACCACTATTTACAGCCTGCTTCAGGAGCATGTCAAAGGTGGTTATTTGGAGCGTGTATCAGAGAGTCATTACCGTGCAACTGCATATGCCAAAGACATTATGAATGTAAAGGGTGAAATTGCCGTATGAAGGATCTAAACAAAACATTGATGTTTATTTTCATGGCAATTGGCGCCGTCGTTTTGAGGATGTGGTGTGAATGACCAGCTACTCAATCGCTGAATACAAGAAGATGGTGAAAGCCACCAGACCGAAAGGGCGCTCCAAGCGTCCTAAGGTGAAAGGTGAAAAAGTACCGAATGAGTTTGAGGCGAAACTGGCCCGAGAACTAAAGACTTTAAAAATTGAGTTTGAGCAGGAATTTGAGTTTCACCCAAAGCGGAAATGGAGAGCTGATTTCCACCTGGTAGGAAAAAAGATACTGGTAGAAGTTGAAGGTGCGATCTGGAGTGGAGGAAGGCATACCAGAGGCAAGGGGTATATCGGGGACATGGAAAAATATAACGCCGCAACAATGATGGGTTTTCAAGTAATACGGTTTAGTACAGATCAAGTGAAGTCAGGTCACGCGATCCAGCAAATAGAAAAGATGGTAGGGGATTTAGGATGAATGCGATGGTTGAAAAATTTGAACAGTTTGAATGGTTGATTCGGGGTACTACAGCAAAGTCACCTAACTTTGAGCCTGTGGTACATAGGACTAATGAGAAGCCTCTGGATTATCAAGATCGTCTTGGTGCGGTGGCATCCATGGAAACGCAGCTTGCTAAGTCAGTTACAGCATTGATTGTCTTTGAAGGCAAATCCGAAATGGATTATAGACATGTGCAGTCACACCTTGCGCTCATCATGTCTACAAATGCAAAGCTGGAAAAAAGACGAGATCCTGCCAAAGTGACCATTGATGAGATGGCATCAATGATTGCACGGATGGTAATAGACTTTTCTCTTAATCCTGATTTGGAGAATAATTTTACAGCTCAGGGGCGATTGTATTATGCGGGTCTGCGTAGCTGGCAGATGGATGCAGAGTGCTATCGTAAAACATGGAAGCAATACGAAAACCTTATGGTTTTAGCCATTGAGAATGCAATTGATGAGGCAGCCAAAACCATTAAAAGTTATCGAAAAAATACTTATAAAGAATTTGAAGCGTAGGGATTCCATTATTCCGGAAACCGAGGTATAGTTTCACTATACTGGTCGTATTACGGTTCAACCGAGACCAAGTTATTAAAGCTCATCGAAAGATGGGCTTTTTTGACATTATTTATTCATAAAATTAAGTGATAATGCCTTTTTGTTTTTGAGCTCTAATTGAAATGGCGATTTTAACTGTTAAAAAACTAGAAGATACTCTCGGTAAATTAGTGGCTGAAGGCAAAAAGCCTGAAAAGATTTTATTAGGCTATAAAGCGTATGGCGAGCTAATGAATGATCGTAGCTTTTTTGAGGAAGTGGCTGGCTCGGCAATGGATCCAAACAAACGAAAATATAAAAATATTAAAATTAAGGTCACTCAAGACGAATACCAGTTTAACGTGAAATGTCAAAAATAGGTTTAAGCATCAAGGAAAGCTCGCCAAATGGTGGGCTTTTTTAATGCATAGAATTTATTATCTGAAAAGAAAATTGACTTAAGCTCAACATTTGAAAACATTTTCTTAATATTCTCTATACTTTCTAATCAAAGCTTCGGTGCTATATTGTTTTTGCGATAAGAAGAAGATGCAATACGAAGAAAGTGACTACAGCACTGGCCCACTTATTTGACGAGTAAGTGGGCTTTTTATTGCCTGTAAAAAGCGACCCAAGCCTACTGGAGTGCTGACCAGTGGAACATGCCATCGAGTAAACTTCCTTCGGGAATCTAGACTAGGGAGTAGCGTCCCGACCTAAAGAGGATTGAAAGCAAGTAAAGCAGACCGTGCATGTTAGGTGTGTGTGATTGTGAGTAGCGTCTGGCCCTGCGAAAAGGGCTTTTTTATTGCCCTGAGAAATACTAGTGTAATCACACCAAGTTAAAATGCTTGATTAACCAGGAAGAAATCTTGCTTAGTTCGACAAAGTTAATGACATTATTTCAGTAATGAATATTATAAATTTATGTTTTATAAGTGAAAATAACTGACATTTCTTGCGACATGATTGCTTGATTGTCCAGGAGTAAAATCATGCTTAGATTACTGATGTGCTTATTCGGCCTACACGGTGCGACTGAGATCGATTACACGATTGATGATGAAGAAATCAAGGTGTGTCGGGATTGTTTGAAAGAAGTTGAATAACAATCACTCAAGCAAAGAGCTGTTTCATAAAGCTGTAATATTTAAGCAATATAGTTGCTCTGCAAAAGAAGAAAGACGTTGTGATGCAAGTCAAGCCCGTTTAATTGGAGAGAGTTAAACGGGTTTTTTATTGAAATATATTGCTATTTTCCTTTTGTCGAACGTATTACGACTCAAACCCCGTCATTAATTTGTCGGGGTTTTTCTTTTCTTATTGGTGGTGAATATGCGATTAGGTCGAATGAGTTTGGGAATGGCTTTGGCATCCATGGGGATGATTTGAAGTGGTGTTGTGTAGAATAGATATTTCAAATTTCAAAAAGCCCATCAGGTAGATAGGCTTTTCTTACTAATCAAAAGATTGAGCGATGATTTACTTTTTATCTGTATTTTCTTTTTGATCATCTTGCTCTTTAGTGGAGGTTGTATCATTTTGATTGGGTTTATCTTGTGTAGGCTTCTGTGTATGGTTTTCTGATTTAGGCTTGTTTTCAGTAGCATTATTTGAAAATTGATTGAAAGAAGCTTTTTGAGCGGTATTTGTATTAACTAACATAGTTTTCTCAATTTTTGTTGCCGAAGATTCGACCTATTCAGAGTGACATACTAGTAGCACTTACAATGGGATGATTTGGAGGGATAAGTGTAGATATATGTAGGATTCAAATGTTTATATCTTATTTATATTTCAAAGGTTTTTATAATAAACCGGTCGCCAGATTGATCTGTATCACTATTTAAATAGTCAAGGTATTTAATTTATATCTTCTCGATACATTGCTGATACAAGGGGTGTATATGGATGAAAAAGAATATTTCTGGAAAACCAAGAAGCGTCCAATCAAAACCAAACCCCGCAATAAGCCACTACCGAAAGCCAAAGAAAAATACTTAGAAGCAGAAGAAACCCTATTTCAAGAATTAGAAGAACATGCCATTGGTTATCGTCGAAAGTTTCAATTTGAATCAACCAAAAATTGGCGGTTTGATTTTTATATTGTGAAGCTGAATCTTCTTATAGAAATTGTGGGTAGTCCATGGGCGGTTGGTCGTGGTGGGAAAAAGATAGCGAATTCATTTAATAAGTATGATCTTGCTGAAGATCAAGGTTATACATTTGTGCGTCTTGAGCCTCATCAAATTGAATCAGGTTATGCAATTAATTGGATTAGAAGCCAGTTAGAGAGATTAGACAATGGAACAGTTCAGACCATTCCCGCCGACGGAGCTGATTGATCAGGCTGAGGAAGAGGAAGCCATACGTTTGGCACCTGCATCAGAGCTTAAAGAATGGGTCGTGAATAACTGGCTTACTCTCGGTGGTGAACTACATAACCCAGATCACGACCATATTGCTGAGCTACTTCACGACAATGAAGAGTTCCTTGCATTCGCCTGGGCTTCATCTGCCGCCGTAGCGAAAAAACGTATGGTGTTAGGCCAATGTGAAAAGGTCATGTTTAACGTGGGCGGCTGGAAGAAAGCACGCCAGGAACAACAGATGCGGGACTGGTTTGGCTTTGTGCCTCAATACCTGATTACGGTTGATGCTGCATTCTGTGAACAAGCCTCAGATCGTGAGTTCTGCCGTTTGATTGAGCATGAGCTATATCACATCGGTGTAGAGCGTGGTGAAGATGGCGAAATCATTTATAGCGATATGACTGGTTTACCTAAGCATTACCTGGCTGGCCATGACGTTGAAGTGTTCTTTGGTGAGACCAAACGGTGGGGTGCAGACGAATCTGTAAAACGGCTTTTGGAAATTGCCAGGAATGCGCCGTTTGTATCTGAAACGAATATTGCTGCGTGTTGTGGTAACTGTGTGATTGGTTAATTTTTTTGCCTAGTTACCCTTACGTACTCTTACAAAGGTGAGTTTATGGCAACCCTAAAAGAGCCTGTAAAAATGTTTATAGTTCAGTCTCTTGCCTGCTTTGAAACACCTCAACAAGTAGTAGATGCTGTAAGGGAGAGATATGGGATTGAAATTGATCGTCAGCAGGTAGCCTCTTATGATCCAACCAAAGCCACGTGCAGGGGAATCAGTAAGGCTTTAAAGAAGCTATTTGAGGATACGCGCAGAGACTTCAGAGCAAATATTGAGAATATTGCGATTGCAAATAAAGCGTTTCGGCTTATGGAGCTTCAAAAGATGTATGAAGACTCTGGCAAGAACAAACGCGCCAAGCAGAATTTACTCAAGCAAGCGTTCCAAGAGACTGATGGCCGTGTGACAAAGCAGGAAATCACTGGTCCAGACGGCGGACCTATTCAGCAAGAAACCAAATCAACGCATCAATTCACACCAGATGAGCTTAACGGACTATCCGCTCAAGAGCTTTCGCGTTTAGCAATTAATGGCAAGTTATGACTTATGCAATCGAAGATATAGCGCCACTAATTAAAGAGTGGACGATCAATACACGTCTGCCTGAAATCATTGAAGAGATGAAACGGCGCTATTACTACCGGATGCTGATAGAGCAGAATGAACTAAGTCGAGAGGCTGAAATCTACAAATGTAAGAATGATCCGGCTCATTGGTTTAATCACTGGGTATGGACTTATGATCCACGGGGCATGCCTTTTGGACTGCCGGCGAATATTCCTTTTGTTTTGCGTCCTGGTCAGGTTGAGCTTGTCGATTGGCTATTAGAGCGTGAAAGCACCCAGACACACGGCTTAATTGAAAAAAGTCGTGATGAGGGTATGAGTTACGTTGTACTTGGCTTTTATTTGCACCGGTGGTTATTTGTTGAAGGCTTTGCGGGTGGTGTCGGTAGTCGTAAAGAGGATCTGGTTGATAAGAAAGGCGATCCGAAAACGTTACTGCATAAGTTTCGGGATATGTTTTCCAAGTTGCCGGACTGGATGAAGCCTAAAGGCTTTGTTGAGAAAGTGCATGACAACTACATGCGAATCATTAACCCGGACAACGGCGCAACCGTCACTGGTGAAGCTGGTGACAACATTGGCCGTGGTGGTCGTACTACAATGTACTTTCTGGATGAATGGGCATTTGTAGAGAGACAAGAAGCTGTAGACGCCGCAATCTCTCAAAACACCAACGTACACATCAAGGGATCCACTCCTAACGGTATTGGGGATAAGTTTCACCAGGATCGTTTTAGTGGACGTTACGCCGTATTCACAATGGCATGGCGTGATAACCCAGATAAGAATTGGCAGGTCGAATTTAATGGCAAGCTAATTCATCCCTGGTATGAAAAACAATTGGCCACACTAGACGATATTGTTTTAGCTCAAGAGGTTGATATTGATTATGCCGCATCGGTGGAAGGTGTATTAATTCCATCAGCATGGGTGCAAGCTGCAGTTGATGCTCATCTTAATTTGAATATTCAGCCTTCAGGCGAACGTATGGGCGCGCTTGATGTGGCAGATGAGGGTAAGGATAAAAACTCTTTTGCCGCACGTCATGGCATCGTACTGCAGTATTTGGATACTTGGTCAGGCGTTGGTGATGACATCTTTGGCACAACTCAGAAAGCAATTGATGCTTGCCTTGATTTACGTTTGAACTCCTTTTACTACGATGCTGACGGTCTTGGTGCTGGTGTCCGTGGTGATGCTCGAGTCATTAATGAGCAGAATCGATCTAAAGGGATACCGGAGATCGAGGCCAATCCATTCCGTGGCTCAGGTGCAGTTCATAACCCTGAGCAGGAAATGGTTGAGGCGCGTAAAAACGTAGACTTCTTTGCCAATCTTAAAGCTCAGATGTGGTGGTCACTACGCATAAGATTTCAGAATACTTATCGAGCCTTACAGGGTATGCAATATGATCTAGACAATCTTATTTCGCTCTCTACCAAAGACATAAACAAGCAGGAGCTTGAACAGCTCAAGCGAGAGTTATCGCAACCCACTTATACAAAGAATGGTGCAGGCAAAATCTTAGTCAATAAGCAACCGGACGGGGCCTTATCTCCAAACCGAGCAGACAGCATCATGATTTGCTTTAGTGATATCCGTGAGCGAAAACGGAAAAAACCTGCAGGTGCAGGTACTCGAACCTATTGATAAGGAAAAAACATGGCAAAGTCTAAAAAGGACAAAGCGTCAAAGAAGGCTTTGTCTTACGGCAATTTATACACTCAAGAAGCAGTCACTCAGTTTCTGGTGAACTTTGGCAAGCAACCAGATACCGATGAAGTGCTGCGCAAAGCTGGAATTACACGCCACAGATTGCGTGTACTGCTTGATGATGACGAGATTGCACAAGTAGTTGAAACACGGATTGATGCACTTTTAGCAACGCCATTGCGAATTGAACCAAATGATACGGATGAAGCGGAAAAGCTGAATCTCATCCTGAAAGAATGGTTCCATGAAATTGCGACTGCTGCCATGAGTGCACTGTTCTTCGGGTACTCGGTTCAGGAAGCTGTATATGAGCTAAAGTCGGAAGGTTATATTGGTTTGCAATGGATTGGTGAAAAACCGATGCAATGGTTTGAGCCTAAGAATGATGGTCGGCTAATCTATCGTCAGGATGGAAACAATGCAGAGCATGAGGTAGATCAAGCATTCAAATTCTTCTTAACACGCCGTAAAGCCACATACGAACAGCCATATGGTAAAGCGCTATTAGCCACGCTGTATTGGTTATTCTTCTTTAAGCAGAATGGCTTCAAATTCTGGGCGAAATTCCTCGAACGTTTTGGAACACCAATCTTACTGGGTAAGTGCAAAGATACTGAAACTGATGATATGAGCAAAGCCTTGTTAACTGCTCATGCTCAAAGCGTATTGTCGATTGATGCAGATGATGATGTTCAGATTCTTTCCGCACCAGGAACAAACGGTTCAGCAGGGGCAGCGTTTGAGGCATTTAATAATCAGCTGATTCGTCAGATCCAGAAAGTTGTACTAGGGCAGACACTTACCAGCGGGACTGATGGGAAGGGAAGCTACAGTCTTGGTCAAGTGCATGAAAATGTACGAATGGATAAGCTTAAATCTGATATTAGGCTTGTCACACCAACTTTACAGGCTGTGGTCAATGCTCTATGCGCTTTAAACGGTTGGGGGGATTATGAAGTGATGCTTGGTGAGAAACCAAAACCACTGAATAAGGACCAAGCAGAGCGTGATGTCCATTTAAAGAATGCGGGTGCAAATCTGTCTAAAGAATATTTTGTTCGCGAGTATGGTCTACAGGAAGGGGATTTGAATGAGCAGGTTCCTACCAGCTTCAATCAATTCTCTGCATTACCTCGCCAAGCATTCAACTTTAAAGCATCAGCCAATAAGCTCTCGCCAGAACAGCAGGAAGTTGAAGAACTGACTGATGGTCAAGATGAATTGCAGTTACTGAAACCGGATAAGGTCAAGGAATTGGTATTCAAGTCTGATAGCCCTGAAAGTCTGGCTTATAACCTGATGCAATTAATACCTGGTGCAACACAAACTCAGTTCACAGCCAATTTAGATCAAGCTTTGTATGCTGCGGATGTGTTGGGGTATGTGACAGCTCAGAATGGGAAGTAAACCATGCAACCAGTCACATTCCTTGAGGCGCTTCGGTACGCTCACAATAAAAAGATCGTGCTGCCTGATGAGTTCTATTCGATGGATCTAAAGACTCGGCAGATGGCTACTACGGTTAGCTTTCTATCGAGGCTTGAGCAGATTGAGACGGTCATTAAGGCAGTCAATAAATCTATTGCCGATGGCGGTACCTTTAAAGATTTTCAGAAGCTGATTGAAGAGTCTGAAATCATTCTGCCAAAGCATTACCTGGACAATGTATTTCGTACCAATATCCAAAGTGCGTACGGTCACGGGCGGTGGCAACAGCAACAAAGAAACAAAGCTAAACGACCATATCTGATGTATTCGGCGATCAATGATAGCCGGGTACGTCCTAGTCATTTGGCTCTGAACCGGATTGTTCGGCACATAGATGATCCATTCTGGCTGACACATTACCCGCCCTTGGGCTTTCGTTGTCGTTGCACCGTGATTGCCTTAACCGAGAAGCAGGCATTGAAATACGGGATTACACCTGAAGATCAATTGCCGGAAGTTGCTGAGGCATTGGATTGGAGTTCTCATCCGCTGCAGTTTGGTGAACTTGAAACACTGGTGGATAAAAAGATCAGTACTTCAAGTCTGGATAAAGAATATCTACTCGAACAGAAAGAAGTCATCAGGGCAGAATGGACGGCGAGTAAAAAGCTCACTAGTCTGTTTGCTCCTATAGATGATAAAACTCGGGACCTGTTCGACACGGTGGCCAATACAGTTATTCCACTTGATCCGCGCATTAGACCGAGTGCAATCCGCACCTTCCTGGATTATGTGCAGGGGAATGATTCAGCGCTGACCAGCTATTTAAACTCAGCTACAAGCTCTCTGGCTGATGATGTGCTTAAGCGCTGGCTGAGTACCGACATGGCAGCAATTCAAGCTGTGGCGAGCAATGCGGCTTCAACCGTAGTAGGTGCTGCAACTCTTAATCAAGTAGCGGCTTATCAGGTAGGGCAAACAGTTCAATTGAATGCGCCGTTGCTGATGGCTGATACAGCTTCAGGTATCGCTATTAAGATTGAGAATGCTCAAGGGCTAGGTATTGATCTAGACATCCTAAATGCTGGCAACGGCGTTTTGATACCGATGGGATTGTCTTTTGAAGTGGTTTCGATTGAGGTGGTTGAAGGGCAGATGATTTATACCATTCAGGCTTTAATGAATTAACTATCTGTATTAGATTAAGATGTTTTTTTAATACTTAGATAATATGGAAAGTTTAGTCAAAATATTAGCTGTTATCATCCCAATAATTGTCCCATTACTTCTTGCTTTTCTAAATTCAAAATATTCAATTAAAAAGCATCCTAAGGAGGAATTTGCGGAGGATGTTGTGGTTGCTGAAAAGTTTGCTGCTATCCATGATTCAAACATATCTCACTTAGTCAAAGATAGATTGGCACAACAGTTATTAGAAACTAAGAAAATTACCTATTTGGAAGTTGCATACTTCTATAAATACAGTGATATGGAAAAATGGATTAATGAGTATATCCGTGTAAAAGATAAGCTCAAATTGGTTCGTCATGGTAATGGAAAGATAATTAAGATCCATCATCCATATTCAAGAAGCAAAGTTGCATCTTTTGCTTTGGGTTATATTGTATTTGCAGCTATTGGGCTTCTACCTTTCTTATTTATTAATACCTTTATTGAAACTTTTGAAAGTCATATGCAATCAAAGCAATACTTGGTTATTTTCAATATATTTACATGGCCTATCTTATCAGTACTTGTTGCTCTGATCTTTTTGCTTGAAGGGTCCAAATATCAAACTGCTCATCGGTTTGTTAAAAAATTCGAAGCAGAGTCTATCAAGGTATAAGTCTTAAACAATTTGAACCGCTCCTTATGGGGCGGTTTTTTATGGAGCATGAAAAATGCCAGATCAAAATGAAGAAAGGCTGAAGTATCTCTTCAATGCCTCGGCAATTGAGGTGCCTAAAGCTGAAGAAGGGCAGAAGCGGAAATTTAAAGGCACTGCCTATGCCGGTGGGCGGGTAGATGGTCACTGGTATTGGGGGCGCTCAGGTGTGGTGTTTGATCTTGATGGGATTGAGATTGATAAGCCGACAGCCTTACTAGAAGAACACTTTGGTTCAAGTCGAATTGGTGTTGTTCAAACCGTAGATACCAATGGAAAGATCGACGTATCAGGTGACTTTCTCACGAATGCAAAAGCACAGGAAATTGTTCAGGACTCTGATGATGGTTTCCCGTTTCAGATGTCGATGATGATTGATCCTGGATCTATCGAAGAAGTGTCTCAGGGCAAGACAGTCACTGTGAATGGTCAATCATTTGAAGGTCCAATCACTATCTTCCGTCAAAACCGTATTCGTGAATTTACGATCTGTTCCACCGGTGCTGATCGCAATACATCAATTAAAGCCTTCTCGGGCAAAGCCAACCCAAACCCAACCAAAGAGGACACCAACGTGAACGAATTAGAACAGGCGCAAGCCGCACAAAAGCAGGCTGAGACTGAGCGCGATAATGCCTTGGCTGAACTTAAGCAATTCAAGGCGCAAAAGCGTGCTGATGAAATTGCAGCCCTAGAAACTGAGTTGAAAACCCAGTTTAGTGCTGAAGATAAAACCGCTTATACCAATATGGATGATTCTGTTTTTACCTTCGCGGCTAAGCAGCTTCGTCAATTCTCAGCAGGCCATACACAGCCACCAGCTGGCCAACAACCACAACAAGCACCAAGTGTGAATCCGGCATTTGCGCATTTGTTTAATCACCAGGCGAACGGTGGTCAGGGTGGTCAAGCTCCACAAGGTTCGGCTCTGGATCAGGCATTCAATCAATTTATGGCAGCGCAGCAACAAGGAGCTAAATCATGAGCCAAGTATTAACAGGCGCTATTGAGAATAAACAGCTGGTGGTTGGCGATGGTGTTCGTACCGAGAATGCCAAAGTAAAAACAGCAACGGCGTACAAGCGCGGGGATCTGCTAATTGTTGGTGCCAATAATGTGGCTGATCATCCTGCAGTTACCACGGGTGTGGTGGGTGACTGGAATGCTATTGCTGTATCAGATTTCACAGCAGAGCAAGCTACTTACCATGCTGCAAATAATCTTGAAATGCCGCTCTATGTACAGGGTGCATTTGATATTGCAGTAGTAACAGTGAATGGAACGCCGCTGACCACCGCTCAATATGATGCTGTACGCGCACAAGCATTAAAAAACAAAATCGAACTTCGTAAAGTTGTGGGGAACTAAGACATGAGTCAAACTTTTACATTTCAAAATGCACCGGTTGAATTGCTGGATGTGCCACAACTTGTATTGTTAACAGATACCACTCAAAAAGTTGATACCTGGTTGATGGATCGCTTCTTTCCACAACGTGTTTCATACACTAAAAAAGAAGTACCAGTTGGTGAGTTAAATACAGCGACTCCACTTGCGCCGTTTGTTACCCCAACTGCAGCAGGTCGTCAAATTAAAGTGGGTGAATCTGGCAACGTGAAATTCGTTAAGCCGGCTTATCTGAAACCAATGATGACGGTGATGCCAAGTGAAGTGCAGAACACTGCTCTTATCGCACGCTTACGTCAGTTTGGTGTGATTGCCACCGGTTCAAATCGTTTGTCTGATGCGGATCTATTGCTGATTGATCAGGCTCAAAAGGCTTTATATCTTCGTCAGTCAATTGAAAACCGAAAGCTATTAATTGCGCGTGATGTGCTTCTCTACGGTAAAACTACTTTTGCTTCTGCAGACTTCCCGATGTACGAAGTGGACTATGAGCGTAATCCAGCTTGTAACTACGCACCATTAATTAAATGGGGACAGGTTGGTGCTACTCCAGTGAAAGATATTCAAGCCATGATTGACTTGTCTATCGAGCACTCAGGTACATCACCTATCATGGCCTTGACCACATCTAAGGTATATAACACCTTAATCAAGGATCCAGAGTTCAAGGAGAAGTTCATTGCGCCGTATGCTGGTATCAGTGTTCCATTAACTCCGACTTTCGATCAAGCTGATAAGCCCCAATTCCGTGGCACAGTGGATAACATTGAAATCTGGACTTATGACGTGAGTCACAATATGGGCGGCTCCTCTGATCGCTTTATTCCTGAAGACTTTTTTGGTCTTGTTTCGGATGCTAATGGATGGATTGCACATTGTGCATTGCAAAATGTTGAAGCATTTGGCCAAGCTCTGGAATTCTATTTGGGTCAATGGCAAGAAAAGAACCCTTCAAGCATTCAATTGCTTGCTGAATCTTCTCCACTTGCTGTTCCGAATAACAAAAATGGTTTAGTCGGCGGTCGCGGATTCGTTTAAGGAGTAATACATGTCGAAGTACATTGCAAAACAATCGATCGGACATTTTCGTCCGGGTCAGGAAATCAAAGGGCTTGAAGCTAAACAACTTCAGGCCCTTTTAGCATCTGGGGCTATTGAAGAATATCAAGAGCCGGAAGAACCTAAGGCAGATGGCACGGCCGCACGCTTGGCTGAACTTGAAAAGGCCAATGCTGAGCTGACAGCAGCAAATAAAACCTTAACTGAAGCCAATCAGGCAGCAGTTGCGGACAAGGCCAAGGCTGATCAAGAAGTTGCTGAGCTAAAGGCAAAAGTGGCTGAACTTGAAAAGGCGAAACCTGCTGCAAAACCTAAAGCAGACCCAAAGTCTGCTGATGAAACCAAATAGGTGATCTATGTATGCGACTGAATCAGATTTGGTCGCACGATTTGGTGATGAGATTGGAAATCTAAAAACGATGCTTCCTTCTCAGTCCTCAGTAACTGATGCGATTCAAGATGCGACAGAGGAAATTAACGGCCATATTGGTGGTCGTTATCCTTTGCCGCTTCCCAATGTGCCCAGTAATTTAAAGCGTATGGCGTGTGACATTGCACGCTATCGTCTTTACTTCCAGCAACCCACCGATGAGGTGCGACAGCGTTATGAAGACGCAATTGCATTCTTAAAGCGTGTGGCTGATAACAAAGCACATTTGCAGATTCAGTTACCTGAAACAAACCAGATCGTGGACAACCAACCTAAAGGACGACCTTCAACGGCGCCAGTCGGCACTTCATATACCGGTGGTGTATTTGGGGATTCTATCCTGGATCAAATGCCCAGCATGAAGTGAGGTGTTTATGGCTTTTGCAATAACCATTCAGGCAGATAGTTCACCGATTGAAGCGGTGCTGAATCAATTAGGTGACTTTGATTCACTCAAGAGCCAGTTGTTTGATGAGATTGGTGCTGGGCTGGTCAACAGTATTCAGCATCGATTCTTAACCGGTACTGGTGTGGATGGTAACCCGTGGAAGATTTCATGGAGAGCCAAGCTGCAAGGTGGCGAAACGCTACGTGATACTGGCCGCCTAATGAATTCCTACACACACAATGTTCTTTCAAGCGGTGTGGAGGTGGGTACAGATGTTGCGTATGCAACCCATCTGCATTATGGCGCAACAATCCTACCCAAGAATGGCCAATACATCACCTTTGCAGTGGGTGGCCAATATCGGAAAGTTAAGCAATCCATTATTCCACCTCGGACTCAACTCGGTCTTGATGCGGAAGATGAAGTCATGGTTTTGGATATTGTTGGGAGTTTTATAGATGAGCACCTTCTTCGCGGTACGTGATGAGATTGCAGAAAAGCTGAAAGAAATTCCTGAATTTCTAAAGATCTATACGCCGTTGAATTCAGTCAGCGTAACAGAGATGTCACAAGTCACGCCATCTGCACATGTCAATTTTGTTCGTATCGACAAGAAAGCCAGTGCGGGTCGTGGAAGTATCAATCAGATCGGTCAGCAATGGGCGGTTACGGTTGCATGCCGCAATGCTCAATCTCAGATGACTGATGGACGTGCTGTAAGTGATGAAGCCGGGCTTTTGACTGAAAAAGTTATTCAACTTCTGTCAGGCTGGCAGCCTCAAGCATCGCGTACTGCACTAGATTTCATATCAGTTCGAGATGGGTATAGTCCAGGCTTTGCATACATCACTATTATTTTTGAATCACAGAAATTTATTTAGGAGCCAGTCATGGCAAAACAATACAAGGCAACTCAGCCTGTCGGTCGCTTTAAAAAAGGTGATGTAGTCGGCGGGCTGGATGATGCTCAAATTAAAAAATTACTGGCAGATGGTGTGATTCAGGAAGTACCTGAAGCTAAAGCCGCTGCTCCAGCCAAGAAAACCACAGGGGATGAAAAGTAATGGCTAAATCAGATTTAATCTCGCTTCAAGGCGAGCTTCATTTGGCGAAGATGGTTAATAGTGTGCCATCTGCCTTATTGCCCGTTGGTAATACACCGGAATTGCAGATCGCAATCTCTAGTGAATCCACTGATCACTATGAAAGTAAAACCGGCCTCCGTGCTAAGGATGCGGTACTACGCAAACAAACTGCAGTGGCTATCTCTGGTACGCTTGAAGAAGTAACAAAGCAAAACTTAGCAATGGTCCTAAGTGGCAAATCAATCGAAATCCCTGAAACTCAGCTGACTGATATTACTCTGGGTGCTGTAGAAGCTGGCGCCATGATTGACTTAGGACATCGTAATTTAAGTGAAGTGGATTTTAAAGACAGCTCGGATGTTGCCATCACTTCAGATAAATATGTACTGGATGCTGTTTACGGCACAGTCATTTTTAATGAAGCTATTGTTGGTTCAGTTAAGTTTTCTGCCAAAGCCGGTGCTAAGACACGTACTACAATTGCAACTAACCTAGGTAATGAATATCGCTTGCTGTTTAAAGGCATTGATACTGTTACAGGCGATAAGGTGATCTTAACTTTATGGCGCGTCGAATTTTCGCCAGATACCGAGTTTGATCTAATTCATGAGGACTTCGGATCTTATTCAATTGAAGGTGAAGCACTGGCAGATATCTCTAAAGCTAATGATGAAGAGCTAAGTGTATTTGGTCATATTGAGCGTTTTAGCGTAGCTGCATAAACCCATAAACCATACAGGCACAAAGAACTCCACGGCGCTATGCGTCTTTTTTTGTGCCTGCCTTATAGTAATAAGTCTTAAAACATTTAAGATGAAACTTAATAAATAGTAAAAAATAAAGATTATGTAATCTTTTGTTATTCTAATTTTCATCTGATGGGGATATAAAAGATATTCAGTTCATGTTAAGAATAAAACTGCTATGACTAAAATAGAAATATTTGTCTCCATCCTAGCCGTAATAATTATTTCTACTTTTATTTATCTTGTATGTCAGTAAGTTAGTAAGCTAAGAACCGCCTTTGGGGCGGTTTTTTGATAAGTGGAAGTTTCACCTGGCTATATAGGGTCAATTTTAAAAAGACTTAAAATAGTAAAACATAACTTTACAAATCCACTCTCCCGAGGCTTTAAATAAGATTGAAAATTAATGTAAAGTGTCGCCCTTAATACATGGGGATATTATGAAAAATTTAAGCTTATTCTTTTTTATTGTGATTTTAGCTGGGTGTGGACACAAGGAATCTAGTGGTCAGCATCTTGATTTAGAAACAAGCAAAAAGGAACAGCTTGAATTTGCAAAAGAAGCTACAAAAGAATTCATTCCCAATCCTGATTCAGCTAAGTTCCGCAATCAAATAGGAGAGTGTGGAGAGGTAAGCTATAAAGAAGCAGACGGTAAAGATATTGGTTTTCAACGTTTCATTGTGCTTCAGAAAAATATAGTGCTTGTAGAAAATCAGACGGATCAAAAGCAATTTGAGTTGTCATGGAAGAATGCTTGTACGCCAAGCTGGAAGTAATTAAAAAGCCCTTTAATTAAGGGCTTTCTTTTATTCACCAGATGATTCAGATTTTTGATCTTTTTCATTTCCATACTCTAAAGCAACCTGTTGCGCTTCAGCTGCAGCAGTGGCTTCTATTGGAATCGAGTCAGCTGCGATAGCAACGGTACCGGTAAATCCCATTAAAGCTAAGATTAGAATTTTCGAATACTTTTTCATTTGAATTTCCTCTACGTTTCTAAGACTTAATTTCAGTGTAGAGAATGATTTAAATCGTGGATGTAGCAGCTATGTCGGGATATGTAAGATATTCAGGTCTAAAGTTATAGGTTTCTAGGTTTGCGTAAGAATGCTTTTCGGTTGAAACTTTTTGTTGAGTTGCTTAACGAAATGTTTGAATGCTTCAGTAGGTAGCTACACTCTAAAGAAACTTCCCTAACTTCTAAATCTTTGTAACATCCAATAATTTTTTGTAATATTTATGTTATTAATTGTTTGCTTTGCTTATCATGTGAATGATGAAAAGTGGAGTACCGAAAATGCTAACAAAAGCAGAAATCGTTGTTGTCGTTCTAATGGTACTAGCCTTAATTCTCATCGTTTATGAGATGGGACAAGGTGGTAGTTGGACTTTATAGAATTTAGCCTTTATCAACGGTAAAAGAAAAGCACCTTAGGGTGCTTTTTTAATGTCTAAAATTTATTTCGATATCCCATCATGAATGATTTTTTCTTAGCAACGAATCGAAGCATTAAGCTCAAAGATATCGAAGTGCGCCAGATCCAGATGAAAGACTTTGATATCTGGGCAATGCATGCTGAGCCGTTAAAGAACTTCATCAAAGACCAAAATCATTCAGATGAGATTTTGACAGGGCTATTTAAAGCTCATGGTGTACAGGTCATTTCGACCATGGCATGCGTCACTGATCTGGGCGACGAATCACTGGTGGAACTTGCTGCTGATGAGCAGGGATTTAAAGATTTACTTAAAACGGTGCTTCTGATCAATCAGGCTTACTTCAAATACGAAAAGCCAAAACGCGGCATCAAAAAGAAAGATGACTCCACCTGGTTTGATTCATTCCAGTTCCTGGTATCAATGGGTCATCAGCATAGTGCAATCATGGAAATGACCTACGGCGCATTCCAGAACTACGTCACAGCAGCAAACAAGCTATATAAGCAGGGAATCTTCAATAACGCCGTTGCCGGACGTGTGGCACAGTCTGATAAGAAAGGTTTTGAGTCATTTAAGAAAGAAATGGTTTCTGATTGATCAAGTAGCACCCTAAAGTTATGATGGGAAAATAATAATTTAGGGAATAGGGAAAATGGCTAAAGTGGAATGTCTTGTTTGTGGACGTGTAGGCTCTGCAAAAACTAAAGGTAGTTTTGTTATAACTATCGTTTTGCTTTTTATTGGCTTGCTTCCAGGGATAATATATGAAATCTGGCGTAGATCAGGCGGTAAGGTTTGTGGTTCTTGCGGCAGTCAAAATATAAGACTTTATTCACCTTTGCCTAAACAAATACAGCAATCAATCCCACAAGAAGCACAGCCAGAAGTTTTTAAAATACCAAGCAAAACCAAATTAGTTGCAAATGATATATTTTCAAATAATGCAGGTAATTTTGTAAAATTGGACGAAAATGGAGTTGAGCAAAAGAATTGCCCTGATTGTCGCGAACTAATTAGATTTGATGCGAGAAAATGCAAGCACTGCGGCTCAATCTTAGAGGAAACATCCTAAACACTTATATCTATACCCAATGTTCTACCCGCTTCGGCGGGTTTTTTATTGCCTAAAATTTAGAGGTCAGCATGTCTGGTAAAAATTTAACATTCAAATTAGTCATGGATGCCGACACTAAAGGTTTCGTTGGCAATGTTAGACAGTCAGAAGATACAGTTAAATCAGTATTCAACACAATTAAGCACGAATCTGAACGATTAAAACAAGCAACTACTGATGCTTCGAAAGAAATGGGAAATATTATCCCTAAAGGCACCAGTGAGTTAGCAGACAAACTTTCTCAGTCTCTAAATGCTGCTACAGGCATTATCAAAGATGCTGGTGACAATGCAAAATCTACAGCAGGGAATTTTACGGATTTTGGTAATAAGGCTGGAAAGGCTTTAGATCAACTTAAAGGAGATTTAGCCCAAGCCAAGCAAAATCTTGAAGCATTTTCAAAAACTAAAGCTTCACCTGCAGATATTGAAAAAGCACAAGTCCAGGTTGATCAACTTGAAAAAGAAGTTCAGCAAGCAGATCAGGCTTTTAGTGGATTTCAGGCAGAGGTAGGCAAAGCCAACAACAGCTTAAGAGAAACAGATACAGCAGCTCAAACGGCGCAAAAGGGCATTGATGGTGCTAAGTTTGCTGTTAACACACTTGTGGGTGCATTAACTGCTCTTGGTATAGGTTTGGGTATTCGTGAGCTTGCGGAAGCCGCCGACTCATACACTAACCTATCTGTCCGTATTCAGATTGCTACCCGTGAAGGTGGTGACTTTAGTTCTGCAATGGCTGGAGTTCATCAGGTAGCACTTGCCACAAATTCTAGTTTACAGGCAACAGGTGATTTATTTACCCGACTGAATACAGTCGGCAAAGAAATGGGGATGACGCAGCAACAGGCACTAGATCTCACGAAAACTGTTACACAAGCGATTCAGATTGGTGGTGGTACTGCACAGGCCAGTGAGGCTGCAATTACTCAGTTTATTCAGGCCATGCAAGGTTCTGTTCTTCGGGGAGAAGAATTTAATAGCATTATGGAGAATGGTTATGGTCTTGCAGAGGCTTTAGCCAAAGGATTGGGAGTCACTACTGGTGAGCTCCGAAAAATGGCGGAAAATGGTGAGCTTACATCTGAAAGGGTTGTTAAGGCTATTCAAAGCCAAGCTACCCAGATCCAAGAAACCTACAACCAGTTTCCAACTACTATCAGCAATGCACTGCAGAAGATTTCCACACAATGGCAGATTCTGATTGGTGAGATGGATCAGGCCAATGGGTCAAGTGCAACGGTAGCTAATGCACTATCAATCATTGCGGATAATCTTGGAATCTTGAAAGTATTCTTTGATGATGTTGCTGAAGGTATTGGGTGGTTCCAGGGCAAACTATCTGAGATTGATCCATCTACTATTGAGGCAATCAGAAGTACCTTATCTGCTGTCTACGACACAATAAAAAATGTCATATCAAGTATGGCTGGCATCGCTGAAACCGCCTGGAGTGCCTTTACATCTACCTTGGATGCGATTGCTCCATTATTTAACGCAATTATGGGTGGCAAGGAGGAGGTTAGTGGATTAACTACTCTATTCAATGTTTTTAAAATTGCATTAGGGGTGGTATCTGATGCTGCAACTGGGCTAAACATTGCGCTTAAGCTACTCCTTGCAGGTATTCAGTTTATTTCAGGAGGTATTTATGCACTTAGTGCCGCCGTACTGGATTTCTTAGGATTCGATGATCTGGCTGCACAGGCTCAAAATGCGTCTGATGCTCTGTTTAGACAAGCCGAAAAGAATGGTAGAGAGGCTAACAGGTTAGCACTTGAAAGCAAATCTGCAACAAGAGAAGCAATTCGAGAGATTCGTCAGACTGAAGATGAAGCAAATAAAGAACGGGTTGCTGAGAGCCAAAAAACTCTTAATGAATTAAAGCTTCAAGAAGAAAAGCATAAGGCTGACTACAAGGCTATTAGTGATGAGCGCATTCAGTTAGAGCAGCAGCTCCATGAAGCACGAAAAACTGGTAATCAGGTTGCAATTGATCAGGCTGTAAAAGGTCTTGCCGAGCTGGATACTAAAGAAAAAGCCTATCAGGCTGAGAGCCAGAAAATCACTGAGGCTAAGATTAAAGCTGCACAAGATTGGGTAAATGCTCAACTTACAGCAGCAGATGGCACTCAAAAAGCAGCTGATGCAGCCACCCAAAAAACCCTACAAACAATCCTTGCAGCTCAGGGTTTAAAACTTGAGTTTGATGGTGCTGGTAAAGCAATTGTCAAAGCCATGGATGATGGTACAAAAGCAACAGAGGGTACGGCAAATGCAGCTGATAAAGCGCGAAAAGCTGCAACCGCTTTAGGTCTGGATCTGGATGTTTCCTTAAATCGTGTCTCTGAAAAGTTCGCAGAAAATGGCAAAAATGTTAATAACTTTGCAGCAGGCCTTGATGATCTTGGTGTTAAGGGCAAGCAAGCTGGTGATGTGACATATCAGGCCTGGCTTAAATGGCTGGAAACAGCGAAAAGCCAAGCTGAAATCGACTATGCAAAAGCCAAGCTTCAGGAATTTGGTACTCAAGGTCAGATTTCAACATCTCAGGTTGAGCAAGGCTTAATTGCTATCAAAATGCAGGCTCAAGGACTACCAGATGATATTGACCCTGTCACAGAAGCTTTCAGGCGTCTTGGTATTGAGACTAAGGAAAACCTAAAGCTTGCAGCTCAACAGGCTTTAATGGACTACAACACAATTCGAAATAGTGGCCAAGCTACTGCCGAAGGAATTGAACAAGCGCATAAAAAAGCAGCCCAAGCGGTAGCGCTGTCTGGTGATGCGGGAGTCATAGCTGCGTTTAATGCTGCGGATGCTACACAAAAGCTCAAGGTTGAGATTAATGACACAGGCGTTGCTGCCGTCAAATCCATGGATGAGTGGGAAAAATCTAATCACCGCGTTAGAGATTCTGCACGCGGTATTGGTGATGGGTATCGTCATGCTGGTCGAATCGCAAGAGAGGAGGCCAAAACTTCCACTGAGGCTTGGGCTGATGCAGTCAATAAAGCCAAAGGTGATTTCAATAAAGAGATGAAACGCCAGGGCGAGGCATTGAGCAAGGGAATTTATGGATATGACTCCTATACCAAGGACGATGTCTTATCTCAACTCAAGAGCAAAGGATACAGCGATAAGGAAGCACAAAAGCTTGCCGGCACCATCTGGTCTAAGGCTTTGGAAGCAGATCGTGATGCTAAAGCTCAAGGACTGGGTAAGGATGGCAACCCTGCAATGAAAGCATTAATCAATGCTGAATTTGATCGGGCGGCTGCAAAAGGCATTACCACTCAACACGGAACCAACAAGATTAATGAATTGCTTCGCTCTATTAACGTGGTTTCTACTGGTTCCAGTAACTTGAGTGACTACGCGCCGTCTATTCCTTCAGTACCATCAACCAGAGATTATGGTAAGGGGGGTGATAGTGTGAATTACAACATTCAATTCGGAGGTCAAACCCTATCCCTTACAGGCGATGCAAGCCAAAAGGATGTGATGACCAGTCTGGTAAATCAATTAAAAGGTATAGCGAAATCAACATGAAACTAATTCGCTTAGCAACATCCGAAACCGTCCCATTAGAGGACGGTTTTTTATGGCCTGATGAATTTTCATGGAAGGCCATTGAGCAGAATCAGACCTATGCCATGGATGGCACTCTGCATATTCAGGAAGGCAAAAAGAAGTCGGGTCGACCAATTACCTTGCAACCGGCAGATCCACAGATGGGTTGGATCAGGTTGCGTGAACTGCGGACTGTTTTGGAGTGGTCAAAACTGCAAGATGAAAATTTCAGACTGCAGTTTGAGCAACCACATGATAGCCGGCAATTCACCGTCAAATTTAACCACCAGGATGGGGCTTTAGAGGCCGCACCGGTGAAAGGAATTCCAGCGGTATCACTGGATGATTATTTTAATGTGACCTTGCGCTTTACGGAGTTGAACGATGGCGATTGAAACCAAAGATTTAGTAATCTACAAGTCTGAACGCTTGACTGATAACGCTGATGGCGGTGGTAAATACTCAGGTGTAGTAGTCCAGGATGGCATTAGCAACAACCTGTTCAATGATGTGTCGGAAATGGATCGAACCATGGGTGATGTCTCCATGCGTAAGGTCTTTCCAGCAGTCACGACTGAAGACACTGATTTACTGATGGGTGCAACGGTATTTGTCTCTGAACTACCAAAGGATCCAAACGTATCCGCATTGCTATTTAGTACCAAGAACTGGAACGATGAACGTCAGGCTGCCCAGAACCGGGTGGAAAACTATCTGGCCAAAGGCGGACAGATTGCCGGTACGCCACTTGATACCCATTGGCAGGGCATGTCATCGCTGCAGGTCGCCATGTTTCCGCAAGAGGTCGAGTCTTCAGTAGGTGACACCATTGTGCTGATCAGTGATGAAGGTAAGGCTTTAGAGCGTGAGCAATATGTGCGCATTACCAAAGTTGAAACTCGTACTGCAATCATGGTCATCGATGGTAAAAATGTTGAATACAAGGTTGCTACGTATTCCTTGAATGATGCTCTTGAGGTTGACTTTGTGGGTCTTTCAGCACGCCAGTGGTACAACGGTGAGAAATCCAAGACCATCATTCGCGATACCATTGTTGCTGACACAGGTCTGTATTACTCATCGACTGCATTGGCAGATGATGCCAATGTGGGTGAATTCACAGTAAATGCTAAAAGCATCTTTGCTCAACTGATTCCATCGGCCCAGACCGAAACACCGATCATTGATGTAAACGCTGCAGGTGAAAGTGTAGTTCTGGTGGCGGGTAATGAAGGCACCATTACTGTTAATTATCCAAATATGGTGATTGGTGTCAGCCAAAACCTGTATATCGGCTCTGCGGTGATTCCATCTAGCGTGGCGTTTACATTGCAAGGTCAGCAGATTACTGATCAGGGCGGATTACTTAAGAATACTCAAGGTACACAAGTCGGCACGATTGATTACCAGCGTGGCTTGATTCAATGGACCGCAGCAGCACCGGCTGGAACCGTAAGTTTGAATATTACTTTTAAACCAGCAGCTGCACCGAATCAGTATTACCAGAGTCATGCCATTCCGGTGACTCAAAATAACCAAAGCACCAACTGGACCGGAGTTTTAATTCCAATTCCTGCACCTCGTGCACTTTCGATTTCATACATGTCGCAGGGCAAGTTCTATGAGCTTAAAGATGATGGTTCAGGCCAGTTAAAGGCCGCCAGTCCATCTTTTGGTTCGGGCATGATCAATTACGAAACTGGCTCATGGCTATTAACCACTGGCGCATTACCAGATGTAGACACACCGATTCTGCTGAACTGGGGCACACCGATTATCACTTTTGTGCGATCTAATTTAAGTGTTGAAAAAGCTGCATTTGAGTTTGATTTGGGTCGACCAGGTGTATTGCCGGGTATCACCATCAATTGGACCCTTGAGGGTGAGGCGAAAACTGCAACATCAAATGCTCAAGGTAAGTTTACTGGGGATGCCACAGGTGAAATTAACTATGCCACCGGTATTGGCAAAATCATTCCAAATAAGTTGCCACAAAAAGGTACGGTCTTTTCGGTGATCTATAACTATGGTCAATCACTTGAGCAGACCAAGATGGATGTTACCCCAGCAAATCAAAAGCTGACCTTTACCATTGGTACAGGACCAGCAATTCAGCCAAATAGTGTTGAGTTAAAAATTCCACTTCAAAGCAGTGAGGGGATTGCAGGGTCTGTAACTCTGACAGATGTGCCGGTGAATGCAACTATGGGTAATCTGGTGAATAGCCGCGGTCAAGTGCAAGGCACCATTATCTATGCCACTGGCGCAGTTGAAGTCACACCAAAAAGTACAGCGAGCAGATTTGTGCAAACCTTTACACCTATGGCTACCTATGCGGCTGCCTAGCGAGGAAATATGTCTTTTTATTCTCCACAAACGTCAGACATTCAAGGTCAGCAGGTTGAATTAAAAGCCCTTAATGCCGTTGATGTTCAAGTGAAATACCGCGATACCTCTGGCTCGAACTCAGCAACCCATACGGTGACTGCAAATAAGTTAAAGCTGGATTTATCTTCTGGTTTTGATGAGCAGATTTTGACAGGTTCAGCGCGCTTTAAGGTCGGTGCTGATACCTTTCTGGATCGTACCGGCTTGCTATATCGCAATGTGAATCCAGCCAATAATAGCGGGATTCAGTCGGGTGTCATTCAATACGGTACAGGGATTGTTGAAATTGATTCCTGGACCCCGAATGCAGATAACACGATTACTCTGGAATCCTTAACCACAACGACCGACTTATTGCCGGTCAATAAAATCAGTTTTAGAACGCCAGTCATGCCGATCCGACCACAATCATTAACTGTGGTTTTAGCATCAATTGAATTTGGGCAGCTAACTTTAACTGCTGATGAAAACGGTGTGATTGAAACCAGCCGGGCACATGGTCAGGTCAATTGGGATAATGGCTTTGTCACGATTTACTTTTATACCAAAACCAAAATCACCGAAACCAACCGAGCAGACATTGAAGCGAATGACTGGTATGACCCATTACTGGAATATCAGGAAGGCTTAGACGCTTATATCAATGTCCCGGTCTGGGTGGATGCTTCATCCGTGCGCTATAACGCCGTAGCCTATACTTACATTCCACTGGATTCTGAAATCCTTGGTTTGTCTGCAACGCGTTTACCAATTGATGGCCGTGTGCCAATTTTCCGTGTAGGTGGGATTGGTATTGTCAGCTCAAGCAAAGCGCAGGAATTACCAAGTGCAATTGCAGGAACCACGTACGATCTCAATGATCAGCGGATCTCATGGGCAGAACTGGAAGATGCTAACGGAACGAAAGTAGCTTTCGATTTATACACGGTTGATTATGACTATGGCCGCGTGACATTGGGTGGTGACTTTGTACTGGGTAATCTGGTCGCACCACTGACAGTGAAATACCGCTATCAGGATATGGGGCTGATTCGTGATGTTCAGATTAATGGTCAGCTGACGTTCACCAAGCCTTTAACGCATAACTATGATGCTGTCGATACTATAGTTGGTTCTGCTTTGGTCATTGGTGACATGCAGGCGCGTTACACACGCAAGTTTGTGCAAGGTTCATGGGGTAATGCTTGGGCGGATGAGCCGAGTTCAGGAATTTTAGCGAATTACAATGACTCGCTGTATCCACTCCAAGTGACAAACAAGGGGGCTATTCAGGAACGTTGGGCTTTGATTTTTACCAGCGCTACTGATTTTCGTTGTGTAGGTGAATACTCTGGTCAGATTGGCACAGGCACGGTTAATGCAGACTATGCACCGATTAACCCGGTCACGGGTGTACCGTATTTCATTATTAAAAAAGAAGGCTGGGGAGCAGGCTGGGCTAATGGTAACGTCCTGCGTTTCAATACCGTGGCTGCAAACTTTCCGGTCTGGGTGATTCGCACAGTAAAACAGTCAGAACCCGCAGTATTGTCAGACCAGTTCCAGATCATGCTACGTGGTGATATTGACCGCGTATTGTAAACATTAATTCAAATATGACCGCTATATGCGGTCTTTTTTATGAGTATTAAAAATGGTCGCAAGTACAGATATTAAATTTTATATGCATACCAATAACAATGCACCACAACTGCAAAATGCTTATGGCTCGATGATTAATGTATTGGATCCTTGCCTGATAAATGGCATTAATATTGGCACAGTATCATCACTGACAGCATCAGGCACAACAGTAACCGCTACATTCAGCACAACCCATAACCTGATGCAATATCAGGTGATTAAAATCACAGGTGCTGCGCAATCTGAGTTTAATGGTGAGCATCGAATTTTAACAGTACCGAATGCGCAGAGTGTGACTTTTGAACTTGCAGTGGCACCAAGTACAAGCACTACTACAGGCACTATTAATGCATCATTACCGCCACTAGGGTGGGAAAAGCCATTTGGAAACACGGGAGGAAAAGCAGCATACCGGTCTGCAAATTTACTTTTACCAAGCCGACCTTTTTTGCGTGTCGTTGATGAGTTGGATCCTACATACACAGCAACTTATGCGAAGTATGCAAAAGTCGGTATTGTAGAAGATATGACTGATATTGATACGATGCTGGGTGTGCAAGCTCCGTATGATAGTGCCAATCCAGGTAAAAACTGGGTGGGCACAGGCACAGGATCGGCAGCCATTAATGGTTGGTCAAAGTGGTATTATGCTAAATCAACACGTGAAATGATGGGGTATGCAACATCAAATGATGTTTTTGAGCCCGAGAATGGAAATAGAGCTTATTTAATTGTTGGTGACAAAAATACATTTTATTTCTTGCCATGTGTTGTTAATAATAATAATCACGCTCTGTGCTATGGATTTGGTGCATTTAATACTTTTTTGGATGTGGATTCTGCAAGTAACTTCTTATCGTCATCACTGAGGTATGCGGCAGCAAGCGCAGATGGGCGTTCAGCTCAATTTATTGCACTTGGATCAAGCTCAATATCAACACTCTTACTTCAGCGCAGATCAAACCAAGTCGACGCTTATACTTCTGCGCGCATCAGCTCACTTGAAACTGGTGTGACACCCATGAGAAGTGGGTTATCTAACTACATCACAAATACAAAAACGCCATTTTTTCCGCTTATCATCAATGAAGCAACTGTAATTCGAGGCGAATTGCCAATTGTGAAATGGCTGTTAAAAGCAAAACCTTTTGCAGACTTGCAGCGTATTAACTCCGCAGGAAGATTATTTATTGCCAAAAATATACACGCAGATCACGATAGCGACACAGCCCCACACTTAGGGCAGGTGGTTTTTGACTTAGGAGAATCTTAAGTGATTGTTACTTTGGTTGATTTTGGTGCAAGAAAAGATGGCATATCAATTGATCTATCATCACATCTGAAAGTTCAAGGTTTTGTTAAAAAGAATGGAATATCAATACCTTGTAGGGTAAGGATTTTTGAGAAACTGAGCGGCGCGATAATTCAGGATGTTGTGACAGATCACAACGGTAAGTACACATTTTCAAATCTTGGCAACATGGTTTTTTTTGTTGTTGCACATGATCCCGCAAGTCATTACAACGCAGTCATCCAAGATAACGTGGTGCCAAAATGAGTAAAACATCTACTAGTGCTCGGCTTGCCATGATTCAAGCCTTTGCAAATTTTATGGATAACGGTAGCCAAAGTGCTACCGTTATTTTTTATGAGGGTGTGCAGCCTGCCAGTCCTGCTATTGCAGCAGATGCGAACAGTGCCTTGGTGACACTCACATTTCCGGAGCCTTGTATCAAAGAAACCACAGCAGCATATGTAGAGCTTCACCCAACAGATACCGCAACGGTGATCAAAACAGGGACCGCCACCTGGGCGCGTATTTATAATGGTGCTGGTGAAGTAGCTGCAGATCTAACCGTGGGAACAGACATCACCCTGGCGAATACTAATCTGGTCGTGGGTGGTACCTTGTCTATCCAATCGATAAAACTCAGACCTTAAATTAAAAAGGTGCTCATGTGGATTTTAAAAATAAGCTCGGCACCGTTGATGCTCACAACCTAAACTTAAATTTTAAGCCTGATAATACCGACAGCCACAACATCATTCTAAATTTTGAGCATCTGGCCGACGGCTCGACTAATCTCAACTTTGGGGATGATGTTTCTGCAGCAATCGATACTGTATTCGATGCTGAATTCTCATTTGAAGTCACCGCAGTTTATGCCGACAGTGGTGCAAATACTGCAGTCATAGACACGGTACTCGACACTGATTTCAGCTTTGATGTAGTTGCTGTATTTAGTGAGAATACTGATGTCATTGGCCAAATCGATACTGTTTTAGATACGAGCTTTAGCTTTGAGGTTGAAGCAGTATTTAGTGAAAATCTGTGCACAATTGATACCATTTTAGATACTGAATTTCAATTTGAGGTTAAAGCGTTATTCGATATTAATCATCTGGTCGGAGTGTCTTATGGTTTTGATATGCGATATCAGAAGGCTATCGCAGCCTTGAGCACCACAGAAATACCGTGGGCCAAGCCAATATTAAGAGTCTCAAATGAGGCTCTTTTTTATGATCAAGGCTTGGTGATTTCTAATCAGGTAGATTTTTGGCATGAGCAAGCAGGGTCATTAACCCGGGTGGTTAGATCCATTCATGAGCAAGCCACTGGTTTGAGTTCTGATGCGTACGTGATCTGGGAGGAAGCTGATAAGCGCTTTATTCATCAGCGCTATGCGCATCAAGAAACAATCAAACTGCGCCATAACCGAGAAACCGTCTGGCAAGAAATGATTCGTAGGCGCAAGACTTTTACTTATTCACATGAAGTGGCTCAAGTATTTGAGCATCGCTTTTCATTTGAGTGGGATAAAAGCCTTGAGATTATCACCAAGTCGGATTTGCCTTGGGATCAGGCCAAAGCGATTCATTACCGCAAGCATCCGGTTCAACCTTGGCCAAAGCCTGAAATACCCAAATACGAAGGCACAGGTGATTTAAATTTTGTCTGTCTCTGTCATGACGTTGATTCACACAATGTTGTTTTAAATTTTGGTGCAGATGACTGTATTCCTGCACTGCCAAAAAGGAACTGGTGGTATATCGTGAACACATTAACAGCCGAACGATTGGATACTGGCGAGAAGATTAAAGTCATGGAGGGTACTTATAGTACCAGCCGGTCTCAATGGTGCTGGACTTACTCGATTACTGTGGCTCATACCGAGAAAGATAAACTGCAGCCAATTAATGGTCTGCCAGTGATTCTTAAGATAATGCTCAATGGGTTCGAGCATCATATTTTATTGGAAGATCCAGAAGAAACCCGGCGCTTTGCCAGTGTGCTCTATACTTACCCGGGTCGAAGTGTCACAGCTCTAAACTCGGATAAATATGCGCCTTTACGTTCGTTTATCCAGGATAACGAACGCACATCTGTTCAACTGGTTCAGGCTGAAATTGATCGGACAAATAGCGGTACCAACTTAGATTGGAGGCTTATCGATGAGTTGGGTTGGATCGTACCGATTGAGAGCCTGAGTTATGCAGAACTAGCACCAATTGATGCAATAAAGCAGGTGGTTGATGCAGGCGGCGGCTTTATTTATAGCCAGAAAGCAGGCAATACACTGACTATTTTACCTCGGTACCAGAAAGGCTATTGGGATACGATGGCCGTGGATGATTACGACATTCTATTATCTGAAAGTTTGGTGATGCAGCAGAACATCAAGCAGAACGATGAATACATTGCCGACTTTAATGCCATCACAGTGGTGAATAGTCGTAGTGGTGAAAGCCTGAAAGTACAGCAACGTGGTACCTCTGGTGATGTTCCGCTGGAAACGGTTACAGGACCATTATTCAATGTAGTGTCTGGTGCCAGTTACGGCAAAAATGAGTTGGTGAAAGCCAATATTCAGGAGTTGCATACTTTCTCAGATATTCCAGTGAGTTCGGAAATTGGCGAGATGCTGCCCGGAAAAACGATTGCCTTTAATGGCCAGTGGTGGGGCGTGATTGATGGGGTGAGTGGAAGTTTTTCGCATGAAAAGGTCAATGAAACCATTACCGTGGAGCGTATTAGCCGTGACTAATCCTTTATTTGAACTGCGCAAGCTGCTTAATCCAACTCATGCCGAATACATTGGCACCATCACCTCAGTGAAGCATCCAGAGTATCGGGTACAGATTGATGGGGGATCTGGTCCAGTACTTTGCACATCTGGCACAGCTTATAACCTGGGTGCCAGAGTATTTGTTTCCAATCAAGTGATTTTAAGGCCGGCACCAACTGGTCAGCACTCAGAAATAGAAGTCTAAACTTAACCAAACAACTGCACCTTTTTAGGTGCTTTTTTATTACCAAAATTTAGGGGGCGCAATGTCCAATGACTATTCATCTGATCCGCCAATAGCGACAGCAGGGCAGCTGCTTGCTATCTCAGACAAGATCAGCGACATATCCAAAAATATGGACAAGCTCGCTGAAATGCCCCAAAAACTTGACCGCATGAATATGCAGTTAGAGCAGCTCAATAAGGAACATCAGCAGACCCGGAATGATTTAACTCAGACTCGGGACAATCTGCAAGATGATCTGGATCGAGCCAAGTCAAACTTTAAAAGCGAGATCAAACAAGTCCGAAATGAGATTGATCCGAAGTTCAAAGAAATGGATATGCAGATTAGGGTGCTTCATGAGAGTAAAACCAAAATCGATAGTATTACCAATCTTGTGCGCTTTGGTGGCATCTTTTTAGCTGGATTATTTGTAGTTGCCTGGAACACTCAGACCGGAAAAACAGACACGGTAAACACTCAAACCATGACCAACACCCAGAGCATCCAAGTTCTTGAAAAACAATCTGACCAACTCTTAAGAACGGTTGAAGAAATCCGCAACAAACTTTATGAACGAAACATGAGAGAGGAAAAATGAAATTCATCCCCGAAAATGTCTGGAAATATCTATCTGTAAAGCTCCCAATTATCGGAGCTTTTTTATTGGGCGTTCTTCCTATTTTAATTCAAGAAGGCATCAACACACAGCTCATTCCGACTGAATACCATGCTATTTTGCTTTCTGTAGTTTTACCTGCACTGGCGTACGTTGGCCGTAAGATTGCACAGCCTAAAGTTAAGGGTGGTTCATAATGAAACATATTTTTGATTTCTTGCGAAAGATCAGTGGCGGCAAACTCTCTCAAAAACAGGTCGATGCTGCTGATAAGTTAATTGCAACTGCTTACGATGATGTCACCAGTATGCTGGGTATTGCCACGGATGAAATGCGGGTCAGTCCAAGTGGTATTGACTTGATGTGCAATTTTGAGGGTCTAGAACTCAAAGCGTATGATGATGGCGTTGGTGTATGGACCATTGGTTTCGGCACCACAAAGTATCCGAATGGCATTCGTGTTAAAAAAGGGGATACCTGCACACTGGATGAAGCTAAAGCTTATATGCAGAACGATCTGAAAGATTTTGAGCGAACTGTTAATGATGCGGTCAATGTTTCAATCAATCAGAATCAGTTCGATGCTTTGGTCTCACTGGCCTACAATATTGGTGCTACAGCCTTTAAAAAATCCACCTTAGTCAAACGATTGAATGAGGGAAATTATAAGGCTGCCGCCAATCAATTTAATGTTTGGGTTAATGCCGGCGGCAAACGCATGCAGGGTCTGGTGAATCGCCGAGCTGCAGAAAGGGCTTTATTCTTAAAATAGATAAATGCCCTCAAATGAGGGCATTGTTTATCATTAAAATAAGTGACTGGTTATTAATTAATCCTCAGAATCCCTTCCCAACTAAAATAGTTCTGAGTCAGGTTTTGTCTGGCCATTGCCCATGCGCGACCATGCATTTTGCATGGGCCAATTGCTATTTTCTTATCTCCAAATCTCACCTTAACCTGCTCAAGGGCAGATTGAAGTTTCTCATTTTTCTCTATTTGAGTACTATCAGATAGAAGGTCATATATGTATGTCGATTTTGGCTCGATTGCGGTCAATATCACACCACATTTCTTAAACTCGATTCCTTCTTGAAACAGCTCATTCATTCGCTTCATTACAGCCCGGTTCATAACCGCAGCACAGTCAGTCGGCTCAGTAAATCCGATATTGATCGACTTGTTATAGAAAGGTCTGTTCTTGTCAAAAGGATTGGACTGGGCAAAAGCAATCACACAACCACAAAGAGATTCATCCTCTCTTAACCGCTTAATGGCATTCTGTAGATAATCACTCATTGCTTCAGATAATGATTGGATATCTATTACCCGAGCGCCAAATGAGCGTGATGAAATAATCTGCTTTTTGGTTGCCGGTGCGGACTCAACCTCAATACAGGAAATGCCTTGTAGCTCCATTACAGTTCTCTGCATCACCACAGAAAATAGTTTTCCCATTTGATGTGAATTAGACCTAGCTAAATCAAGAACAGTATTAACACCTAAGCTTTTTAGTTTTTTACTATGCTGACGACCCACTCCCCAAACTTCGGAGACATCAATCAGACTAGAAAAATAATCACGATGTTTAGGATCCATAGAAACCAGATCACAAACACCATTGAAGCGTTTTGCTTTTTTAGCCATATGATTGGCAAGCTTTGCTTCGGTCTTTGATCGACCAATACCGACACAAACCGGTAATCCGATCCACTGCAAGATCCGCTGTCGCATATTTTGCGCATATTCAACCAGGTCATAATTTTCAGAATAGGCAGTAAGCCTTAAAAAGCACTCATCAATCGAATAAACTTCCTGCTCACCTGGCGCCACGTAATCAGCCAGAATCGAATGGAAACGTTGAGACATTTCAGCATACAAAGCATAGTTACTCGAAAGTACCTGTACATTATGTTTTTCGACAATATCTCTAACCTGGAATAGGGGAACACCCATCTTAATACCAAGATCTTTTGCTTCTTGGGAACGTGCAACTGCACAGCCGTCGTTATTTGAAAGAACAATGACCGGCACATCTTTAAGTTTAGGATTAAATAGGCGCTCACAGCTTACATAGCAATTATTTACATCAATGAGCGCGTATATTTGATTGTTATAGCTCATCTGAATTTCTTGATTACATTTGTGACTACACCCCAGATTTCAAACTGCTGACCTTCTTGGGGATGAATATCTGGATAACCCTCATTCTCAGCTTTCAACCAGCAACCTTTCGCATCAATAATTAGCCGTTTCACTGTCAATTCATTATCGATACTGGCAATCACAATATCTCTATGCCTAGCCTGAATACTGCGATCTACAACCAAGGCGTCATTAATATCAATTCCTGCATTTAGCATAGAAAGAGAATCCGCACGAACAATAAAAGTAGCATTCGCATTATTAATGAGGTACTCATTCAGATCGATTTTTTTATCAATATAATCTTGAGCGGGCGAGGGGAATCCAGCTTGAACGCGTTCGGTTGCCAAGGGTATTTCTATTTTTGTGACAGGATCAAACTGACGGATATCACTAATTTCATTTTCTTTTTTAAGAGATTCTAGGTATTCTTTGATATCAAGAATTTTAGATTCAGGCACTCGAATAACTTTAGTCTCTTCAGACTTTTTTCGACCTGCCCCGGCTCGAAAACCCCCATGAGTACTGTTCATAACTTTACGACTCCTTGATTTTTGTAACAATAATCAAGATTGTAAAGACTCGATAAAAATCAAACAAATAAAATAAATCTTTTAAATTCAAAGATGCGTCATAGAGTGACGCAAAATTATGATATTTCGGATGAACGGTTACAGTACTAATTGACTTGGTAAAGACTCTTAGTCAGAGCTGCACAGCTCATTCGATTACGACGAATGTGAGTGTGGGGATCGAGATTAGTCAATTTTTAATATGTCCAATAATTTATGAGGCAGGAGTTTCATTTTTTCGTTATTTATGAACTTCTCGTGATAATCTTTGAGCTCATTATTACTATATTGTTTAAGCATTTCAGTACTACTTATATATTTGGCAATCTCTAAATAGTTTTTCAGATAGAAAGAATCAACTATCTCTTTATCGATTTCAGCTTTTTTAAGCCTTCCAAGAATCTCATTAAGAGTGGTGATTTTATGATTTGTTTGAAAGAAAAAATTATCAAGATCTTTATAGGTGATGGCTGGGGTATTATAAACATGCTGAAATAAGTAAAAAAATAACATGTCTTTAGCTGATAAGTAGTCTTTCAGACAATCCAGAGCTAGACTGGATGTAATTCTGTATTTTTCCTGATCCTTCCAATCATTAAATAACTGCGTAGCAATATAAGCAGCCACGAGAGTTGCAATTCCACCAAAGAAACTAGCAGTCATTGATAGTGCATCTTTTAGAGCACTATCCTCGCCACCAAACAAGTAAAAAATAAACGCAAAAAGAAATATCGTAGCAAACGATGTTGCTAAAATTACTGTAGATGCCAGTTTTGATATACTCATCACTCCTTCCACCCATCCACAATATCAGCCCAATCCTGCATCATCTTTATTTTCCAAGATGCTTATCATCAATCACATATTGTCCAAAACTATCTATCCAGCCTTGAATAGATGTCTCCCATACATAAGTACGGGTTTTAAGTTTCTTCACTATAGTCAGATCCTTGATACCAAAATGTGTACTTCCTTCCGGTAACTCAACCCAGTCTACTTTTCCATTCTCAGTAAACCAGTCTTCCCAAGCTAATTGGATATCATGAGCTACAAAACGTTTATTTGAATTATCCCAGGCGAATGGATTATTGCTATTTAACTTATTTACATGCAGGCGTTTAAAGTATTTATTGTTTTGGTGAATCTCAATGAATACATCCAGGTGCTTTTTAATGAAATCAAATTCAACATTAATTTCACTTTCATCTTCAAAGGCATCATCTTTATCCACCAATGCCATGTAGCGCTGTTTTTTACTCCATTCTTTGTAATAACTATTATAGTTATCTTCCGCAACACGGATCGCTTCCTCAAACTCTAATCGGGTACCGCGTTTTTTAAGATTCACATATCGCTTAAGGGTATTCCATGATTCATGAAGAGTGATAGTCTGCAGCTGAGGAATGGTAAAGCCATCTTCTGCATAACGGGTCGCAGCTTCATGGCGTAAATCATGGAAGCGCAAATCGCTAATACCACACGCATTACATGCCCGGGTAAAGTAAGTCGACACGGTACGCGTATTCACTGGAATTAAAAGATTCTTGTCATATCCCAAGGCAAGCATTCGATCTCGGACTTCTGGTTTCATAAACTCATCAATCATATTGATGGCTCTTGGTTCCATGTGAGCATACTTATGATTACCCAAGGATCCATTCGGATTCTTAGCATCTCTGACTAACCACTGACAATTCAGATCATCGTAATCATCCAGCCGCAATGAACACAGCTCATCTTCACGACGGGCAGTGTAGAGTGCAAACCACATAATCAGATGCATAGGTGTGGAGTTCTTGACCCGTTTCCAGCTTTTATAGAAATAGTTGGTCAGCATTTGAAGTTCTTCCGCCGTAGGCAAGCGGTCACGCTGTTTAGATCTGGTCACGATGCGAGACTTCTGTAAACCAATCATGGCTTTTTCAAATTCGATTAGCACAGTCTCCAAGGGTTCGCCCCATACAAACTCTGCATGAACGATGACAGCCTTGATATGGCTTAAGTCCTTTAAGATGGTGGCAGGTGCAACACCATCAGTTCCTTTAACTGGATCGCCTTTTCTTCGCATAATTGCATAATCAGAAAAGTCTTGTCGTGTTAAAGAATAGATATTCTTCTCAGAAATATCTAAACTAGCGATGTGCTGTAGTGCTCCTGTTTTTGTTCTGGCAAAGCTGTCCGCTTCTTCCAAATACTGATAAATGAACTCCCTGAGCGTTTTGTGCTTTATTTGCACCGCCGGATTCAACATTTTTTCAGGGTGCAATTCGATTTCTGCTTCCGTGCGTTTGATCCAGTCCTCAGCTAATGACTTTTTGCTGAAAGTCTTGGATTGTTTAAATTCAGGGTAGCCTTGACGTTGTACACGGACTTGAGCTCTATACCGGGTTGTGCCGTCTTTTGTTTGTCGCTTAGTGACTGTTCCCATAAATTTGCACCATTAAAATATTGGGGTGCAAGTAGGGTGCAATCAAAGGACACTAAAAGTCAATACGAAGCGACTAAACGAAGTTAAACGAGGTTAAAGATTTTGAGCAAAAACAATGTAATTGAAGAATTGTTTGGAAGATCAATAGATAGGAAGCTTTGGGTGGCCCCCATGGCAGGTGTGACCGATCGTCCGTTTAGAACCTTGTGCAAATACTTTGGTGCAGGCCATGCGGTCAGTGAAATGATGACATCTGACAAAACTTTGCGCATGAGTAAAAAGAGCTTATATCGTGCCAATTTTGATGGAGAGCTGGCACCGATTTCAGCGCAGATTGCTGGTTCAGATCCCCATGATCTGGCTGAAGCGGCACGTTATCAGGTGGCCAATGGTGCGCAAATTGTTGATATTAATATGGGCTGCCCAGCCAAAAAGGTCTGTAACCGACTCGCCGGTTCTGCTTTATTGCAGGATGAAGATCTAGTTGCGCGTATTCTGGATGCAGTTGTGGCTGCAGTTGATGTGCCAGTGACCTTAAAAACCCGTCTTGGTTATTTGAACGGTCAGGAAAATATTATGCGTGTCGCTAAACGTGCTGAACAAGCCGGAATTGCAGCGCTAGCTTTACATGGCCGTACCCGTGAAGATATGTACCTGAATACCGCGCGTTATTCTTTAATCAAAGACGTAAAGGAAATGTTGAATATTCCCGTGATTGCTAACGGTGATATCGACAGTCCTGAAAAAGCCAAATACGTGCTGGATTATACCGGTGCAGACGCAATTATGATTGGTCGTGCAGCACAAGGTCGGCCCTGGATTTTTCGTGAAATTGCCCATTATTTAAAAACCGGTCAATATCTTGATGCACCAAGTATTACAGAAGTGAAAGATGTGCTACTGGGACATTTGACAGAATTATACGAGTTCTATGGCGAATATTCCGGCTGCCGGATTTCCCGTAAACATATTGCCTGGTACACCAAAGGTCTGCGTTCTAGCAACGAGTTTCGCCAGAACATGTATCAGGTAGAAAATACCGCTGACCAGTATCGTGTGGTAGAAGATTATTTTAATGCACTGCTAGAACATGGTTTAACCATGAATGATGTACAAGCCGAGCAAGTGAATTTACTGGAAACCAAGTGATGGCGGGCACAATTCAGCGAATCATGTAATATTTTTTGCATGAAATCCCTACCTTTTTTATCTTGAGCAGGCGGATTTTTGCATTCTGTTTACACTTCAGCCTGTCTAATACATAGCAGCACAGTTTGTTCACTTAAACTGGACAGGACTTGGACATTGCTTACTCAAGCTTCCTCTATGATGAACCTATCCAGATATAAACCAGATGTGATCCATTTTGTTTATCGTCATCATTGAGGGAGATCTGTAATGACAAATACCAATCGTCCAGTCACAGAGTTTAGCCATAAAACGTCAACGGAATTGCCACAAGAACGCAGTGAAGGCCTGAATATCAATCCGACTGATACCAATGCGCGTCCAGATTTGAATACACCCGTGAAAGATAATCCTCGTGTTCCAGACATGAATGAAGGTGAAGATAATCTGGCTGCGACCAGTGCCGGTACTTTGGGCGGAGCGGCTGTAGGCGCAGTTGCAGGTCTGGTGGGTGGCCCTCCAGGTGCAGTGGTGGGTGGTATTATCGGTGGAGTGGTTGGCGGTATTGCAGGTAATGACATTGCAACGTCTGATCATGGGAAGCAGACAGATAATTACCAGCATCCAGAGAACTTGCCTGAGGCAAATAATTATCGACATCCAGATCATTTGAGTGCAGAAGATAATTACTGGAGAGATGAGTATCATAATCGCCCGTATTTTAATGAAACGCGTAGCACATATGGCGATCTAGATTATGATCGTGATTATCGCGGTGCTTATCGAGTCGGTTATGAAAACCGTCCAATGTATGAGCATGATACGGATTTTGATCGTGCTGAACCTGAACTGCGTACCAAATGGGAACAGTTAAAAGGTGAGTCCCGCCTCAACTGGGAAGAAGCTAAATTTGCAGTTAAAGATGCCTGGCATCGTGTCACACGCTAATTCTAGATAAATTAAAAACCTCTCCATGTGAGAGGTTTTTTTATGATTCAATAATTAAAGATGCTTCATTTCCAGTACGAGCTGGTTAATCAGATCGGAAGCTTCCATTTCACGAATCTGTGCCACGTTCGAACCTGCCCAGAATGCACCATAACCTTGATCCCCATGTTTGGCAGCAGCAGCATGTAATTGCTTGGCCAGATCATAAGTATATGGATAAGCCGGAACATCCAGCCGATCGGGTGTATCCACTTCAATATGCCAGTGGTTAATGATGCCGCGTGCAGGACGACCGGAAATACTGGCACTCACCTGAGTGAGTGGCTTGGAAAATAAGGCTTTACGATAGGCATCATTGGCATTAGAAGATTTACACTGCACAAATGCAGTCCCAAGTTGCACGGCATCTGCACCGAAATCCATCATTTGACGCGCTTGCTCACCCGTCATAATCCCGCCTGCCGCTACAATCGGCAAGGAAGAATGCTGTTTGATCAGCTTCACCAGATTGGAGGTTTTGACTGAAGCATCAAACTTGGTCGAGAAAATCCCGCGATGGCCACCAGCCTCAATACCCTGCGCAATAATGATATCAATTCCGGCTGCTTCAATGGCTTTAGCTTCGGCATAATTGGTGGCAGATACCATGGTCAGAATCCCGGCCTGTTTTAGGGCTTGAATCTGATGCGGATGTGGAATCCCAAAATGAAAGCTGACTGCTCGCGGTTTGATTTCTAATACCAGATTCAGAAAGTCATCATTGTCTTTAAAACTCGGATAAATACACTCCAAATGATCTGGTGCCTGAGCGCCATATTCGGCAAATTTATCTTTAAACTGTGCAATCCATGCCTGCGCTACAGCCTCATCTACAGGAACAGTGTCATGACAGAAAAAATTAACCTGAAAAGGGCAATCTGTCAGTTCTTGAGTCTTTAAAATCTGTTGTCGCGCTGCATCAATACTGCTGGCCCCCAGACCCAGTGAACCCAAGCCGCCCTGATTGGACACTTCGGCAGCAAGCTCGGGCGTAGAGACACCTGCCATCGGTGCCAAGAAAATAGGATGTTTAATTCCGAGATTTTCTAATAAAGACATAGATTTGCTCCTTGTTATGCTTTTACTTTGCCTTTGAGCACAAAATTAAGCAAATCATATTGGTTATTTTATTTTGAAATACTGCAGCATGGGTTACGTGTTATTTACATTTCTTGCGACACGCTACGTCGCCAAAAAGATAGAACTTTTATTAGCCTAGAATTGAACACCTTATAATAGCCTTTTGGTCAAATATTTTTTGAGCTCATGTCTGATCGTATCCGTGAAAAACTGCAAATTTTAGCCGATGCTGCCAAGTATGATGTGTCGTGCTCATCCAGCGGTAGCAACCGTAAAAATAAAGACAAGGGCGTGGGCAATACCGGGAATGGCATCTGTCATAGTTATACCGAAGATGGCCGCTGTGTGTCCTTATTGAAAATTCTGTTCTCTAATGTCTGTATTTTTGACTGTTCCTATTGTGTTTCGCGCCGTTCCAATGACGTCCAGCGTGCTGCATTTACCGTGCAGGAAGTCGTGGATCTGACCATGAATTTTTATCGGCGTAATTATATTGAGGGTCTGTTTCTCAGTTCGGGGATTTTTAAATCGGCCGATCACACCATGGAACGGATGCTGCAGGTGGTCAAAAAACTTAGACTCGAAGAAAACTTTAATGGCTATATCCATCTGAAAACTATTCCGGGTGCATCACAGGAGATCATTACCGAAGCTGGACTGTATGTCGATCGTATGAGTATTAATCTGGAAATGCCGACGGAGGCGGGACTGCAAAAATTTGCGCCTGAGAAAACCCATGCCGAAGTACAAAAAGACTTGGGCATTGTGCGTGACCGGTTGATCCAGCTCAAAGATGAACGCAAGCTGATCAAGTCCGTTCCAAAATTTGTACCTGCCGGACAAACTACACAAATGGTGGTGGGCGCGCATAGTGAAACCGATCAGGACATTATTTTAATGGCTGACCGGCATTACAAGGAATTTAAGCTGAAGCGGGTGTATTTCTCTGGCTATATCCCGATTAATCCTGAAGATAAAGCCTTACCTGCTATCGGCTCAGCACCGCCATTATTAAGAGAAAACCGTCTGTATCAATCTGACTGGCTGATGCGTTTTTATGGCTTTGCTGCTGATGAAATTGTCGATGATCAGCATCCGAATCTGGAGCTGGAGATTGATCCTAAACTCAGTTGGGCCTTGCGTCATTCTGAAGCCTTTCCAGTCGATATTAACCGTGCCGACTATAAAATGATTCTACGGGTACCCGGCATAGGCGTGCGTTCTGCCCAGAAAATTGTACAGGCACGCCGTTTTGGACAGATTCATATTGACCAGCTAAGGCGCATGGGCGTGGCTTATAACCGGGCGCAGCATTTTATTCGCTGTGCGGATACACCGAAATTTAAGAAAGATCAGCACGCCCATCAGATTCGCCAGCAAATTTTGATGTCAGGGCAATCCAAATATCAGCAGCAACTTTCACCTCAATTAGGATTTGGTTTCTAGTGGCAAGTTACTGTTTTGATGGCAGCATGACTGGTCTGCTCAGTTGTGTATTTCGTGCTTTCGAGTTTAAAGAATTTAACGTGATAGTGACGGCCAATCCTCAAGCACAAACAGGTTTATTTGATGAATTTATCCATGTGGCCTCTAATGATCAGCATGGGCAGCGGGTGTGGCAGGGATTAAAGCAGAAAGTATCTTCCAGCAGTTTGCGTGCTTTTTACTATACGTTTTTGTCAGAGCAGGAAGCAGCGTTCCAGACTCTTTTTGATTTTGCAGTCTATGTCTTTCAAAACCAGCGTCCAGTCGATAAAGATTATGGTCATACTGCGGTGATCGGCATGTCGCAATGGGCCAAGCAAGTGGGGCGGGAAAAGCATCGTATGGAGGCTTTTGTACGCTTTAAAAAAGCCAAAGATGGTTTGTTTCTGAGTCTGGTCAGACCGGATTTTAATGTCTTGCCGATTATTTCCCGACATTTTCAGGAGCGTTATCAGGATCAAAGTTGGCTGATTTATGACGAGCAGCGTAATTACGGTATTTATTATGATTTAAGGCAGATGCATCAGGTCGAGATGAACGCTGAAATAATCGATCCACAAATCCGGATTGGTCATAGTCAATCATTCAGTATTGAACTGGATGATCAAGAGCTGCTATATGATCAGCTCTGGAAAGACTATTTTAACAGTGTGAATATTCAGGCGCGCAAGAACATGAAATTGCATATTCAATATGTGCCAAAGCGCTACTGGCGTTATATGAATGAGAAATTACTTTAAACAGTACATCAAGCTGCTTTCAGGCATAATAAGCATTGGTATATTTAAATTGAGTGTATAAACATGAAGGTATGGCTAACGTCATTAGCACTGCTCACTGGATTAACTGCATGTTCGGAACAACCACAAAAACCGGTCGTAGATCCAGCCAAATATCAGGTTCAGACCGCACAGGAACTGCAGCAACGTTTTGATGCACTCAATGTCCAGTTAGCCCAAGACTTTCAGAAATTTAAGAAAGTCGAAAGCATTGCTTTCGCACACCAGTTTCCTTTAGATGTCAATAATCTGCAAAGCTTGAACCAGCATCTCGTTAGCAGTACGGCATTAAAACCCAGTAAAATTGCCTATTGCGATATGATGAATAGTTATTTTGCCGATATGTACCGCTTGGGACATTACAATCTGGAACTGGTCGATGACATTAAACTGCCTAATGCCAAGAATGAAAATTTAAAAGCCAATTTCTCTGACGCTGATCATTTTTATACCTTTATTCTGGATCGTTATACGACTTATCGTCAGGTCCAGCAGACCATGGGTTATGGCTGTAATTTAAAAGCTGCGCTGTAAATCCTAAAGCCAGAAAAAAGCCCATCACAGATGGGCTTTTTTGATTTTAAGCATTAGCAACCGGTCAGTTTTTCAGACTGCGGTTTTTCATCCGAGAAGAAAATCGGACGAAGTTTTACCCCGATCCCGTTACCAATAAAAGCGAAGACCAGCCATAACCAGCCATGCAGACTACCAGAGGCAATCCCACTGAAATATGCGCCGATATTACAACCATAAGCTAAGCGTGCGCCGTAGCCCAGCATTATGCCACCTACAACAGCAGCAATCAGTGAACGTTTTGGAATATTGAAATTCGGCGCAAATTTACCTGCCAAACTTGCTGCCAACAAAGCACCCAGCATGATACCGAAGTTCATCATTGAGGTAATATCAAACCATAATGATTCTGCCAGTGCTTTGGCATTGCCTGCTTTTTGCCAATAATCCCAAGAAGCTACATCAACACCCACAAGCGTAGCACCTTTGGCACCCCAAACTGCCAGCGCAGAGGTTACGCCCCAAGGACGACCTGCGAGTGCCAGCGTAGCAAAGTTGAGCAAGGTCAGAATAATACCGCCCCAAATCAAAGGCCATGGACCACGAACAAAGCGCTTCCAGCCCTGATATTCACTGCGTGGCTCAATTTCCAGGCTGCCATGACGTTTCTTTTCGAAATAAACTGTTGCTGCAGCAATGATGGCAAAAACGATAAAGCTCAACAGTAATCCAGGGAGAACGCCTAAACTTTCTACCAGTGAAATCGGTTCAAGATGTGGCAGGGCAAACCACCAGTCAAGGTGCGAGGTCGCAATCACAGACCCGATACAGAAGAACAAGAGCGTCACCAGCATACGTGCGCTACCGCCACCTACAGTATACAACGTACCTGATGCACAGCCGCCACCAAGTTGCATGCCGATACCGAAAATAAAGGCACCAATCATGACTGACATGGAAACAGGATTAACGTTACCTTTAACTGGGTTGCCGAATAATTCACCTGCACCTAAAGCCGGGAAAAACAGCAGGACCGCCAGAGCGAGCATAATCATTTGTGCACGTAAACCACGGCCGCGACGTTCCTTGATAAAGACACGCCAGCTCGAAGTAAAACCAAATGAAGCATGGTACAGGGTCATGCCCAGTGCACCACCAATCAAGAATAATAGAGCCTGATTTAAGCCTACGATTTGATAGGCACCGATTGTACCTATGATAAGCAAGATAAAAGCTGCCCAGACCGAAATATTCGACCGTTGGGAAGCAGCAACAATGACTGACATGGGAGATTAAATTATTAAAAATAAAGGCTGGTATTCTACTGAATTTCAGTTTAAATGCAGCCCGTTTTGCCGAGTGAATCACAATTAAGTCATTCTAATACTTGATAAGTTTTATCAGTTTATCTGATTTTGTCGACTCATTTAGATAAAAAATGATCCCATCAAGAATTAATGCAATTTCAATTTAGATCATTCGCTATTTAAAATCATCTCTAATAAAAAAGCCTGCAATCGCAGGCTTTTAAACATCAAGCTGAATCCTAAAATCAGTTTTCAGCTTTTTCCCGAACTTCTCCGGCACCTTCCTCAACTGCCGCAGCTGTTGCTGCAGTTGCTTTACGTGCTGCTTCCGCAGTGGCATCTGCTGCTCTAGACGTTGCAGCAGCTGCTTCGTCCGCTGCCTGAGCAGTATTTTCCGCGGCATTATCCATTGCTCGTTCGGTTTCTACCGCAGCCTCACGGCTGGCATCTTCCATATCATGACCGGCTTGATTGGCTGCATTTTCTAAATGCTCACCTGTGGTTGCGCCGGTTTCAGGCGCTTCTTCTTTACTACAGCCGACTAAGGCAACAGTGGTCGCCAAACCTAAAGCAATCAGTAATTTATTCATCGAGTAATATCCTTTTGTTGTTGTAGAGCTGCAATCTAATTTAGCAGCCATTTGTTTAGATTTATGCTAGCAAATAGATCAACATTTGTTGATTAACTGTAACTTTTTTCGATACTTATACTGTAATGGCACAGTCGGAAGTTGTTTTAAGTTTCATGGAATAGTGATATTCACAGAGAGGGGAGCTTCAAAACTATCATTCGACATGCAGATTATAGTATGAAGTTTGGTATTTAGATATTTGGCATCATGAGCCAGAGATAATTCTAAAAATGAAGAAATGAAAGACAGAAAAAAGCCCGCATGATGCAGGCTTTTTTTAAGAAAAACTTATAGACCAGCAGAGGCTTTAAGCGCTTCCACTTTGTCAGTTTTTTCCCAGGTAAATGCAGTATCTGAACCTTCACGACCGAAGTGACCATAAGCAGCAGTTTGCTTATACATTGGCTGGATCAGGTCAAGCATACGGGTAATGCCATATGGACGTAAGTCGAAATGTTCACGAACCAGTGCAATAATCAATTCTTCAGAGACTTTTGCAGTATTGAATGTATTGATTGAAATTGAAGTTGGCTCAGCAACACCAATCGCATAAGACACCTGAATCTCACACTTGTCAGCCAAGCCAGCAGCAACGATGTTTTTCGCCACATAACGACCTGCATACGCAGCAGAGCGGTCAACTTTAGATGGATCTTTACCAGAGAAAGCACCACCGCCGTGACGTGCCATACCGCCGTAGGTATCTACGATAATTTTACGGCCAGTCAAACCACAGTCACCCACAGGACCACCGATCACAAACATACCCGTTGGGTTGATGTGGAATTTGGTGTCCGCATGGAACATGTCAGCAGGAATGATTTTCTTCACAATCTCTTCAATCACAGCTTCTTTCAGGTTCGCTTGAGTGATTTCAGAATCATGTTGAGTCGAAAGAACGACTGCATCTAAACGAACTGGTACGCCATTTTCATAAGCAAACGTTACCTGGCTTTTTGCATCTGGGCGTAACCATGGCAAGGTGCCATTACGGCGTAATTCAGCCTGCTTTTCCATCAAGCGATGCGCATATGAAATCGGCGCAGGCATTAATACATCAGTCTCGCGGCTGGCGTAACCGAACATTAAACCTTGGTCGCCGGCACCCTGATCTTCAGGTTTCTGGCGGTCGACACCTTGAGCAATTTCAGGTGACTGTTTACCAATCATGTTGATCACGGCACAGGTTGAACCATCAAAACCAAGATCAGAATGGTGATAACCAATTCCGTTTACGGTATGACGTACAATTGCCTCAAAATCAACATTTGCTGTCGTTGTGATTTCACCGGCAAGTACAACCGCACCTGTTTTTACAAGCGTTTCACAAGCAACCCGTGCATATGGGTCTTCTTTTAAGATTGCATCCAAAATAGCGTCACTGATTTGGTCAGCCATTTTATCTGGATGGCCTTCGCTTACAGATTCCGAAGTAAATACAGCGTACTCGCGCATAGTCCTATCACAGTTAATTTTAAAGACCCGATATGTTACATCGAGTTGCGCTCTAGGACTAGCTTAACACGACAAAATTGGTCGAAATTGTTTCAAATTATTGTGTTTTTAATTGATTAATAGAATTAAAAAAATTGATATGTCTATTTAGACAGCATTATTGATTGGGGAATATGAAGCAACAATATTTTAATCCGTCAGACTGTCAGAAAATTAAATGCTTAGATTTCCGATTAAATCTTAAAAAAATAGACGATAGACAAAATACAAAGCTCAAAATTCAAAATTTACTTAAGCAAGTGATCATTACATCAATAAAGCAGATTCAGGCTGTGCGCCTTGCGACCAAATGTCTTGTTGATGTTCGGGTATATCTTCATATTAGCGCTAAGTCTTCCACATTAGCTGGTTAGGAATGGCGACATCTTTTGCTATGGACTTCTTGGAGCAAGACTGTAAGGAGATCAGAAATCATGTATCAAAAGGCATTTACCCTGATTGAAGTGCTGATCGTGCTCATCATTATCGCGATTTTAGTGACGATGGCTTTTATGAGTTATCAAGCTTATGTCGTGCGTAATCAATTGGCCGAAGTGTTTGAACAGGCTGGAGCATATCGAACCCAGTTTATTGCTTCGGATCAGCACTGTGATGCCGGACGCCAGATTGGTGGGCATGGTCAATATATCGAAAAAGTCATTATTAATGCCGCTTGCCGGATAGAGTTCAAGATACGAGAGCAGGGTGTAGATACTGCGATTCGCGGGAAATCAGTCGCTTTTGATGTTCATAGTGGCAAATGTTATTCCACTGATATTCAGCAGCGCTATTTGCCTAAAGATTGTCAAGGACAATAAGTCTGCCGAGGTTGGAAATTAGCCTAGGCAAATTAGATTTCACCTGTATATCAAACAATCCTGCCAATATTTTATAAAATTTAATACAAATTACATTATGAATACATCAGAGAATTGTATGAATTTTCTTCAAAAATAATGGTGTGAGACATATGAAATAGAAACAAAATCAGCATAAATTCAATCCTGTTTATCAGCTTGAAATCCAGATACAGAAATTAAAGTCGCTTTTGAAATGCAGGATAATTCAATCTGTAAACCAGTAGAGCGAATCAAAGCCGAAGAAGAAATGTGGAATAATTGTACGATAAGGCAAGAGACACTCAATAAACTGATAAATATTGTTGGTTAGTCTTTACCCCTCGCTGTTTTTTTAAGACAATAGACAGCAGTTTTGAAAGTCTTTTCATCATTTCCTATTTCTGAATATTTTGGACTCTGATTTATGACAACCCCGCTTAATGAACGTCGTATTGCAAACGCAATTCGTGTATTGGCAATGGATGCTGTGCAAAAAGCAAACTCAGGACATCCAGGTGCTCCAATGGGGATGGCAGATATCGCTGATGTGGTTTGGCGTGAATTCATGAACCACAACCCGACCAACCCGAATTGGGCAAACCGTGACCGTTTTGTATTATCAAATGGCCATGGCTCTATGCTTCAATATGCGCTTCTTCATTTAACGGGCTACGATCTTTCGATTGAAGATCTTAAAGCATTCCGTCAACTTCATTCTAAAACACCTGGTCACCCGGAGTTGGGCTATGCACCAGGGATTGAAACGACGACTGGTCCTTTAGGTCAAGGCATCGCGAATGCTGTCGGTTTTGCACTGGCTGAAAAAACTCTAGCTGCGCAATTCAACAAAGACGACATCCAAGTTGTAGATCACTTCACTTATTGCTTCCTCGGCGATGGCTGTTTGATGGAAGGTGTTTCTCACGAAGCATGTTCTTTGGCGGGTACATTGGGTCTGGGCAAATTGATTGCTTACTATGACGACAATGGCATCTCGATTGACGGCGAAGTGGAAGGCTGGTTCTCTGACGATACAGAACAACGCTTTCTGGCATACGGCTGGCAAGTGATTAAAGTTGATGGCCACGATGCAGATGCAATCCGTCAGGCAACGATTGAGGCGAAAGCTGAAACTGCTAAACCAACCATCATTATCTGTAAAACCGTGATTGGTTTGGGTTCACCAAACAAGCAAGGTAAAGAAGACAGTCATGGTGCACCACTCGGTCATGACGAAATCGTGTTGACTCGTGAAGCGCTAGGTTGGACTGACGAAGCATTTGTGATTCCTGAAGATGTTTATGCAGCTTGGGATGCGAAAGCCAAAGGTGCTGAATCAGAAGCAGCTTGGAACGAAACATTTGCTGCTTATGCTGCAAAATATCCAACTGAAGCCGCTGAATTTAAACGTCGTTTATCTGGTGAATTACCGGCTGACTTCGTTGCAAAAGCGGATGCCTATATTGCAGAAGTGAATGCCAAAGCTGAAACAATTGCAACGCGTAAAGCCAGCCAAAATGTATTGCAAGCACTTGTTCCATTATTGCCAGAAGTTCTAGGTGGTTCTGCGGATCTTGCAGGTTCTAACCTGACCCTTTGGAAAGGCGCGCAAGGCGTACAGGACAATCCGGCAGGTAACTACGTACACTATGGCGTACGTGAATTCGGTATGACTGCAATCGCGAATGGTGTTGCACTGCATGGCGGGTTCATCCCTTATGTAGCAACATTCCTGATGTTTATGGAATATGCACGTAATGCGGTACGTATGTCTGCATTAATGAAACAGCGCGTGATCCATGTGTATACGCATGACTCAATTGGTCTGGGTGAAGATGGCCCAACGCATCAACCTGTTGAGCAGATCGCATCCCTTCGTGGTACACCAAACCTAAATACATGGCGTCCATGTGACACCGTTGAAGCAGCAATTTCTTGGAAATCTGCATTAACGCGTGCTGAAGGTCCAACCGCATTGATCTTCTCTCGTCAGAACTTGCCATTCCAAACCCGTACTCAAGCTCAAATTGAGAACGCTGCGAAAGGTGGCTATGTATTGGCTGAAGAAAAAGGCGAATTGAAAGCCATCATCATTGCAACTGGTTCTGAAGTATCTCTGGCAATGGAAGCTTATGCACAGCTTGAAGGCGTGCGTGTCGTGTCTATGCCATGTGCTGAAGAATTCATGAAGCAAGATGCAGCTTATCGTGAAGCGGTTCTTCCATCAAATATTCGTGCACGTGTTGCTGTTGAGGCTGCACATGTTGATTACTGGTGGAAATTTGTGGGCCTTGATGGTCGCGTAATCGGTATGACAACGTATGGCGAATCTGCACCTGCAAAAGATCTGTTCCAGTTCTTCGGGATTACCACTGAAGCAGTTGTAGCAGCTATAAAAGAGATTACTGCATAATCAACTGATTAAGCAGTTTTTTAAAAGACGCTCCATTTTTGGGGCGTCTTTTATTTTTTCGCTTTTTAGCGTTGTTTTCATGTGGCAATCGTTAGAAAGTTCTCCCATAGTCGAAATGAAAGAGTGAGATGAACATGAGCTTGTATGAACAAATTAACGATGAAATTATTTTAATGGATGCAGGCGAACTCAAGTGGATCGGACAGGAGTTAGCTCTTGAAGCGATGGTTGCAGTTGATTTAATGCTGCAAGAATTAGCCGAAGAAAAGGTCATTAAAGTGCGTCGTAAAAATCATGAAAAGACGACTGGCCTAAAACAGGTTGATCGTATTCTGGTTGAAAAACTTTAAACATAAAGCATGAAAAGTCCCTGATTGGGCCTTTTTTTATGCCGGATGATTTTCATCTGACAGGTTGCTTATGAGCACCAGATGAGATAAAGCTAAGTTTAGGCCGCTATAAAAATTCAGCGACTACTATCGAAATGACTTAAATTAAAGAAATAAGCCAAAGAAGCGGTTAAACATGAATATACAGCCCCAGATCCAGATCAAATCTTTAGAGCAAATATCACAGGCAGAATGGCTATTTTTATGGCAAGACTATCAACGCTTTTATCAGACGCAAATTTCTGAAGAGGTAAGTGAAAATACCTGGGATAAATTAACCAATTATGAATTAGATTCAATGTACGGTTTTGCGGCGCTGATGGATGGAAAGGTCGTGGGGATTGTGCATGTTATCGAACATAATAGTAGCTGGACAGTAAGACCTTATGCCTATTTGCAGGATCTATTTACCCATCCTGACTATCGGGGAAAGGGTGTGGCGCGTAAGTTGATTCAACATGTCTATCAGGTTGCACAGCAGCGTAATTGCGACCGGGTTTACTGGCTGACTCAGGAATCAAATCATCAGGCACAAGCATTGTATAACAAAGTCGCCAAGAAAACTGGATTCATCCAGTACCGTATGGATTAAAGCTCAAAAATTAAAAAAAATAACTTACAATTTTATCGTTTCATCACTGCAACAAAACGTTTTATCTTTAGGGCTGTAAACGGTTCCAGATTCTATACACTTAATAACATCCAAAACGTGAGATAAAAACATGAATTTCAAAACATTAGCATTAGGCTTGGCGGTCGCATCTGTAGCAACAGTTTCTATGGCAAAACCAGTGGCCTATACGATTGACCCGACTCATTCAGCAACGGTGTTCTCTTGGAGCCACTTTGGTTTCTCTACACCATCTGCAAACTTCAGTGACATCCAAGGTACGATTAATGTTGATAATGTAAAACCTGCGAATTCTTCGGTCAATGTGAATATCCCGGTTGCAAGCATTAATACGAATGTGAAAGCGCTGGATGACCATATTAAGACAGCAGAATTTTTTGATGCTGCCAAATATCCGAATATCACTTTTAAAAGTACTAAAGTTCAGGCTTTAGGCAAAAACAAATACAAAATCACCGGTAACTTAACCGTAAAAGATGTCACTAAACCTGTGGTACTGGACGCAGTTTTAAATAAACAAGGCATGCACCCAATGACAAAATTACAAACGATTGGTTTCAATGCAACCACTTCATTTAACCGTTCAGCCTTTGGGGTAGGCGGTTATGTTCCAAATGTGGGCGATAAAATTACAGTGAACATTACTACCGAGGCTTCTGTACCTGCTCCGAAAAAGTAAAAATGACAAATAAAAAAGCACCCAGTTGGGTGCTTTTTTATTACGGTTATTTAAGTTGCAGGTTTTCTAAATAATGCATCAATACCGAACTGGCTGCCTGTTCAAGCGCGGGCGCATAGCTTTGATGATCCGCCCGCAAGGCAGGGATATTGATCTGGGCTTTGCGTAACTCACAGGTATGTCCAATCAGCCATTTCTCTAAACTTTCACTGGCCACTTCAGCATGGAATTGTAGTGCTAGAATATTCTGTCCTACCCGAAAGGCCTGATTTGGATAAAGATCAGAGCTGGCCAGCAATTCAGCCTGTTCAGGTAGGTCAAAGGTATCACCATGCCAATGCAGGACGTCAATATCATCCAGAGCTTTTAGTGGATTATTTTCAATAGAAGCAAGACTGAGTTTAGACCAGTCAATTTCCTTTACATCTCCTGGATAGACTTCAGCATCCAATGCAGCAGCAATTAATTGCGCACCTAAACAGATGCCTAATGTCGGTAAATTCTTTTGCAGGCGAACTTTAAGTAAGTCTATTTCCTGTTGTAAAAAAGGATAATCCTCAGTTTCATAGACTGCAATCGGGCCACCGAGAATGACTGTTAATCCGGGATGTTCAAAAGCCTTAGTGAGATCATCGATACCGGCTTCGAAATAACGCACACGTAAGCCGAGCTGATAAAAAATATCTTCCCAAGCGCCTAAGTCTTCAAAAGCGAGATGTTGAATGGCATAAACGGTATCGGGGAGGTGGGCTAAGTTCAGCATAGTTTTTTGATATCAAGAGAATGATTTAATTTAACGTGAATCAAAAGCAAAATAAAAGGCTTTATCTACCGATCCTGTGCAAAATAGAAAATAATGAGCATCGCTGCGCTATCAGAAAGTTTCTAAAAATTTCCGTGTGATCGCTACATTAAGCAGTTCATTTTTTCTTTTGTGTAGGAAAGAGAGTAGAGTAAGACTGCCGTACTGAATAAAAACAACAAGACCATCAGGATCAAGGATATGCAAAATATACGTTTATATGTCGATAAAAACAGAATCAGCCCCTATGCCATGTCGGTTTATGTTGCCTTAAAAGAAAAGGGTTTAGATTTTCAGGAAATCGTGATTGATTTAGATCAGCAGCAACAGAAATCCGCGGCTTATCAAGCCATTTGTCCAAGTGCTAAAGTTCCGTGTTTAATAGTAGATAACTTTAGCCTGTTTGAATCATGGGCGATCACTGAATACTTGGAAGATGCCTTTCCGGCTCCAAGTTATCCGGCCTTATATCCTAAGGAAATTCAGGCCAGAGCCAAATGTCGCGCCATACAAGCTTTGGTCAAAACCGATTTTATGCAAATCCGCCAGCAGATGCCTTCCGATTGGGTATTTCACCCAGCAAAAATATCTACACCTCTTACAGCTCCGATCACTGAAGAAATTCAGCGCTTGGTGAATGTGGCAGAATATATGCTGGAGGACATATGGTTGACTGAACACTGGTCCATTGCAGACTTTGATCTGGCCTTTATGTTGCATCGTTTGCTGAGCCATCAGGTGAAACTTCCTGTGAAAATAATAGAATATGTCGAGCGTAATTTTAAGTGTGCTTCGGTACAAGCCTGGCTTGCAGAACATGAAAAAGCTAAAACTTTAATCTAATGCCGACTGATAAAACAGTTCATAAAAAAACCTACTTAAATAGATAAAATTCAAGCGTAATATGAATCAGAATAAAACTTGAAAGATACAGAGGATATAATCCTCATTGAATAAGAAGGAAGGAGTGGCCGGTGGGGAATTCACATCATCATGAACATAGTCATGTCACTGTGACTGCAAAAAATGCCAAAAAATTATCAATAGCGTTGGCATTAACCACGACTTTTTTAATTGTGGAAGTGATTGCCGGTTTTCTGACTCAAAGTTTGGCCCTACTTTCTGATGCTGCGCATATGTTTACCGATGCTGCTGCACTGGCTATCGCATTAGTGGCCATTAAAATTGGACAAAAACCGGCAGACAATAAACGGACTTTTGGTTATCAGCGTTTTGAAATTCTGGCTGCCCTGTTTAACGCCTTGATGCTGTTTGTAGTTGCGATTTATATCTTGTTTGAAGCTTATCAGCGTTTGAGTCATCCGCCGGAAATCCAGAGTTTGGGGATGATGATCGTAGCCACCTTGGGGCTGACCATTAATCTGATTTCCATGAAAATTCTGGTATCCAGTAGTCAGGAAAGTCTCAATGTTAAAGGTGCTTATCTGGAAGTTCTCAGTGATGCGCTGGGATCAGTCGGAGTAATTATTGGGGCACTAGTGATTTATTTGACTGGCTGGATGTGGATGGATGCGCTGATTGCGGTATTGATCGGATTTTGGGTATTGCCAAGAACCTGGATTTTGCTGAAACAGAGCATCAATATTCTGCTTGAGGGTGTGCCGGATGAAATTGATATTGAAAAATTACGCCACGATCTTTTGGCGCTCGAAGGGGTTCAGGACATTCATCAGCTCAAGGTTTGGGCAATTACTTCCAAAAAAGTCATGCTGACTGTGCATCTGGTTGCGCCGAATGTGGATTATCAGAAACTGCGGCATCAGACCTTTGAGATGCTTCACCATGAGCATCATATTACCGAGATGACTTTGCAGATTGAAGCGGAAGACTGCCCACCAGAACATCGGGGACAATCCTCACATCTGCATTCACATGTCGAAACCCATCAGCATTGAAGTGGAATAATATAAGAATCGGGAAAATTGATTATTTTTTTAAAAGTGAGCGAATCACATCCAAATAACTTGGCGGAGCATCGACATACTCACGCTCCCTTAACATCTGGTGCATTCTCGCCAGCTTTTGATGCGGAACAGAGGCCATCAAATGATGTTCAATATGATAGTTCACATGAATCGGGGCAACCAGAGCACGTGCCAACCAACCTGCACGAGTGGTTCGGGTATTACTAAGGGCAGAATGACTGGTTTCTAATCCGGCATGCTCAGCCATGGCTCGGATGCGGATAAACAGGGGAAATGGAGTGATATAGGCAAGAGGCCATAATAAATACAGTTTAGGATGTCCGCTGGCCCACAGTGCAGAAAAAATTGCTGCATTTGAGATCAGCATACCTGAACTATTTTTCAGCAGATTTTTTGCGAGTTCTAGATTGCTACGATCACCACGCAGAATTGGCTTGGGGTCGTTGGAAACACTCCATTCCAGTAATTCAAGATCCATCAATACCCGACCTGCAAGAAACTTAAGCCCAGATTGTCCATTCAGGTCACGGAAAAATTTCCTGAATAGTGAGCTTTGAGTAATGGGAAATTTTTTTACCAACCCCAAGTCAGGATCATCTGGCTGTGAGGTTTTAGCATGATGTTTCAGATGATAAGGACGATACTTGCTAACATCATTCCAGATCGGGCGTGCACAGAGCCAGTCGGTCAAATGAGTGTTTAACCATTTAGTTTTGAACAGGCTATGATGTGAGGCATCATGCATCAAAATAGCCATCGCAAGCTGGCGTCCCGCAAGAATGGCCAATGCCAGCGCGCACATCAGGACTTTCCCCCATGTAGGTAAATATTCCCAGCTATAGGCAACCGTACCAAAGGTCATGACAATTACGGTCCAGGTTGAACCTACTGCCCAGGCACCGTGTAAGTCTGAGGTCGTGGTGAGTTCTTTAATTTCATCACGACTAAAAAGTTCTGTGACACTGACCTTGCTGTTCATTCTTCTGCCTATATTTAGTTCTTATTGCTTTATTCAATATATTTGGATGAAATATTACAGTCAATTTATTTTTGTGTATAAAAAAGAAATAAATTAGACCCCTTGGTCTTTAAAATAGTGTTGCCATAAAAGTTGACCCTGTTTTTCTATTTTGCGGACTGCGAGCTCAAATTGTTGTCGGGCATCGGTGTCTATCCATTCTGCAGGAAGCAAAGGATCAGCACGTAAACTAAACAGGGCAGATTTACCTAGATAAAAGGCACTTTTTGCAGCCTCTGCTAAAGTCAGATTTTGGTAATTTTCAAACCAGTCGTTAATATCATGCTGTACTGCATGATAGGTCTGATGTAGCTCTTCGATATCCCATAAATCACGAATTTCGGTTTCACTTTCCAGTTGACTGACTTGGAAAAAACGTGCGTCAGGATCTAATCCAAACTGGATTACAGCTGTTTTTAATGGACTTAGGTTTAGCGTTAAATTATCGGGACGAATAAAAACATTTTGCTCTAGTTCCTGAAAACCATAATAACGCAGCGCTTTTTCTCTTTTATATAAGGCGGTACGGTCTACACGTCCCAAAGTGCCGGTATAGACCAATACATATTTTCCGTTCCATGTGGTCGCCGTTTGCATATCAGGGTGTTTGTTTAAGCTGATAAAAGAAGTATCGAATTTTTTCTCTAGCAATTGATACACGCCGCGTTCCACAGCTTGAATGAAATTTTCCTGATTTAATCGAGCCACAGCGACACGGATACCATTGTCAGATATACCCAATAATTCAGCAGCAGCTAATATCCGCTTAATAGTCAAGGTTGAGTTCTTAGAAGCGTAGAGTAAGTCTAAAACAAGATGACGAGCATTCAATTTATAAGTCATGAAACGATATCGTTATGAAAGGGATTGAAAGTTTTAAAGTTTATCCACAATAGCACTTTGTCATGAATAACCCAAAAAAATTGTCAGGGTAAAAGAGGATGAATAAGTGATTTGAGATATACATTTTATTAATAAATTTTTTTCAAACACAATAAAAAAACCCTTATCTTTCGATAAGGGTTTTTCGTATTCTGGAGCGGGAAAGGAGACTCGAACTCCCGACCCCAACCTTGGCAAGGTTATGCTCTACCAACTGAGCTATTCCCGCAATGAGGTGAATTATAGAGAATTCCACAGCAGTGTCAACTCCCTATAAATCTGTTTGATTAATTAATCAGCACGACGCCAAACTGTACCTTGACGAGTATCCTCAAGTACCACGCCTTGATCAAGTAAAGATTGACGAATCTCATCCGCACGTGCGAACTCTTTGGCTTTCTTGGCATCCTGACGCTGTTGAATCAAATCTTCAATTTGTTCAGGTGACAATCCTAGAGCTTCTTGACCAATGTCAGATTTGAGGAACTCATCTACATTTTGCTGTACCAGACCGAGAATATTGGTCAGGTGACGTAAAGTTGCGTAGTAGATCGCTGCCTGTTCCGCATTTTCTTCTTTCACGGTACGATTCAGCTCTTTATTGATTTCGAACAATACCGCAATCGCTTCAGGCGTATTGAAATCATCACGCATAGCGGCATTGAAACGCTCAACCAAAGCCTCATCCAGAGTTTCAATCAGATGATCACCATAAACCGCCTGATAGGTTTTAAAAGAATGGTAGAAACGAGACAAGGTATTTTTTGCTTCTTTTAAGGCAACATCCGAGTAATTCACCGGGCTACGATAATGGGAAGAGACAATAAAGTAACGCACCACTTCCGGATGGAATTTTTCAATCACGTCGCGAATGGTGAAGAAATTGCCTAAAGACTTCGACATTTTCTCGCCATCGACATTGATGAATCCGGCATGCATCCAGTAATTAACATACTGTTCGCCAGTAGATGCTTCAGATTGTGCAATTTCATTTTCATGGTGCGGGAAAGTCAGATCAGCACCACCGCCATGAATATCGAAATGATTGCCTAGGCAGCAGGTCGACATTGCTGAACATTCGATGTGCCAGCCTGGACGGCCATTGCCCCAAGGTGATGCCCATGACGGTTCATTTTCCTTGGCATGTTTCCAGAGGACAAAGTCAAACGGGTGTTTCTTTTCGACTTCAACATCGACACGTTCAGACGCGCCGGCTTGCATATCTTCTAATTTACGGCCAGAAAGACGACCATATTTGGCAAACTTCTCGACCTCAAAGTAGACATCACCATTATTGGATGGATAAGCCGTACCTTTGTCGACCAGGTTGCTGATCATATCTTGCATCTGATCGATGTAATCTGTGGCTTTAGGTGCTACATCAGGTGCAAGGCAGCCCAGTTTGGCAAAATCCTCATTCATCGCATCAATAAAGCGGCTGGTTAGCTCTGAGATACTTTCGCCATTTTCATTGGCACGTTTAATAATTTTATCGTCAATATCCGTAATATTACGCACATATTTGACCTTCCAGCCTTGGCTACGCAGGAAACGGATAATATAGTCAAATGCAACCACTGTACGTGCATGTCCAATATGACAGTAGTCATACACCGTCATACCACAGACATACAGATCAATTTGACCTTCAACACGAGGTACGAATTCTACTTTTTTGCGTTGCTCTGAGTTATATAGAACAAATGGTTGCATAGCTGTTCAAAAGACTTCAAATAAAAGGATGAATCATCTTAACCTAAGCATAATTATTCATAAAGATAAAAGCGTAAAAAGCCTCAGTTATTTAGGGGAGTTAGGCAACGAGAGTGATTTATAAAGAAGGGGTTCAGGAAGTGAAATAGCGAATATTGAGCTTACATTTTCAGAGGCAGTGTTTGCCAGTCTGATGGAATTATATTTGAATGAGTCTGGTCTGATTTGACCCAAACTTATTTCGGATAGCGTAAGCGTGTTACCCTAAAAAATAAAAACAAGTGCCTTTTACAGCGTCAAAAATGGAGCGAATGTAGAGGCGGAGATACCAGATTGTGCAAGTTGAATACAATCTGAATATATTAAAAATCCGTCGAATCTTCTACATTTAGAAAGCTTACAATTGCATAGCTATGCTAAAATTGCGAAAATTATGCCCATCAAACCAGAGTTTTTCTCTGTCCTTAGCGTAGGTAAACAGGCTTTGAATCCACAAAAAACAGCGAATCAACTAGATTTCCAGAAAGTCGCACTTGAAACACTGCGCATCGAAGAAAATGCACTACAGATTTTAGCAACACAGATTGATAACCGGTTTAGCCGGGCATGTGAAATTATTTTACAGTGTACTGGCCGTCTGGTGATTACCGGAATGGGCAAGTCAGGTCATATTGGCCGTAAAATGGCGGCGACCTTTGCTTCGACCGGAACTCCCTCATTCTTTATGCATCCAGGTGAAGCCGGTCATGGCGACTTGGGTATGTTAGTGGCTGGTGATGTGCTGATTGCGATTTCAAACTCGGGCAAGAGTGATGAAATCATGATGTTGATGCCACTCATCAAACATCTGGAAATTCCGCTGATTACCATCAGTGGTGATGATCGTGGTCCAATGCCACAAAATGCTGATGTAGCTTTGACGTTGGGTAATATCCAAGAAGCCTGTCCACTGGGTTTAGCGCCGACATCGTCAACGACGGCAACATTGGCTTTGGGTGATGCTTTGGCGGTGGCTTTACTGGACGCTCGCGGCTTTACCTCAGATGATTTTGCACGCTCACATCCTGCAGGTGCGCTGGGTAAGCGTCTGTTATTGCACGTGAAGCATCTGATGCGTACTGGCGCAGATTTACCTAAAGTCTCGCCAGATACCGCCATGAATAAAGTATTGTACGAAATTTCCAACAAGCGCTTGGGCTTAACCACAGTCGTCGATGAAAATGATGTGTTGCTGGGGATTTTTACCGATGGTGACTTGCGTCGCTTGATTGATAAGCAGCAAGGTTTTGATGTCAATCTGGCTATTCAGGACGTGATGACCAAAAATCCGTTGACCATTTCTCAGGAAGCACGTGCAGTGGTCGCACTGGAACGTATGAATGAACATAAAATTAATCAATTTGTAGTTGTTGATGATGCCAATAAAGTCATTGGCGTGATTAGTATGCATGACCTGATTCAGGCTGGGGTAAATTAATAAATGGCATCTTATGTATTATTAGAGCAGGCACGTCATATTGCAGCACTGGTGCTTGATGTAGATGGTATTTTAAGTGATGGCTTTGTAACGCTGACCAATACTGGCGATGAGATCAAATCCTTTGATATTCGTGATGGTCTGGGCATGAAACTGGTTCAACAAGCAGGAATCAAGGTGATTATTATCACCGGACGTAAAAGCAATATCGTAGAAAAGCGTATGTCGGATCTGGGTGTTGATCTGGTCTATCAGGGCCGTGAAGACAAAGGTACAGCACTTCGTGAAGCCTGTGCGCAGCTCAATATTGATCCTGAAGATTGCCTGTACATGGGCGATGATTGGCCTGATCTGTCTGCTTTTGCCATTGCGGGCATGAAAGTGACCGTGCCTAATGGTCATGTCGAAGTTCGCCGCCGTGCCGATCTGGTGACTCAGGCGCAGGGTGGACGTGGTGCGGTGCGTGAAATCTGCGATATGCTGTTAATGTCCAAAGGCATGTACCAAGAGTTACTTGAAAAATATACTCGTGCGCCTTATTAATAAGTCATATCTTTTGGATTAAGTACACCGCTTATGGATACTAAAGTTTTATATATTACGGCCGTGATTATTGCCGCAATAAGTGGTGGTTATTACTATTACAGCGGCAAGGGCAACAAGCTGCAGGCAGACTCTGCGCGCAGCATGACCTATTCCGCTCAAAATATTAACTTAACCCAGACGGATGAAGCAGGCCAGGTGTCGGTTCGTGCCCAAGTGGACCGACTTGAGCAGAATCTGCAGCTAGAAACCTCAAAGCTGGAAAATCTGCAAGCATCGACTTATGACAATGGTAAAGTCGATGCGACTTTCTTTGCCAAAATGGCGCATGGTTATGATGACAATACAAAAGTTGTACTCTCTCAAGAAGTGCTCGCCACCAAAATCATGCAAAATGGGAAAATGCAGTTTCGTACTGAAGAACTGACTGCTTTTCCGAAAACACGTGAAATTGAAACAGACAAGACAGTGATTGTGGAATCTCCACAGGCTGAATTTGTCAGCCAGGGTCTTAAAGCCAATCTTAATGATGGTCAATACGAATTCTTTAATATTCGAGGAAAGTATGAACCAAACTCCTAAAGCCAAAATGATGCACACTTTCCTGAAGCGTATGACGCTGGCGACTGTGGTTGGACTCGGTTCAATCGCTGCTTTTGCACTGCCATCTGACCGTAACCAGCCAATCACTTTGCTGGCTGACCGGGCGACTTTCAATGAGCGGACGGGTGTGACGACGTATTCGGGCAACGTTATCATTGAACAGGGCACCATGAAGCTGCAAGCCAATTCGATTGTGGCCAATCTGAACAATAAGCGTCAGATCAGCCTGATTACAGCGACAGGCAGCCCGGCACAGTTCCAGCAAAAAGTGGATCCGGCCAAAGGTCTTGCCAAAGGTCAGGCGCAGAAAATTGTCTACAATGCTGAAACCGGGATTATTACCTTGTCAGGTAATGCCTTCCTGCAACAGGACGGTGCCAGTATTCGTGGTGCGACTTTAAAATACAGCATGAACAAAGGCGATATCGAAGCTACCGGAACACCAAACAAAACCGGTTCATCGTCTGGCCGTGTACAAATCGTGATTCCACCCTCTAGTTCAACATCCTTCCCGGGAGCGCGTGATTAATGGAGCAATCGCAGCAGGTTCAAACCTTAACCATTAAGCATCTGGCGAAAAACTATAATAAACGCTGGGTAGTGAAAGATGTGTCGTTCAGCATGGAAAGTGGCCAGATTGTTGGGTTGCTGGGACCAAATGGCGCCGGTAAAACCACCAGTTTCTATATGGTGGTCGGTCTGGTGCGGATGGATAAGGGGGAAATCTATCTCGATGATCTAGATCTTTCCGACCTCGCAATGCATGAACGGGCACGTAAGGGAATTGGTTATTTGCCGCAGGAAGCTTCGATTTTCCGAAAACTGACAATTTCCGAAAATATTATGGCGATTCTGGAAACCCGTAAAGATATGACCAAGGCACAACGTCAGCAACGTCTGGCGGAGCTATTGGCAGACTTTAAAATCACCCATATCAAAGATTCTTTGGGCATGAGCGTATCTGGTGGGGAACGACGTCGTGCCGAGATTGCGCGTGCACTTGCGGCTGACCCAAAATTTATGCTACTCGATGAGCCTTTTGCCGGTGTCGATCCGATTTCGGTTGGAGATATTAAGGATATTATTACGAACTTGAAAGATCGCGGAATTGGGGTGCTGATTACCGATCATAACGTGCGTGAAACGCTGGCGATTTGTGAGCATGCTTATATTGTCAGTGAAGGCGCATTGCTTGCTGAAGGCACACCAGAAGAAATTCTGGCGAATGAGACCGTGAGAAAAGTTTATCTGGGTGATGATTTCACTGTTTAAATAATCCTGCTTTATATAAAAACCCTGCATCAGACGCCAGTTGTCGGATGCAGGGTTTTTTTTTTGATCAAATCAAAGTGAAAAAGATTTCTTTTAAAGGGATTTGATATATGGTTAGGCTAAAACAAGAAACATCACATAATTATACGATTTAGGGCAGAACACTTTAAAAAAAATCAGGGGAAAACAGATCAAAAAAGAAGGGGATTGATACTTCTTCTTTTGCCTTTATCTGTGTCTTTAGGGCATGCAGAAAGCTCACCCCATTATTTTACCAATCTCAAGAATAGCTTAGGTCAGCTGATTGCACCCAAACCGACACGATCAGCACACACCATTGATATTACCTCGCTCGGTCATTATTCATTAGATACATCAAAAGTAGCTGAGCTGCCGCAAATTACCCGGCCACAGTCAGGACAGCCAGCTTTAAGTTCTACGATCACAGCTGGCATTCCACAAAAAATGAATCTGGTGGAAGCCGTACACTGGGCAGTGCAACGACGTCCTGAAATCACTCAGAGTATTTCGACATTATCTGCGCAGGCTGCGAATATTGATGTAGCGAGATCAGGTTATTATCCGCAGGTGTCCGGTGGTATCGGGACAGGGGATCTCACTTCCGGTGAACATAGACGTCAAATCGTTTCTTTGAATGCCACCCAGATGCTGTATGACTTTGGCAAAATTAAAACCAATGTCAGTGTAGAAGAAGCCCGTTTGGCAGAAGAACAGGCAAGAGTGCTGGTTAGTTTGGATCAGATTGCATTTGAAGTAGCAGATGCAATAGTGAATATCAAACGTTATCAGCAAATCACCCAGATTGCCCAACAGCAGATTCAGGGCATTGGACGGATTGCAGAAATTGCCAATTTGCGTGCCCGCGCCGGAATCAGCAGTCAGGCCGACCCGATTCAGGCCCAGTCCAATCTGGAAGCAGCGCAATCGAATCTGATTGTACAGCAGACCCAGCTCAGACAATATCAACAACGCTTGCGTACCTTGCTAGGATTTGATGTATCCACTGTTGAATGGGATATTCCTGATCGTATTGTGGCACAGGCCGATCTTTATCAGGATCCGGAATTTACCCAGATTCCGAACATGATTCTGGCCCATGCCGGGGTCAATGTTGCCCGTTTGCAAAAAGATCAGGCGCGGCTAAGCCCTTATCCGACCATTAGTGTTAAAGGTAGTCTAAGTCAGGCGATGAATGGACGGAATCCAAATAATAATGAAGATGATGGCTTTTATAATTCAGTCATGATTGAAGCCAGCAGTAATTTGTATCAGGGTGGTGCAACGCGTTCACAGACCCGTGCCGCAAGCTATGCCGAAGAAGCTGCACGCGCACAGGTCAATACGGTCTATCTGGATGTGCAGGATCAGGTGCGCTTGATCCGCGAGCAGATTGAAAATAAACAAAAACAAATGGGGGTTTTATCCCAGCGCCGCGCAACCACGGTACGCACCAAAGAGCTGTATCAAGAACAATATAAATTGGGTACCCGAACCGTAGTGGATTTGCTGAATGCAGAGCAAGCCATTCATAGTGCCGCGCAGGAAATTGAATCGGCACGCTATGACATTTACTCGGCGATCGTACAGTACATTCAGGTCACGGGCCGTACACGGGATATTTATGCGCTTAACAGTATTTCTATTCAGGGGTTTGAAGTTCAGCCATGAGTACTACAATAATAAATTATCAACCTTGGCTTCATGCAGTTTTAAATATTGCCAGGCATTACCGGATCGAACCTTCTGAGGAGCGGATTCGCCTGCAACTGGACTGGAATCAGCATCATGACATTGATGACATGCTCAAGATTGTCAGTCGTCAGATGGGTTTAAATCTCCGTAAAAATAAATTTGAGCGCAGCCTGCTGAATCCATGGCGTTTACCTTTAATGGTTGAATTCGATAGTGGTGATGTGGGCGTGATTGAACGCATCGATACACAGGGCAATGTCAGCATACAGCTCAGTGGTGATGAAGGTTTATCTCAAAGCTTTACAGTTGAGCCGTTAGAGGTTGGCATAAAGCATCTTTATGTGCTGCGTCCTGAATCTTCAGTTCCAGATGCGCGGGTGGATGAATATATCAAACCCTTTGAGAAAAACTGGTTCTGGTCGATTGTCCTGAATGACTGGAAGCGCTATATCGATGTGATGTTTGCGTCTTTAATTGCCAATATTCTGGCATTGGCCACGATAGTCTTCTCGATGAATGTCTATGACCGTGTCATTCCATCACAATCCATTCCGACGTTATGGGTGTTGGCAGGTGGTGTACTGATCGCTGCGATTTTTGAGTTTGTATTACGGGTATCCCGTATTTATCTTTCAGACATTATTGGTAAACGCGCGGATTTAAAAATTTCTGACCGGGTATTTGGTCATTCATTACGGATTAAAAACAGCGAACGTTCCAAATCAACAGGAACTTTTATTTCACAAATTCGCGAGCTGGAAGGCGTCCGCGAGCTGGTGACTTCAACCACAGTTACGGCCATTGCCGATCTGCCATTTTTCTTCCTGTTCTTAGGCATCTTCTGGGTGATCGGTGGTAATCTGTTCTGGGTCATGTTACTCGTTGTGCCCTTAATGATTCTTCCAGGGATTCTGGCGCAGAAAAAACTGGCACAGCTGGCCCAGTTGGGGATGCGTGAATCTGCCATCCGCAATGCCTTGCTGGTAGAAGCTGTACAAGGAATTGAAGACATCAAGCTGTTAAGAGCTGAAACGCGTTTCCAGAATCAGTGGAATCATATGAATGAAGTGTCAGCCGATGTCAGCATGCAGCAACGTAAAATTGTCGGCTTGATGACCGCCTGGACCCAAAAAATTCAGGGACTGACCTTTGCGATTGTGGTTTTAGTCGGGGCTTTTGCAGTGATGGAGGGTGATATGACCACGGGTGCACTGGTGGCCTGTTCAATTCTTTCTTCACGCATGCTGGCACCAATTTCACAAATTACGGGCGTACTGGGTCGCTTGCAACAGGCTAAAGTGGCCAAATCAGGTCTGGATGAACTCATGAAAAAACCGGTGGACCAGCCGGATTATTCGCACCTGATTCATCGTCCGGCACTGGATGGGCATTATGAGCTCAACGGTGTGGTGTTCAAATATGGCGATGATGATCCGAAACCGAGTTTGATGATTCCCAAGCTGGAAATCAAGCCCGGGGAGAAAATTGCGATTCTGGGCCGTAATGGTGCAGGAAAATCGACCTTGTTGCAGCTCTTGTCTGGGATGCAGACACCGTTACAGGGCAAGGTCAAGCTGGATGGTGTTGATCTGACCCTGATTGATCCGTCAGATGTACGTCGTGATATGGGCTTGCTGAATCAGAACTCACAGTTATTTTATGGTTCAATCCGTGAAAACCTGACTTTGGGTGCACCTTTGGCCACCGATCAGCAAATTCTGGAAGCCTTACAAATTACCGGTGCACTGGGATTTGTACAGGAGAAAAAAGAAGGGCTGGATCATATCATTTTAGAGGGTGGTGTCGGCTTTTCTGGTGGACAGCGCCAAGCCTTGTTATTGGCGCGGTTGTTGATTCGTCAACCAAAGATTTTGCTACTGGATGAACCGACCGCTGCCATTGATGATGTGTCAGAAAAACAGTTGATTGATCATCTTAAAGGGTATTTAACCCATCGTACGATGATCGTCGCCACTCATCGCCGTGCGGTATTGGAACTGGTGGATCGTATTCTGGTGGTCAATGATGGCAAGATTGTGATGGATGGACCACGGGATCAGATCCTGAATCAGTCGCAGGGTGGTAATAAGCGGGTTGTGGGAGCAAGTGCATGAGTGAACTACAGCAACTAAAATGTTCCAGCAAGGTCAGCTTTCAGGAACCGCCATTACCCAAATCAAGTGTCATCATCTGGATTATCGGCATTGGCCTACTGGTATTACTGACCTGGGCCTGGTTATTCAAATTGGAAGAAGTATCTACCGGTACTGGAAAAATAATTCCATCATCCAAAGAGCAGGTGATTCAGTCTCTGGATGGCGGTATTTTGACTAAACTTAATGTCAAAGAAGGTGAGATTGTCGAGCGTGGGCAAGTATTGGCCCAGCTTGATCCGACCCGCTTTGAATCCAACGTCGGTGAATCAGAATCCTTGCTGGTGTCATCACGTGCCACTTCAGCCCGTTTACGTGCGGAAGTCACCGGCGCACCGTTGGTCTTTCCTGAAGAAGTGTTGAAATACCCCAAATTGGTTAAAGAAGAAACGGCCCGGTATCAGTCGCGTCGAGCCAATTTGCAAGAATCTGTTGCAGGCCTGGAACAGGGTTTGTTACTGGTGCAGCAAGAACTGGAAATGACCGCTCCCTTGGTCGCCAAAGGGGCAGCCAGTGAAGTTGAAGTGTTGCGTCTAAAACGTGAAGCCAATGACCTGCGTAATCAGATGAATGATATCCGTAATCAATATTATGTGAATGCGCGGGAAGAATTGTCCAAAACCAATACTGATGTAGAAACCCAGCAACAGGTGGTACGTGGCAAGTCGGATACTTTGAGCCGAACTGTTTTTAAATCACCGGTTCGCGGTGTCGTCAAAGAGATTGATGTGATGACGCTGGGCGGCATGATTCCACAAAATGGCAAGTTGATGACCATCGTGCCACTGGATGAAAAATTACTGGTTGAAGCACGAATCTCGCCGCGTGATATTGCCTTTATTCGCCCTGATCAGGAAGCATTGGTTAAAATTACAGCTTATGATTATTCGATCTATGGTGGGTTGAATGGTAAAGTTGCGATGATTTCACCGGATACCTTGCGTGATGAAGTCAAGCAGGATCAATTTTATTATCGGGTGTATATCCGTACCGATAGCGACAAGCTCAGCAATAATGCCGGGCAGGAGTTCAATATTACTCCAGGGATGGTGGCCACCGTGGATATTCGTACTGGTTCAAAAACCGTGATGGATTATCTGATCAAGCCATTTAATAAAGCCAAAGAAGCCTTGCGTGAACGGTAATATTTGCCAAGCAATTGAGTAAAACAATCGATCAAAATCAGGCCTCTCCGTGGAGAGGCTTTTTATTTGTCTGTGCAAAGCGGGTATACTGCAGCAGTGAGAGTTTAAAGCCTGAAGTTATGCCATTTACCATTGCCAGCCTGGTCAGTTTTGAGGAAGACATCAAAAAAAGCCGCTTTCAGGCCTTTGCCACCCCTGTTGAGAATGAGCAGGACGTCAAAGATTTTCTGGAAACTTATCGTGATCCAAGCACCACGCATCAATGCTGGGCCTGGAAAATTGGCCATCAGGTACGCTTTAATGATGATGGTGAACCTTCAGGCACAGCGGGACGCCCGATTCTGGCGACCATTGAAGGCAATGAGCTGACCAATGTGCTGGTACTGGTCAATCGCTGGTATGGCGGGATCAAGCTGGGAACAGGGGGCTTGGTACGTGCCTATGGCGGCTGTGCTGGACAATGTTTGTTGTTGGCAGAAAAAATTGAACTGATTGAAAAGAAAAAGGTGCAATTTTCCTGTCAATTCAATGAGTGGGCCATCTTTCAATATGAGTTGAACCAGCAACAGATTGACTATCAGGAAGAATATACAGCTGAAGGAGTACAGGTCAGAGCCTTATTTCAGTTACATCAAATTCAACCTTTTGCCCTAAAAATTCAAGATGTGACCCGTGGCCGGGAACAGCTCAAAATCATAGAAGAAGCGACAGATGACTGACGTAGATCCATTACTGAAATATCGTGAGCAGCATAAACATCGCCTGAATTATATGCCTTGGCTGTACTGGTCCTTAAAGCCGAAAAATCGCGGTTGGGCAGAAGCGTGGCAAAAGGACTATCAGGCTTATCTGATGGAGATGGAAACCGTCGAGATTGGTGAAAACTGTTTTATTTCACCTCTTGCACATATTTTCGCGGAGCCGGGACGCAAAATCATTATTGGTGATAATACCTTTATTGCCGCAGATTGCACCTTGCATGGCCCTCTGGACATTGGGAATGAAGTGGCGATTAATCATCACTGTATTCTGGATGGCGGTCGGGTGGGGATTAAACTGCATGATCAGGTGCGTATCGCCGCTTATTGTCATCTTTATGCCTTTGATCACGGTATGGATCTGGAGCAGCCGATTTATCAGCAGCCAGTACGTTCGCAAGGCATCGAGATTGGTCGGGATGTATGGCTGGGTGCACATGTCGGTATCAAGGATGGAATTAAAATCGCAGATCAGGCCGTGGTGGGAATGAACAGTATGGTGACCAAGGATGTCGAGGAGCGCGCGATTGTCGCCGGTAATCCGGCCCAATTCATTCGCTATCGTGAATAAGCTTTTGGAAGTCAATTGCTTGACGCAACAGCCTGACTCAGAAGATAGATCGATATGTTGATCTATATTTGTTCACATAAAAGTTAACATATTTCAAGTCAAGCCTTACAGATTTCGCTGCACATTTTTGAATGCTTATGCTAAGTTAAAAATAACTAAGAAATTTTTATCATAAATAGAAGAGAGGCTAAACATGAAACGTGTCATCGCCTGCATCGACTCATCACCATGTATAAACGCGCTGGCAGACGCGGCGGCATGGATTGCCAAACAGACTGGCCGTGAACTGGTCCTGTTACAGGTTTTGGATTATTACCCGGCCAGTTATCATCTGGGGGAAATCAGTGGGGTTATTGGCTTTGAAAGCAATGCCATGTTACTCAAAGAGTTGGCTGAGCTTGAACAAAAACAAAGTGAAATTGCGCTGGATTATAGCAATAACCTGCTGCAACACATTTCCGAGCGGATTCTGGCAGAACATGGTATTCAAACCACACATATTCAGGAAAAAGGTGATTTTCTGGAACAAAGCTTCCAGATCCTGCAGCCTGATGATATCGCAGTAATTGGATTACTCGGTGAACGCTCCGCTGAAAAAAACAAACCGATCGGCACCAATGTCGAAAATTTTATTCGTGGGGCAAACTGTACCGTGATGACTGTCGGAGGACAGTTTAAGCCGCCGACACGATTTATTTTCGCCTATGAATATTCACCGACCTGTATCAAGATGATGAAACGGATTGCGGAAAGTGATCTGCTGCGCTTATTGCAATGCCATTTGTTATATATCGGTGATCATGCTGAGATTCTGAATGAGCCTTTGCAATATTTAAATCAGGCTGGTTTAGATGTGGTGCCACAATACCGCTATGGCGATGTCGCAGAAAATATTTTGACCTATCAGCAGGAACTCGGAATTCAGCTGATCGTGTTGGGTGCATTTAGTCACAGTAAAATTCACCAGTTCTTTTTGGGCAGTATTGCGACCACGATTTTCCGGAATTCAAAAGTGCCTTTACTGGTTGCGAAGTGAGAATTGCATATAATAGCCAAGCGCGAAGTCTAATCGTAAATTGTTACAGCTTGATTTAAAAATGACCAGAGTTATCCTCATATATTGTGGATAACTCTGTGGTTAATATTTATAAGTTAATGTTATTTATGGTAAATATGTCATTGGGTGATTTTTGTTCTTCTTGTTTTATTTCACAATCGCGAGTGCAAAACCATCATGTCCTTTGCTGCCAACCGTTTGTAAAGCAGTGCATGACAAGATACGTGGATGATTTTGAAGCGCTTTAAACATGTCACGAATGCCTTCAATACTTGGTTTATTATTGTCCGGGTTAATGATTTCGCCAGCACGAATCACATTGTCCAGAAAAATAAGTGTACCTGAGTGCGACAGGTTTAAACTGAGTTCCAGATATTCCGGATAACTCTGTTTGTCTGCATCAATAAAGATGAAATCGAAAGCTTCCGTATCTTCAGGCAGGGCTTTAAGCACATCTGCTGCACGGCCGCATTTCAGTTCGACGGTCTGTTTAAGCTGCGCGCGATCAATATTTTCCTGACCCATCGCTGCATGAGTATCACGTCCTTCAATGGTCAGGATATAGCCATCATCCGGCAAAGCACGTGCCAGCCACATGGTGCTATATGCTGCAAATGTGCCGAGTTCCAGTATACGTTTACATTGGTTCATCTGGATTAGCATCTGCAACAACATGCCTTGATTCGGTGCTACAGCCAGGTGATCAGGAAAACCGTGCGCTGCGGTATTCTCAAGAGTTTGATTCAGAATAGGGTCTTCAGGAATTAAATGTGAATCAATATAGTGATCAATGTCTGTCCACATTTGTTGCATAGTCTTAGCACCTCGATTGCGATGCGTGCATTTTAAACTTTTCGCGGCAGAGCGCAATTTATTGTTCTATAGGTGATGATTTTTTAGGCTCTACAATGTCCTGAATGAACTTTGTAGAGTGGTTGTCATGACTTAGTAATTACACATCGAGGAATTACGGCCTAAACTCGGTCCCCAGGTACGATAACCTTGGGTATCGATGTGGATTTGACCTGAAGCATACATGCCAAGTCCCATATTCAGACTTTGACCATGCTGTACCCAGAACTGACACAATTTGAACTTGGTATTTTCAATATAGCTATAATCTTGTGCCTGCGGATATTCAGGCCCAATCCGGAAATCGATGGCAGAGTTGTACAGATGGCGTGAAGAGTTGGCACCACCGGCACACTGGTTTAAAGGCAGGTCACGATAGACTGACGTGACTTCAAAATCAGTCAGTACATTGGCTGCAACCAGATATTTAAAGACTTTTAAAGTTGGGATCTGATTGGCCCATAATTCACGGCTTGGAATCATGTATTGGGAACGGCCACACTTGGCCCAATCACGTGCAGTACGCATCAATTCGAAACTCGGAATGATATTGCCAACCCCATGACGTTCCAGAAAAACCTCATATTCACGCACGCGTGACAAATTATCCAGTGCCGATACCCAGTGGGTATACACATAAGGCACAGTTTTTGGGTGGGCTTTACGATCGTATTGAACACGTTCTTGTGGAATGTAAATCCGTTTTCCAGCAGGTGTGGTGGCCTGTCCAGGTTGTTTTGTGGTCGTGGTACAGCCCACAAAAACAAGAGGAATTATACAAAGACTCAATAATCCCTTTAACAAGTTCTTCATTTATAGAAATCAGATATTTACAAAATAGCGCTATTTTAGACTAAATATAGGGAGAAATTTGGAGAATATTGCAATGAAATGTGTGCGTTGAGTATAAAAAAGATCAGCATTTGCTGATCTTTTAAAGTTTAAACTAATTACTTTTCAAGATATTGTAATTTGTCTGCTTTGCCATTCCATTCTTCACGGTCTGCTGGCTGGTCACCAATTTGTGTGATATTTGGCCATTTTTGTGACAGGTCAGCATTCAGTTCAATAAAGACTTCCTGACCTTCTGGTAATTCGTCTTCAGAGAAAATTGCATTTGCCGGGCATTCAGGTTCGCATAACGCACAGTCGATACATTCGTCCGGGTTAATCACAAGGAAGTTAGGACCTTCATAGAAACAGTCTACAGGGCAAACTTCAACACAGTCTTGATATTTACATTTAATACAATTTTCAGTGACAACGAAGGTCATGGCGACAGCTACCTAAAAAATATGGTTCTAATTACGAATGCTGTATTTTAGGCAAAAACAGGGGGAACTAACAATTCCTTTTATTGATATTTGTTATATATAGGGCTGTTAAATTTGAAAAAAGGTCGCATACCGATGAATTACAGCATTCATCGGTATGTTCAGCACTTTGACCCCATACCAGATGAGGTCGAGGACCGAGAATTAACTTGGCTGTTTGATCAGGTCTTTGAGCGCATATAACTGCTGCAAGGCTTCCCGTGGCGTCAAACTGTCTACATCGATATCTTCAAGTAAGTCCAGTGCAGGCGATTCTTTCTCAATTTCGATGATACGCTCTACAGGCTCTAAAAATTCAGGCATTGCAAACAGATCATGCTGCGGGCTCAGTGGCTTGGTCTGATGCTGTTTTTCCAGAATCTTTAAGCGGTTTTGCGCTTCTTTAATCACTGCAGCTGGAATGCCTGCCAGTTTGGCAACCTGCAAGCCATGACTCTGACTGGCCGGGCCATGTTGTACTTTATGCAATAAAATCAGATTGCCATTCAGCTCTTTGGCCGTGACATGGTAGTTATTAATGGCATTTTCCTTATCCAGTTCAGTCAGTTCGAAATAATGGGTAGCAAATAGACATAAACATTGAATGCGTTTGGTCAGATCCAGCACACAGGCCCAAGCCAAAGACAAGCCATCATAGGTACTGGTTCCACGGCCAACTTCATCCATGAGTACCAAAGACTGGCTGGTGGCATGATGCAGGATTTGCGAGGTTTCGGTCATTTCCACCATAAAGGTTGATTTGCCGGTCGATAAATCATCGGCAGAACCAATACGGGTAAAGACACGGTCAACCGGACCTAAAGTTGCAGCTTGCGCTGGAACATAGGCACCACAATAAGCCAGCAACACGATCAATGCAGTCTGGCGCATAAAGGTGGATTTACCACCCATATTCGGGCCGGTAATGATGGCCATGCGATGGGAAAAATCCAGTCGCGTATCGTTCGGAGTAAAGGCCGATTTACTGAGGGCTTCTACCACTGGATGTCGTCCAGCAGTGATACTTACACCGATTTCAGGGCTAAATTTTGGACGCGACCAGTTGCGTAAACGCGCCTGATGGGCAAAATTAGCAATCAGATCAATCTGGGCAATGGCGCTGCTCATCATCTGTAAACTGCCGATATCCTGACGCAGTTCATCCAGCAGCATTTCAAACAGCATTTTTTCACGGGCCAAGGCACGCGATTCGCTTGATAAGACTTTGTCTTCAAATGCTTTCAGTTCAGGTGTGATGTAGCGTTCGGCATTTTTCAGGGTTTGCCTACGAATATAGTGCTCGGGTGCCTGTTCAGCCTGTGCGCGGGTCAGCTCAATATAATATCCACTGACGCGGTTGTAGCCAATTTTCAGTCCCGGAATGCCGCTTTGTTCACGCTCTTTAATTTCCAGATCAATCAGGAACTGGCTGGCATGATCACGAATCTGACGTAGTTCATCGAGTTCACTGTCAAAACCTTCTGCAATGACATTACCATCACGAAGCAGGACGGGTGGATTTTCCACAATGGCGGACATCAGACGTTGATGTAGATCATGGAAGTCGCCGAGTTCTTCATTGAGTTGTACTAAAAGTTTGGACTGTTGCTGACTGACAATCGGTTGCAGGGCATGGCGTAAAAATGGAATTTGCGCGCAGGCCTGTCGCAATTGCACCAGATCACGTGGACGGGCACTGCCAAGCGCAATACGGCTCAGCACGCGTTCAATATCGCTAATTTCTTTTAGTACCAAACGTACAGGTACTTCGTGGAAACCTTGCAGCAGGGCTTGAATGGCATCCAGGCGCTCATCCAGCAAGGCGGTATCGCGTAAAGGTTGCATCAGGGTGCGACTGAGCAAGCGCCCCCCCATGGCAGTCTGGCAATCATTGATCAGCTGAAATAAGGATGTCCCATGTTCAAATAAAGGCTCAATCAGTTCAAGATTACGGCGTGTCACCGGATCCAAAGCAATAAAATCTGAACTCTGTTCTAGCTGAATCGTGCGGATATGCGGTAACGCAGTTTTCTGGGTTTCTTTGGCGTAGTGAATCAGTGCCGCTGCGGCTGCTTTAGCCAAAGGTAAATGATCAATTCCGAAACCTGAAAGCGTGCTGACGGCAAACTGGTCACATAAGGTTTTTTGTGCATTATTCAGGTTGAAATCAACATTTGGACGTTTGGTGACCGAGATATCCAGTTGCTGTTTGAGTTGTTCGGTCAATGTCGGATCAGCGATATTTTCATCCAGCAGAATTTCGCTTGGCATCAAACGTGCCAGTTCAATCATGAGCTGGTTAAGATCATAATCCTGCTGCTGTACTTTAAATAAGCCAGCGCTGAGATCGAGAAGTGCAATGCCAATCTGACTCTGCTGAATACATAAAGCCACCAGATTCGAGCTTTGATGTGCACCGAGCATGGCATCATCGGTCAGGGTGCCCGGCGTAATAATCCGAACTACACCACGCTCAACCGGTCCTTTCCCAGTAACCTCGCCGATCTGCTCGCAGATCACCACGGTTTCGCCTTTTTTGACCAGACGTGCCAGATAGCCCTCGGCTGCATGATAAGGCACGCCCGCCATAGGAATCGGCTGACCATTGGCTTTACCACGATGGGTCAGGGTAATGCCTAAAATCTTGGCTGCCTTGTGTGCATCTTCAAAGAACAGTTCATAAAAATCACCCATACGATAAAACATCAAAGAATGCGGATGCTGCATTTTCACCGACATGTATTGCTGCATCATGGGCGTTAAGGTAGAAAGATCAGCCATAATTTCTGAACTGGTCATTAAAAATAAATCCTTTCAACAAGAGATAAATGCAAATACTGCTCAATAGGCTATGCAGGAAAATTTAAAGCACGTTTTCAGTCTGGCCAATCCCACATGATTGAGCACAGGAGATCGAAAATGTGAAATGAATCTGCTGATTCAATTCAGCTTTAAAGCTGTATTGCAGCAAGTCTATCAAATTTAATTTTTAGAAAGAAATGAAATTCCAGATGAATCTTTAAGTCAGCGCTCAGATCTGCCGCTATGGCTTCTTATTCAGCACTATTTGCAATTTTAAAAAAAAATAAACCACCGGATGCGAACATGCGGTGGTGAGTCTCAATCAAGACGATAGATTATTCCGGATCATAAAGACCAAGGTCGGTCAGATGTAATCTGAGAATCCGGCGTAATTCCAGCACGGCTTCAGGCGTTTCCTGAATCGAGTGGCCACCCTTAATGACTTTGCTAGATACGGCACCTTCCAAGTAAGCACTTTCGTATGAAACAATGCCATCACTCATCAGTTTAGGGTCTTTTGTATCTACCGTATTGCCGATAATAGAATGAAATTTGATATTTTTAGAAGGCTGAATATCCTTTGTTAATGCAGTAAATTTCGAATTTTCACTCAGATCGCTTGGGCCATTCTGAATCAGGTCATGTCCCAGTTCTTTGACAAACTCGTTTAACCCGATCTCACCTTGCAGGGTATCGGCAAAGGCACCCAAAAATGCGCCCGGTATGCGGATAATTTTACGGGCCAGTTTAGTATGCCAGCGATCGGCATATTCCGTCCCACGATGCGGTGTCGCTAAGAAAATGGCCCGGGTGAAATTCGGAATAGGTTGCATTTGCAGGCGTGCTTTAAAGAGCGGGTTATCCTTAAATTGTGCAATGCGGGTATTTTGTACCAGCTTGAATGCATCTTGGGTAATATCGGCCTGACTGACCATTAAACGGGCAATTACACCTCCCATACTGTGTCCGACCAGTACCGCATCTTTTTTGGCTGGCGCATTGTTCGCAACCCGGGCAAAGCCTTGCTGAACCAGTGCATTAATTTGAAAACGGCTTTCCAGAATCGGCATATTAGTAGAATAAAATACCTGCCAGACCTGGAAATTTTCTCTTAATACCGGATCACCCATAATGTCGTTGGTCAGACGAATCCAGGCTTCAGGACTACTGGCCAGGCCATGAATCAATACCAGCACTTTCTTGTCCGGATTATAAGGTTCCAGCATGTACAGGTGCGGCATGCTCAGACTGTCTTCGCGATTAATCAGCGTCAGATAGGCTAAACGCCCCAGATTGTTCTCGGCCAGCCATAAACCGTAAGGTGCGGAAAAGTTGGCGGCTAGCGCATATTCTTTCGAAGCTACTTTGATCTTTTCATGTTTATAAGGGTCATACAGTTTCAGGTGAAACTCCGAAGTAGATAAAATCTGTTCAGTCGAATTCGCGGATTTTGGTACAGCAGTAATGGTGGTCGCCAGATAGCGTGCTGAATGAATGTTAGGATTTTTACCATTTGGATAGTTGTGCTTGAGCGGATCGACAATATATTTTTTATCCTGCTCGTTTTGCTGTGCTTCAGGTAAAACCACTAAAAATTCTGAACCAAAACCATCACGACGAGTAATGGAACGTAGGCCGGAAAAGTTCATGTTATAGGTGGACATCAGCTGTTCAATGGTCTGGTTTCTCAGCTGCGGAAAATTTTCCAGATCAATGGTGTATACACTGTCACCGACCTGAATGCGCTGGCCGGACTGTTTGGCTTCATAACGTTCAGCATAGCGTTGAATCAGATGAGCAATCGCCAGGTTATAAAAGTCACGAATCTGGACCTGGCGGTTATCAAAAATCCGCTCTTGCGGCGCACGCTCGGTTTTAAATAGATAGGCATAGCTATAACGAATGCTTTTATCCAGCATCGTGAGCTGCTGATCCAGACATTTCTGGATATTCTGTTTGTGTTGTTGCTGTTTTTCCGGTGACCGGGTTTTGTTTAAGACACCGGTGTTACATTCGGCAGACTTGGCATTTTGTAAGGAGTTGGCGAGATATAATTCACTTGCTGTAGAAAGCAATTGTTCATCTAAAATCTGGGGAATACTTTTCAGATCTTCCACACATTCTTCGGGCTGATCAATACAGATCTGGGCTTCACGACCTGTCATGGATAACACATTCAGACTGGCTTCACTGAGCTTGTCGCGGGTCAAGATGCTGTCACGCTCATTGTTCAGCGTGACATTAATAGCCTGTTCCTTAACACTGACCACCTGACAGCCGCTGAGTACGCTGGTGATGAGTAAAGTGCACAGCATTAATCTTTTATTTATTTTTTCGTGCATAAAACTTTTCACTGAATTCAAGTTATAAAGCGGGATAATGTTTTGTATTTTACTAATTTTTTCCCATAAAAATAGACCGCCGTAGCAGTCTATTTGTAATCAAATTGAAGCGAATCTTGTTATGGCGTTACCGGTGCTGTTGCTGGCTCTGCAACCGGAGCAGGTGTTGAGCTTTGCAGAATTTGCCAAACATTCCAGCGGCCATTTTTCTCAATTTCCTGAATCAGGCGGTCAGCCACTTCAGCTTCTTGCGGATATTTCACCTTATAGTTCGCCAAGGTTTGAGTGGCATTTTTCTTCTGTTCCAATGCAATATAATTATTGGCTGCAGAAAGATAAGCCTCCTGAACGCCAGCTTTCATGGCTTTGTCCAGATAAGCGATGGCTTCACGTTGACCACCGCCTTCAGACAGACCAAAACCAAACCAGAAGTTGACCTCAGGATCATCTGGATTAATTTTGAGAATACGCTGGGCATAGGTCAGGGAATTGGTGGTATAAACTGAACCTAGATCCAGGTTACGTGCCATCACGCTGGCTTTAAAAGCACGCATCAACACATCAAAAGAGGCATTTGGACGGGCTGCTAAAGTATCCAGTTGTCGGGTGACTTCACGCAATTTGGCTTCAAAACCACGGCGTTCCTGACGATCGCTGAAACGTGGTGGATAATGACGTGCCTTACCTTCGACCATTTGCAGGAAATCGTCAATTTCGGTGATATCGATTTCATTTGAATTGGCAAGTGCTGCATAACGCATTGCACGTGTATTGCTATCTACCACTGGAATAATCAGTTTATTCACATCCAGGGTCAGTTGCTTGGATGGATCATTAGGATCCGTCACCACCATCTTGGTTACAGGCTGCGCTGCAGCTTTTTTCAAATGCACTTCAAATTCAGGTGGTTCATTATAATTGAATGGATTTAAAGCATAAAATGGTGGGCTCAGTTCAGGCTCTACAAAAACCACTTGGTCCACAGGTTTCTCAGCAGATTTCTGAGGAGTGGTGGAACACGCAGTAATTGTGAATGCTAAGCAAGCAAGTGCCAAGGGCTTAAAGGTCATAATAGTCATCCATTCTGTTATTTTTAAAACATCTATTCAAAAATTGCATGATCGTCAGTCTATGAAAACTATAACGATCATGCAAGTAAACCCGTGTTACAGAGTGAAGTGTGATATTCAGGCTTTGGATTGGCTGGTTTGCGCTTCACATTCACGGCGCGCTTCTTCCAGAATCTCCAACTCTTTTTTGCTCAAAGGCTGGCCATCCTGTTGCTGCTTGTTAAAGGTCGGATCTAACAAAGAAAGACGATTGCACAAGTTGTTCATGCGTTTTTCATTTTGCTGAATGCGATCCAGCAGAATCCGCATACCTTCTAAAATCGGATCGGACTGGTCTTCAGTCGCGGCATAGGGCTGGAAACCGATACTTTCGGCATAGTCACGACGACGGGCTTCAGCATCATCTTTGGGTTTGTCTTTGGTGATAAAACGTGCCGGGTTGCCCACCGCTGTGGCGTTCTCAGGAACTGCTTTGGTGACGACCGCATTAGAACCGACTTTGGCATTTTTACCCACGGTAAATGGTCCAAGAATCTTGGCACCAGCACCGACTACCACGCCATCTTCTAGCGTTGGATGACGTTTACCTTTATTCCAGGTCGTTCCACCCAAAGTCACGCCGTGATAAAGCGTCACGTCATCGCCAATTTCAGCAGTTTCGCCAATTACGACACCCATACCGTGATCGATAAAGAAACGGCGGCCAATTTTTGCACCCGGATGGATTTCAATGCCTGTGGCAAAGCGGCTAAACGAAGACAACGCACGCGCAGTTCCTTTACAGTCTTTGTTCCATAGCTCATGTGCCATGCGATGCATGATCAGCGCATGAATGCCAGGGTAAGTGGTTAAGACTTCTAAGGTATTGCGTGCTGCAGGATCGCGCGCAAAGACAGCTTGTATATCTTCTTTGAGCTGTTTTAGCATTAGATTTGATCCTCGTCCTGTGATGATGTGTGTGAAGATTTTTTCCAGGTACCGTTATTCAATGCCTGAACACGGCTGAAAATACCACGAAGTAAGTGATATTCCATACGATCTAATTGTATACGTCCGAAGAGACGACGCAAGCGTAAAGGCAATAATCTTGGATTTTTTGGATCCATAAATTCAATTTCTGCCAGCATTTTTTCCAAGTGCGGATAGAACTGTTCCATCTGCGCATGATTGACTAAAGGCTCATCCCATTCCATTTCAATGCCATCAATGACTTGCATGGTCGCTTTAGCATCACGTGGCTGTTCAATTTGACTCATCGTTGCCATGCGCATCTCATAGCAGATCACCTGAATCGCCTGAGCTACATTCAGTACGCCATAATCAGTGTTCACAGGAATAGTCAGGTGATAGTTGGCCATCGCCAGTTCTTCATTGGTCAGACCACGGTCTTCACGGCCAAATAGAATCGCGACTTCCTGCTGATCTTGTACCACAGCGGTCATGGCTTTTTCAGCGGCAGGGCGCACATCTAACAGCGGCCAGGGAATAGTACGGCTGCGTGCGCTGGTGCCGAATACAATCTGACAGTCTTTAATGGCATCTTCAAGGGTTTCTACAATCTCGATCTGCTCGATCAGGTCAGTTGCACCCGCGGCCAGCGCGTCAATATCCGGATGCGGATAGGTTTTTGGTGCCACCAGAACCAGCTTGGACAAGCCCATGGTTTTCATGGCACGTAGGGCACTGCCGATATTGGCAGGTAAAGTGGTATTGACCATGACAATACGCACATGGGAGAGATGTGCTGAAACAGCAGCATTGTCAATTTGACTCATGAGGATTCCAATTTTAAGGTGTTTTAAAGATCAGGATTTATGAATATTGCGGCTGGGATTCGGCCTGATACAGCTCCAGTGCATCATCCATGCTCATGCCCGCAGGCGGCGGAGGAATATCCACCGGCTTGGCCTGTTCATAGGACACGGCTTTGGCAGCTTTGGACTTGACCTGATACTCAATATGCAAGGATTCTTTACCAAAATAATCACGCAATTTGGCTAGGAGCTCATCCAGTGGGGCGACTTTCCAGTTGAGACCCAGATGCAGTTCAGTCGTGGCATACGGATAGTCCAGATACAGAATCACCGGAATATGTGCGGACATATCAACATTGCAATAAGGAGTCAGAATCTGCTGCAAGTCACGGCTCAAGCTCTTGCTGAAATGCTCGGCTGTGAGGGTAATCTTGATGCTATTGGCACGTTTCTGGCGAATTTCATTCAGGCTGAATGCTTTGGTGAGGCGTCCCATCGGACGGTCAAAGCCTTCACGCTCATAGATTTCGCCTTCAATCACCACCACTTTATCGAGCTGGATAATCTCTTTAAAGCGGTTGAAGCGTTCGTGATTGGCTGAAATCTCAATCCGTGCCGTACCATCATCCAGTGTCATCATCATCCGGTTCGGGAAATTGGCAATATCCACCACCAATCCTGCAAACACGGTGGTCACGCCACGGCGGGTCGGCGTCAGCTCATTGATCTGACTAGGCACAAAGGCTTTCAGTTCATTGCGATACACATCAATCGGGTGGCCGGTTAAATACAGGCCAAGCGTGTCTTTCTCACCTTTCAGGCGAACTTCATCCGCCCAAGGTTTGACTGGCTTAGATGGCTTGCGCTGAACTTCTTCAACTTCGCCAAACAGGTCCATGATGCCGGTTTCACGATTGGAACGTGCCTGTTCCGCAGCTTGAACCGCTTCAGGCAGTTGCGCCATCAGGTCGGCACGGTCAATTCCCAAGCAATCCAGTGCACCTGAACGAATCAGTGCTTCTAGAGTACGCTTATTGATTTTTTTCAGGTCAATACGATGACAGAAATCAAACAAGTCACGGAATGGACCTTCTTGTGCACGCGAGTCAATCACCGACTGCATCGCCGCTTCACCGACGCCTTTGATCGCCCCCAGACCATAGACAATGGTTTGCTCATCGATAGCATGGAATTGATACAGCGACATATTCACTGACGGTGGTAAAACTTCCAGATTATTCTTGCGACAGTCATCAATCAGGAATACCACGTTGTCGGTGTTCTGCATCTCCGAGGTCAATACCGCAGACAGGAATTCTGCCGGATAATGCGCTTTCAGCCATGCAGTCTGGTAAGCAACCAAAGCATAAGCAGCCGCATGCGATTTGTTAAAACCATAGCCGGCGAACTTTTCCATATAGTCAAAGATATGGTTGGCCGTGGCTTCATCAATGTCTTTTTTCGATGCACCTTCAATAAAGATCTGGCGCTGTTTGACCATTTCTTCCGGTTTTTTCTTACCCATGGCACGACGTAACAAGTCCGCGCCGCCGAGGGTATAGCCGGCACAGTACTGTGCAGCCTGCATTACCTGTTCCTGATACACCATAATCCCGTAGGTGGGTTCTAGCACGCCTTCAAGCAATGGATGCAGATATTCAAAATCGCCACCATGCATCCGGTGGATAAAGTCAGGAATCAGATCCATCGGGCCTGGACGGTACAGTGATACGAAAGCAATAATTTCTTCAAATTTGCTTGGGCGTGCCTCTTTCAGCATCTTTTTCATGCCCACGGATTCAAACTGGAATACCGCAGTGGTGTTGGCATTGGCAAAGACCAAATACGCGTCTTTATCTTCAAGCGGGATATAGGCAATGTCTAAAGGCTTGTCAGATTTGATGCGTTTATTGATATTTTTAACCGCATCTTCAATCACCGTCAGGTTACGCAAACCCAAGAAGTCAAACTTCACCAGACCTGCAGATTCGACATCGTCTTTATCGAACTGTGCCACGCGTCCGGTACCATCGGCATCACACATGACCGCAGAGAAATCGGTAATTTTGGTTGGCGAGATCACCACACCACCGGCGTGTTTACCGGTGTTTCGGGTAATACCTTCCAGTTTCAGTGCCATTTCCCAGATTTCGGCTGCATCGTCATGGTCTGGATTGGATGGATTGGTGACGATATCTTTAAGCTGGGGTTCAGCTTCTAGTGACTCAAGCAGGCTTAGACCTAAAGGCTTGGTTGGGATCATTTTCGAAATACGATCCGCCAGACCATAAGATTTACCCAAAACGCGGGCAACATCACGAATCGCACCTTTGGCCGCCATAGTGCCGAATGTTGCAATCTGGGAGACCGCATCACGGCCATAGGTACGTGCTACATAGTCAATCACGCGGTCACGGCCTGCGATACAGAAATCGACGTCGAAGTCGGGCATCGAAACACGTTCCGGGTTCAGGAAACGTTCGAACAGCAGTTCATAACGCAGCGGGTCAAGATCGGTAATTTTTAAGCTATAGGCGACCAGTGAACCTGCACCCGAACCACGGCCCGGACCGACCGGAACGCCGTTACTTTTCGACCACTGAATGAAGTCCATCACGATCAGGAAGTAGCCCGGGAATCCCATCGAGTTAATGATGTTAATCTCGTATTCGATACGCTCATCATAAGGCTTGCGGATTTCTGGCCAGTCTTCATCACGTTGTTCAGGCGGATACAGGAAATTCAGGCGTTCTTCCAGACCTTCTTTGGACAAGTGTGCAAAGAAGGTATCAATGGTATGACCTTCAGGAATCGGATAATCAGGCAGGAAGTATTTGCCCAGTTGCAGCGTCACATTACAGCGTTTGGCAATGTGATAGGTGTTCTCAATCGCAGATGGAATATCCGAGAACAGCGCCGTCATTTCTTCAGCAGATTTGAAATATTGTTCAGGTGAATAGGTTTTAGGGCGGCGGTTGTCACCAAGCACATAACCATCTGCAATACATACCCGTGCTTCATGCGCTTCATAATCTTCACGGGTCATGAAATGCACATCATTATGTGCGACCACACCGATATTGTATTTTTTTGCCAGCTTAACGGCTTCCAGAATAAAGTTATCTTCATCCGGACGATTGGTACGGGTCAGGGCAAGATAAACACGATTACCAAATTTTTCGACCCATTCTTCTAGCAGCGGTTCCGCTTTTTGCGGATTTGAACTCATCAGCATTTTGCCGACATCGGAATGCATTCCGAGCAGGGCAATCATGTCCTCAGGCTGATTTAAAATCCATTGTTTTTGAACGCAGGGAATATCCAGTTGCTGACCACTGATAAAGCCTTCAGACACCAGTTCAGTCAAGTTGCGCCAGCCGGTATTGGTCATGGCCAATAAGGTCATGCGATGTTCGGCATCATTCAGGCGAATTTCAGAACCCAGAATCGGCTTGATGCCTTTGCCCAGGCATTTGCCATAGAATTTGACGGCAGCATGCAGGTTAGAAAGATCCGTGAGCGCAAGGGCAGGCATCTGTTCTTTCTCGGCAGCTTTGACCAAGTCAGGTATCCGTACGATGGATTCAGTAATCGAAAATTCTGTATGAATACCAAGATGAACAAAGTGCATAGATGAGTCCCTGCTAAAACCATTGAATAGTTTAACATGGGATTTATTGTTTCAGTTTGAAATTGAGGGGGAAATGGCTAACTTTTAGGTCAAGTTTGAATTTGATTTTTTAAGCTGATTATTTAGTTAGTTGTTAGAAGATATTTTCTTTTACTTTTGATGGGACAAAAGTAACAAAACCCTTTTGTTGATCTAATGGAACTTCCATGTGCTATAAATCAACGGGCGACTTCCTGTCGCCGTGGCACGTATCAAATAGTTGCAGGACTTTACTTTGAAATAATGAGAAAGGGTTCGTAAGTATTAAAAACAATAAAACCCTCTTTTTAGAGGGCTTTATTCATACATAGAAACTAGCTTAACGAAGTCGGGATAACCAGTCGCCGAGGCTTTGTACAATCTGCACCAGAATCAACAATACAATCACCGTCATGATGACTACAGAGGTATCAAAACGCTGATAACCATAAGAAATCGCTAAGTCACCAATACCACCCGCACCGACAGCACCGGCCATTGCCGTTGCACCAATCAAACTGATGGTAGCAGTAGTCAAGTTTAGAATCAGTGAGCTACGCGCTTCCGGCAGAATAAACTTAAAGATAATTTGCATTGGCGTCGCGCCCATGGCTTGGGCAGATTCGATAATACCCTCATTCACTTCGAGTAAAGATGTTTCAATCAGGCGACCAATGTATGGACCGACATAAATGGTTAATGGAACAATCGCTGCCCATGTACCAATCGATGTGCCGACAATTAACTTGGTCAGTGGAATGACTGCGATTAGCAGGATAATAAACGGCAGCGAACGTAGCGCATTCACAATCGGATTGAGACCGTGATAAATCACACGATTCGGCAGAATTCCATTCGGACGTGTTACCAACAGGGTAATCGCCTGAATAAAGCCCCAGATACAGCCAAATAGCATCGCGAAGAACACCATATGAAAGGTTTCTTGCAGCGCTGTCACAAACTGATCTATCGACAGGGAGCTTTTCCAGAACGGCGCCGTGATCGTTGTTAGCCACTGTACAATCAAATCTCTCATGCCTGTACTCCCGCCTGATCGACTTGTACGCCGTGTTGTTCAAGGAATTTTATTGCTGCTTGAATTTCTTGTGCATCACCCAGTAGCTGAATAAACATCTGGCCAATCACCGTGCCATTAATTTCGGTCATATTGGCAAATAGAATATTTAAACTGATATTAAATTGTTTAATCACCGCTTGAATCACGGTTTCCTGAGCCGAACTGCCGAGGAATTTCAGGCAATAAATACTGTTGTGATTCTGGTTTTCCAGATTGGTCAGAATATTGACTGGTAAATGCTGCTGTAATACGGTCTGAATGAAATTCTTGGTGGTCGGGTGCTGTGGTTGACTAAATATTTGTAAGGTACTACCGGTCTCAATTACGTCACCTTTTTCCATCACGGCGACATAATCACATACAGTTTCAATCACATCCATTTCATGGGTAACCATAACAATGGTGATGCCTTGTTCTTCGTTAATTTTTTTAAGTAGCTGTAGAACAGATTTGGTGGTTTGTGGGTCCAGTGCAGAAGTCGCTTCATCACAGAGTAAAATTTTTGGATGATTGGCAAGGGCACGAGCGATCCCGACACGCTGCTTTTGACCGCCAGACAATTCATCTGGAAATGCATGACGTTTATGTTTCAGGTCAATAAAGTCTAATAATTCTTCGAGGCGTTTTTCTCGTTCTGCCTTGCTCCAGCCCAGGAGTTTCATTGGCATTTCGATATTGGCTGCCACGGTTTTGGTTTGCATTAAATTGAAATGCTGGAAAATCATGCCGATGCTGGCACGTTCTTGACGCAATGCTTTGGCATCGAGTGCGGTAAAATCTGTTCCGTTAATGATAATCCGGCCTGAGCTTGGGCGCTCAAGCAGGTTGATCAGACGGATGAGGGTGCTTTTACCAGCACCACTATAACCGATGATGCCAAAAATACTGCCGGTTGGAATCTGAAGATTAATCTGATTCAAGGCATGCAAGGTTTGACCCTTAAGCTCATACTGTTTTGAAATATCTTTAAATTCAATCATAGTGTCAAAAACTGCATCACGGATAAAAAAACAGGCAAGAAATCGTCCTTGCCTGTTCTAAAAGTCTATTATAGTACTATTTTGATTCAGTTAAATACGTCACAGGTTTGTTTACCGCAACTTTCGTACCACCAAAATGTTCATCAACATATGCTTTTACTGCTGGCGTATGATACAACGCACCTACTTTTTGCAGAACTGGATCATTTTGACGATCTGCTGCAACCGCTAATACGTTTACATTCATTTTTGTGCTTTGGTCGATTGGCTCATAGTAAATCGCATCTTTCAATACGTTTAAACCACCTTCCATTGCCAAGGTATTGCCCAGCACAATCGCATCCACTTCGTCTTTTACGCGTACTGCAGTCGCCATTTGAATTGGCTTAATCACGATTTGTTTTGCATTTTCGGTCACATCAGACGTTGTACCTTTGACATTGTCAAAACCAGCTTTTAATTTAACCAGGCCTGCTGATTGTAAAAGTAATAATGCACGTGATTCGTTTGCGCCGTCATTCGGAATGGCAATGGTCGCACCGGTTTTAAACTCGTTTAAAGATTTTACTTTGCTTGAGTAAATGCCCATAGGCTCTAGATAGGTCGTAGATAGAGGTGCAATTTTGGCTGTGTTGGCATCGTTGTAAGCCACCATATAGGCATAAGACTGGAATGCATTCACATCAATTTCTTTGTTGGCTACTGCTGTGTTCATCGACACATAGTCAGTGAAATTTTTCACATCAAGTTTGATACCGGCTGCTTTGGTTTCAGGCAGGGTCGCGATATAACGCCATACGTCTGCATCTGAACCGGTCGAAGCCATAGTTACAGTTTGAAGACCATTTGCATCTTTAGTTTGCGCTGCATCAGTGGCAGGCGCTTCCTGTTTACCACACCCAGTTAAAGTCAATACAGAGGCACTCAAGATAACGCCAAGTAACTTTTTCATGAAATTGTCCTAATTCTATTCTTGCCTAGAGTATAAGCATTTTTAAATCGTGTTAAATAAGAGTTTTATTACGATCTAAGTAGATAGCTTGATCATGGTTGAAGAAAGCTTGAAGTCGAAAGCTGCAAGCGTGCAACAACAATTCTGGTGAACTTGATCAAGTCAGAGGCAGCCCAAATCTGATGTATTTAATCTATTTGGAGAGAGAAAATAGATATTTTATAAGTACATGGCAAGGTTTGAGTGCTCTGAAGTTGCGGATATCATAGCAATAAATCTATATTCGATATACTGGATAAAAAAGCCTTGCTTATCTCTTTAGTCGAATATAAAAAAAGATCTTTTAAACAAAATTTTAATTAAAACAATATATTATTTATATTGAAAATATAGTTTTAATGGATGTGTTTAAATAGTGATCTTTATAAGATTTTGTAAGATAGAAATATAAAAAATGCATATAGATAAATATAAAAAAATATCTGATTTTTTGGGAAATGAAGAAAATTCGATCATTAACGAGATAAATCTTTCCTTTATATTAACTAAGCGAGTCAGTATCTGATCTTGGTTTCCTCAGGTCATGATACTGCAAGCTTGTTTTAACAAAAGGGAATATACAGATAATCCGAACGCTGTTTTTCATAGAGTACGTGTCTACACAAGATATGATCGGCAGGTACAAGTGGATGGTCAAACTCTCTTACTTTTTCTAAGCCAATGTTTTGCATGACACGTTCTGAGGGCGTGTTGATGCAGGCAGTAAAAGAAATGACTTTCTCTAGGCGCAGGGTTCTAAAGGCATATTTTAGTACTGCTTTGGCTCCTTCAGTAGCATAGCCTTGGTTCCAATATTGCGGTAGCAAGCGCCAGCCAATTTCAGGTGCATCTGCCATTTCAAACTCAGGCGGATGCACGTGTAAACCAATAAAGCCAATAAATTCGCCAGAGCTTTTAAGCTCTACTGCATATAAACCCCAAACACGTGTTTCGATGGCATCTTTTAAGCGTTGCATAAATGCAGTGGCTTCGGAAGCATCGAGTTTTTTAAGAAAATAACGCATGACTTCATCGTCTGCGCATATCTAGATAAATGGGGCAGTGTCGGAATCTTGCCATTGGCGGAGGATGAGGCGAGGGCTGGATATTTTAATCATATTTCTTTCATGGTTGAGGTTTCTATGTTTAACTAATTGATTTAAAATTAAATTAACTCAAATTATAACAAGTGGAAGAATGAAGACTAAGATCATAAAAGAATTAATCATAGGTTATCTAGTTATTATTGTTATCATGACATTTATAACCTACTTTTTAATCTACCCCTTAGCAATAGATAAGGGTACGGCTGTAGCAACTATGTTTGGTTGGTCAGCAGGTCTTTTTGCGCCATTGTCTGCTTTTATTTTGTTAAATGCTTGGAAAGAACAAAATAATTTCATGGTCAAACGAGATTTAATGATTGATACATTAGAATATTTAGATGAGGCAACTAGGGCAATAGGGCAAATATATTGGCTAATTTATATAAATGAAACTAAAAATTATTTTTATCCTTACAATGAGAAAAATATACCTTTAGACTTACATAAATTTATCATGGATGAGCATACAATTTTTGTGAAAAATTTAGGTAAATTTCAGAAAGTTGCACTGAGAATTTTAGATAATGCCGAATCTAATGAATTTATTGAACTATATAAAATTTTGAATAAGCTACACGATGAAATAATTTATGCTTTAAATATGAAAAATAAAAAAATTGAAGTAGATATTCAGACTTATAACGATAAATTTCCATATTTGTATGATTACTATCATGATCTTCTTGAAAAGAAAGAAAAATATGAAATTCTAGCTAAAGATTATCTTATTGCGAAATAATAAAAACCCCGCACTCAGCGGGGTTTTTTAATACTTAAACTGAGTTAAGCATTTTCACGCGCAATCGCGCGGTAACCAATATCTTTACGGTATTGGACACCATCGAATGTTACTTTTTCACAAAGCTCTAATGCTTTTGCTTGCGCTTCACCAATGGTATTACCCAGTGCAGTCACACAAAGTACACGACCGCCAGCAGTGACGATGTCGCCATTTTCATTGGCTTTAGTACCTGCATGGAACACTTTCGCATCTGCCATTTCAGTGTCTAAACCTGAAATCACATCACCATTGCTTGAAGTTTCTGGGTAGCCTTTTGACGCTAAAACGATACCAACAGTCTTGCGCTCATCCCATTCAGCTTCAGCAGGTAAGTTACCTGCAATACCAGCTTCAACGAGATCCACCAAAGATGATTTTAAACGCATCATGATCGGTTGAGTTTCAGGGTCACCAAAACGACAGTTAAACTCGATTACTTTTGGTTGACCTTTGTCGTCAATCATCAAGCCAGCGTATAAGAAACCAGTGTAAACGTGACCGTCTTTTTTCATACCTTCAACGGTAGGACGCATCACTTCATTCATGGTTTTTTCAAACACATCAGCAGTCACAACAGGTGCAGGAGAGTAAGCACCCATACCGCCGGTGTTCGGACCTTGGTCGCCTTCAAAAATACGCTTATGGTCTTGCGATGTTGCCATTGGCAAGATGTTGTCGCCATCAATCATACAAATGAAAGATGCTTCTTCACCCGCAAGGAATTCTTCGATCACAACGCGAGAACCTGCATCGCCAAACTTGTTACCTGCAAGCATGTCATCAATTGCTGCAAATGCTTCTTGATTGGTCATGGCAACGATTACGCCTTTACCTGCAGCAAGACCATCAGCCTTGATCACGATTGGCGCACCATTTTTCTCAACAAATGCTTTCGCAGCATCTACTTCAGTAAATACGTCATAGAAAGCCGTTGGAATGTTATGGCGTTTAAGGAAGTGTTTAGCGAATGCTTTAGAGCCTTCAAGCTGCGCAGCAAATTGAGTTGGACCCCAAATTTTAACGCCAGCTTCACGGCATGCATCTACAACACCATTTACAAGTGGTGCTTCAGGACCAACAACCACTAAATCAACCGCATTGCTTTTTGCAAAGTCGATAATCGCAGCATTGTCTAAAATATTTAAGGCAACATTTTCGCATTTATTTTCTGTTGCAGTACCTGCATTACCCGGTGCTACAAATACTTTTGCGACTTTATCATCTTGCGCGATTTTCCATGCCAATGCATGTTCACGACCGCCATTACCCAAAACTAAAATATTCATTAAAAAAAATCCTTCTGAAATAGAATCCCCCTAAATCCCCCTTTGATAAAAGGGGGACTCCCTTCGCTCTACTATGATATAGAAAACCCTCCTTTATTAAGGAGGGCTAGGGAGGATTTAAAATTAATTAGTGACGGAAGTGACGCATACCAGTGAACACCATTGCAATACCAGCTTCGTCAGCTGCTGCAATTGTTTCTTCATCACGCATAGAACCACCCGGTTGAATAATGCATTTGATACCTGCTTTGGCAGCGTTATCAATACCATCACGGAATGGGAAGAATGCGTCAGATGCCATTACCGCACCTTCAACCACTAAACCAGCATGTTCAGCTTTGATTGCAGCAATACGGGCAGAGTTGACACGGCTCATTTGGCCAGCGCCGACACCGATCGTTTGACGGTTTTTGGCATAAACAATCGCGTTAGACTTCACGTATTTCGCCACTTTCCAAGCGAAGATCATGTCATCAATTTCTTGTTCAGTTGGTGCGCGTTTAGTCACAACTTTAAGATCATCTTTAGTAATCATGCCTAAGTCTTGATCTTGAACTAACAAACCGCCGTTTACGCGTTTGTAGTCAAGTTGTGCAGCACGTTCGTCAATCTTTGGAAGTTCGCCACATACTAGTACGCGTACATTTTTCTTCGCACCAGTGACTTCAAGCACGCCTTCAGCAACGCTAGGAGCGATGATTACTTCAACGAATTGACGGTCAACAATTGCTTGTGCAGTTTCAACATCTAATTCACGGTTGAATGCAATGATGCCGCCGAATGCAGATTCTGGATCAGTTGCATAAGCAAGATCGTAAGCAGCTTTGATACCGTCTAAAGATACTGCAACGCCACATGGGTTGGCATGTTTAACGATGACACAAGCAGGCTTTGCAAATGATTTAACACATTCAAGTGCAGCGTCTGTGTCCGCAATGTTGTTATAAGAGAGTTCTTTACCTTGTAACTGTTTTGCAGTTGAAACAGAAGCTTCAGTTGCAGCTGGATCTACATAGAATGCAGCAGACTGATGCGGATTTTCACCATAACGTAAGTCTTGAGCTTTGTTCAATTGTGTATTGAAAGTACGCGCGAATTTGTCAGCCTGACCTTCCTCGACACCTACGCGAGCGCCTAAGTAAGATGCGATCATACCATCGTATTGCGCAGTATGTTCAAATGCTTTCACTGCCAGGTCAAAACGGGTTGCATAAGATAAAGCACCTTCCGCTTTAAGCTCAGCAATTACCGTTGCGTAGTCAGATGCATTCACTACGATACCGACAGAAGCATGGTTTTTTGCAGCAGCACGAACCATAGTCGGACCACCGATGTCGATGTTTTCGATCGCATCAGCAAGTGAACAGTTTGGTTTTGCTACAGTCGCAGCAAATGGATACAGGTTAACAACAACAAGATCGATCGCATCGATGTTGTGTTCAGCCATCACTGCTTCGTCTAGACCACGACGGGCCAGAATGCCGCCATGAATTTTTGGATGTAGTGTTTTAACACGGCCGTCCATCATCTCTGGGAAACCAGTGTGCTCTGAAACTTCAACTACAGCCACATTATTGTCTTTCAACAATTTGTAGGTACCACCTGTAGATAAAATTTCTACCCCTAGAGCAGCAAGTTCTTGTGCAAATTCAACAATACCAGTCTTGTCAGACACAGAGATTAAAGCGCGTTTAATAGTCATGATCTTCGTCACAGTTTTCAAGGAACAGAATAAAACAAAATCAGCAATTTACAGGTTAAAAAAAATGCCTGCGGAAGCCGCAAGCATTTTATCATTTATTCACTCATTAAACCGTGAGCTTTTAACTTTTTACGTAAAGTACCACGGTTGAGTCCGAGAATCTCGGCAGCACGTGTTTGGTTACCACGTGTATATTCTAGAACTACAGATAGAAGAGGTTTCTCCATTTCTGCTAGCACCATGTCGTATACCTGAGATGGTTGCTCGCCCTGCAGTTGTGCAAAATAGTGGCGAACTGCGCGATCTACGTGGATACGTAAAGCAACATCAGATTGTGCAGTAAAAATAGGAGATTTGCTATTCATGCGAATTAATCCGAAAAACAAATATCACTTGGGTAAAGTGATATATAAAAGTGGTCTAGAAATTGAAATGAACTCCATTTTAGATCCTAAAACGGAAGTTCTAAAACTTAGTCATTACATTGAGCCTGTAGCTTGACACATCTCTGCGATTTGGTCGAAAAATAAGCGTAACAATAGTTAAAGTTTTGTTACTGACCAAAATCAAAACAAAAAAATCTGCACGATACGCAATAAATTTTATAGCGCATTAGGCAAGACTGTATTTGTTGTGAAAAAGTCGCGAGGAGTTGCAGCACATAGCTTTCGTGGCGCGTATCATACCATTGTCTAAGCAAAAGTGAGCAAGAAAACTGCATTTTTTTTAACTTTTTTTAATTTTTTAATGCTTTCTCAGCAGATTAGGGGCGAATTATTTCCAAAGTATAGCGATCAAAGCTTTTACGATCGACTGGAAGCTTAAATTTGAATTTAAACGGGCTGTTTTTTGGGATGCGCTGAATATTGACCAGACTTTCAATCAGGTACTCTTCGGAGGACAGGTTATAAGTTGCAATCACTTCACCGCGATGTTCCAGATTGATTCTTAAAATCGGTAAGGCCAGGCTACGGTCATGAAAATTGATCAGCTCACCGCTAAACTCAGCTTCATTATTACCGGTTGCCTTGATTTTGACTTTATTGGCCTGAATCAGTGTGTAGTATTTTTCCAGATTGGAACAATTAAACACTTCACAGGCAGTGTTAAAGGCCAGGCTCATAACGTGACTGTTTTTGATGTATTGCGGATTGAACCAGAAGAATTGAAACATCAGCAGGCTGAACAGTGACAGATTGAGTAAACTCCAGCCTATATAGTACATTGGCCCGCGTTTAGTCTGTTTTTCTGCCTGATCTTCCCAATTCATGCTCGGTAATACTGAAATTGGCTCGGTACTGAAATAATTCAGGTTATTTAAATAGGTTTCCAGGTCAATATTGGAATGTTCAACTTTTTGATCAAAAATCTGTAGCAGGCTATGACGATTGTGCTGATCTGCGTGATAAACACCTGAGTTATTTTGAGTATCAGTTTCGCTGAATTCGCTGGAGTTCGACTGAGCCTGAGATATTGATGCGGTGACCGAATTCCGGGTTTCGGTCACCAAATGCGATAAGGCATTAAATGAAGTAGTACATTTGGGACAGCAAACCATACCCTGCGCAACGGTGAGTTGAGCAACTGTGACCTTATAGGTGGTGGAACAGGTAGGGCAATGGGTTCTTTTGTCACTCATGGATTATTTATAGGCTCATTCGTTCTTATGGCGTTTACCCGAGATACGGCACCAGTGCTCGTCTCGTTTTTCTACCTCTAATATATCAAAATAATTTGAGTAAATGCTAGTAACATCAGCAACTTGCTCTTCAATCACTCCGGCAAGTGCGAACTGTCCCTCAGATTTGATTAAAGTTGCGAACTCAGGAGCCAGCATCATCAGTGGTGCTGCCAGAATATTGGCAACAAATACGTCAGCTTTGGTATTGCCGAGCTCATCTCTAAATTCTTCTGGCAGTCCGACATAAAGTTTGTCCAGTACGCCATTCAGTTCAGCGTTTTGCTGAGTCGCCAGTACAGCTTGTGGGTCGATATCAGTAGCATATGCTTTTTTCGCACCTAATAGCAGTGCAGCTACCGCGAGAATGCCTGAGCCACAGCCATAATCGATGACAATTTTATCTTTCACATTAATTTTGCCGAGCCATTGTAAGCACAGGAAAGTTGAAGCGTGGTTGCCTGTTCCGAAAGCCAGACCTGGATCAAGCTTGATGTTTACCGCATCGGCATCAGGTGCTTCCATCCACTCCGGTACGATCCAGTATTTATCAGCAATCTGAATAGGCTCATAGGCATCCATCCAGGTACGTTCCCAAGCCTGATCTTCAATCAGTTCATGACGGATCGGAGCATCTGGCATTTGTGTACGAATAAAGGTTTCTAGTGCGGCAACATCGATTTCTTCGCCTTCTTCCTGCGCATAAATACCGGTCACAATCACTTTATTCCAAAGTGGCGTTTCACCTGGAAGTGGTTCCAGCAAATCCTGGTTTTCAGCATCATCCAAAGTCACACTCACTGCGCCTAGCGAGCTGAGTAATGTCTCAGTAAAATCAACCTGAGCCTGTTCAACCGTAATATGAATTTGTAACCACTTCACAGAAATAACCTTTATACATTTTTCAAAAAGCTATTGTAACGGAAGTTCAGACTCAACGCTGCTATCTTCTTGATCCATTCCCAAAATAAAAAGGATGCCTGAAGCATCCTTTTAAGCGTTCCAGAGCTTATCTAATCCAGATTCGTTAAAGGTGTTTGCGCCGGGAGTGGTGCAAGCCGATTCAACAAGCTGCCAAAAATTGCAGCAAAGATATACATAAAGATAGAATAAACCGCGGCTGGCATTGCCACAGCAGCACTGCCAATCACGGTCAGGGCAATGGTCATGGCGAGGGTGCTGTTATGAATGCCAATTTCAAATGCACTGGCACGGGCTTGAGCGCTATTAATATTCAGTAGTCGTGGAATCAGATAACCAATACTCAGGCTCAAGGTGCAGAATAAGGCAGTCGCTAGACCAACCTGGGTCAAGTATTCGCCGATATTTGTGCGTTCTTTAATAAGTGTGGCAATAATAATCAGCACCAAAAAGCCAATCGAAAAAATCCGCAGCGGCCGATTCAGTTTTGCTGTCACGCCTGGTGCATAGCGCCGAATCAACATGCCAATTCCCACCGGAATCAGGATGATCGCAAAGACTTGCAGAATCTTGCCGAATTGCAGGCCAACTTGCTGGCTATCCTGCATAAAATGCATGATCGAAAAATTAATAATTAAAGGTAAGGTAATCGCTGCGATGACTGAGTTGATAGCAGTCAAAGTGATATTGAGGGCTAAGTCACCTTTAAACAGATAGCTAAACAGGTTGGCTGTTGCACCCCCGGGCGAAGCCGCCAAGAGCATCAACCCGACTGAGAGTAATGGGGTTAAAGCGAATAGCTTGCAAAGCAAAAAGGCAATGCCAACCAGAATAACCAGTTGGCAGAACAATGCTATAAATACGGCTTTGGGGTGACGAGTGACACGGCTAAAGTCCCGAGGTGTCAGTTCAAGGCCAAGTCCCATCATGATGATTGCAAGTGCCAGCGGCAGTAATATTGTTATAAGGCCAGAATCCATCTGTATGCTCCTTGTCGAAAATTGTTTTAATACTTCTGATTTTCTTTGGAAAAGCATACAGCCTTATAGCAAAATCAGCCAAATAAATTACAAATCTGATAAACGACTTTTATTACTATATACCACTTGCTGGCGGCTAATTAGCACACCGAAAATGGTCGCGAAACTGTACATGAAAATTGTATAAATGCCTGCTGGAATGGCCATCGTGACATTATTCAGAACCGAAATCGCAATGGTTAGGGCAATGGCTGTGTTATGAATGCCGATTTCAAAGGTACAAGCACGTGCCATTTTCTCTGGAATGCCCATGAGTAGAGGGATGCAATAGCCAATAAACAGGCTGGAAAAACATAAAATCGCAGTTGCTGTACCAATATTGGCAAAGTATTCGACCAAATTCGAACGTTCTCTGAAAATGGCGAATATGAATAGGATGGTTAGAAAACCGATAGAGAGTAAGCGCATGGGCCTGCTGACAGTAATCGACAGGTTTGGAAATTTGGCTCGAAGCAGCATACCCATGATCACGGGAATCAAGGTAATTAAAAACACTTGTACAATCTTTTCAACTGGAAAAGTCACGTTTGAGTCATGACTCATAAAGTAGTGTAAGGACAGATTGACAATAAAGGGCAAGGTAAAAATAGAGATGATGGTATTAATGGCGGTTAGAGTAATATTCAGTGCCACATCACCTTTATATATGTAGCTAAACAGGTTTGCGGTTGGACCACCGGGCGAGGCGGCCAGCAGCATCAGACCTACAGCAAGCAAAGCGGGCAAGTCCAAAATCAGACAAATAAAAAAAGCAATGCTGGGTAATAGGACTAACTGCGCAAATAAAGTAATAAAAATGACTTTAGGATAGCGACTTAAGCGCAGGAAATCTTTGATGGTGAGTTCTAGCCCCAGCCCCATCATCATAATTGCCAATGTAATTGGCAAAAAAACGCTAAAAAACCCCGAATCCATGAATTTGCCTTTTTATTATACATTTATAGGTATATTTCCAGTTTAGCCTAGATGAATAAATAAGCAATAAAAAACGGGCAAAATGCAGTCACTTTGCCCGTCAAAGCTTTTACTTGAAATCTAAACTATTTAGATATATATCGGCTACATACCTGGCTGGCCTTGCATTGGTGAATCAGGCTGTGCTGGCTGGTTCATCTGATGCTGCATAGGCTGGTTTTGCATATGTGGCTGCATCGGTTGGCTTTGCATCTGAGATTGTCCCTGAGGGCGTGGTGGCATAAAGCCTAATGCACATTTACCTTTGACTTCGGCACCATTGATGGTGGCAGTAGTCGCACCACTGTTGCCGCTACAGGTACTCATGAGTTCGGCTTCATCGCCTTTGATTGAAGCATTTTTGGATGAAGTGAAAAACTGCGGCTCACAGGTACCATTCCAGATAATGCCGCGATAGGCAAAACTGACTTGTGCACCTTGGGATTTGCCTTTACAAACCTGTTGGTACTTTTGTGCATTATAAATGGTTTCGACCTTATCATTCGCTGATGCAGCAAATGGCGCAAAACATAAACCACATAGAACGGTTGAGAGGAAAATATTCTTATTCATCTTTTATACCTTTGTTTGTAATGTAACCAACATATAGATTAAAAAATGCGCCAGATTAAACAATGCAAATCGAGTAAATTTCTCAGCTTATATGTTTAATTTATATAGTTCCTCTGCAAAGTTAAATTACAGTGCTTTATTGTTATGCGAGTTAAGTGCGATTTATCTCAGGATAAATTCAACTGAATTTGTCTACTTTAGAGTGAAATTTGCTATAATGCTCAGCTATTCTTTTTTATCTCTCAATTACCACTATGCATTATCCTAAAGTATACGATGTTATTGTTATCGGTGGCGGTCACGCCGGTACGGAAGCGGCTCTGGCTGCAGCGCGTATGGGTCGACAGACTTTACTCTTAACTCATAACATTGAGACTTTAGGGCAGATGAGCTGTAACCCGGCCATCGGTGGTATTGGTAAATCGCATTTGGTGCGTGAAATTGATGCTTTGGGCGGTGCGATGGCACTGGCTGCCGATAAAGGCGGTATTCAATTCCGTATTTTGAACTCGCGTAAAGGTGCTGCAGTACGTGCAACACGTGCGCAGGCGGACCGTGTACGTTATAAAGCGGCTATTCGCGAAACATTAGAAAACCAAGCAAACCTTGATATTTTTCAGCAAGCCGCAGATGACCTGATTGTTGAAGGCGATACCGTTAAAGGTGTGGTTACCCAAATGGGTATCCGTTTTGATGCGAAAACTGTGGTGCTGACAGCAGGTACATTCTTAGGTGGTGTCATCCACGTTGGTCTGGAGAAATCTAGCGGTGGTCGTGCTGGTGATCCGCCATCTATTTCACTTGCACATCGTTTGCGTGAATTAAACTTGCCAGTAGGTCGTTTAAAAACAGGTACACCACCACGTATTGACGCGCGTTCAGTGGATTTCTCTGTGATGACACCACAGCCGGGTGATTTCCCATCTCCGACCATGTCATTCATGGGGGATGTGTCTATGCATCCTGAGCAGGTAAATTGCTATATCACGCATACCAATGAACGCACGCATGAAATCATTCGTGGCGGTTTAGACCGTTCACCGATGTACACGGGTGTGATCGAAGGTGTTGGACCACGTTATTGCCCATCGATTGAAGATAAGATTCACCGTTTTGCCGATAAAGATTCTCACCAAGTCTTCTTGGAGCCTGAAGGCTTGGATACACATGAGCTTTATCCAAATGGTATTTCGACTTCTTTACCGTTCGACGTTCAGTTTGAACTGGTTCGCTCGATCCGTGGTATGGAAAATGCGCACATTCTTCGTCCGGGCTATGCCATTGAATACGATTACTTCAACCCACAAGCGTTGAAATTTACCCTTGAAACCAAAGCAATTAATAACTTGTATTTCGCCGGTCAAATCAACGGCACAACCGGTTATGAAGAAGCGGGTGCGCAGGGTTTGCTTGCAGGCTTGAACGCTGCACGCCGTGCTTGGGATCAGGAGCAATGGACGCCAAAACGTGATGAAGCATACATGGGTGTTCTGGTCGATGACCTGATCACATTAGGTACCAAAGAACCATACCGTATGTTCACCTCACGTGCCGAATACCGTTTGATGCTGCGTGAAGATAACGCAGATCAGCGTTTAACAGCCATTGGTCGTGAAATGGGTCTGGTGGATGACGCGCGTTGGGCAGTGTACTGTGAGAAAATGGAAGCAGTGGAAAAAGAAACAGGCCGTTTGCAACACTTGTGGGCCGCACCAAATAACCCAATGGGCAAGAAATTCGTTGAGATGACCGGTGCAGACCTGTCTAAAGAATGTTCGGCGATTGATTTGTTGAAACGTCCAAACATTTCATTTGCTCAAATTGCAGAGTTAACCAATTCTGAAGTATCACCATTTGTCGGTGAGCAAATTGAAATTGCAGTGAAATATGCGGGTTATATTAATCGTCAGCATGAAGACGTCGCACAAATGAAACGTCTTGAAGAAACCCGTATTCCTGCGGATTTCGATTATGACATCGTGTCAGGTCTGTCCCGTGAAATTACCCTGAAACTGAAAGATGTTCGTCCTGAAACATTGGCGCAAGCCAGTCGTATTCCAGGTGTAACCCCTGCAGCAGTTCAACTGGTGATGATTACAATTCGTAAGAATGCACAAGCAAAGAAATCTGCTTAAGATTATGCGCTAAAAAAGCCCGCATTAAGCGGGCTTTTTATCGGCTTGTAGTTTTGTATAAGTTTTGACTATCGTTGAATTAAAAATAACTACTATTAAATTAAGTTATTGATAAATATATATAATGAATATTATTAAGATGTATTAAGTCTAGAAATACAATCTTTTAGGTCTAATTTAGATGATATTTACACATGCTGATGTGCTTAAACCCGACTATTGTCGTGCTATTTCTCTATCAAGATTAGGTTAAGAATAATGCAACGGATCGTCAGACTATCAAACGGTTTGTGAATTATTGATGGAGATCAGTCATGGCACAGCCATACAGCGGAAAAGCCCAAAAAATATTAACGATATTCTTATGTTTCTGGGTCGCATTTTTTGAAGGTTTTGACCTTCAAGCTCCCGGGATTGCGGCGAAAGGAATTGCAGCAAGCTTTGGTTTAGATCAAATCCAAATGGGCTATGTATTTAGTCTGGGTGTCTTTGGAATGCTGTTTGGCGCATTCTTTGGCGGACGTATTGCAGATTATCTAGGACAAAAGAAAGTCCTAATGCTTTCTGTGACTATTTTTGGTCTGTTCATGTCGTTGACTGCAATTGCGCCAAGCATCGAAGTTTTATATGCAGCGCGTTTCTTTACTGGTTTGGGTTTAGGTGCGGCAATGCCAACCATGATTTCAGTCGTCGGTGATGAAGCAACGGAAGCCAACCGTGGCAAGCTAAATAGTCTGATGTATTGTGGTTTGCCGGTAGGGGCGATCTTTGTTGCCGGTCTGGCCATGTTGCTTCCAGAGATTCAATGGCAAACCTTGTTCCTGATTGGGGGATTAACGCCTTTAGTATTGATTCCATTGATGGCGTTTATTCTTAAAGATAAGTCTAAAGTGAATGCGGAAGTGCAGGTCTCTGACGAAGCTGTACCGGGCATGGCTGAAGTTTTGTTCAAGCAGCGCCAATATAAAAATACAGTACCTCTTTGGGTCGGGTTCTTTTTTACCTTGATGATCAATTATATTTTGATTAGCTGGTTGCCAAATTTACTTATGGAACAAGGTTTACAGAAACAACAGGCATTTCTGGTGATGTTGGTGTTCCAGGTGGGCGCTGTCATTGGAACCTTGAGTCTGGGTTATTTGCTGGACCGTTTAAAGCTCTGGCAAATGGCAACCATCATTTATAGTGGCTTGTTTGTTGCCTTGGTATTGTTATTCACCACAACTTCTATTCCGTTATTAATTTTGGCGGGAGTCATGGGTGGTATTTTCTCTACAGGTGGTCAATCTATTCTGTATGGGATCTCACCAATTTTTTATTCAGGCGCAGGCAAAGTGACAGGCGTGGGGAGTGCGATCTCTCTAGGGCGTTTAGGAGCGATGACTGGACCATTATTAACTGGAAAAATTCTGGCATTAGGTTTGGGAACGACGGGCATTCTTGTGGCAAGTTTGCCAGCAGTGGTCGTATCGGTAGCTGTCACCGCACTATCACGTTATAAGGCTACTCATAAGTAATAGATTATTGATATCTCAATACAGAAAAGGGAATCTGAAGATTCCTTTTTTTATCGTCGAGGTTTTTAATTGAATAAAGTCAGTCCATAAAATTTGCTAAAATATACGGATAGTAAACAGATTGATTTTTATATGGCTTATCAACTTATTCCACTCTCGATTCAGGCCACTGATAATATTGCCTGTCCACATTGTCAGCACAACGTGATTGATTGGGCAGAAGAGCAGTATGTGCAACCTTGTGAACATACCCTGTTTATTGCCATGGATATTGGCTTTGAATATATGACGGATGAATTCGAGCACAGCATGCCGCGTTCTGTAGATGATCTGCATGCCAATGATGATCAGGTGAATATGCTGGATGAAATCACCCAAGCGACTTATTCAAATTATCTGATATATAAGTCTGATCTGGGCATAGATGGGTATTTCCGCTATGTGGGTTTTACTGCATAAATCATCATCAATAAAAAAGCGCCAATCGGCGCTTTTTTATATGGAAAGATTAACTTTCTATTTCTTCTTCGATTTCATCATCCGTAGTATCCATGCCCAATTCTTTAAGCTTGCGCGTTAAAGTGTTGCGACCCCAACCTAAAAGTTCTGCGGCATGACGTTTACGGCCACGGGTTTGTTGCAAGGCTGCATTGATCAAGGTGCGTTCAAACATTGGCGTCGCAACATCCAGAAGTTTCATTTCACCATTTTTGAGTTTCTGCATCGCCCATTGACCCAGCAATTCATCCCAGTGATGCGGTGCGATCTGGTTCAGCGTTGGAATTGGCGCACCCGGATCCTGCTGATGAATTGGAATCTGTTTCAGCTCAGGTGGCAAGTCTTCAGGATAGACTTCACGACCTGTGATCATGACAGTCAGCCAGCGACAGGTATTTTCAAGTTGACGCACGTTACCTTGCCATGGCAATTTTTGCATATATTCCTGAGTTTCAGGACGCAGAATCTTTGGATTGACCCCAAGTTCCTTTCCGGCACGCGCCAGAAAATGCTGCGCCAGCATCGGAATATCTTCACTGCGATGTGCCAGTTTTGGAATATGAATACGAATTACATTCAGTCGATGATACAAGTCTTCACGGAAACGACCATCATGAACCAGTTTTTCCAGATCCTGATGTGTCGCTGCCACGATACGCACATCGACCTTAACGGGAATATGACCGCCAACACGGTAAAATTCACCATCGGCTAGTACACGCAATAAACGGGTCTGGGTTTCAAATGGCATATCGCCAATTTCATCTAAAAACAGCGTGCCGCCATTGGCCTGTTCAAAACGACCCTGACGTTGGGTGTTAGCACCGGTAAATGCACCTTTCTCATGGCCGAACAGTTCAGTTTCGATCAGGTCTTTTGGAATCGCCGCCATATTGAGGGCAATAAAAGGTTTTGAACTGCGTGGTGAATGACGATGCAGGGCATGCGCTACCAGTTCTTTACCTGTACCAGACTCACCATTAATCAACACGGTAATATGCGATTGTGATAAACGGCCAATGGCACGAAACACTTCCTGCATGGCAGGCGATTCACCAATAATTTCGGTAGATTGAATCGGTGGAGCCGCTTTTGCCGATTCTTGTTGCTGTAGCTTGGTGATATGTAAAATCGCACGATTTACCAGTGCCAATGCTTCATCAATATCAAAAGGCTTAGGCAGATATTCAAAAGCACCAGTTTGATAGCTGGAAACAGCCGACTCTAAGTCTGAATGCGCCGTCATAATAATGACAGGTAGGTCAGGATAATTGTGTTTGACTTTGCCCAGGAAAGTAAGACCATCAATTCCTGGCATACGGATGTCGGTCAGAATCACATCAGGTGCTTCCAGACTCAATTGATCCAGTGCAGATTGTGCTTCTTCAAAACTGGTCACATCCAGGCCTTCTTCTTTAAAGGTCTTTTCCAGTACCCAGCGCATGGCGCGATCGTCATCAATCACCCATATTTTATTTCGCGACATGATTTGACTCCCAAGGTAAATATAAGCTAAAGACGGTTTTTCCAGCCACGGACTGACACTCGATCATGCCGTTGTGCTGATGAATAATATTCTGAGCAATACTGAGGCCCAGTCCGGTCCCTTTGGCACGGCTGGTGACCAGCGGATAAAACACCGATTCGATAATCTCTTCCGGCACACCTGGGCCATTGTCTTCAATATCAATCCGTACCACAGAGCGGTGAATCACCCCGTTAATAGTAAAAAGACGCTGGATCCGGGTTCTTAAAATCAGTTCCGGTTGATGTTCGACAAAGAATTCCTTGTTTTCGGTCATGGCCTGTACGGCATTGGCGCAAATATTCAAAATGACCTGAATCAATTGGTCACGGTCTGCCAGAACTTCCGGTAAGGACAAGTCGTAATCCCGGATAATCTTGATTTTCTTTTTGGTCTGGTTGGCAATCAGTGAACGTACACGTTCCAATGGTTCATGGACATTGACCAGTTCATAGCTCGGAAGCTGGCGTGAGCCGAGCATGGTATCGGCCAGATTTCTCAGTCGATCCACTTCGCTAATGATAATGTCGGTAAATTCTTTGTATTGTGGATCATTCAAACTACGTGCCAGTAATTGAGTCGCGCCACGAATGCCACCGAGTGGATTTTTGATTTCATGCGCGACACCGCGAATCAGCTGACGCGCTACCTGATGCTGTTGCAGCAGATTTTCTTCGCGTGAAATTTTTAACATGCGATCGCGAGGATTGAGTTCGATGAGCAGTAGCGGATGATAAGGTTTGCCCAGATTTAGCTGAGAAACAGTGTAGTCAACATGAATGTCTTTAAAGTTGACCAGAATAGTGGCTTCGCGGCGTGTATAAGGCTGTCCCGTAGTTAAAGTATTATTCAGGGCTTCTTCGGTATTGAACTCATCTGTCGGGTTTTGCAAAATATTGAGCACGGATGTGCCGCTCGCGCGGAATAAGCTCACATCAAATAAGGCTTCACAGGCAGAATTCAGATAATAAATATTAAGATCGCGGTCTATCAATAAGATACACGTGGTCATATTGTCCACTAAAGCACGATAGTCGATCGGAATAATTTGATCCATTCGCGGGTTTGTTCCTGTATTAAAATGGCGCAATGGCATCTTCATAAAGCAATTTAATCAATTTTAAGTTCTGATTTGATGCAAGATGCACGCCAACTTTTATGACGAGAGATTATTTATTGCGATGAAATGCAGAAATGTGACAGAGCAACACAATTCATCTTAGATATAGCGGATTAAATTGAGGCTGTAAATCTAAAATGATTCATTTTGGTGCATGAGTGGGTATGTTGAATATTTTATGGCAATATTTTAGTGCATGATGCAAAGAGTCAGGTTTTCAACTATTTTTATGATGCGAAAAGACATACAATACGCGCATTCTAGTAGAGCGAAAATTCATGAAGTCCCCCAAAGTCGGTTTTGTATCTTTAGGTTGTCCTAAGGCATTGGTAGATTCTGAACGTATTTTAACCCAGTTAAAGACTGAAGGTTATGACGTCGCTTCGGATTATGACGGTGCTGATTTAGTTGTAGTAAATACCTGTGGTTTCATTGAATCCGCAGTGCAAGAATCGCTCGATGCGATTGGTGAGGCGATGAGCGCGAATGGTCGCGTGATCGTAACAGGTTGTCTAGGTAAAGACGAAGACAAGATTCGCCAAATGCATCCCAATGTCCTGAAAGTGACAGGTGCAGCGGCATATAAAGAAGTTATGGATGCGGTTCATCAATACGTACCTGAGCCGCCAAAACACAATCCATTTATTGATCTGGTTCCAGAGCAAGGCATCCGCCTGACGCCAAAACACTATGCTTATCTGAAAATATCTGAAGGCTGCAACCATCGTTGTACCTTCTGTATTATTCCAAGCATGCGTGGCGATCTGGTTTCACGTCCAGTCGGTTCTGTGCTTGATGAAGCTGCAGCGCTGAAACGTGCCGGTGTAAAAGAAGTACTCGTCATCTCCCAGGATACTTCTGCTTATGGCCTGGACACGAAATACAAGCTAGATTTCTGGAATGGCCAGCCGGTTAAAACCAAATTCTATGACATGTGTGAAGCATTAGGTCAGTTGGGAATCTGGGTGCGTTTGCACTATGTTTACCCGTATCCGCATGTGGATGCTGTGATTGACCTGATGGCACAAGGTAAAATCCTGCCTTATCTGGATATTCCATTCCAGCACGCGAGTCCAAAAATTCTCAAACTGATGAAACGCCCTGCGCACAGTGAAAATACACTGGAGCGTTTGAAAATCTGGCGCGAGAAATGTCCTGATCTGGTGTTGCGTTCAACATTTGTGGTGGGCTTCCCGGGTGAAACTGAAGAAGACTTCCAGATGTTACTGGACTGGCTGAAAGAAGCCCAGCTGGATCGTGTGGGATGTTTTACCTATTCGCCAGTTGAAGGTGCGACAGCAAATGATTTGCCAGATCACGTTCCTGAAGAAATTAAACAAGAGCGTTATGAGCGTTTCATGCAGGTTCAGCAAGAAATCTCGGCAGCCAAACTCCAAAAACGTATCGGTCAGACCATGACTGTGCTGGTAGATGACCTGGAAGATGAATTCCCGGTAGCGGTTGCGCGTTCTTATGCAGATGCACCTGAAATTGATGGTAATGTTTTTGTTGAAGATATCGATAAAAGCGTCATCAAGGCGGGGGATTTACTTGAAGTCGAAATTACTGATGCAGATGAATACGATCTGTATGCAAAACTCATTTCAGTCAAGTCTGCTTAAGATTTTGAATTAAAAAAATTTAAATTGAATACTTTGGAGTTTGATGATGTTGGATTCTAAAAAGCCACGCTTTGGTCGCATCCTGTTAAAGCTTTCTGGTGAAGCGCTGGCAGGCAATAAAGACATGGGGATCGATGCACAAGTGCTCGATCAGATGTCACTTTCTATTGCGCACCTCGTGGGTTTAGGCGTACAAGTAGGTATTGTTGTGGGTGGTGGTAACCTGTATCGCGGTAGCCAGCTACAAAAAGATGGTCTAGTTGGTCGTGTAACTGGCGACCAGATGGGTATGCTAGCAACAGTCATGAACGGTTTGGCACTTCGCGACGCTTTGGTGCGCCGTAATATTAAAACCCGTTTAATGTCTGCATTGCCAATTGGTGCCGTGGTTGAGTCTTACTCAAGCCGTGATGCAATCCGTCACCTGACTCAGGGTGAAGTGTGTGTATTCGTGGCAGGTACAGGTAATCCGTTCTTTACGACAGATACAGCTGCCTGTTTACGTGGTATTGAAATCGAATCAGACTTGATCTTGAAAGCGACCAAAGTTGATGGCGTATATAATAAAGATCCAAGCAAATATGATGATGCGGTTAAATATGACACATTGACTTTTGACCAAGTTCTGGACGAAAAGCTGGGTGTGATGGACTTAACTGCAATCTGTTTATGTCGTGATCACAATGTGCCGCTACAAGTATTCGATATGAATAAATCTGGCGCATTGCTTTCCGTTGTGATGGGTGAAAAAGAAGGGACTCACGTTACCAATTAATGACGTGAGCACCAAAGCACTTTATACTACACGCTAATTTAGTAATAACCTCTTTTCAAGAATTAAGTAAGGAAGATCATATGATTAACGATCTTAAAAAAGACAGCGAAGACCGTATGAACAAAACTCTAGAATCTCTAGAGCATGGTTTTGCAAAAGTTCGTACCGGTCGTGCGCATCCATCAATTTTAAATAACGTGATGGTTTCTTACTATGGTTCAGACGTTCCATTGAACCAGGTGGCAAACGTAGGTGTTGAAGATTCACGTACTTTGTTAATCCAGCCTTTCGAACGTTCAATGGTTTCTGCAATTGATAAAGCGATTCGTGAATCTGACTTGGGTCTGAACCCAATTACAGCAGATGCGATTCGTGTACCGATGGCTGCGTTGACTGAAGAAACGCGTCGTGACATGCAAAAAGTTGCGCGTAATGAAGCAGAAAATGCCAAAGTAGCGATCCGTAACATCCGTCGTGATGTATTGGGCGATATCAAGGCTTTGTTGAAAGAAAAAGAAATTTCTGAAGACGAAGAGCGTCGTGCTGCTGACGAAATCCAGAAAATTACTGACAAATTTGTTGCTGAAGTTGACAAGCGCTTGGCTGCGAAAGAAGCTGAATTGATGAAGGTCTAATTCATCGATGACCGTTGCTGAAGAAAATCCCCGTCTTCCGAAACATGTTGCCATCATCATGGATGGCAACAATCGTTTTGCCAAAAAAAATCAGATGCAGAAAGGTGATGGACACCGGGAAGGAAAAACGGTTCTAGATCCGATTGTTGAACACTGTAAAAAAAGAAATATCCAGGCTTTAACTGTATTTGCCTTTTCCAGTGAGAACTGGAATCGTCCACAGTTCGAAGTTGAATTGCTCATGAAATTGCTGGTAGACACCATTCATGAACAATTACCCCGCATGGAAAAATTCAATATTGCCTTACGTTTTATCGGTGATCGCAGCCGTTTGTCCCCAGAATTACAGGGGCTTATGTTGCATGCCGAAGAAAGGACTGCTAATTTCAATAGTATGACACTCACTATTGCAATCAGTTATGGTGGTATGTGGGATATGGCACAAGCTGCACAGCGAATTGCCAGCGATGTTTTAACAAATAAATTAGATCTTGATGCAATTAATACTGATGTATTTGGTCAATATGTCAGCCTTGGTGATTTACCTGCAGTTGATCTGCTGATTCGTACGGGTGGGGACTTCCGTCTGTCGAATTTCCTGTTGTGGCAGGCAGCCTATGCAGAGCTGTATTTCACTGAGACGCTATGGCCAGAATTTACCGTTGAAGAACTTGATGATGCACTTGCCGTATTTGGCGGGCGTGAACGTCGTTTTGGTAAAACATCAGAACAGATTCATCAGGAAAAACTTGAGAATTAATACATGTTTGAGCGGATTATAACCGCATTGGTGTTGGTAGCAGTTGTACTGAGCTGTATGTTTGCTACTGAATCACATTATCCAATGTTTGTATTGATGGTTCTTGCTGCTGGGGTGGCCGGTTATGAGTGGTTCAAACTCATGCCGCGAAAATTTAAATATGTCATCAAACCTGTTGCTTGGGGATATGGAGTGCTCACTGCAGCACTTTCAGCTTTGGCATTGTATTTTGCCGAAGTTGCCTTATTGTTATGGGTGGCTTCTATAATTACCTGGTTGCTCAGCATTTACTGGGTTAAAACCTATCCTGAATATGATGGCTGGTACAACGCCAGCCTGCACGGAATCGGCGTAGTTCTGATCTCTGCTGCGGTTACTGCAATTTTCTCTGTCTGGCAAAGTTCACCGTGGTGGCTGATGTACCTGTTTTTACTGGTATGGGGCGCAGATAGTGGTGCATATTTTGTGGGTCGTAAATTTGGCAAGAAAAAGCTGGCGCCGAATGTTAGTCCTAATAAATCCGTAGAAGGGCTGTATGGCGGTATCGTTACTTCAATGCTGATCGTGACGGCAGTTGCCTTGCTTTATCTGGATATGACCTGGCCAGAACTGATTTTATTTCTGATTCTATCTGTCGTTACAGTATTTAGTTCGGTACTGGGTGACCTGTTTGAATCCATGATCAAACGTCGTGCCGGTATTAAGGATTCAGGTCGAATTTTGCCAGGACATGGCGGAGTACTGGATCGTATTGATTCTTTGCTTGCTGCAGCTCCAATCTTTGCAGCAGGTATGGCTGTTTTAAAACTTATTGGTGTAGATTTATAAATGTCACAAGCAGTTTGTATACTGGGTGCTACAGGTTCCATTGGTCAAAGTACTTTAAAAATCTTGCAGCGACATCCTGAAGCATACTCGGTTTTTGCTGTGACCGCGCAAAGTCGTATCGAGGAGCTGGTTGAAATTTGCCGGCAATACTGTCCTAAAGTGGTGGTGGTGCCGGCTGAAAAAGTAGATGAACTTTCAAAACTACTTCAGCAACACCATTTATCTGATATTGAAATTCTGCAAGATGAAGCCGGTTTAATCGCTGTGGCTGAACACGCGGATGTTGATATCGTTATGGCGGCAATTGTCGGTGCTGCAGGCTTGTTGCCGACATTGGCTGCAGTGAAAGCGGGTAAACGCGTACTGCTGGCCAATAAAGAAGCCTTGGTGATGTCAGGTGACATCATGATGCAGGCAGCGCGCGATCATGGTGCCTTATTGCTTCCCGTTGACTCCGAACATAACGCGATTTTCCAATGTCTGCCACCGCATTATTTTGAGGCAGAGCGTCATGGCAAGCCCAAACTGGGTGTATCCCAGATTCTGCTGACCGCGTCGGGTGGGCCGTTTCTGAACCACAGCATACAGCAACTTGAAGAGGTCACACCTGCCCAAGCTTGCAAGCATCCTAACTGGTCCATGGGTCAAAAAATTTCAGTCGATTCTGCTACCTTGATGAATAAAGGTTTAGAATTGATCGAAGCCTGCCATTTGTTTGCAGTTCAAGAACAATTTGTTACAGTTGTTGTGCATCCACAGAGTATTATTCACTCCATGGTTCAATACGTTGATGGTTCGACTTTGGCACAAATGGGTAATCCAGATATGGGCACGCCTATTGCACATGCTTTGGCATGGCCTGAGCGTATTAGTACGCATGTGGCGCCACTGGATCTGTTTATGCATTCACAACTTAATTTTCAAGAACCGGATATGCTCCGTTTCCCTGCATTAAAACTGGCCCGTCAGGCCATGCAGAGTGGCGGAATTGCACCTACGATTTTAAATGCGGCCAATGAAATTGCAGTTGCTGCATTTTTAAATCAACAGATCAGATTTACCCAAATTCCTCAGGTAGTTGAGCATGTCCTAAATCAGATGGACAATCAACCTGCACATGATCTGGAGGCTATCTTGCAAGCAGATCAAATGGCACGAGGTTTATCACAGCAATACGTTGTGAGTAAAGGAAGTTAAGATATGAATGCCTTGTTTATGATTGCCGCAGCAATTCTCTTACTCGGTCCCTTAATTGCGATTCACGAGTTCGGTCACTATATTGTGGCGCGTAAACTGGGCGTTAAAGTATTGGTCTATTCCATTGGATTTGGGCCAACATTATTAAAATGGACCTCGAAAAAATCCGGAATTCAGTATCAATTGTCTGCCTTGCCTTTGGGTGGCTACGTCAAGATGCTGGATGAACGCGAAGGTAATGTCTCTGAAGAGGACTTACCCAAAGCCTTCAATCGTCAGCATCCGTGGAAACGAATCGCCATCGTGGCAGCGGGACCATTAATCAACCTGATTTTTGCAGTTCTTCTATTCTGGGTGTTATTTTTACCGGCACAAGAACAGCTCAATACCCGTGTAGGCAAAATTTTACCAAATACGCCTGCTGCAACCGTACAAATGCAGCCGGGCGACAAAATTGTAGCTGTGGATGGTACTCAGGTGGAAACCTGGGAAAAACTCAGTTATGTCTTGGTGGATCGTGTTGGTGAAACTGGTGTGGTTTCTATTCAGGCAGATCGCGCTGGTGAAAACAAATTGTTCCAGTTGCCGATTCAAAACTATTTAAAAGATCAAAGTCAATCGCCACTAGAAAGCCTGGGTTTCTTGCCTTATCGGCCAGAAATTCCGGCAGTGATCAGCAAACTGAGTGAAGATGGTGCAGCCATCCGTCAAGGTTTGAAAGAAGGCGACAAGATTCTGGCCATTGACGGCGTTCAGATGAAAGACTGGTTTGATGTGGTGCAGGTGGTACAGGCATCTCCAGAAAAATTACTCAAAATGGATGTACTACGCGAAAATCAGGTGGTTCAGCTGGAAGTCATGCCACAAGGTAAACGTGACAATATGGGCAATGTGACTGGTATGCTGGGCGTACAAAGCGATCCGGGTAAACTGAACATTCCTGCAGAATATAAACAGACCATTCATTACTCGCCAGGCGAAGCACTGGTAATGGCATTTGATAAAACAGCACATTTATCTTCGATGATTCTGAACTCGATTGTCAAAATGGTACGTGGTCTGATTGGCCTGGATAATTTATCAGGTCCAATTACTATTGCCAAAGTGGCAGGACAAAGCGCAGAAATGGGCTGGGAAACTTTTATTTCCTTTATGGCGCTAATGAGTGTAAGTTTAGGAATATTAAATCTACTGCCTATTCCAATGCTTGATGGCGGACATCTGGTTTACTATTTTGTTGAATTAATTCGTGGTAAACCTGTTTCCGAACAAATACAATTGGTTGGGTTAAAAATTGGTATGGTACTGCTCGGCAGTATGATGCTTCTGGCATTATTTAATGATTTTATGCGTTTATAACAACGTAAATGGAATAAATTAACAGCGGAAAAGACTGGCATGCAGCACACACATTTATTTATGCCTCTGGCACTCGTTAGTGCAATGGCAGTAGCACAACAAGTATATGCAGCAGATGAATTCATTGTACAAGATATAAAATTTGATGGATTAGTACGTTTAACTCCTGACAATGTGTATGGCCTAGTGCCAATTAACAGTGGTGATCGGGTCAATGATCCAATCATTGCCAATGCAATTCGTAGCATGTATGCATCAGGCCTGTTTGATGACATTAAAGCCGTTCAGCAGGGCAATACCTTGGTTTTCCAAGTGGTTGAACGCCCGGTCATTTCAAAAATCGAATTGAAAGGCAATAAGTTGATTCCTAAGGAAGCACTTGAGGAAGGCCTGAAAAAAATGGGTCTGGCTGAAGGTGAAGTTCTGAAAAAATCAGCGCTGCAAACTATTGAAACTGAACTTGAACAGCAATACATGCAGCAAGGTCGTTATGATGCCGATATTACGGTCACCACGACGCCTCGACCAAATAACCGTGTTGAATTGCTAATTGATTTTATTGAAGGTAAAGCGGCCAAAGTTTTTGATATCAATATTATCGGGAATACCGTATTTAAAGAATCTGATATCAAGCAGGCCTTTGCAGTAAAAGAAAGTGGCTGGAGTTCAGTCATTTCGCGTAATGACCGTTATGCACGTGAAAAGATGGCGGCAAGTCTTGAAGCTTTGCGTGCCATGTATCTGAATCGCGGTTACATCAACTTTAATATTACCAATTCCAGTCTGAACTTGAGTGAAGATAAAAAGAATGTCTTCATCGAAGTATCTGTGGATGAAGGTGAGCAATTTAAATTTGGTCAAACCAAATATTTAGGTGACGCGCTTTATAAGACTGAAGAATTACAGGCTTTACAAATTTTCAAAGAAGGCGAAATTTATTCGCAGGAAAAAGTCAACGCGGTTAAGCAGTTATTGCAGCGTAAGTATGGTAATGCAGGTTATTACTATGCAGAAGTCAATATTGTTCCTCAAATTAACAACGAAACCAAACTGGTTGATCTAAATTATTATATTAATCCGGGTCAGCAAGTCACGGTGCGACGTATTAATTTCACTGGTAATACGAAAACTGCAGATGAAGTATTACGTCGTGAAATGCGCCAAATGGAAGGTGCGCTTGCCAGTAATGAAAAAATTGACTTGTCTAAGGTCCGTCTGGAACGTACCGGGTTCTTTAAAACTGTCGATATCAAACCTGCACGTATTCCGGGTGCGCCAGATCAGGTGGACTTGAATGTTGCCGTTGAAGAGCAGCATTCAGGGACCAGTACTCTTGCAGTTGGTTTCTCGCAAAGCGGTGGTGTAACTTTCCAGGCAGGTTTAAGCCAGACTAACTTCCTGGGTACAGGTAATAGTGTTTCAATCGATTTGTCGCGTTCTGAAACGCAAGATTACTATAACTTGAGTGTGATGGACCCATACTTCACCATTGATGGTGTGCGTCGCGGCTATAACATGTACTACCGTAAAACCAAGCTGGATGATGACTATAACGTCAACAACTATGTAACGGACAGTTTTGGTGGTGGGATTAACTTTGGTTATCCAATTGACGAAAACCAAAGTGTTAGCCTAGGCCTGAATATTGATCAGACTGATGTAACCACTGGGCCTTATGTTTCTACTTATGTTGCGGATTATCTAGAACGCAATGGTGGTAAAGAGACACGAAGCGGTGAATATTGCCCGGCTCAAATTGAGACACTGACAGGTAATTGTGTTGATGAAAATGGTAATCCAGTTAATACAACCACCTATGGTCAAGAATTTAAAGGTGAGTTTTTTACCTATAACCTGAACTTAGGTTGGTCATATAATACTTTAAACCGCCCAATGTTCCCTACAAATGGTATGTCACATCGAATCAATGGTGAAATTGCATTGCCAGGCAGTGATGTCGAATATCAGAAAGTCACTTATGATGCTCAGGCATTCTTCCCATTAGGCAAGGATTTTGTTCTGCGCGGTTATGGTAAGTTGGGTTATGGTAATGACCTACCATTCTACAAGAATTTCTATGCCGGTGGTTTTGGCTCAGTTCGTGGTTATGAAAACAGTACATTGGGGCCTAAATATCCGGGTGTATATTTCTCTGATATTAGCCAAACTGATCCATCTCCTGAAGAGGTAGGTGGTAATGCACTAGTTCAATTCGGTACCGAACTAGTACTTCCGGTACCATTCAAAGGGGATTGGGCACGTCAGGTTCGTCCAGTCATCTTTGCTGAAGGTGCGCAAGTGTTTGATACCCAGTGTGATGTATCAAATGAAAATATTTTCGTTAATGGCACTTCGGTAAATGGAAAGCAGTACTGTAAAGATAACTTCGGTTTCGATGCAGATAATATGCGCTATAGCGTGGGTGCAGGTTTCACCTGGATCACCATGATTGGCCCATTGTCTCTCAGCTATGCTTATCCGTTGAATAAAAAAGACGGTGATGATACTAAAAACATCCAGTTCGAAATTGGACGTACTTTCTAAAATCGTTTTGACCTAGAAACTAAATTTTGCTCATAAAGCCTGCAGGTTTTGTGAGCAAATTTTTTTGAATGAGTAAGAATATGAAAAAAATGATTATGGCAATGAGCCTGGCTTTGGCAAGTGTTGCTCCTTTGACTCAAGCGGCTAGCATGGGGGTAATTGACTTGGAGCGTGTGGTTGAAGGTAGTACCTATCTAAAACAACAAAACACGATATTTCAGCAAAAAATTCAGCCACAAACCACTAAAATTGAACAACTCAGCAAAGAGCTGGAAGCTTTGCAGCAACGTGCTCAATCCAACACTAAGCTCAGTGAGACTGAAAAACAGAAAATGTCTGCGGAATATCAGGCTAAGTTGCAAGAATTGAATCAGTTACAACAGTCTGTACAGACTAATGTTCAAAGCTCGATTCAGCAGATCCGAATTGTATTTGATGCACGTGTGAAGCAAATTGCTGAACAATTGCGTAGAGAAAACAACCTGGATGTAGTTTTAAATAAAAATTCAGCACTTGCTTATGATGCTAAATATGATTTAACTGATAAAATGATTCAAAAGGTTAATGCAATTAAATAATCAATGAATCATCAAAAGCTTCAGTTAGCTGATCTCGCTCGCCTGGTTCAGGGCGAGTGCATAGGTCAGACAGATTTACGTTTGAGTGCTTTGGCCAGTCTTGAACAGGCAACCTCACAAGATCTTGCATTTGTGAATGCCGATAAATATGTAGAGCAGGCCAATCAAAGTCAGGCAGGTGCTTTAATTGTCACGGCTGAACTAAAACAACAGATAACTTCACATCAAAACTTTATTGTTGTGGCAAATCCCTATCTGGCTTTTGCGATTTTGACGCATGTCTTTGAGAGAAAACATCGCCAGCGCGGCATTGAAAGTACTGCTCAAATTCACCCGTCGGCAATGATCGCGGACGATGCTTATATTGGTCATTATGTGGTGATTGGTGAGCATTGTGTCGTGGGTGCGAATACGATTGTTCAGGCGCATGTGCAGATCGATGATGATGTCGAGATCGGTCAGGACTGTTTTATTGACTCACATGTGACCCTCACCGGCGCAGCAAAAATTGGTAATCGGGTGCGTATTCATGCTAATAGCGTGATTGGCAGCGAAGGGTTTGGTTTTGCACCTTATCAAGGTAAATGGCACCGTATTGCGCAATTAGGTTCTGTACGCATTGAGGATGATGTGCGTATTGGGTCAAATTGTAGCGTAGACTGTGGTGCACTGGATGATACGATTTTGCAACAGGGTGTTATTATTGATAATCTTGTGCAAATCGCGCATAACGTTAAAATTGGTGCACATACCGCGATTGCTGCAAAAACTGCCGTTGCAGGAAGTGTTTCAATTGGCAAAAACTGTATCATTGGTGGTGCCTCTGCGATTTCTGGACACTTGAATATTGCCGATAATGTGACGTTGACCGGAATGTCAATGGTGACAAATAATATTTCTGAAGCTGGAAAATATTCATCCGGGATTGGTCTGTTTGAAAACCAGAAATGGAAACGTACCGTGGTTCGCCTCAGACAATTAGCAGATGTGCCATTGACCCAGGTGATCAAACGACTAGATCATATGCAATCTCAGATTGAGTCCATTGAATCAACATTTAAGTTGCGTAAATAATTATGATGACAGAGTCGAATTTGCCTACATTCACGAAGCCTGAATTGCCAATGAATATTCAAAAGATTCGTGAATATTTGCCCCATCGCTATCCATTTTTATTGGTTGATCGCGTAGTCGAGATTACCGAGAATGGCATTGTTGGTTATAAAAACGTCTCAATTAATGAAGAGTTTTTACAAGGCCATTTTCCGAATTATCCAATTATGCCAGGTGTACTGATTGTTGAGGCACTGGCACAAATCTCTGGAATTCTGGGTTTTGTGATGAATAACGAAGTACCAAGTGAAGGTTCTTTGTTCCTGTTTGCCGGTGCGGAAAAAGTTAGATTTAAAAAACAGGTGGTTGCAGGTGACCAATTGGTTTTAAAATCTGAATTAGTGATGCAAAAGCGGGGCATTTACAAATATAATTGTATTGCCACTGTAGATGGCGTCGTCGCAACAACCGCGGAAATTATGGTTTCGCATCAAAAAGTCGAGCAGGCATGAGCAATAATCCCCTTATTCATCCAACTGCCATTATTGACCCATCAGCAGTCATTGCTGCTGATGTAGAAATTGGCCCATATTGTATTATCGGGCCAAATGTCACTATTGGTGCGGGTAGCAAACTTCATTCACACGTGGTGGTGGGTGGCTATACGCGTATAGGTGAATATAATGAAATTTTCCAGTTCGCCAGTGTAGGTGAGGTGTGTCAGGATCTTAAGTATGCCGGTGAAGAAACCTGGCTTGAGATTGGCGATCACAACAAGATTCGTGAGCATTGCAGTCTGCATCGTGGCACGGTTCAGGACCAGAGCCTGACCAAGATCGGTAGTCATAACCTGCTCATGGTGAATACGCATATTGCACATGACTGTATGGTCGGAGATTATAATATCTTTGCTAATAACGTCGGTGTGGCTGGACATGTCCATGTCGGGGACTACGTCGTCATTGGCGGAAACTCGGGCATTCATCAGTTCTGTAAGATTGATTCTTATAGCATGATTGGTGGGGCATCACTGATTCTGAAAGATGTACCGGCCTATGTAATGGTTTCAGGTAATCCTGCGCATGCATTTGCCATGAATATTGAAGGTATGCGTCGTAAAGGCTGGTCAAAGACAGTGATTAGCGGTTTACGTGATGCCTTTAAACTGATTTATAAATCAGGTTTAACAACTCAGGAAGCAATCGAGCAGATCCGTACAGGAATTTTGCCGGAAGTGGCTGAAGTACAGCGTCTCATTGATTCTCTTGAACAGTCGAAGCGCGGTATTGTGCGCTAAAAGTTTAAGATAATAAAAAAGACACCTTATTTAAGGTGTCTTTTTTATTTTGGGAACTTCTATTTTACTTAAGAAATTTAATTTCCTCAGCTTTCGGATAATTCTTCAATAGCTTTGTTTTGTATTGCGATGCAAGCGTAGTATTCTTTTCAACATCTTTGCTGATGTTATAAAGCTGATACAGGGCAGTGGAGGCTTTCGCAGAATTTGGGTAACGGTCAACGACAATCAGATAATTACGTTTCGCTTCAGTAAATTTTGGCGGGTCAATCGCCAGATTGAATTCCGCTAACCAGAAATAGGCATTGCTGATATAAGCGCTATTCGGATTGTTTTTAATAAAGTTTTGCATCGGTGCAATGGCTTTGGCTGCACCGCCATTTTTATAAGCATCTAAAGCCACGGTATAAGCTGCTTTTTCCAGCTCAGCAGGTTGCTGTCCGCTGCTTGCTGTATTAACCTTATTTTCGCTTAGGCTGGGTGCAGTATCCTGTGGGTTTTCCTCCGTTGGATTGTCCTCAGCAGGTTCAATTTTTTGTTGCAATAGTTCAAGGCGCTGATCAAGATCGGCATAACGATTGGTCAGTTCATTCTTGAGCCGTTCAATCTCATTTTCCTGTTCTTCCATTTTACCGCGCAAAATCCGCAGGTCATTTTCGAGTTGCTGGTTCTTTTGCATGATTTGCCAGCTGGTATTGGTTTGAACTGCTGGAGTTGCACCAGCCGCAATTGCTGCTGGGGTATTTACTGTGGTTTGATTCGTAGCTTGACTCAAGCCACGCGATTCAATCGGAATATTGGCAAATAGAGGCGTGGTAAAGAGTGCTGTCACTGCACACAATACGGTCTTTTTAAACATCATAAAATTTCCATAATTCTTTGTGAGATGCGGATCCGCTGCTCATCTTTTCAAAGTAGATCATTCATATACATTGCACACATTAAAAACGGCATTTTTAGAAAATGCAACAAGGTTTTACAAAGATCATGTGAATCTGAGTGTTGATGGATTGATTGTGAAGATCCCTTAAAAATCAGCAGAAATATCAATATTGTTTTTAAAATAATCAAACGGATAGCTTGAGGGATTATTTTGCGGAACAAGGCTTGCAACTTGATTAAAAATCTCTATACTCTGTTTTTGTAATGGTAGCCCTGCTGGTTACTTCGCAATTGTACTCTATGAACCCCGCCAGGACCGGAAGGTAGCAACGGTAATAGAACTATGATGTGCCGGAGCTTTGCTGGTAGGGTTGCCACCATATTCTTATTATAATAACAATGCGAATTCGCAGTTTTCTATTCTCAAATATCATTCCTTTTTCAATGTCATCAAACAGCACTATCTTATTATTTTAATGATTCAGATCATTATTATTTTATGTCGTGCTTTATTTTGCAGCTAATATTGGATAAATAACCAATATACTTATACGTGCATTAAGACTTTCAAAGAAGATAAGAATTAATCTTCTGCTTTACGGTTAATCGCCTTGATAATCGCATCCATTTCAAAACCACGATACATTAGAAAACGGATCTGTTTGGCTTTGAGCTTCAGGTCTTCACTGACCTCAGTCCCATATTTTTTGACTTTTAGTTCATAGGCTTGTTGAACCCAGTCGGTTTCTTTGAGTTCTTCTGAAATCAGAGCAATATCAATCTTTTTGCTCTTGAGTTTCATTTTAATTTGATTGGGGCCTTTGCCTTTACGCTTTTGACTCGACAACATGGTTTCCGCCACGCGCTGATCACTTTGATAGTTCTCACGAGACAGTTCTTCCACTAAGTTAATGACTTCATCACGATGTTCTGCATAGAGTGCTAATTTCTCTATCAGTTCGGCTTTGGAATATTCCTTGCGCGTCATTACCGCAAAGGCATAAGAACGTAAGCGTGAGCTTGTCAGTCCCGGTTTCTTCTCATCCTGAGTTGGGGTAGAGGAAAACAAACGTTCTTCAGGATCAAATTCAGGAGCGTCTTGGATCGCACTTTTTGCAGGTTGAGCTTGATCTTCAGTATCACCAAATTGCTGTTTTAAAGTTTCATAATCGAGCAGTTTGCTGAATTTCGCGTCTGACATGATTCTCTCGGATTTTAGATTCCCTATATAATAACAAAACGCCCCGGAGGGCGCTGTGTATTGACGTTTAAAGATGATGCATCTAATAAGATCATGCATCTAAAAAGTCAGGTTCTTCCTTGCTATCGTCTTCTTCAACAACCACTGCTTTAGTCAGAAGCTGGTCACGAATCAGTTTTTCAATCGTCTGAGCCATTTCTTTATGCTCTTCCAGATAACGGATGGTGTTGTTCTTACCCTGGCCAATTTTGTCGCCTTGATAAGAATACCACGCACCAGCTTTCTGCACGATTTCTTGCTGTACAGCAAGGTCGATCAATTCACCTAGATGGTTAACACCTTTGCCATAAAGAATCTGGAATAAAGCTTCTTTAAACGGAGGCGCCATTTTGTTTTTCACGACTTTGACTTTGGTTTCAGAACCAACAATCTCGTCACCTTCTTTCACTTGGCCAATACGACGGATGTCCAAGCGAACAGAGGCATAGAATTTCAGTGCATTACCACCGGTTGTGGTTTCCGGGCTACCAAACATGACGCCAATCTTCATACGAATCTGGTTAATGAAGATCACCATACAGTTTGAGCGTTTGGCATTACCGGTAATTTTACGCAGTGCCTGGCTCATCAAACGGGCTTGCAGACCCATATGCGAGTCACCCATTTCGCCTTCAATTTCGGCACGTGGTGTCAATGCAGCAACAGAATCGACAACGATCATGTCGATCGCGCCAGAACGTACCAGCATGTCTGCAATTTCAAGTGCCTGTTCACCGTGATCCGGTTGCGATACCAGCAGATTGTCGATATCTACGCCAAGTTTGCGCGCATATTGAGGATCAAGTGCGTGTTCCGCATCGATAAATGCACACGTACCGCCTGCTTTCTGACACTCTGCAATTGCTTGCAATGTCATTGTGGTTTTACCTGAAGATTCAGGACCATAGATCTCGACGATACGACCTTTAGGTAAACCACCAATACCGAGTGCGATATCCAGCGTTAAAGAACCTGTAGACACGGCTTCAACTGCCTGAACGGTATTGTCACCAAGACGCATAACTGTATTTTTACCAAACTGTTTTTCAATCTGGCTTAAGGCAGCGTTGAGCGCCTTGTTTTTATTCTCATCCATCTTACAACCTCAATACGATGTCACTAAGTTAGTACTCAAGTGGATGTCTTAAATTAGAGCTTTGTTCCACAGGTGTATAGTGACAGAATTTTCCCTAGTGTTCTATAAAAGTCAGCGCATGTACGACATATTCTGACGCTTAAATTTATTCGTCATTATAGGACCATGACTGATCGAAATTCTGACTATTTTCATTTTTAAATCTACTGATGTCACGACGATCTTTCTTGCTTGGACGATGGTCGGGACGAGCTAGATTATGCAACTTTCTTTGTGACGTAATCAATTCCCGGCGCGCAATACTGACTTCGGTCTCTTCATACAGTTTTTGTGCCACGGGTGCAGGTCCACGAACATCAGAAAGTTCCTTAACCAGCACGGTTTTTTTGTCGATGCCTTGCTGAATCGTCAGTTCCATACCAACACGGACTTCGCGCGATACCTTGACACGTTCACCATTGTGATGGACTTTGCCACCTTCAATCGCATGTTTGGCAATCGAGCGGGTTTTAAAAAACCGTGCTGCCCACAGCCATTTGTCTATACGCATGCCTACCGCATCTTCGGGTAAAGACGATTTACGCATATTTTTTTTCTACCTCAGCCTGATTTAAATGAGTGATTAAATCTGTTAATTGGTGCAGCATCGGGTAATTACAAGTCTGACGTGCTAGTTTGGCTGAAGAGGGCTGCTGGATGCTGAACAGGTTCTGAATGCCATAGGCTTGAGCCCCATTCAGGACTTTTTCAGTATCATCAATAAAATAAGCATGTGCAGGATCAAATGGATGCAGTTCATTCAGGCCTTGCCAGAACTCGATAAATTCTTTGGCATGTCCGATCGTTTCTGAGCTGACGATGACATCGAAATAATCTCTTAAATTCAAATGATCCAGTTTAAATGCTAGACCCGCACAGTCAGCATTGGTGGCCAGCCAGATTGGATAGCCATTATTTTTAAGATAATCGAGCAATTCGAGACAATGAGGGCGCAAGGCGACTTTATCTTTATGTTCAATTTGCATCGCCAGAACATCGACTTCGACTTTAGCCGTCCAGAAGCGTGAAGAGTACCAGTTTAAGGTATGATTATGTTCCTGATAGAATGCATAGAGTGTCGTCTGGCTGTGTTCCAGGCTACAGCCATGTGTGGCAGCATAACGCACAGGCAATAACTCGTTCCAGATGAAATCGTCGTAGGCAAGATCAAGTAAAGTGCCATCCATATCGAAAATTATGGTAGGTTTTTCAGAGCATTTTGACATATTTAGGTTTTCTATGTTTAAAGCAACAGCAGCACCACAAGATCCAATGATTTTGCAGTTTGTGCCCATTTTGACACAAGCCTGTGAAATTTTGCGAGAAGAATATCAGCGTTATTGTTCTGGTGCGGCTTTTGATGTCATCAAAAAAAATGATAATTCTCCGGTGACTCAGGCAGATTTTCGGGTCAATACTTATCTGACCCAAGCTTTGGCAGAGATTTCCAGCTTGCCTTTACTGTCTGAAGAAGGACAGGAACATGAACGCCGCTCATGGTCAGAATTCTGGTTACTGGATCCGCTAGATGGTACCAAGGAATTTCTGCACCAGCGCCCCGAATTTACCATTAATTTGAGTCTAGTCAGAGGCAGTTTGACCACTTTTGCCATATTGGCGGTTCCGGAGCAGCAACTGATTTATTTCTGTCCTGAGCAGGGCTTGCCTTATAAATATGATATCCAAAAGATGACATGGTTTGCTTATGAAATGCTTGAAACTACTAAAACGATTGCTGTGGGATTGAGCCAAAGTAGCCAGCAGAAACCAAAATATCTGGAGTATTTGCAAAGTTTGGCCAAGCTCACGGACTACACAGAGTTTAAAGCGGGCAGCGCTTATAAATTTTGCATGATGCTGGAAGATCAGGTGGATATCTATCCACGTTTTCATCCGACCTCGGAATGGGATACCAGCGCTGGTCAATGTATGCTCGAACGGATTGGTGGTGGTCTGGTCGATTTAGAAGGCCGTCCATTTATTTATAATCATCGGGATACTTTGCTGAATGGCGGATTCATTGCTTATAAGAATAATGATATGAAAATTATTGCATTGCAGGCGGTTTCTGACATGCAGGCCGAGCATTGAGCAAAATTCTGAGCGTGTTATAGTGGTGCTTAACCTATTACCAATCCAGAGTTGGCTGTAACGTGTCCCTGAAACTGCTTCCACCGAGTATGTTGAGTGCAATTGATTTATTGCCTGATGTACAGACGCCTGTCACCTTATTCACACGGCATTCGATTCGTGAGGAGGTTCCGGGTCAAGGTTTGGCAGGCTATGATCTGCAACTGACCAGTCAGGGGCGGGATCTGGCGCAGGAATGGGGCGCTTATCTGGCTGATCAAACCGATCGCGTGATTCATCACTGTATTTCAAGTCCAATCCAGCGTTGTATTGATACCGCTGCATTGATGATTGAAGGGGCAGATGCGGTTACCCCTGAGCAGAATACCCATCGTATTGAAATTATTGAACAGGGGCTTCTGGTAGAGCCTGGCAGCTTTGTACTGGATATTCAAAAAGCCGGACCTTATTTTGCCAAGCAAGGTGCACTCGGTTTTATCAACAGTTTTGTCAATAATGCCTTGCCGGGGATGAAACAGCCGATTCATGGCGTGGTGGATGTGCTGGAACTGATTTATAACACCCATCCACAAAATAAATATGGATTGAGTCTGGCCGTCAGCCACGATACCATTTTGGCAGCGATGATTGCGGTGATGTCAGGGCGTCAGGATGTTAGTCGGGAAGACTGGCCAAAAATGATGGAAGGTCTGTTTGTCTGGTTTGAAGGTGATGTATTTTTAGAATCCAAGCTGAAATGGATCTGGCGCGGTCAGGTACATGAACTGGATATTGCTGATTTTAAACGTTCCCAACTTTCTTAAATGAAAATATTCTTTTAAAACTCAATTGTTCGCAGCAGTTGAGTTTTTTGTTGGGGAGTTAGGAATTATGAAGATGGTGTGGCCTTTCATATTGACCATTCAATAAAAGTCAGTCTAAAACGATAAAAATAAATTTTAAACTGCACCTTTTACATTTATAGGGTGAAAATTCAATAATGTAAGTATAAAAATTATCTATGCTTAATAAATATAGAAATATTCATCTTGAGGAAAATTATGAAAGTTATCACAATTTTTAGCCTGATCGCGATTTTGGGTTTAACCGCATGTCAAAAGCGGGACACTGACAATACGAAACAGGATAAAACCACTTCGCCATCCTCTATGGATAAAGATCAATAATCTAAAAGAGAGGGAGATTCAGGTTTTTATCTCACAGTATAGCATTGACTGGATGAGTGCTGTCTAAACAAATTATTTTTCTGAATGAGTCATTATATTTTTTAGTTTCTTCAAATTCCAGACACAAAAAAAGCCCTAAAAAGGGCTTTTTTCATTTGCGATTAGTTAGAAGCTAGTGCTTTAACTTGCGCGTTCAAGCGGCTCTTATGACGAGCTGCTTTGTTTTTATGGATGATGCCTTTGTCAGCCATACGGTCGATTACTGGAACAAGCGATTTGTACGCTTCAGTAGCAACTGCATAGTCATTAGTGCTGATAGCAGCTAATGTACGTTTAAGATAGGTACGAACCATAGAACGCAAGCTTGCGTTGTGTTTGCGTGCTTTAACGTTTTGACGAGCACGTTTTTTAGCTTGAGCAGAGTTTGCCACTCGTGCACTCCTTGAAATAGATTGGTCTGGGCGGGCTGAAACTCAACTGAAAACCAACATCAGAGGAATTATCACCAGCCCGTAAACAAGTGCCATATTTTGATTAAACTAAGCACCGAAGTCAAGTCTTGACATGCTTTGACAACATTTTAGATGCAGAAAAATTCTAAAGAAAACGTTAGATTAGTATTCCACCTAGGAGATCGTATAAAAAATGACTAAATCACTGACTCATCCCATCGTGATAGGTGCCACCGGCTTGGTGGGAAAACAACTGATAAAACGTTTGCAAGATGAGCCGACTTGCCAGCAGATTACTGCAGTGGTCAGAAAACATCAAAATGATCTGGATGCTTTGGATAAAGTTCAACAACTGGTACTGGAAGATTTCCTGATGTTGAATGATCAGGATGTTAGTAAGCATAGCCATGGTTTTAGCTGCCTGGGCAGCACCATGAAAAAAGCCGGATCCAAACAGGCATTTTATAGTATTGACTATACCATAAATGCTCACTTTGCAGAGCTATTACAGCAAACCTCAGCCCATTATCTTTTGCTAAGCGCAATGGGTGCCGATTCCCAATCGCATTTTTACTATAATCGGGTCAAAGGTGAGCTAGAAGAATATGTGCAAACATTGTCCTTGGACAGAATCAGCCTGATTCGACCTTCATTACTCATTGGTGAACGTCCAGAGCAGCGCTTTTTGGAAGATATCGCGCAGCAGGTTTATCACAAAGTATCGCGTTTTATTCCGGATAGTTTTGCGTATAAGCCAGTGACAGCCGATCAGGTGGCTCATACTATGGTCGAGGCCGCGCTAACTCAGACGGTAAAATTTGAAATTTATGATAATTTACGCATACAAAAAATGAAATGAGGAGAAAACACCGTGTCTACAGCAGCATTTGTTACCTGTGACTTGTTAGATGATCATCCAGAATTAGAGCTTCAGGTGGTGACACCTTGCCTGGACGGTAAATTTTTTAAGAGTTATGGGGCGCGCAAAACCTTTGGCGGTCAGATTGTGACAGTAAAATGTTTTGAAGATAACTCGCGGGTGAAAGAGTTGTTGGCCACAGATGGAACAGGCAAGGTCCTGGTCGTAGATGGCGGTGCATCCATGCGCTGTGCCTTGATGGGTGACCTGATTGCAGAATCAGCGGTAAAAAATCACTGGAATGGCGTGATTATTTACGGTTGCGTTCGTGATGTCGATGCGATTGCTGAACTTGATCTTGGTGTGCATGCATTGGCGGCTATTCCGCAAAAGAGCAACCGCAAGGGTGTGGGTGAAGTTGATATCTCTCTCTGCTTTTGTGGTGTCACGTTTAATGCTGGCGATTATGTCTATGCAGACAATAATGGTATTGTGGTGTCTAAAACAGCTTTAGTGGCTTAATCGGCTGAAATCTGCATTTCTGCATGCAAGAATAACAACAAAACTCATCTGTACCCTGAAAGACAGGATGCCTAGATTCTGTCTTTCATTAATATAAAACAAAAATAGGAAAATACTATGTTGAGTCATCAAATTAAAGTCGCACAAGCCTTAGCCTCTTCAGTCGCCCAAGGGGGACGTGGCATGGTCGGAACGCCGTTTCCGAATCAGCCTGAAAAATCAATTAAGCTCTATGAATTTGAAGGTTCACCTTTTTGTCGTCGGGTGCGTGAAGTGCTGACCTTACTCAATCTGGATTATGAAGTTTATCCGTGCCCTAAGGGCGGTACAAAATATCGTCCGGTCGTAAAACAGTTGGGTGGCAAGAGCCGCTTTCCATTTTTGGTGGATGAAAATACAGGCGATCAGATGTATGAGTCGCAGGATATTATTCACCATCTATTCAAGCATTATGGCAAAAGTGGCAAAACGCCAAAGAAATATGCAACTTATCCGAAAATTCCAGTCGCCGCTTTTGCTGGAACGATTATCAATGGTGCGCGCGGAGTCTGGATTAATAAACAGGTGCTAAATCGTCCGGCACCGGAACAGCTATTGGAATTATGGGGTTTTGAAGCCAGTCCTTTTGTCCGGGTAGTACGTGGTGTTCTCTCAGAGCTAGAAGTGCCGTTTGTTTTTCATAATGTGGCCAAAGAACGTTGGCAAGATTATGGACCAGCCAAGTTACGTTTAAAGCCGGGGAAATATGAACCGCTTGCGGGTGGCAAGCGTGAACAGTTGTTTGAAATGATGGGAAATACGATTCAGCTGCCTTATCTGGTCGATCCAAATACAGGGGTGAGCATGTTTGAATCGGCTGAGATTGTGAAATATTTAAAACAGCAATACGGTACTGCTTAAAGTAGGAAGCTTGTGTAACTTCAAAGATTTTCTATCTAGAACTGCCATCTTATCAACAGATGGCATTTTTTTATCTGTGTTTAGTGTGAGAGAGATTATGTGTCTCTATGCGCATAAAACCAAAACTTATAAATAAATGAAAAAAATCATGATTTTTAGAGCTTTTTTGTTTATATTTTAATCTTTAATGGGACATAACAATAAATATAAGGGGCGTGCTTATGACAGCACCAGAGGCAGTCTTGCCAGTACTTGTATTAATCGTTGAAGATGAATATGTTATTCAGCGCCGTTTAAAAATTATATTAACCAATCTGGGGTATAACGAAGACGTTCTGCTATTTGCCAATACGGTTAAAGAAGCATATTCCATAATTCAACAACAGCCGATTGCACTGGCCTTGGTGGATTTAGGGTTACCGGATGGAAGTGGGATTTCAATTATTGAAAAAATCCGCGAACAGGACGCACAAGCGTTGATTCTGGTGGTGTCTGCCTGGAGTACCCAAGATAGCCTGTTTAGCGCAATTCAGGCCGGTGCAACCGGTTATGTGCTGAAAGAACGGGATGATGTTGAAGTCGCCTTGGCTATTCGCAGTATTTTGCGTGGCGGTGCACCGATTGATCCCTTTGTTGCCCGTGAAATTTTAAAACAGATTTCTATTCCTGCCATTTCATTAACAGTAGAGCAGAACAGGCCAGCTGCGGATCAGGAAACGCTCACACAGCGGGAGCAGGAAATCCTGTCCTTGGTTGCGCAAGGTCTGAGTAATCGTGAAATTGCCGAGCAGCTCTGTGTATCACGCTATACCGTCGAAAGTCATATCAAGCATATTTACCGCAAACTCTCGGTCAGTAAACGTACCAAGGCGGTCAGTACCGCACGGCATCTGGGAATTCTGTAATGTCATCTGCCTGTTCCAGAAGCAGCAAACGGCAGCGACTGAAATGGATCGGTGTTTTTGTCCTGTGCAGCTGGCTTTGCTTGTTCTGTAGTATCAGTCAGGCACAAAACCATTTTCAGATTAATGATCTTTGTCAGGTGAAGATCGAATATATTCAGAAGGTTCAGGCTCAGGGTCCTACCGAGATGCCGACATCAGGCTGGCAAAGCGTACGTTTGCCGGATAACTGGCAGAATAACTGGAAGAATTATCATGGGGGTGCCTGGTACAAGATTGTCTGGCGTTGGTCATGTCAGGACAACATCCGCCTTGCAGAACCGGTTGCCTTTTCTATTGATTATATTAATTCGGCAGGTGCCGTGTTCCTGAATGGTGACTTGCTTTGGTCTGACCGGAACTTGCAAGAGCCCTTGTCGAAAAGCTGGAATATGCCGCGTTACTGGGTTTTCCCGATTAGCGGTTTGCGTAAAGACAGTAATGAAATCCTGATTTATGTAAATGGCTACAGTTTCCAAAGCGCGGGCCTGGGCAATATTCAGTTTAATAATGTGTTGGTGAATAGCCAGCAGTATTTGGAAAAAATCTGGGATCGCCGTACCGTATTCCAGATCAATATGATTTTCTCTGCCACGATTGGGCTGATCTGTTTCATTATCTGGTTATTCCGGCGTTCAGAAACCACTTTTGGCTGGCTGGCACTCAGTTCACTGTTGTGGATTCTGTTTATTTCCAATGTCTTGACTACAGAAAATTTTCCATTTCACTCCACGATTTCGGCAGCTAAAGCCAATATGCTTTTTTTCATTGCCTATATCCATTGTTTTTGTCTGTATCTGATCCGCTTTGTAAAACAGAAATTTAAGCAGTTGGAGCGAGGATTTATTCTGGTCAGCGTTCTGTCCAGCCTACTGGTGATGATCAGTCCCTTGAATTATCTGGAGCAGGTGCTAGGTGGAGTGTTTATCTTCTATGTATTGCTCTTTGTTAGTTGTACTGTGTATATCAGCTATCAGGCCATCAAAACCCGAAATGGAGAATATCTCTTCCTGACGTTGTGTCTTTGGGGGATTCTGCTGTGTGTAGTCATTGACCTGATCATGTTGAACCAAACCACGGTCAATGAGTTTTCACCTTTATCTCCCTATACCTCACCAATTATTACCTTGTTTGTCGTGCTGATTATGGGCACACGCCTGAATCGTAATGTCAGGAAAATCGAAAAATTTAATACCCAGTTAGAACGTAAAGTCCAGCAGGTCAGTGCTGACCTGAATAAAAGCCTGAGCGATAAACATCAATTGGAGCTGACCAATGTTCGTCTGCAAGAGCGGATTAATCTGTCACATGAACTGCATGACGGGTTGGGAGGGTCTATTGTCCGTTCCATGATTCTGGTGGATCAAAGTAGCGAAACAGTTTCTAAACAGCAGTTTCTTTCCATGCTGAAACTGCTCAGAGATGATCTCAGACAAATCATTGACAGTGGTTCATCTATTGAAAATAAAGTCCCACAAACGCCGGTACTCTGGATCGCACCGGTACGTTATCGTTTTACCCAGCTGATGGAAGAAATGGGGATTGTAGTTGAATGGTCATTTCCAAAAGTCTGGCAGCGTGAACCGACGGCATTACAGTGTTTAACCTTGATCCGAGTAGTCGAAGAAAGTCTGACCAATATCATTAAGCATAGTCAGGCCAGTCAGGTAAAAGTCAGTCTGGAATATTCCCAGCCACATCAGCTTACTTTAAGCATTCAGGATAATGGCATCGGTTTCGATGCTGACATGGTGCAAAAAAATGGTCTGAGTATTGGAATGCGCAGCATGAAAATGCGGGTTGAGCGCATGGGAGGATTGTTCCAGATTGAATCTGAACAAGGAGATACGCTGATTCGTGTTGTATTAGAGCTGTATCAGCCTTAATTAGTTAGAATTCTAGACTCTAAAAATAAAAAAGAGGATCATGTGATCCTCTTAAAATTATTGCCTAAATAGAACCGTGGAAAGATTACTCGTCTTCTGGCGGTGGAACCAGCATCAACACGGCTTCATTTAATAATGCAGCAACATCTTCCAGAATTTCTTCATCAGCGAAGTCTTCACCGAATAACAGCGCTTCACCATCTGCAAGCTGTTTGAGTTTTGCGGTAAATGTCTCAGAGATGCACACACCCTCACCATTTGCCCAGAACAGAACGTCGCCGTCCGTTTCAGTATAAAGCAGGCGTGACGCAGGTTCGAGCATCAGGCTATAGCCCTGATCGAGTGCTTCTTCCAGATCACCTGTACCGATTTCTTCTGCTTCAGGCAGGTTTTCAGGATATTTAGGTTCGGACATCAAGCTCATGATGGCATCTTCGAGAACATTGGAATTATGCAGTTGCTGCATGATGTGTTCTTTCAGATATTCCAGCTCATTGCTGCTCACTTCACCGATAGCACCGACTTGATCACGGTTGATATCCAGCAATGGGTTACGCAGCGTTTCATTTTCAGAGAATTTATCCCCGACACGATCCATCATGTCACTGATATTTGGCATGCGGAAACCGAATGAATAAGTCAGGCAGTCATCTTCAGCCACGCCGTAATGAGCCAGACCAGGCGGCACATAGAGCAAGTCGCCAGGTGCCAGCACTTCATCAAAGTTCACTTCTATTTCAGGCAATAATTTAAGCGGTTGACCCGGAACAAATGGAGTTTCGGTATCACACATTTGCCCAAGCTGCCAGCGACGATGGCCATAGCCTTGTACCAGAAACACATCATAGAAATCGAAATGCTTGCCGACTGAACCGCCTTGCGGTGCATAAGACACCATGATGTCATCGCGACGCCATTGTGGAATAAATGGGAATTTTTTCCAAAGTGCCGACAGGTCAAATGAATAGTGATCTACAGCCTGAACCAAAAGCGTCCAGAGCTTGGGCATTTTCTGGAAATCTGCTTTGAGCAAAGGTGAAGATTTCACGCTCCATTGATTCGGATCACGATCTTTCTGCTTGATGAGACGGGCAGTGACATGTTCTTCAAGCGCAAGTTCCATCACATCATTGGGTTCAAGCAAACTGGCGATTTCAGGCATTGCATTACGCACCAGTAAAGGTTTCTTTTGCCAGTATTCGCTAAGGAATTGTTCAGCGGTAATACCGCCTAATACGTCTAAAGGTTGAGACATAGATTACAGCCTGAATTTAAATGGGAGATTAAGGAACCAAAATTTTTAATTCACGAAGAATATGACAGAGCTTGATCATTGGCATGCCCATCAGCGTGGTCTGATCTTGTCCGATCATTTCTTCAAACAAGCTGATACCGAGGCTTTCACATTTGAAACTGCCTGCACAATGCAAAGGTTGTTCAATTTCGACATAACGCTCGATTTCGACCTGAGACAGTTTGCGGAACTTGACTTTATAGTGTTCAACCAGACTTTGTTCAAAACCGGTCGATAGCTGCTGCACACTGAGCGCAGTACTAAAATAGACAATCTTGTCCGAGTTGGCTTGTAGCTGGCGAATGGCCTTTTCAGTCGTTAACGGTTTACCAATAAAAATATCCGGCGCACCTTCACGCCATGCCACCTGATCTGAGCCGATCACAATCGCTTCTGGATTTTGTTCAGCAATATATCTGGCTTTCTCAAAAGCCAGTCGTTGTGCCAGATCATCTGCGTGATTTTCCCCGCGAGGAGATTCATCAATATCCGGTACCATGGAAATATAATTAATATGCAGACGATCCATCAGCGCTTTGCGGGTTTGACTGGACGATGCCAAGATAATCTGTGCAGAATTCATTAGACAGCATATTCCTCAAGAATATTTAACGGTACATACGCCAGAACAGCTTTGTGACAGGCTTGTAGCTTGATCGGTGGAGCTTGACCCGCTTCATAGGCTTCGACCCAGCGCGTTACGCAGATACACCAGAAATCGCCAGGTTGCAGGCCCGGGAAATCCAGTTCGGGCAAAGGCGTAATCAGGTCATTACCGACTTTTTGAGAAAAATTCAGAAATTCTGAGGTCATTTGCGCGCAAACCGTATGCTGGCCCAGATCGGTGGTCGCAGTATGGCAAAAGCCATTGCGGAAATATCCGGTAATCGGATCGAAGCAACAGCTGGACAAAGGCTCACCTAACACGTTCAAACGGTTAAGATTTGGATCAGGATGTATCGACATAGGGACTGAATCTAAAAGAGGCTTTTTTCTATCATAACAAAACTTTGGCATTCATAATGTTTTCTGCAAAAGATGCTAACCTTTTTCTGCATAATCATTTAAAATCGCCTGGTTTTAATATCTATAAAGTGAGCTCTACATGAACTTTCAGCGTATGACTGACCTCGATTTAGCAGGTAAACGTGTTCTGATCCGTGAAGATTTAAACGTTCCTGTTAAAAATGGTGTGATCACCAGCGATGCGCGTCTTCGTGCAGCATTGCCAACGATTAAAGCAGCACTAGAAAAAGGCGCTGCAGTCATGGTGTATTCTCATCTGGGTCGTCCGGTTGAAGGTGAGCCTAAAGCTGAACAGTCACTTGCTCCTGTAGCGGCTTACTTGACTGAAGCTTTGGGCCAAGAAGTGAAACTGTTTACTGACTATTTAGATGGCGTTGATGTTCAGCCAGGTCAGGTAGTTCTACTGGAAAATTGCCGTTTTAACGTCGGCGAGAAGAAAAACAATCCTGAACTTGCAGCAAAATATGCAGCATTGTGTGATGTATTCGTGATGGATGCCTTTGGTACAGCACACCGTGCAGAAGCATCTACTGAAGGCGTAGCGCGTCTGGCTAAAGTTGCAGCTGCAGGTCCTTTACTGGCAGCTGAACTTGATGCGCTTGGTCGTGCACTGCAAACCCCTGAAAAGCCAATGGTGGCGATTGTTGCAGGTTCTAAAGTCTCTACCAAGCTGGACGTTTTAACCTCACTTTCTGACATTTGTGATCAATTGATCGTCGGTGGTGGTATTGCCAACACGTTCCTTGCTGCGGCCGGTTATAACGTGGGCAAATCATTGTGTGAAAAGGATCTGATCGATACGGCAAAAGCCATTGCTGCAAAAGTAGCAGTTCCACTTCCTACTGACGTTGTGGTTGCAGATGCCTCTGAAATTAACTTTGAAGACTTCCTGGGTTCATTGGCTGCTGCAAAAGCAACGGTGAAAAACGTTGCAGATGTTGCTGATAACGACATGATTCTAGATGTTGGTCCGGAAACTGCGAAAGCATTTGCAGAAATCCTGAAAACCTCTAAAACCATTCTTTGGAATGGCCCGGTAGGCGTATTTGAAGTAGATCAATTCGGTGAAGGGACTAAAACTTTATCTTTAGCGATTGCTGAATCGGAAGGTTTCTCGATCGCGGGTGGTGGTGACACGCTTGCTGCGATCGACAAGTACGAAGTGGCTGACAAGATTGGCTATATCTCGACGGGTGGTGGTGCATTCCTTGAATTCGTTGAAGGTAAAACCCTTCCTGCTGTTGCAGTGCTATTAGAACGTGCTTAATTGCATGTCCTAAGCTAAAAAGCTGGCAAAGTGCCAGCTTTTTTTATGTCATTTTTTTGACAGTGCAAACTTACCCTTCATGGCTTGGTCATTAAAATGCAATAAATCTGTCATAAGATGCAGTCATTAAATCACCAAATGATGAGAATACGTGATGAAAAAACAGTTAACTATTGCAGTATTATTAGCAGCATCTCTGGCATTAACTGCGTGTGCAAAACAGGAAAGTGCACCAGAAGCTGAAGCAGAAAGCTCGGCAGCAGTGGCAGATCAGACGGTGACTCCAGAACAGCAAGCTGCCATTGATGCCATTGACCAGCCAATTTTAGATGAAAAAAATACCGATATTCCAGCTGAAGTTGCCAATGCACCAGCAGATGAAGCGACTGCAGACGAGTCGGTTGCTGCGACTTCAGAGCCTGTAGCACCTTAATCTGACTGATGTGACACAAAATCCCTGCAAATGCAGGGATTTTTTTTAAATAGTGTTATTTGTTGCTGAATTGAAACCTTTGAACATGTAGAATATGTGGCATTCACTGGGAGGATATTATGGCTCTTATTTCATTGCGCCAGCTCTTGGATCACGCCGGCGAACATGCTTACGGCGTACCAGCATTTAACGTAAACAACTTAGAACAAATGCGTGCAATTATGCTTGCAGCAGATGCAACCAATTCACCTGTTATCGTACAAGCATCTGCGGGTGCGCGTAAATATGCAGGCGCTCCGTTCTTGCGTCACCTAATTTTGGCTGCAATTGAAGAATGGCCACATATTCCAGTGGTAATGCATCAAGACCACGGTACCAGCCCTGATATTTGCCAACGTTCAATCCAGTTAGGCTTTTCATCAGTAATGATGGACGGTTCACTCGGTGAAGACGGTAAAACACCAACTTCATATGAATATAACGTTGATGTGACTCGCCGTACAGTTCAAATGGCACATGCGTGTGGCGTATCTGTTGAAGGTGAAATCGGTTGTTTGGGTAGCCTTGAAACAGGTATGGCGGGTGAAGAAGATGGCGTAGGCGCAGAAGGCGTACTGGATCATTCTCAACTCCTGACTTCAGTTGAAGAAGCGCGTAGCTTCGTTGCTGATACCAATGTTGATGCGCTTGCAATTGCAGTAGGTACTTCACACGGTGCGTACAAGTTCACGCGTCCACCTACAGGTGATATTCTTGCGATTGACCGCATTAAAGAAATTCACGCAGCACTTCCAAACACACATCTTGTCATGCACGGTTCAAGCTCTGTGCCACAAGAATGGTTGGCAGTGATTAACCAGTATGGCGGCGACATCAAGGAAACTTACGGTGTTCCGGTTGAACAGCTGGTTGAAGCGATCAAACACGGCGTGCGCAAGATTAACATCGATACTGACTTGCGTTTGGCATCTACCGGTGCAATGCGTCGTATGATGGCAGAAAAACCAAGCGAATTCGATCCTCGTAAATTCTTCAGCGCAACTGTAGACGCAATGAAGCAAATTTGTATCGATCGTTACGAAGCTTTTGGTACTGCAGGTAATGCAGACAAGATTCGCCCAATTTCTTTAGAGAAAATGGTGTCACACTATAAATAATTCCCAGTGAATCATTTATAAAAAAAGCCCACTGCAAATGTGGGCTTTTTTGTAGACTCATAAATATCAAGAATAAGAGCAGCATATGGAACTGATTTTCGCAGCAGCGCTATGCAGCGTTGCGGTCTCAATATTATTAAAAGTCGCCAAAAATAAGGGCTTGAGTCCGATACACATGATTAGCTGGAACTATATGACAGCCAGCCTCTTGTGTTTTTTCTGGTTCAAGCCTGATATTCAACATATTTCAATGTCTCAGACGCCTTGGTTGCTTATTCTGGCTCTGGGTATTTTGCTTCCGAGCGTATTCTTGTTTCTGGCCAAGGCTTTGCAAACGGCTGGGATTTTAAAAACCGAAATTGCCCAGCGACTCTCGGTAGTTTTGTCACTGGCTGCAGCCTATTTCATTTTTCAGGAACAGTTTAATCAGCTGAAAATACTCGGGATCGCTTTAGGTATTGGCGCAGTGCTGTGCATCCTGTTTTCACATCGACAAAGTACAGGACAGGGCAGTCAGGGAATGTTATATCTGGGCTTGGTCTGGGTCGGTTATGCACTGATAGATGTATTGTTGAAATATACAACCAGTCTTGGCCTGCAATTCGCGGTGGCGCTGAATCTGATGTTTGTTTGCGCTCTGATCATTTCGATGGGCTATCTGTTACTCAAATATAAAAGCTTGGGCTCGATGCAGAATATCGGCGCTGGTCTGTTATTGGGTATCCTGAATTTTGCCAATATTGCGTTCTATGTCAAAGCCCATATGCTGCTCAAGGATTCACCGGCGATCGTCTTTGCCGGCATGAATATTCTGGTGGTGGTATTTGGTGTGATAGCAGGTCTGGTATTCTTTAAAGAGCGGCTCAAACCTGCAAGTACTCTAGGATTGCTGCTAGGCTTGACTAGTGTGATTTGCCTAGCTTATGCAATGTCTGTTTGACATAAGAAGATGCAAATTCAATCGGATGTCGGAGCAGGTCGCCTGCTTCGGCCAGTCCAAGCAATAAACCGGTCTGTTGGCAGTCTGGACAATGCGGATAACGATGCTGCTGATCTTTATAGTGCTGGAGATAAATTTTATCGCAATGATGGCATTCAAATTTCAGGGATTTGGATGTAAGGAGCGACATAGATGACCTCTATTGTTATTCTATTAGATGGTAAATTAAATAAAGCAAAAAATAGGCCCGAATTGATATGGAAAGGGGCGCTTGACCCCTTTTATAGCACAAATTCCTTACAGTTTGGTGAAAATATCTTCAGCGGCAAGACGTGATTTAGGCAGTTTGGCATTGAAGTCGTTTTCACTGCGATAGCCTAAAGTCAGCAATACAGAGGGGATCAAGCCCTGTTCTGCGAGTTGTAATTCTTCACTAATCATCTCTTCGTCAAATCCGCCAATCGGGGTGGCATCAACCCCTTCAATTCCGGCAGCCAAGAGCATTTGACCGAGTGCAATAAAGGTCTGGTTTTCAGCCCAACGCTGAATATCACCTTTTTCATTACGATAATAATGAATATAACCTGCACGGGTGTTTTTCTGACCTTCCTTGGCGGATTCATCTTTAAATCGGCCACTGAGATCATCGCGGTTCAATAAGTTTTCCAGATGCAACTCATTAATATCGGCTTTGGTGCAGAATAAAATGGTATGGGATGAATCCAGAACTTTGGGTGCATTGTAGGCATAAGTACCGACCAAGGCTTTGGCAATGCGCTGTTTGGCTGCCTCATGATCGGCAATAAAAAAATGCCAAGGCTGAATATTGATTGAAGAGGGTGCCAGACGCAAAATTTCTAATAAGCGTTCAAACTGTTCTGCCGGGATTTTCTTGCTAGGATCATAGGCTTTAGTGGTATAGCGGGTCTGTGTGATCTTGAGTAAATCCATCAATGGACTCCAATCTTTTTAAATAAACAGCGAGTAGAAGTTTTAAATATATACATTTTTCACATCCCCTGATTATTACAATAAAAAAGCATCAGGCAAAGCCTGTTTTGAGATGATCTTGAGCTGGATTCAAGCAAAACTTAGAGTTAAATCAGATTAAAATCCAGTTTTTGTCTATTGGCACTTTTAAGCGAGAAGCGTTTAATAAGAGGCATCGCCAGCAACATGCAAATAGGTTAGCGGATGCAAGTGACCAATTACTTTAAACACAAACTGAAAACCCAGCAGCAAATCGGCTTATGGATTGGATTGGCAGATGCCTATGGAACCGAGATTGCGGCAAATGCAGGTTATGACTGGCTGCTGATTGATGGTGAGCATGCACCCAGTGATTTGAGAACGACTTTGTCGCAACTGCAAAGTATTGCTGCTTATCCCTCGCAAGCAGTGGTACGACCACCCATTGGTAGCGTACAACTGATCAAGCAACTCCTTGATATCGGTGCACAAACGCTGTTGATTCCGATGGTAGAAACCGTGGAACAGGCCGAACTCATGGTCAGGGCAGTCCGTTATCCGCCTGAAGGAATTCGTGGCGTTGGTGCTGCACTGGCACGTGCCACCCGCTGGAACAGCATTCCAAATTATTATCAGACGGCACATGAAGAAATCTGTTTATTAATCCAGATTGAATCGGTCACAGGACTTGAAAATCTGGATGCTATTCTTCAGATCGACGGGATTGATGGCGTGTTTATTGGCGCCGTTGATCTATCTGCCACTATGGGTTATCAAGGTGATCCGAATCATCCTGAAGTACAAAAAGCTGTAATTGATGCAATCCAGCGGATTCGTTCTGCAGGCAAAGCTGCAGGAATTCTGTCAACCCAGCATGAAGTGACGCAAAAATATATCGAACTTGGCACTGAGTTTGTAGCAGTGGGCGTAGATACCAGTGTTTTGATGAATTCCTTGCGTGATCTATTGGGGAAATATAAAAAGGATATCAATGTGATTAATCCGACTAGCGGTTATTAATCAACAAGAGATTCTGAATGAATAGCTTGCTTAGATTTTTAGTTTATTTTTAACCGGAAATTCTTTAGATGAGCTATTCATTCAGCCATAAGAAAATCATAATGAACCTTCAAGATGCAGAACAATTTTTACAAGAACAGCAGAACATCTTAGAGAACCAACGTCAGCAAAAAACTAGACGAGTGCAACAAGCCTTTTTTATGATTCACGTACTGTTTGTAGCGTTAAATGCTATTCTCTTGATCCTAAATTATCAAAAGACGGGAGAGTGGAACTTGCTGTACCTCGGGCTGAGTTTCATGTCTCTAATATTGATTTTAAGGTATTTAAAGACAGGTTTTGTTTATCAACGGAAATGAAGTAACGTTAAAATGAATTTTAGATCATAAAAATCAAAAGCCTAATAATTAACAAAGCATGAAAAAAGTTCTTAAAAATCCCATTCTATTGTCATTACAATGTAATTTTGCTTTTGCTGGATAAATAGCTTACACTGGTTGCACTTCAAGCAAGTACTGTTCTTGCTTCTATTATTATTTTAAGCTGATTGTGATGTACTTTTTAGTTCAAGTATTTGAACTCAAATAAGATCTACTAACCATAGAACTATTATGTAAACTAGGTTGTTATTAATCTCTCTCCATATAGTCACAAAAAGCTCATATCGTGTGAGTAAATATTTTGATCAAAATCAATGAATGGCATATTGCCACTGCCGCTGATGGCAATGAAATTAACGTGAAACTGGTTCCATTAAAGCGCAAGCAAAATACAATGGACGGTTTTATCTGGGTTGAGGTCGGTAAAATGATTCAATTGCCAACGGGTGAGGAATTTCAGTTCAATCTCGATGGTAAAAGTTTCTATACTGGGGTAAACCAGCTTTATCGTCTGTGTTAAGCAGATCAATATCGTAAAAAGTGGCTGATTAATATCGCCACTTTTTTAGTTTCAGGGTATCAAAACTTTGATCTTCCTGAATTTCCAGAATCTCTGCACTGTCTTCTTTCCAGTCGCCTAGTACAATTCTTCTTTTCTGGGCTAACTGATGAATGGCTGCGCGATGCGTATGACCATGGATCAGTACATCTACATCCTGTAATGCCAGCTCAACTGCATGTGGGTTGACGTCCATCACTTCATAGCTTTTAAACTGTTGTGCCTGATGGCTTTGTTGACGAAAGCGGTTGGCTAGTCTGGTTCGAAATGAGAGAGGGGTTTTTCTTAAGAAGCCAAGTAGCCAGGGATGACGAATAATCTTTTTAAAACGCTGATAGGAGACGTCATCGGTACATAGGGCATCGCCATGTTCCAGGCGAAAATGTGTTCCGGCAATGATTAGCTGATCGATTTCGGGAAGAAGCTGCCCGCCAAATCGAGCTAAAAATTTACTTCCTAAGACAAAATCCCGGTTGCCGGCCTGAAAATAGACTTGATTCCCAGCCTGAGTAAACTGTTTTAATGCAGTGACAATCTCGTCCAGCCACGGAGACTTATAATCATCACCAATCCAGGCATTGAACCAGTCACCCAAAATATACAGTTGGGTATTTTGATCTTGATACTCAGTTAATAAATCTAAAAACCCCCGAACAAGTCGAGGGTGATCAGGTGACAAATGTAAATCTGAGATAAACAGATAGATCACGAATCTTTTCCTTTTATTCCTCTCTAGATCCCTCATTCATATGAGGGATTTTCCATTACACCGTTTTAAAGCATCGCTTTAAAACTCATAAAGAACGGAGAGGACGTTTTTTATTCAGAAATGATTTTTGCAGATTCGATTACTACATTTTCTAGAGGAACGTCAGCGTGGTAGCCACGGTTGCCAGTACGTACGTTTTTGATTTCGTTCACAACGTCCATACCTTCAACGACTTTACCAAATACGGCATAACCCCAACCTTGAGCAGTTTTGCCAGAGTGGTTAAGGAATGAGTTGTTTTTCACGTTAATGAAGAACTGAGCAGAAGCAGAGTGCGGTGCTTGAGTACGCGCCATTGCAATCGTACCTTCGTCATTGGTCAAGCCGTTGTCTGCTTCGTTTTCGATCGCATCACGTGTTGCTTTTTCTTTGAAGTTTTCATCCATGCCGCCGCCTTGGATCATGAAACCATCAATAACACGGTGGAAAATTACGCCGTCATAAAAACCGTCACGTACGTATTCTAAAAAGTTAGCTACGGTTTTAGGTGCTTTTTCAGCATTGAGTTCTAGAACAATACGACCTTTATTGGTGTTTAATTCGACTTGAGGAAAACTCATTGTGTAATCTCCTGATCATGGACGAGTGCCATGGTTTTTTCTGAATGAGTGAAGCATAAGCAAACTACAATCGACAAGGCAAGTAAAAACATTATTTTCTTTGTTAAAAGCATAAAAATAATACCTTATTTATACGTTGATTTATCAAGGCATTTCAAATACTGCCAGACAGGGCGTTATATTCCCGACAGGCACGAATTGAATCATTTTCTGATTCCGTAAAGCGTTGATATTTTAGTTTTGGGCAGCTTACTGTATTTTCACTTTTTAAAATGAGTGAATTGAAATCAAATACCGTAGTTAGCGGTTGAGAGATTAATCACCTATAGTTAAACTAAGGAACTTTGATAATGAATATACGTACAGCTTGTACGATGAAATATTCGTTAATCCCTTTTTAACTTTAGAAGTGAATGATTGATCATGAAGCCAAATGATGTTGTGACATCTCTGCCCGAGAACCCGACCCAAAAGAACAATGCAGTCGATTCAGTGCAGCAGCAAGAACAACAACCAGGCTTGGACTTTGTACGTCAGGTCATTACCGATGATTTAGCCGCTGGTCGCGTTCAACAGGTGGTGACGCGTTTTCCGCCTGAGCCGAATGGCTATTTACATATTGGCCATGTGAAAGCAATTTGCTTGAACTTCGGAATTGCTGAAGAATTTAAAGGTGTGTGTAACCTGCGTTTTGATGATACCAATCCGGATGCCGAAGAACAGGAATATGTGGATGGTATTGCCAATGACGTGAAATGGCTGGGTTTCCAGTGGGAAGGTGAGCCGCGTTATGCATCAAGCTATTTCGATCGACTTTATACCTGGGCAGTTCAGCTGATTGAGCAGGGCGATGCCTATGTGGATTTGCAAAGCCCTGAAGAGATCCGTTTAAACCGTGGTAATTTCGTTGAGCCAGGTAAAAACTCGCCACAACGCGATGCAACGGTTGCAGAAAACCTGGAGCGTTTTGAGAAAATGCGCAGCGGTGAATATGCAGAAGGTCAGGCTGTATTACGTGCCAAGATCGATATGACGTCACCGAACGTGCATATGCGTGATCCGATTTTGTACCGTATCCTGCATTCAGCGCATCATCAGACTGGCGATAAATGGAAAATTTATCCAATGTATGACTATGCGCATCCACTTTCTGATGCGATTGAAGGCATTACGCATTCACTGTGTACTTTGGAATTCCAGGATCACCGTCCGTTCTATGACTGGGTGGTGGCAAAAGTTAAATCACCATCCGTGCCACGTCAGTATGAATCGAGCCGTTTGAATGTGGACTATACCATCACCTCAAAACGCAAATTGCGTAAGCTGGTTGAAGGTGGTCATGTAAATGGTTGGGATGATCCACGTATGCCAACTGTAGTGGGTATGCGTCGTCGTGGTTTCACACCTGAAGGTCTACGTGATTTCTGTCAACGTGTCGGTGTGTCGAAGGTTGATGGCAGTATCGTCGATGTAGCCATGCTGGAATACTGTATTCGCCAGTCTCTGGAAAATACCGCAGCTCGTGGTATGGCAGTGTTAAATCCATTAAAAGTGACTTTAACCAACTTGCCAGCCGATATGGACCTGACCCATTCACGTCATCCGAATGTCGATATGGGCGAGCGCGTTATTCCATTGACGACTGAGCTGTATATTGACCGTAAAGACTTTGAAGAAGAGCCACCAAAAGGCTTTAAACGTTTGATTCCAGGTGGTGAAGTCCGTTTACGTCATGCCTATGTGATCAAATGCGACGAAGTCATTAAAGATGAAAATGGCGAAGTGGTTGAGCTGAAATGTTCGATTGATCCTGAAACTTTGGGTAAAAATCCTGAAGGTCGTAAGGTCAAAGGTGTGATTCACTGGGTATCTGCGACAAAAGGCGTTCCTGCAGAAGTGCGTATTTACGACCGTCTGTTTACGGAGTCTGATCCAGAAGTGGGTGATGACTTCTTGGCAAACCTGAACCCTGAATCATTGAAGGTGGTTCAGGCCGTGATTGAGCCTGCATTAGCGCAAGCTCAGCCGGAGGATCGTTTCCAGTTTGAGCGTGAAGGTTATTTCGTGGCAGATCAATATGATCATTCCAGCGAAAAACCGGTATTTAACCGTATTCTGGATCTTAAGGACAGCTTTAAACCAGGCAAATAAGCTGGTTTAAGTCAGAATGTAAAAAGCCCAACTCTGGTTGGGCTTTTTCAATACAGCAGGGAAAATTGCATGATTGTGCGTGATAAGAATAATAGTTTGGGGTTACTGTTTGCCTGGCAGGGAACGATTCTGCCCAAGGTGCTGCCCGCATTAATCTTGGTGGTTTTTATTTCCGCTTTGCTGGTGTATTTGAGTCAGGCGCATTTCGTGAGCCTTCCTGCTGTCCCGGCAATTGGCTTTACCATCTTTGGTGTCATTCTCTCGATTTTTTTAAGTTTTAGAAATACAGCCTGCTATGATCGCTGGTGGGAAGGTCGTAAGCTTTGGGGTGCGTTGATTGCAACCACGCGTCATTTATGCCGCGACAGCCATGTGCTAGATAATCAAACCCGTGAAATGTTGCTGTATCGCATGATGCTGTTTACCCATTTGTTACGTGACCGGTTGAGACAGCAAACGCCCAGTATTCAGGATTATCAGGCGACTACCGGTTTTGAACCTAAATCATTTGAGCAATTGTCCATGCAAATCAATCCTTCACAATGGGTGCTGGAACAGATGCAAAAAGAGCTGGTGCAGCAATATAAGCAGGGTAAGATCAGCGATATTATTTATAACAACCTGAATCAGCACACTGTGGCTTTGGGAGATATTCAGGCTGGTTGTGACCGGATTTTGTCAACGCCATTGCCATTTTCTTATTCGGTGCTGTTGCATCGTGCGGTTTATTCTTTTTGCTTTATCCTGCCTTTCAGTTTGCAGGCGAATTTGGGACTGTGGACACCAATTTTAGTGGGATTGATTGGTTATATGCTACTCGGGCTGGACGAGCTCAGTGCGGAGCTGGAAGAACCCTTTGGCCTACAGGACAACGATCTGCCGCTAGATTCAATTGTACGACTAGTAGAGCGGGAAACTCTAAGCTCTTTAGGTAAAGCACTACCTGAGGCGATTCAAGCCAGAAAAGGCTATTTAACCTGATTCCTTATCTGAATCTTCAAAATGTAAACACGAACTTAAAATTTCTTGCTCACAAAAAATCATCGGCAGGCTGAGCTTTAAATTAACGATGTTTAAGATTGGTCAGGTCTGACACTTTAGTTTTAGCCTGATCTTGCAATTCACGGTATTGTTGCAAACGCAGATTGGCTTTATCTCTGAGCTTCTTCTTGATGTACAGCGCCAATGCGAAACTGGTGGTGGTCAGGGTCAGGAACATGCTGTTCATAAAACTCATCATCGAGCTGATATAACCAATCGTGGTCAGACGATTCATCATATAAATCACTTGCGGGCTGCTTTCTACGCCGGTAATGGCCCAGGTACACAAATGTTCGCAATTATTAATAATCAAATGATAGTTATTTTCATGCATTCTGGATCGCATGCGGCGCACCACTTTACGACCTTTATATTTTACTGAGTCATAATGCTGCATATGAATCGGTTTGCCATGACTGAATTTTTCAATCGAGGTGATTTCAATGGGGCGTTTCTTGAATAAATGCGCAAAGCCGGAATAATGAATGACACGACCACGTCCGGCGTAAATCCCATGATGGGTATAACCGAAATGTTTAACCATAAGGTGTGCGCCTATGGGAAACCGTTTAGTCTGTTGCATATCAGAATTAAGCCATTTAAAAAGCATTGTCGTTTAATAGGAAGTGTACTGTGTTTTGCTAAATTAATCGATGCCTTGCCTGAGTTTCAGATCAGAATTGAAGAGTTATTAAGCCAAATTTAAAGGGATTTAAAGAAAGCAGAATTTAGAACATATTCTTCTGATAAAGGTTTTAAATAGCCTAAGCAAGCCTTAACATTTCTTCAAATCAAAGGGGATCAAATGAGTTGTTTAGAGTTTTCCTGCCTGATCCCTGAAGCTTTTAAAGTTGAAGTTAATAAACTATGCTGAAATAGAGAAGACCAAACCCTTAAACTAAACTTTCAAGCATAAAAAAGCACCTGACTACGCAAGTGCTTTCTTTATACGGCTGTAACCTTGGCCGATTACTGCAATGGCAAGTGCTGAAGTTCATTCAGTTCTTTGCGGCTATAGCCGCGAGATACAAGAACCTTTTTAATTCCGATGATGATTTCTTCATCAGTAGCTTTAGAAAGTGCTTCAAGAAGCTGTTCATTTGTCTTGCAAGAGCAATCATTTTCAACACAAGCAATTTGATTCTTGTGTTCATTGTGTTGTTCATTAGAAAACAACTTTTGCCAAAAACTCATAGAGCCTTCATACAACAACCTAACATAGAGTGAAATATAGCCAATTAAATAAATAAAGCAATAGGACCTATGTGATAAAAGCAGCAGTCAGGCTAGAAAATTTCCGATTGAAGCCTAAAGGTCTAACGATATTTCTTGCTGTACAAGTCAATATTTATTATTAAATACATGATTTATAGTATAAAAAATGGAGCTTCAAAAAGCTCCATTTTTGTAACAATATAATAAATTGAAACAAATTCTTTATACTTTTTCCAACAATACACCCGTTTCAACATGATGTGTATACGGGAACTGGTCAAACATGGCGAACTTGCTGATTCTATGCGTTTGAGACAACTGTTTCAGATTGTCATATAAGGTATCTGGATTACAAGAAATGTAAATAATACGCTGGAAACGCTGTAACAGTTTCAGCGTTTCATCATCAATACCAGCACGCGGTGGATCGACAAATACCGTATCAAAATCATAAGTCGAAATGTCAATTTGTGCTTCCTGCAAACGACGGAAAACACGTTCGCCATTATAGGCTTGAGTGAATTCTTCGGCAGACAGACGCGCAACCTGAATATTTTCAATCTGGTTCTGCTCAATATTCCACTCAGCTGCATAAACTGAAGATTTGGCTAATTCAGTGGCCAAAACACGGCGGAATTTGGTCGAAAGCGGCAGGGTAAAGTTCCCATTGCCACAGTAGAGTTCCAGCAAATCTTTATCTGATTGTTCCGCTGCATCACATGCCCATTCCAGCATTTTTTGACAAACTTGTGCATTGGGCTGGGTGAAGCTGCTTTCGATCTGCTTATATTTATAGTGACGATCAAAAACAGACAGTTCTTCCACCACATATTCATCAGTCAGGACGAATTTCTGGCCACGGCTTCGGCCAATCAGTTTAATATTCAGTTTTTCCGCCAGTGCTTTTGCTGCAGGTTCCCAGCTTTCATCCAGCTTGCGGTGATAAATCAGGGATACCAGAACCTGACCACTTAACGTCGCCAGAAAATGGACTTCAAATAAACGATGACCCAGATTGGCATCTGCCTTGAATGCTGCCAGTAGTTGCGGCATCAAGTTATTAATACTGCGGTCTGCAATTGGAAACTCATCAATACGAATCACTTTTTTATTGTTGTTTTCGTCACGTTCGAACATGGCATAAAACAGATCATCTTCAGTATGCCAGATCCGGAATTCAGCACGCATGCGGAAATATTTTTCAGGAGACTGGAATACTTCTAAAGCAGGTGGTTGATATTCGGCAAACTGAGCGCTGATGCGTTCAATTTTGGCTTCAAGTTGTTGCTGATAAGATGAAGTCATATGCAGTAAGAAATCGCAAATATTTTAAAGCGCAAATGGTAGCAAAAAATTGCCGATCTGCCTAAGCCTATTGTAGTCAAGCCGCTTTAAAAGCTGCATAAAAAAGACCAAACCTTCTGAGGAGAGAGGTTTGGCCATAAAGAGGAAAGATTTAAGCTAAAAATGCTGAGATGATTGGACTGATTTAGAGATTATCCATCGTCATCAAGCTGGCATTGCCGCCTGCCGCCGCCGTATTGATACTGATCGCGCGTTCAATCACAAATCGCTCGACCGGAATATCATAGTTGCCCGAACTTAAATGGGTGATACCAATAATTGGACCTTGGCGTGTTGCAATGCGTTTCTGCAAGTCAATCAGTTCAGTAGTGTCACCATGATGCAGGACGGCCTCAAATACACCTGTTTCAATATCCCGGACCACTTTAAATTGCTTGCTAACCGCGGCTGGCATGGTTGGTAAATATTTCAGAATAAAAGTATTGTTTGCCAGTACCGCAGGACGACTGCCAACCGATAAAATCGCCAGAATTTGCTGAATCTGGTCTTGATCCCTATGTGCTAACGAGAGAACGCTTTCACGTGGCAAGATCATGTATTGATTTTCCTCGCCAGTTGGGCCTTGCAGGCTAAAGCTTTGACCAGTCGCAATTTGCATAGGCGCTTTTAAAGATAAAGTTGGGAAAGTTTTAGCTACCCAGGCTTTAAACTCCTGAACAAGTTTATGTTCAACAAGTGCTGGCTCAGCTTGAGCTGCATAAGGCTGAGCCAGTTTTTTCTCGGATACTTGATGCATTAAACGATAGATATACAACGGGCCACCCGCTTTCGGGCCGGTGCCGGACAGACCTTCACCACCAAAAGGCTGGACGCCCACGACCGCACCAACGATATTGCGGTTGATATACAGGTTGCCGACTTCCGCTCGTGCAATCACGGTTTGCATGGTTTCATCAATACGCGTGTGCAAGCCCATGGTCAGGCAATAACCCTTGCTGTTGATCTGATCTAACAACTGTTCCAGTTCGCCATATTTATAGCTGATCAGATGCAGTACCGGGCCAAACACTTCACGTTCCAGATCATCCAGATTTGGCAGTTCAATCAGGGTTGGTGCAATGAATGTTCCTGGAGTTAATTCAGTCTGGTCCTGATTAAACATCAACTGATGAACTGTATGACCTTTGCTGCGCATCTGCTCAATATGCTTTTGGATATTTTGCTGGGCTTCTGCATCAATCACTGGACCAATATCGGTTTTCAGCAAGACCGGATTGCCAACGCGCAACTGTTGCATGGCACCTTTGAGCATGTTGCGAACAGCCTCCAGATTATCCTCTTGCACACAAAGGACACGCAGGGCAGAACAGCGCTGACCGGCACTGTCATAGGCAGAGCTCACAACATCCAACACCACCTGTTCAGTCAATGCAGATGAATCCACAATCATGGCATTTTGACCACCAGTTTCAGCAATCAGGGTGACGCTTTCTCCAAACTGGTTTATTCGTTCTGCCACGGTTTTTTGTAGAATTTGGGCGACCTCGGTGGAACCGGTAAACATGATGCCCTGAATACGTGGATCTGCACTGAGCTGTGCACCAATGGTTTCACCACGGCCCGGCAATAGCTGTAACACATCCTGCGGAATGCCGGCTTCCCATAAAATCTGTACGGCTTGTGCTGCAATGAGCGGTGTTTGTTCAGCCGGTTTGGCAATCACGGTATTGCCAGCGACCAGCGCTGCTGAAATCTGACCGGTAAAAATCGCCAGCGGGAAGTTCCATGGACTGATACATAGTACAGTACCTAAAGGCTGGATCTGTACATTGTCACTGAGATCCAAAACTTGAGCTGCATAGTAACGCAAGAAATCTACCGCCTCACGTACTTCGGCAATCGCATTGGCATAGGTTTTACCTGCTTCGCGAGAAAGAAGAACCATGAGCGGAAGCAAACGCTGTTCCATCAGTTCTGCGGCTTTATTCAGGCAGGCAGCACGCTCATTTTTTGGCAGATTGGCCCAGAAACTTTGTGCATTAACTGCTTGAGTGAGTGCAATTTCGGCCTGTTCAGAAGTTGCTTCATAGACTGTGCCGACCACATCCTGATGGTGTGCTGGATTGATCACTGGAACTGCATGGGGCGTATCCACGCTGCTAAATGCCGTTCCCATAGCAGCTGACTGAAATTGCGTATTTGCCAGACTGGATGCGACTTCATTTAAAATACTGAGTTCAGCATCATTGGCCAAATCGAGTCCTGAAGAGTTCAATCGTGCATCGGTATAAAGATCTTGCGGATAGGGAATCTGGGGATGCTTGGCACCCATCACGCCTTCTTGTTTTGATGCCTTTAAAATGGTTTGCTGTGGATTTTCAATCAAATCTTCAATTTTCAAGGTTTTGTCAGCAATACGATTGACGAAGGAGGTATTGGCACCATTTTCCAGTAAGCGGCGCACCAGATAAGCCAGCAAGGTTTCATGATTGCCGACGGGCGCATAGATCCGGCATGGTACACCGAGTTTATTTTTCGATGGATCGCCCACGACATTTTCATACAGTGGTTCGCCCATGCCATGCAGACATTGGAACTCATATTGGCCGGCATAATACTGCTCAGGTTGTGCCAGCTGATAGATCGTCGCTACCGTTTGTGCATTGTGAGTGGCAAATTGTGGGTAGATATAATCCGGTTCAGCCAACAGCTTACGCGCACAAGCAATATAAGACAGATCCGTATGCACCTTACGAGTAAATACCGGGTAATCCGACATTCCATCAATTTGGGCTTTCTTGATTTCGCTGTCCCAATATGCGCCTTTGACCAGACGAATCATCAAGCGTTTCTGGCTGCGCTTCGCCAGATCAATGATGTAATCCACCACATAGAAGCAGCGTTTTTGATAGGCTTGAATCACAAAGCCAATGCCTTTCCAGTCCTGCAGTTGCGGTTCAAAACACAGGCGTTCTAACAGTTCCAATGAAATCTCAAGGCGATCGCTTTCTTCAGCATCGATATTTAAACCAATATTGTACTGCTTGGCCAAGACTGCGAGTTTAAGTACTTTTGCATAGAGCTCATCATGCACGCGATCCATTTGCGAACGCTGATAACGGGGGTGCAGCGCAGAGAGTTTGATAGAAATGCCAGGCCCGTCATAAACATCCTTATCCTGCGAAGATTGACCAATGGCATGAATGGCTTGCTGATAATCCTGATAATAACGTTCAGCATCCGGATCGGTCAGTGCAGCTTCACCCAGCATGTCATAGGAATAGCGAAAGCCTTTTTCTTCCAGCGGCTCCGCATTTTTCAGGGCTTCATCAATGGTTTCACCCGTAACAAACTGCTCGCCCATCATGCGCATGGCAACATCGACGGCCTTACGGATAATCCCGCGACCACTGCGTGCCAAAAGGCCAGTTAATAAACTAGACAGGCTTTTTTGCTGTGGGGTTTCCATCAGCTTGCCGGTCAGCATCAGTCCCCAGGCTGCTGCATTCACAAACATCAATTGGCTCTGGCCCAAATGTTCTTTCCAGTTACCTTGATTGATTTTGTCACGGATCAGCAAGTCACGTGTGGCTTTGTCCGGAATCCGCAGTAAGGCTTCTGCCAGACACATCAGGGCAATGCCTTCCTGAGAAGATAAAGAAAATTCCTGCAATAAGCCTTGGACAATACCGGCTTTCCCAGTGGAACTTTTGCGTTCACGTAAGGAATGTGCGAGATCAAAGGCAAGCGCCTGAATCTTGTCACTCATCTCGGAAGAAATTTCACTATGGGCCAATAACTCTTCGACGCATTCAGTTTCTGCACGACGCCATACCGTATTAATACGTTCTTCGTATTGGTTTTTGTGTTTAAATTCAGCAATATAATTTGAGTGCTGGGCTGAATCTAAAATTGAATCTGGGCGGAGAGTGGTTGGCATAGTGACTTCCTGTACTGCGTCAATCAGTTCTTTGAGGTGAATGAGTTTTAATCTATAATCACAGAATATTTGACGAATATCTCACTATAGTTTTCGATTTTTTTAGAGAATAATTCTAATGCCAAGTCCTTATTTGAACCTTGACCGTATAGATATTCGTATATTGGGTTTATTGCAATCCGATGCCAAGCTATCCAATATCAAACTGGCTGAACTGGTCAATTTATCGCCTACAGCAGCCTTGGCGCGTGTACAAAAGCTGACCCGGGAAGGTTTTATTGTGGGCTATGAAGCGCGCCTCAATCCAGTCATGTTGAATAATGGTTTTGTGGTCTTTGTTGAAATTTTATTGGATAAAACCACGCCGAATGTTTTAGATGAATTTTCCCATGCTGTGCGGCAGATTCCTGAAATTATCGAGTGTCATATGATCAGTGGCGGGTTTGATTTCGTGGTAAAAATCCGCTGTGCCAATATGGATGAGTTCCGGAAAATCTCTGGTCAGATCTTGTGGCAATTGCCCGGAATTAAAGAAACGCGCAGTTATCCGGTGATGGAAGTGATTAAAGAAAGTCAGCAGATCCATCTGAAAATGCCGGGAAAAGCCAAGTAATTTTCAAGAACTTCATTTGTGAATCTAAGAAACATAAAAGGGACGATTAAGTCCCTTTTATGTGCAAGAAAAAAGGTGATTATTTTTTCATTTCTGCCATTTCTTTTTGATACTCGGCTTTAGCCATTTCAAAGCGTTTGACCACATCAGCACTCGGTGCTTTATCCAGCAGGCTGACGATGATAATGCTGAGGGTGGCCAGAATAAAGCCTGGAATGATCTCATACAGACCGGTATCACCCATATAATTTTTCCAGACAATTACAGTCATGGCACCAACCACCATACCCACAATTGCGCCGTTGAGGGTCATTCGTTTCCAGAATAGCGACAAGATAATCAGCGGGCCAAATGCAGCACCAAAGCCCGCCCAGGCATAAGCCACCAGACCCAAAACCTTACTGTTCGGATTAATCGCCAGTGAAATGGCAATTAGGGCAATCACCAAGACCATGCCGCGACCGACCCAGATCAGTTCTTTTTGTGAAGCATTTTTACGCAGGAAACTCTTATATAAATCTTCGGTCAGGGTGGTTGAGCAGACCAGAAGCTGACAGCTCAAGGTGCTCATGATTGCTGCCAGAATCGCAGCCAGAATGATTCCGGCAATCCAAGGATTAAACAGAATTTTGGTCAACTCCATAAATACCGTTTCAGGGTTTTGATTGACCACCGAGGCCAATGCGGGATTGACACTGAAGTAGGCAATACCGATATAACCGGCAGCCACTGCACCGCCTAGGCATAGAATCATCCAGGTCATGCCAATACGGCGCGCAGCAGGAATGGTTTTGACCGAATCTGCTGCCATAAAACGCACCAGAATATGCGGCTGACCAAAATAACCCAAGCCCCAGGCCAGACTGGAAATAATCGCAACGGTGCTTAAACCTTCAAGCATACTGGAGGCATGTGGGCGAGCCGATTCAAGGATGACACTCACTTGCTGGCTGTTGTCGCCCAGGGCCAAGAAGGTAATGATCGGAGTCAGCAATAAGGCAAAAATCATCAAACCGGCCTGAAATGTATCGGTCCAGCTGATCGCCAAAAAGCCACCAATACAAACATAGAGAATCGTCGCCATCGCACCAATCACAAGCGCTGTGGTGTAATCCCAGCCAAACAGGCTTTCAAACAGACGTGCACCCGCGACCATGCCCGAAGCACAATAAATAGCAAAGAACACCAGAATCACCAGGGCAGACAAGACCCGTAAAATGCGTTTACGGTCGGAAAAACGGCTGGTGAAATAATCCGGCAAGGTCAGGGCATTGTTCTGATATTCAGTATGGGCACGCAGTCGACCTGCCACCAGTAACCAGTTCAGCCACGCGCCGATAATCAAACCGATCGCAATCCAGGCTTCTGACAGGCCAGACAGGTAAATGGCTCCCGGAAGACCCATCAACAGCCAGCCACTCATATCCGATGCGCCCGCCGAAAGTGCAGTAACGACACTGCCCAGACTCCGTCCACCTAGAATATATTCGTCAAAATTGGAGGTGGCACGATAAGCATATAAACCGATTGCAATCATGGCGATAATATAAAACATGAAAGTAATCAGGGTGGGGTTTAAAGAAGTCATGGGCAGGTCATCCTGTAAATATGGAAATCATCGTCCAAGATGATTTTTTGTACTGAGATCGCAAGGAGGTGATTCAAGCATGGTTTAAAAATTACACTCTGTAACAATTACACAGCTTTTATGTATACCTATTGTAAATATAGTAGTAATTCACTGAAATTGAATTAGGAACAACTTAAGCGGATAAAAGGCAATACGACGTCGAATTCAGGGGAAAAGTGGAAATTTTGAATAAATAATGAAAATATTTGAATTTTAGCTAACTGCTTACACAATCTTACAAAACTCACAGCTTTAGCGTATTGGTAATAAATCGTAGCAAATCTAGGTTAAAGTCTTCCTATTAGGCCTGTATTTGTTTGCTCATATTAATGTCACACCAAATACGGTGCATCGCCAAGAGTATTTTTTAGTGGACAATATGCTTCAAATCGAACCGACCCGCATTGAACGTGATTTATTGGGGGAAAAACAAATCCCGTTGCATAGCTATTATGGGATTCATACCTTACGTGCCATCGAAAATTTTAAGATTTCTGGATTGGCGGTGGGGCAACAAACGCATTTTATTCGTGCTTTGGCCCAAGTGAAAAAAGCTTCGGCACAGGCCAATCTGCATTTTCAAAAATTGTCCGAGCAGACCAGCACTGCCATTCAAAAAGCTTGTGATGAATTGATTCAGCATCCGGAAGCGTGGCAAGCGGCATTTCCACTCGATCCTTATCAGGGCGGTGCCGGAACCTCCATCAATATGAATGCCAATGAGGTAATTGCCAATATTGCACTTGAAATGTCGGGCCATCAGAAAGGCGATTATCACATTCTGCATCCGAATGATCATGTGAATACCTCGCAATCGACCAATGATGTCTATCCAACGGCTTTGCGTCTGGCGACCTATAGCAGTCTGGATGAATTGTTGAGCGTGCTTAAAGCATTGATTGACTGTATTGACCATAAAGCTGCCGAATTTGAATATGTCATCAAGATGGGACGTACCCAGTTACAAGATGCCGTGCCGATGACCATGGAACAGGAGTTCCGGGCATTTGCCACCTTATTAAAAGAAGACCTGAAGCTGATTGGACAGATGCGACAGTTATTGCTAGAAGTCAATTTAGGCGCCACCGCCATTGGAACCGGGGTCAATACACCGCCGGGCTATGCCAAGCGGGTGGTGGAAATCTTGGCGCACCTGACAGGTTTACCTTTAAAAGGTGCGGCAGATTATGTCGAGGCGACCAGCGATTGTGGCGTCTTTATTATCTTGTCGAGTAGTTTAAAACGTCTAGCAGTGAAATTGTCCAAAATCTGTAATGATCTGCGCCTGCTCAGTTCGGGACCGCGTACAGGTCTGGCTGAAATTCGTTTACCTGAGTTACAGGCAGGTTCTTCGATCATGCCGGCAAAAATCAATCCGGTAATTCCAGAAGTTGTGAATCAGATTGCATTCCGGGTGATTGGTAATGACTTAACCATTACTATGGCTGCGGAAGCCGGGCAGTTACAATTGAATGTCATGGAACCTGTGATTGCCGTGACGATGAATGAATCAATTCAATTATTGACCCAAGGTATGCAAACCTTGAATCAGAAATGTATTGCTGGTATTCAGGCCAATGAACAGATTTGCTTAAGTTCCGTCATGCGCAGTGTCGGGATTGTGACCTTGCTTGAACCGATTCTGGGACATGCCAAGTGCGATGAAATCGGCAAACAATGTATGTGGGAAAATAAAACCGTGCCACAGGTGGTATTAGAGTTAGGCTTATTGAGTGAAGCGCAATTAGAAGAGATTTTTGCATTTGAAAATCTGGTGTCTGAAATCCCTTCAGCAGAGAATCAGCTCGAACAGGTTTCTTAACATACATATACCTATTAAATCGTCTGAAACAGCGAATCGCTGCTATTTTGATAATTTGCCTCAAGTTCAGGATGTGGATTTGAGGCATTTTCATCTAGACTAGAGCCTGAACTATATTTGGCTGGGTAAATGGCGATGTTTGATAAAATCAATGCATTATTTAAAAGTAATAAACCGACTGCTGCACAGCTATATTTAGAAGAGCAGAATATCCAGTATGTAGAAGGGACTGGTTATATCGTCGATGATATTCAACTCAATCAGGAATTGGGTCCACGGTTGGAGTATTTGTCCAATCGCCGTTTAAAACAGTTTGATGATTTAAAAGCGTTATATGACACCGCGATGCTGATCAATGAAAAAATTGATCTGGAAATTGCCCATCAGCGTTTTAATGCAAGTTTGGGGAATACCGAAGAGAATCTGCTGCAATTTAAAATGATTCTTAAGAAGTTAAATGATTATTATCGTAACTTTCTGCGCGATCAAAAATAAGCTGCAAAAGTGGCTTAAAATCGAAGTATATGGATGTGGCAAGACTGCATAAAAATAACAAAATATCCTGAGATCATCGTGCTAGTATAAGCCTCAGGTTATTTAGACTTTAAAGCTATATCCATGTTCCAGCAAGAAATTTCCCAACTCAATTTACCACAGCTCAAAGCAGGCGAGAAACGCTGGTTAGGCAATCTGCAAGGTTCCTCAACCGCCTTATTGCTTAAAGAAATCGTGCAGCATCAATCGCGTTTATTTATCGTGATTGCGCGTAATAATCAGCATTTGGGTCAACTGGAAAGTGAACTGGAATTTTATGGGATTAAACCCACGATTTTTCCGGATTGGGAAATCTTGCCTTATGATCGTCTCTCCCCACATCAGGATATTGTCTCGGAACGTCTGGCAATCTTATCCAATATGCCCAAAACTGGTGTACTGTTGTTGTCCGCCTCAACTTTGGCACAACGTGTGGCGCCAACCTCATGGATTCTGGGTGAGCATTTCGATATTCATGTCGGTCAGAAATTTGATCTGGAACAACAAAAGAAAAAGCTGATTCAGACCGGTTATCATCTGGTCGATACCGTCTATGATCCAGGTGAATTCGCGGTACGCGGCAGTATCATGGATATCTACGCATCGGGACAGGAAGCACCGATTCGGATTGACCTGTTTGATGATGAAATTGAAAGCCTGAAATTTTTCGATGCCGAAACTCAGCGCACCACGCAAAGTTTGCAGCAGTTTACCGTATTGCCGGCACAGGAATTTCCGCTCAAGGAAGGTCGTGCCACTTTCCGTGACCGCTATGCCGAATTTTTCCCGACCGCGAATCCAAAGAAAAACCCGATCTATCAGGATGTGATGGATGGCATAGTCTCGCCGGGAATCGAGTTTTATTTGCCCTTGTTTTTCAGCGCGGAAGCCATGCAAGGCCAAAGTTCACTGATTTCGTACCTACCAAAGAATGGCATTGTCATTACAGATAAGGCTCTGGACGAAAGTCTCAGCCAGTTTTGGCAAGATGTGGTGCGCCGTTATGAAGATCGTCGCCACAATGTCGACCAACCGATCATGCCGCCTGAAAGCCTGTTTTTTCAGACCAATCAGGTGCTGGAGCAGCTGAACCAGTTTGCACGCATCATTGCCGCACAAACGCCTTTTGACCAAAAAGCTGGAGTATTGAATCTTGATACCCAGTTGCCACCACGTTTGCCCGTAGATCCGAAACGTGAAAAACCGTTTCATGAAGTTAAAAAATATATTGATCAGGCCAATCATCCGGTACTGCTGGTGGCTGAAAGTGCTGGACGCCGGGAAAGTCTTAAAGACGCCTTAAGGCCAAGTCTGGGTGATATTCCAACAGTTGAAAATTTTGATAGTTTTATTCAATCTCTGTATGCAATTGCCATTACCAATGCGCCTTTAGAGCGTGGTCTGGTATTGACTGATCGCATCAGCGTAATTTCTGAAAATCAGCTGTATGAACATCGGGTAGTACAGCGCCGTAGAAAACGTCAGCAGGAAGTTTCGGAAGAGTTTCTGATTCGCAGCTTGACCGAGCTGACCATGGGCGCACCTGTGGTGCATATCGACTACGGCGTTGGACGTTATGCTGGTCTGGTCACCTTAAGTATTGATGATCAGGATCACGAATTTTTGCAGCTGGATTATGCGGATGCCGCCAAAGTGTATGTGCCGGTGACCAATCTGCATTTAATCAGCCGGTATAGTGGTGGTGATCCGGATCTGGCACCGTTACATAAGCTCGGTACAGATGCTTGGAATAAAGCCAAACGTAAAGCACTGGAACAGATTCACGATGTCGCGGCCGAATTGCTGCATATTCAGGCACGGCGTTCTTCTAAGCCTGGAATCAGTTTTGAAGTCGATCAAAGCCTGTATATGCAATTTGCCAGTGGCTTTGCCTATGAAGAAACACTGGATCAGGCCAAGGCGATTGAAGCGACGTTGCATGACATGCAGCAGGCCAAGCCGATGGATCGACTGGTGTGTGGTGATGTGGGTTTCGGTAAGACAGAAGTCGCAATGCGTGCCGCATTTGTTGCAGTACAGAATAACCGGCAGGTGGCGATTCTGGTACCGACCACTTTGCTGGCACAGCAGCATTATGATTCATTCAAAGACCGCTTCGCCGATTGGCCAGTCCGGATTGAAGTGCTGTCACGTTTCGGCTCTTCCAAAGCACATACCAAGACCATTGACGACCTGATTGAAGGTAAAGTCGATATTGTGATTGGTACACATAAGATTTTGCAGGAAAATGTTCAGTTTAAGAATCTTGGCTTGATGATTGTCGATGAAGAGCATCGTTTCGGGGTGCGCGACAAGGAACGAATCAAGGCCATGCGTGCCGATGTCGACATGCTGACACTGACTGCAACTCCAATTCCACGGACACTGAATATGGCCTTTAGTGGCATGCGTGATCTGTCGATTATCGCCACACCGCCGGCACGCCGTCTTGCGGTGAAAACCTTTGTGCAGGAACATACCGATGACACCATTAAAGAAGCGATTCTGCGTGAATTGCTGCGCGGTGGTCAGGTTTATTTTCTGCATAATGAAGTTGATACAATCGATCGTGCCGCCGAGCATATCCGTAAACTGGTGCCGGAAGCGCGGGTGATTGTGGCCCACGGACAGATGCGTGAACGTGAACTGGAGCAGGTGATGCAGCAGTTCTATCACAAGGAATACAATGTTCTGGTATGTTCGACCATTATTGAAACCGGGATTGATGTTCCGAATGCCAATACCATTCTGATTGAACGTGCTGACAAGCTGGGCCTGGCACAATTACATCAGCTACGCGGACGTGTAGGACGCTCACACCATCAGGCTTATGCCTACTTAATGGTGCCGTCTTTAAAAGCCTTAAAAGGTGATGCAGAAAAACGTCTGGATGCCATTCAGCGTGCTTCGACCTTGGGTGCCGGTTTTATGCTGGCAACCGAAGATCTGGAAATTCGCGGCGCAGGTGAGTTACTAGGTGAGCAGCAGAGTGGTTCGATGCAGGCCATTGGTTATAGCCTGTATATGGAAATGCTGGAAAAAGCCACCAAAGCCATTCAAAAAGGCAAAACGCCAAACTTCGATGCACCATTGTCATTGACTGCCGAAATTACCCTGCATATGCCAGCGTTGATTCCAGATGAATATCTGGGTGATGTCCATCAACGTCTGTTGTTCTATAAACGCATCAGTAATACTGATACCCAGGAAAAACTGGACAATATCCGGATGGAATTGATCGATCGTTTTGGTATACCGCCGCAACCGGTCAAACAGCTCTTTTCTGTACATCAGATTCGATTGAAAGCCGAACAGCTTGGTATTACTAAAATTGATATCAGCAGTCAGGGCGGGCATATTGAATTTGCGCCGGATACTCCAGTTCAGGCCATGACGATTATCCAGATGATGCAGAAAAGTCCGACCTATTTCCGGATGGATGGCGGTCAACGTCTGAAAGTGATGGTGATGCTGGAAGACTATCAAAAGCGGATTCAGTTTATACAGGATTTACTGGACAGTCTGCTTAAAGAATTGCACTGATTTTATTCGATTAAATCAGCCTGAAAATTCAGTTTGGATTTCATTTTCCAATGAAGTTTGCAGGAACAACAGGCTTGATTTTTTTAATGAATTGTTTACAGTAATTGTTGTGATGTGCTTCGCAACAAATCATGAGAATTTGTCTTTAAACACATTGCTTTCAATATTCAGCTTCAGTTGGATATGTTAGTATTAGCCATCATTCTAATTTTGCATCATTTATAAAGATATGTTTAGTTTGCATCCACAACTTGCTCAAGATACGTTTTTTGTAGGCGACTTTCCTTTGTCAACATGTCGTTTGATGAATGATATGCAATTTCCCTGGCTCATTCTGATTCCACGTGTGCCGGGTGTCTCTGAATTATATGAATTGAGTCAAGCTGACCAAGAGCAGTTTTTAAGAGAGTCAAGCTGGTTATCAAGCCAGCTGGCACGTGTTTTCCGTGCAGATAAAATGAATGTAGCAGCGCTGGGTAATATGGTGCCGCAATTGCATTTTCATCATGTAGTTCGTTATCAGAACGACGTTGCATGGCCGAAGCCTGTTTGGGGTACACCTGCTGTTCCTTATAGCAGTGAAGTATTGGCACATATGCGTCAAACCTTAATGCTGGCTTTACGTGGTCAGGGCGACATGCCATTTGACTGGCGCATGGACTAATCAGTCAAGGCATTCCGAGAACCATGAACAGTTGCGGACTTCAGGGAGTGAGTGAGTGCAATTAGACGACTGGATTCAAAAAGAACCCCATCAGTTTGAGTATTTCCATCGCATGATGGGATACATCATGCTGTCTGTGGTTCTGGTCGTCTTTCATTACACTGAACCAGATACCCAGTATCAGCTTTTTGTTCCATTTTTTTTGTTTCTGGTTTTGCTAATTACACCGAAACTATCTCGCTGGCTGATCTATCGTCATGATTATCACATCCGGCGTAATATTCTTTTCCTGATTGATGTCATTGTCATTTCGGTGGTTTTGGCGGCCGTGCATCTGGACTTGGTCTTGTCCTTGCTGGGTTTGGTCGCAGTGCTCTATACCGCGATCAGCAATAAAATTTCATTTATGATGGCATCTCTAGCCAGCCTGATCGGGATTACGCTTTTTTATCTGGCCAATATTCTGGTCTTTGGGTTTAATAATTATTTCGAACCGACCAGCAGTGAGTTGACCGTTTTAGGCTTTATCTGTCTGATTACCTATTTTGGTGTCGGAAGTTTTTATCAAAGTGGTCGTGTGCAATACATGACCCAGAAAAAAGACCATTATTTCGAACAGATGAACCGTTATATGGAATTTGCCAATCAGCTGAGTCGCTATGCGCCCGTGCAGTTGTGGCAATCCATTATGAAAGGTGAATCTGAAGCCAAAATTGAATATAAACGTAAAAAGTTGACGATCTTTTTCTCTGATATTCAAGGTTTTACCGAGCTATCTGAAACCCTGATTCCAGACGATTTAGCTTTCCTGCTGAATGACTATCTGCGGCACATGACTGAAATCGCCAAAAATTATGAAGCGACTGTCGATAAATTCATGGGTGATGCGATCCTGATTTTCTTTGGTGATCCGAACTCTGAAGGTGTGGAACAGGATGCCAAGAACTGCATGGAAATGGCATTGGCGATGCGTCAGCAAATGAAATTGCTGCGGGAACGCTGGATTAAAATGGGTTATCCGCCATTGCATATCCGTATGGGGATTTCGACCGGTTATTGCCATGTAGGGAATTATGGGGCAACGCATCGTATGGCCTATACCATTGTAGGGCGTGATGCCAACCTGGCAGCGCGTTTGCAAAGTGCAGCGGAAGTTGATGAAATCCTGATTTCGGAAGATACTCATAATTTGATCAAAGATGATTATCTTTGCGCACCGAAAAAGCCGATTTTCCTGAAAGGCATTAAAGCACCTGTAAGAACTTGGCAGGTCATGGAAAAATACGCGTCTCAGAAAGTTGAGTATCAGCGCTGGTTCGATTATGAATATAAGGGCTTTCATTTATTACTGAATCTGGATGAAGTGCAAAACTTTGAATATCCCGAGCTGATTCATGTGCTGGAAAAAATGATTAAACGTATTGAAACTCAGCAGAAAATGACCAATTCGCAAGGCATTGTCAAGCTGAAGCTGGAAGATGAAGTGATTGAACATATTTAGAATTGATCTAAATTAACTCAATCCAAATAAAAAATATTTGATTAAAACTGCTTATATTTAAATATAAAAAACCACGCCTGAGCGTGGTTTTTTATTTTAGCCTGCAACGAAAATCTTAGTGATTTTCTGACGCATGGTTAATGGTGTATTTTGGAATTTCAATTTCCAGATCTTCATCGTCCAGTTTAACCTGACAAGAAAGACGTGAATCAGGTTCTAAACCCCAGGCACGATCGAGTAAGTCAGCTTCAACATCATCCATTTCTTCCAGGCTGTCAAAACCTTTGCGTACCACTACATGGCAGGTGGTACACGCTGCTGACATATCGCAAGCATGTTCGATTTTAATGCCATTTTTTAGCAGGCTTTCGCAAAGATTGGCATTTTGTTCGACTTCAAACTCAGCACCTTCGGGGCAAATCTGCGCATGTGGAAGAACTTTAATACGTGGCATAGTCGTTACCTTAAATTAGTTTGAGTTTGACCAGTCGTCGAGTTTAGTGCCCTTAAGAGCTGCATCAATATGTTGATTCATACGTGCTGCTGCAAAAGCATCACTATGTATTTTAAGCTGTTCAACGGCAGATTCAATCGCTTTGATATCTGAACCCTGAAGCTGAGTTTCAAGTTGTGCTTGCGCAGTTTGCAGTGCTGCAAGTTGATCTTCAGTCAACAGACCGGCATCCGCTTTGAGTGCCTGAACCAGTGCTTCCAGCTCACGCTGTGCTTCCACTTTGGTTTCATTCAAATGACGAAGATTCTTATCTTCTTCAGCGAACTTATAACCGTCTAGCAACAGACGTTCAGTATCTTCACCCGATAAACCATAAGATGGTTTGATATCGATTTGAGCCGTCACGCCAGAGGTGGTTTCTTTGGCAGATACAGTCAGCAAGCCATCTGCATCGACCTGGAACGTCACTTCAATACGTGCCTGACCGGCAGTCATTGGTGGAATGCCATGCAGGACAAAACGCCCTAAACTACGGCAATGCTCAACCAGATCACGTTCACCTTGAACCACATGAATCAACATGGCAGTCTGGCCATCTTGATAAGTCGTAAATTCCTGACGACGAGCGACTGGAATCGCAGTATTACGCGAAATTAATCGTTCAACCAGTCCGCCCATGGTTTCAAGACCAAGAGACAGAGGCGTCACGTCTAATAGTAATGAGCCATCAGTTGAGTTGCCAATCAATTGGTTCGCAGTAATTGATGCGCCAATCGCAACCACTTCATCCGGATTAATAGTGCATAGTGGTTCTTGATTGAATACTTCACGCACGGCTTTTTGTACTGCATAAGAACGGGTTGAGCCACCGACCAAAACGACATTTTGAATGTCATCCAGTTCAAGCTTGGCATCACGCATCACACGCTTACATACGCTGATGGTCTTATCCAAAGCAACTTTAATGATCTCTTCAAATGTCGGACGGTCAAGCGTCAATACCTGATCAAGCAATTTGAGTTGAACTGAATCTGCATCAGACAAAGCTTCTTTGGCTTTACGTGCTGCAACCACAAAATGTGCATATTCTGCATCATTCAAGGTGTCAATATTCAGTTGTTTCTTGGCCCATTTCAGGATCAAACGATCTAGGTCATCACCACCGAGGGCAGTGTGGCCACCGGTTGCCAGAACTTCAAACACACCTTGACTAAAACGCAGAATCGAAACGTCAAAGGTACCACCACCCAAGTCGTAGATCACATAGTTGCGATCTGTACTTAAGTTGCTTTCCTGATCGAGACCATAAGCAACAGCAGCAGCGGTTGGCTCATTCAACAAACGTAAAACATTCAAGCCAGCAAGTTGAGCAGCATCACGGGTTGCCTGACGCTGTGCTTCATCAAAGTAGGCCGGAACAGTAATAACGGCACCATTGACCGGATTTTGCAGACTGGCTTCAGCGCGGTCTTTCAACTGCTTTAAAATTTCTGCAGAAATCTCAACCGGCGTCTTACGGCCTTGTGCGGTTTCAAAAGCCGGCATTTCATTCGCTTCACCAACCAACGCATAAGGATGCTGGAATTTGATGTCAGCTTTCGAGCGACCCATAAAACGTTTTACAGAAACGATGGTGTTTTTAGGGTCAGTAGTAATGAAAGGCGCAGCTTCATTGCCGTATTGAGTCTGTTGTTCTGCATAATGCACGATAGAAGGAAGTAGCACACGACCTTGTTCGTCATTAAGTACTTTGGCTTTACCTGAAAGAACCGTGGCAACCAAAGAGTGGGTGGTGCCTAAATCGATACCAATCGCAATGCGGTGTTCATGTGGTGCACTTGATTGACCTGGTTCTGCAATTTGCAAGAGAGCCATAGTGTTACATCCTTTGCACGTTAAATATTAAATACTAAAAATTAGAAATCATCATCAAGATCAAAGCTGTCATCGTCCAGGAAGCGGTCTTCCGCTTTGTCGATATCGGCCATGACTTTAACGAAGAAGCGTAGTTTGCGCACTGTATCGCGTGCTTCGGCCCAGTCTTCATCCGCATAATCAATTTTGAACTCGCGAACCAAGCCCTCAATCCATTGCTGGACTTCGACTTTCAGTGAAGTTAAATCTTCAGCAGAAGTTGCATCGTCAAGTTGTTCACGAATTTCCAGAGCGTCCTGCAAGAATTCAAAATCACTGATCGACTGATCTAAGTGATAATCCTGTTTCTTGAGAGACAGTAAATACGCTGCACGGCTATCGACCGCTGACAAGGTTTTAAATGCCTGATTGATATCACTTGATTTAATCACAGCCTGATCTTTGTCTTCAGCTTTATCTGGGTGATATTGTTGCTGCAACTTTAAAAATTCAGTCTTTAAAGCCGCTAAATCAATATCGAGTGCTACAGGAAGGTTGAACAACTCAAAATGATTCATGGGAGATGGGATCCGCGATTAATGTGCAAAAATAACTGTATAAATGCAATTAAAACAGTGTGAAACACACTGTTTTAATGTTAAAAAGAGAATAACTGCCGGGTTTATACAGTGAAGGATTCACCACAACCGCATTCGCCTTTTTTGTTGGGGTTGTTAAATTCGAAGCCTTCGTTCAAGCCGTTTTTAACATAGTCCATCTCCATACCTTCAAGATAAACCAGGCTTTTCGGGTCAACGAATACTTTAACCCCAAACTGCTCAAAGGCTTGGTCATGTGTATCGACTTCATCGACGAACTCGAGCACATAGGCCAGACCAGAACAGCCTGAAGTTTTCACACCAACGCGAATGCCTTCACCCTTACCGCGATTTTTTAAATAATTGCTGATATGAGTTGCAGCATTTTCAGTTAAATGGATCATGAAAACTCCGTTAAAATTTCAAAACGTGGAACAATTAAGCTTTAACTTTCTTGCTACGGTAGTCTTCTACAGCTGCTTTGATTGCATCTTCAGCAAGAACAGAGCAGTGTACTTTTACTGGTGGAAGTGCAAGTTCAGTTGCAATATCAATGTTCTTGATCGCTTGAGCTTGATCCAAAGTTTTACCTTTGAGCCATTCGGTCACAAGTGAACTTGATGCAATGGCAGAACCACAACCATAAGTTTTAAAACGTGCTTCTTCAATCACGCCTTCGTCGTTTACCTGAATCTGTAAACGCATCACGTCACCACATGCTGGCGCACCAACCATACCAGTACCAACGTTTTCAGCATTTTTGTCTAAAACGCCAACATTACGAGGGTTTTCGTAATGATCAATTACTTTTTCGCTATAAGCCATGTTGCTTCTCCAAACCTCGGGGTCAGCCTTAGTATTAAATATGGGGGTAAAAAAACTTTTCTCAATGAGATAGCAACGGATTTGTTACTATCTCAGGATGAAAATTAGTGCTCAGCCCACTCAACTTTAGAAAGGTCGATACCTTCCTTATACATATCCCAAAGCGGAGAAAGTTCACGTAACTTCTCAACAGCAGCTTTAGTGATAGTCAATACGTGATCGATATCTTCTTCAGTGGTGTACTTACCGAAGCTGAAGCGGATCGAACTGTGTGCAAGTTCGTCTGAAAGACCCAATGCACGAAGTACATAAGATGGTTCAAGTGTTGCAGATGTACATGCCGAACCTGAAGATACCGCAGCATCTTTCAATGCCATCATCAATGATTCGCCTTCAACGAAGTTGAAGCTAATGTTTAGATAGTTCGCTACGTTTTGTGTTGGATGGCCGTTCAGGAACACTTGTTCAAGACCTTGTAAGCCATTCCACAATTTGTCGCGAAGTACGCGTAAACGAGTCTGTTCAGCTTCCAGGTTTTTACCTGCAAGTTCAAATGCTTCACCCATACCGACAATCTGGTGAGTCGCAAGGGTACCTGAACGCATACCACGTTCATGACCGCCACCATGCATTTCAGCTTTAAGGCGTACACGTGGGCTACGACGTACAAACAGGGCGCCAATACCTTTAGGGCCATAGATTTTGTGCGCAGAGAAGCTCATCAAATCTACTTTTAAAGTTGAAAGATCAATTTCAACTTTACCCGCTGCCTGAGCTGCATCGACATGGAAGAAAATCTTGTTGGCGCGAGTGATTTCACCAATCGCTGCAACATCAGTCACAGTACCGATTTCATTGTTCACCATCATCAGGGAAACAAGAATTGTGTCTGGACGGATCGCTGCCTGTACCATTTCAGGCGTAATTAAACCGGTTTGAGGTTGAGGCTCAATATAGGTAATTTCAAAACCTTCAGACTCAAGCTCACGACAGGTATCTAAAACTGCCTTATGTTCGATTTTAGAGGTAACGATATGTTTACCTTTAGATGCATAGAAATGAGCCACACCTTTAAGCGCAAGGTTGTCTGACTCGGTTGCACCTGAAGTCCATACGATTTCACGTGGATCAGCTTTAATTAAATTCGCAACTTGTTCACGTGCATATTCAACTTTTTCTTCTGCTTGCCAACCATACGCGTGTGAACGAGATGCCGCATTACCAAAGGTACCATCGAATGTTAAGCATTCCATCATACGTTCAGCAACCTGAGGATCTACAGGAGTTGTAGCTGCATAATCAAGATAAATCGGACGTTTCATGTCAAATACCTGTAACCGATAAAAGGGCTGAATCTAAAGGTGCTGATTTTTGGCGTAATGACACAGTCTGGACGTTGTCACGTGCAACCAGATCAGCAAGCGAGATTTTTTCTAAATAATCGGCGATGTGATGGGAGAGTTCCTGCCATAAATCATGAGTCAAGCACATCGCGCCATTCTGGCAATTGCCTTTATGGTCACAGCGAGTCGCATCAACTGTTTCGTTTACAGCTTCAATAATTGCTAACACAGTAATTTCATCTGCATTACGTGCTAAATGGTAACCACCATTTGCGCCACGAACACTAGAAACTAAACCATGACGCTTGAGCTTCGCAAATAACTGCTCAAGATAAGCAACAGAAATAGTTTGACGTGCTGCAATTTCAGCGAGCGTTATCGTTTTTTCAGAAGGCTGCAAAGCTAGATCAAGTAGAGCAGTCACAGCGTAGCGACCGCGAGTGGTTAGGCGCATGATTCGATACACATGGTTAGACTAGATGTGTAGATTTTATGAATCCCGACTAAATTAGTCAAGTTATTTTTAGTAGACCTTAGTGGGATTTAATTTTTGGAGAATGAAAGATTTACATGCTCAGCCAATTATACACTAATAACATAATCAAAAGTACGCTGCTCAGGCCAAAAATGATATTAATACGCTTTTGACGGCGTTCGATCCGTTTCAGGCGGTTTTTATACTGTTTGACTTCCACTTGCAGGGTATTGATCTTGGAGCGCTGTTCTTCAATTTTCTTTAAAAGCGGTGCAATACGCTTTTTAGAAGCAATAATTTCCGCTTCATCCGTCGGCGCATCAGACAGCCAGTGTTTCCAGTCGGCTAGTACTTTTGGCAAGCTGAATACGGTTAACAGATCACGAAACTCATCTTTTAAAACCTGATTGCCATCAATGCGCATGCTGCGAATGCTACGACGATTGCCAAAAATGAAAATTTTAATCAGATCGGGAAGTGTAGTGCGCACATCCAGGTCGACAATGCGGCCCGGTGCTTTGTGGTCAAATAATAGTCCATTGGAGGTGAATTGCACATAAAAGTCGAAATATGGAATATAGCTATTGATTTTAATCGAGATGTTTTTATCTACAAACTTTTTGGCCTGTAATGCAACGACACGATCATGCTTGAGAATGAAAGTAAATATTGTCTCTAAAACAATTAACGTCATCGTAAGCAACAAATGCGGTTGATTTTGACTTTGTTGCGATTCGCTCATATACAACCAATCCTTACCTGAAATATAAAGTGAAAAAGCTTCCTGCTTGTGAAGAGATTTCAGGGTTAAATCAAATTAGACTTGAAATAAATTGCTTTGTAGAACAGTTTATCAAATCTATCAAGTACTAAATTTGCTATTATGCAGTGGTTTTGTAGAATAATTTATAATAATTGCGCAGAAAACAAACAGGAGCCGTGCACATGGACAAGTCAAAAACAGCACAAGACTCAGCTGAAGCTTCGAATGAGAAAATGCTGAAACCCAAGTCTAAATCTGCCTCGGAGCGCAAATCGGTTCTTGATTTTCGTAAATACACCAAACAGATCTGGTTGGCTGGACTCGGGGCATTTTCACGTGCAGAAGAAGAAGGCAATAAACTGTTTGACTCGCTGGTCAAGGTCGGGGAAGAACTTGAATCTAAAACTGCAGATATTGCCGATCAAACTGTAGAGAAGGTTTCAGAAAAAGCCAAAGAGTCGGTCACAGACACCAAAGACAAAGTGGAAAAATTAATCGACAACTCTGTTCATCACTCATTGAATCGTATAGGATTAGTCACACTGAAGGATGTACAGTATTTGGAACGTTTAATTCTCCAGTTGCATGCCAAGGTTGATCAGTTGACTGCGGAACAAGAAAAAATGAAAGAAGAATTGTCGAAAAAACTTAAATAAAATGACTTTATTTATTATTCAATGTTTTTTTCGCATATTTTTTGAAAAAAAAGAGGTTCTTAAGTATTGCGTTTATACCTAAAGCATTGCTATAAAGGCGTTATGGCATGTTAAACCAATTCTTGAACCTTAAATAAACGATATTAAGAGGACGTAATCTTCATGAATAAATCAGAATTAATTGATGCAATTGCAGAAAAAGGGGGATTATCTAAGGCTGACGCAGGTAAAGCTTTAGATGCTACAATTGCTTCTGTTACTGAAGCTTTAAAATCGGGTGATACAGTAACTTTAGTGGGTTTTGGTACTTTCGGTGTGAAAGAACGCGCTGCACGTACTGGCCGTAATCCACAAACTGGTGCTACTCTCGAGATCAAAGCAAGCAAAGTACCTAGCTTCAAAGCAGGTAAAGGCTTAAAAGACGCTGTAGCTTAAGCTTACCCAGCGACGAAACGCGCCTTCTTTGGCGCGTTTTTTATTGATAAATTTAATTGTGATGATTAACACATTCATTCAATGGGTATTTTCGGTTAAAATCCTTTGCAAATAAAATATTGGAATACTTATGGAAGCTTTTCGTAAAGTTATTAAGGGTTGGTTGGGCAAAGTCTTGCTCGTTCTGTTTTTGACCCCGTTAGCACTTGTAGGTATTGAAGGATATTTTAGCAGCGGAAACTCTGATGCGGCAAAATCAGTGAACGGGACTGAAATATCTCAAAAAGAATTAGAGTCACTGACCAAATCATTTAAAGAACAATATCTCAGTTATGCCAATGGGGATGAAACTTTACTGAATCAAAGCTTCATTGACCAAAAAGCCATGGATACTCTGGTTGCACGTACTTTATTGCTGCAACAGGCTGAAGAATTAGGGATCAGTCTGAGTGACCAGCAAATTGAACAGATGATTGCTCAGCAGCCTACTTTCCAGCAAGATGGAAAGTTCTCGAATGCTTTATATGAAAATTATCTAAAATCAATTGGCATGACCAATCGCGCTTTGATTGAAAGTTTACGTAAAGATCATGCGCTGAAGATGCTGTCATCGACTTTCCTGGATTATCCATTGGTAAGCCCAGTCGAAATGCAGCAGATTGCTGATTTACAAACTGAACAACGTCATATTCATATTTCCAGCATTAATCTGGATAGCTATAAAAAAGATGTCAAAGTGACGGATGCAGATATTGCTGCCTATTATGAAAAACACAAAACGCTATTCAAACAGCCGACCAGCGTAGATGTCGACTATTTGGTGTTAAAGCCAAGCGATATTCAGGTGCAGAGCTTAGCGGTTACAGATGCTGAGCTTCAGGAAGCGTACACGGCTTTTGTCGCGACACAAAAACAGGCAGTTAAACCAGATGTGAAGCATATTTTAATTACGGCGGACAGTCGTAGTGATGCTGAAGCGAAAAAACTGGCGACCGAGATTGCAGCCAAAATTAAAGCCGGTACCACTTTTGCTCAAGCTGCAGCACAATATTCTGAAGATCCTGAATCTAAGTCTAAAGGTGGTGCGCTTGCTGTCTATGAAGAAGGTGTATTTGGCACTGCATTTGACCAGACGGTTAATTCTTTAAAATCAGGTCAGGTTTCTGCACCGGTGAAAACAGATTATGGATACCACATTATTTCTGTGCAAACGCCAGATGTTGCGGTTCCTTCTTTTGAGTCACAAAAAGCACGTTTCTCTGAAGAAGCCTTGGCTGCTAAAAAATCCAATGCATTCTCTGATACGGTCAATACGCTAAATGATATGGTAGTAGGAAGTGATTCTCTGGATGTCGTTACACAGGAAGTTAAAGGTGTACAAGTCCAGAAAGCTCAAGGAGTGACACTTTCGACTCGTGATCCTGTGCTGAGCGATGCTAACCTCAAAGTCAAATTGTTTAATGATGATGTTAAAAATGGTGATCGTAATGCTTCATCAAGCATTCAGTTGGCCAATGGTGATGTAGCCTGGATTAAGGTGCGTAATTATCATGCAGCTGGCGAACAAACACTGGCAGAAGCAAAACCGCGTGTTAAAGCTCAGTTGATTGAAGACAAAGCAGCTGCTTTGGCAAAAGCAAAAATTCAGAAAGCTTTGGATGAGTTCAAAACCAAACCGGCTGCGGCAGTGGCGAAAGGTGATTTGATCTTTGAAGATGCTGGTGTTTACACACGTGCTGAAGGTTTACTAAAACGTGATGTACAGCGTGCGGCCTTTAGTCTTCCGACACCAAAAGCAGGCCATTGGTCAGTGACTACAGCGAAAATGCCAAATGAGCTGGTTGTGGTTGCCGTATCAGAAGTGAAGAAAAATCCGGTGGATGTGTTGAGTGCAGAACAACGCAGTGAGTTGGTGAAGTTATATCAACAACTTCGTGGTCAGCAAGAATTTGATGACTATACGCGTTACCTGAAGTCTCAGGCAAAAATCAAATAAAATTGTTGTATAAAAAACCAGCCTGCGGGCTGGTTTTTTATTTTCTAGGCAAATAATGGTTTAAGCACGAATAATCAGTTCATAACCGGTATATTTGCGCATATTAATTACGCCAGTATCCAGAATTAAATACTGACCCTTGATGCCTTGTAATTTTCCACGAATCACAGGAGTTTTATCCAGATTATGCGATTTAATCTTTTCTGGATATTGTTCTACCGGATAAATAAACTCTCGTGCGAACTCATCGTCAAGCACTTCAATATTTTCATTAAATTCTAGATTCTGATTAAATTCTTCACGAATGCTTTGAATTTTAGGCGCGAATTCTTCTAAAAGTTGTTCACGCACTTCAATCAGATTCAATGGTTCTGCTTCACCTTTGAGTAGCTTGCGCCAGTCAGTCTTATCAGCAACCTGAGTACCAAACATGACCTCAAGCTTTCCAGAAAGACGACGTGAGCCCACTTTCATAATCGGCAGGGCTTGGGTCGCGCCCTGATCAAGCCAGCGGGTCGGCATTTGGCTGGTACGGGTAATACCGACCTTTAATGCGCTAGAATTGGCCAAATAGACAATATGTGGCTGAAAGCAGACATTCTGTGCAAACTCATCTTCGCGGCAAGTGCCCAAATGATAATGGCACGTCTCTGGTTTCATGATGCACATATCACATGAAGCATTGGTTTTAAAACATTTAAAACAGTGACCTTGCGAAAATGATTTGGAAGTTTTGTTGCCACAAGACACGCAGTAAATATTACCGGTCCATTCAATCTCGATTTCTTGGCCTAAATTAAACGGAAGATCAATTTCTGCACGATCTAAAATTAATTTATATTCAACATTTGCCCGCTGTATCTGTTGATCAGTTACACTAAGGTCCTTGAGGCCGACGTGCATTTTATGACAAATGCCCTGAAGTTCCATAAAAATTACTCACTTAAATCATAAGGATGCAGTTATGGCTGAGCAGAATGTCATTACTTCGATGCTAGACGATTTCGCACAGGAACAGCCAATTCATACTGCTATTTGTATTGGGCAGGACTTGAGCCAAGTCCAGTTTCAGCCAGTTATTCAATGGTCCTATTTTAGCGTATCTGACTTTTTAAATCTGCCTTTTCAGCAACGTTATGACTTGGCTGTGGTGATGCTGGATACTGTAGAAACAGAACATTTGTCTGAACAGATCATGAGTCAAATTCTGGTGAAATTACGTGATTTGTTTGCCAAACGGCTAGTGGTGATCAGCCGGATGCAAAATGAAAAGTTATTGAGAGCTTTAGGATTTACCCAGCTGATTGACAAAACTATACATGAGGCCGATTTTGCGCTGTGGCAGTTTAATATTTTAACCTATAAGCACGTGCCAGACTGGTTTAACTCCAAATTTTGGGCCAATCCGGAAAACTGGGATAAATTTCGCTGGTAAGCTAAAAACTAGCTTAACCAAGATTGCAAATATTAACACAATCTTGCCTAGACAATATGAGGGCAGGCCGTATTCTGTAATTAAGATGCACATAGGATATAGGACATGACAAACCTGAGTAGTATTGTGGAAATATTAGCAAAGCAGGCATTGGGTGGTGGACAGTTGCAGCAAAAGTCCTCACAACAAGGTGGCTTGGCAGATATCCTGGGGTCTGTGCTAGGGCATTTAAACCAGTCAAATTCTCAGCAAAATCAAAATACTCAAAACCAGCAAAATCAAACCGGCCAGCAGACTCGACAAAATGGTCTGGGGGCAATTTTAGGTTCAGTACTAAGTCAGTTCGGTGGTAGTGGTACTCAAGGTACTGCTCAGTCTCGTTCAGGATTGGGTGGTTCTACTGGTAAAACCTTATTGATTGCAGTACTGCCTTTAGTGCTGGCCTGGATTCAAAAACAGGGCGGTTTACAGGGTGCATTAGACAAGCTCAAAGGACAGGGGCTCAATAGCCAGGTCGATGATTGGGTGTCGACCGGCCCCGGTGAAAATGCCAATGTCGATCCGCAGCAGGTGCAAAACCTGTTTGATGATCAGGAAGTTGAAGCAGTTGCACAACAAACCCATGCACCGAAACAGGATGTTTATAGTGCGATTTCACAGGTCTTGCCGCAGATTATTGATTCGCTTACTCCACAAGGTGAGCAGACCAGTAAGCAAGAAGCCAATAATGATATTCAAAATGTATTGAATATGGTTTCAGGACTTCTTAAAAAATAAATCTAAACATTAAAAAAATCCCGATATCTGTCGGGATTTTTTAATAACTATTAAATGATTTAGAATTTAATCTAGATTCATGCTAAACAGCTGATTAGATTTACAAATTTTCTTGGCAACATAATGAGATTTTCTCATGCGAATCAGGATAATCTGCGACTGAAACCCGAGTTCACCAAACTCAGGTTCTACCTGTACATAATGTAGTTGTCCATACTCATCCCGTACCCGTGCTTGAGCAGAAAAACCGGGACGGGCATTGCCACTGGAAATCGTCGCCAGACGACCAAGTAGATTGACATTGTTCTTTTTATATTTAGGGGGAATGACCTGATCCAGACAGTGAATCATAAAAATAGTAAAAAAAGTCGCAATGATCAAAGCTGGAATAATCAGATAATAGGCAGGCAGAAATTTAAATTCCTGAGAATAGATCAGGAACTGTAAAACATAGCCGGCAAAGCTAAAATTCATCAGGAAGAAAAACACAATCAAAGTTTTGGAGAATTTGACGTTTAGTAGATCCATCTGCTGAAAGTCATAAGGTGAAATTTTTTGCAGAAACTTGCTGGGTCTGAGTCCAAAATAGAAACCAATGGTTTTCACCACACCAAACAGAATAATCGCCAATAAACTCAGATGAAAAGGCATCAGGTTATAGTCTAGAAAAAATGCAGGCATGGTGAAGTCCGTTTTCGTCTTATTCTGAGAGGTAAATTCCACCATCAGAATGCACGGTAATCTCTACTTTTTCAAGTGCTTGACCTTGGCAAGGCCCAGAAATGCATTCACCGCTTTCTACCAGAAACAAGGCGCCATGCGTGGAGCATTCAATAAATTCCTGATCACGATCCAAAAACTGGTTTTCCAGAAATTCCAGTTCAACCTGCAAATGCGGACACAGGTTTTGATAGGCATAGAAGGCACCGTCACGCTGTGTGATAAAGATATTGTCTCCATCAGGAAGCTCAAAAGAGCGTGCTTCGCGCTCTGGAACGTCTTCGGTCATGCAGATTTTAAACATTAAGCACATTCCTTTTGAAAGTCTTGTAATAATGCCGCATAGTCTTCAACTGCCAGGCGCGGACCAAATTGTGAAACCACTTGGCTCGAAATGAGAATCGCCAGTTCAGCCGCAGCTTGAAGACCCAAATTAGCATTCAATCCGTACAGGAAAGCCCCGGCAAAAGCATCACCGGCACCGTTGGCATCTACTGCAGGCACTTTACGGCCAGGAACAGTAAATGTATTTTGATAATCCGAAATCAGTGCGCCTTCAGCTGACAATGTAATGACAACGTGCTGACTGATTGTTTTTAATTTAAGCAGGGCTGCCTCAAGATTATCTGTTTCTGTATACATCAGCGCTTCTTGCTGGTTACATAACAGCAAGTCTACACCATCTGCAATCATTTCATCCAAACCGGCACGCGCGTATTGCACCATGGCAGGATCAGATAAAGTTAGGGCAATTTTAACGCCATTGGCACGGGCAATATCACGTGCTTGTTGTACGGCATGACGTGCTGTGTCAGAAGTTGATAAATAACCTTCGAGATATAGCCATTTCGCGCTATTTAGTGCGCTGAAATCAATTTGTTGATCAGTCAGTTCGGCCGTAATACCCAGATAGGTATGCATGGTACGTTCAGAATCAGGGCTGACCAGAACCATACATGTCCCTGTTACGCCTTCACTGATCGATTGGGTGGTGGTCTTAATACCTGCATCATTCAAACCCTTCAGGTAGATGTGCCCCAGTTCGTCATTTCCGACCCGACAGCCATAAAATGCAGAACCACCGAGCGCAGAAAATGCCACGGTAGTGTTGGCTGCTGAACCGCCTGAAGCCTGACCCTTATACACTTGAGTCGCTTGAAGATTTTGATAAAGAGTGGCCTGAGTCTCACCATCTGCAAGTTGCATGGTGCCTTTTTGCAAGTGATGTGCAGTTAAAAAGTCATCAGAAACTTTAAATTCTTGGTCAATCAGCGCATTACCAATCGCAAAAAGATCAACAGTTGCCATGTTCAAATATCACATTAAAAATGAAAGTCCTAAGTTTACACGATTGCTTGGGATTGCTGTAGTTTGCTGAATCATTTTCAAATACTTTTCAAAAATGCTGTATTTTGTTCAGCAGCTATCTTTGGTCTAAAAACTGACTTATTTTTGTGCACTACGGCGCTGCAGCATTGATTTAAGGATCACATTTTATTTATAAAGAGATATCGCTCCTGGCATGATACTTTAAGTCGCTTGGCAACTGTCATTCTCCACAACAATTTCAAATAGTGTGCGTATATGAATATTAAAATTGTAACAGCCGAACAACTCCCGGATCAGATCGAAACACTGGCAACTCTGGCACGTAAAGAAGGCTATAATTTGGTAGATAAGTTAATAGAAGAATATCGCACCGGGAAAAACTGCTTTAGCCACGCCAATGAATATCTGGTGGTGGCGCATGATGGCAAGAAATTGGTTGCCTGTGGCGGCTTAAACCAGCAATTGGGAGATAACGGCATTGAAGACCGCATTGGTCGTGTACGCCGTTTCTATGTGCATCCGAAATATCGTCAGCATGGCGTAGGCAAACAGCTTTTGGCTTACCTGGAGCAATTGGCACGTCCGCATTATTCAGCTTTGTGCCTGCAAACAGATACCCGACTGGCCGCCAGTTTTTATCAAAAGCAGAATTATGTATTTGTGGAAAACAATCCAAGCTATAACTATTTTAAATATCTGATTTCTTAAGCTTGTAAATACTCATCTAGAGGCAGGAAGTAAATTTGATGATTTAATTTTCAAATGATCAAGTTTACTTAATTCGATCAAAATCCTCGGTTTTCAACGTGAATAATTCAGATAACTAAAGCTATAATGCGCTTAGTTATTTTAATTAAAGCATTAGGAGATCGCATGACTGTAGATGTCACTGAAACCATTTCTCAAACTGTACATCCTGCGTTTCAGTTGGTACGTCAACAACATGTTGAAGCTTTAGACATTTTCGTGTCTGAATATAAACATAAAGTGACTGGCGCCACACATTATCATCTGGCGACCAATCACGACGAAAATGTCTTTCTGGTGGCGTTTCGTACCCAGCCGATGGATTCTAAAGGCGAAGCACATATTCTGGAACATACTGCGCTGTGTGGTTCAGAAAAATTCCCGGTGCGTGATCCATTCTTCCTGATGATTCGCCGTTCACTGAATACTTTCATGAATGCCTTTACTGCGGCGGACTGGACTGCGTACCCATTTGCGACGCAGAACAGCAAGGATTTCCAGAACCTGCTTGAAGTGTATATGGATGCAGCATTTGCTGCGAACCTCAATCCACTAGATTTTGCCCAGGAAGGCATTCGCATTGAGCTGGAAAATGGCGAGCCTGTCTATAAAGGCGTAGTTTTTAATGAAATGAAAGGTGCGATGAGTTCGCCTTCAGACCAGCTGTATCACACGCTGGCGCATCATTTATATCCGCATACCACCTATCATTATAATTCTGGTGGTGATCCTAAAGATATTCCTGACCTGACTTACCAGGAGTTAGTTGATTTCTATAAGTCACATTACCATCCAAGTAATGCAGTCTTCATGACCTTTGGCAATAAAACAGCATTCGAACTGCAAGAGCAGTTTGAAAATCTGGCATTGTCCAAATTTGAAAAAGGTCAGACGCTGTATCCAACACCTGAAACCCGTTTGACTGCACCATTGACGGTGACAGACAGCTATGCTGTTGATGCTGAAGACCTGCAGGACAAGACCTATCATGTGCTGTCATGGTTATTGCCAGAAGCCAGTGACATTAAACTGCGTTTAGGTATGCGTTTAGTTGAAGGTATCTTGTTAGAAGATTCAGCATCACCACTGCGTCATTATCTGGAAACGTGTGGTTATGCTGATGCAACAGGTCCATTCATGGGCGTGGATGATTCTAATTTTGAAATGACTTTCTACTGTGCGGTACAGGGTTCAAATCCTGAACATGCAGAAGAATTTAAAAATGGTGTGTTTAAGGTTCTGGAAGATGTTGCCTCTAAACCAGTTGATCAGAGCATGGTCGATGCGATCCTGCATCAAATTGAATTGCATCAGCGTGAAATCAATGGCGATGGTACGCCGTATGGTTTGAGCTTGATTCTGAGCGGTCTGGGTAGCGCGATTCATCATCGTGATCCGGTCGAAGTTTGGGATGTGGACTCTGCGATTGCCGCAGTCAAAGAAGAGCTGCAAGATCCGATGTGGTTATCCAATCTGATCAAAGAGCATCTGCTGGATAATCCACATCGTGTCCAATTGACACTGGTTCCGGATGCGACTAAATCTGCTAAAGAAGCAGCGGATGAAAAAGCGCGTTTGGCTGAAATTGGCAAGAATCTGACTGAAGAACAGAAAGCTGAAATTATTGCGCAGACTGAAGCATTGAATGTGCGTCAGGACACGCCGGATGACTTGAATTTATTGCCGAAAGTCGGTCTGGAAGATGTCCCTGCGGAATTGCAAATTGTTCAAGGCCAGTTGCGTGAGATTATCTGTAACCGTGTTGATACGCCGTTGAACCTGTATCATGCCGGCACCAATGGGATTTATTATCAACAGGTTCTGGTCAATATTCCGGATGAAGTGGTGCAGTCGCCTTACTTTAACCTACTGTCGATCCTGATGGGTGAAGTCGGTGCGGGTGAGTATGATTATCTTGAGTTCCAGCAACTGCAAACAGCGGTAAGTGGCGGTCTGGGCATGGGCGCATCTTTGCGTTCTAAAGTCGATGACAAAAACAAGATTACTGCCTGGTTGACGCTAACGACCAAATCTTTGGTGAATCATCTCGATGCGATCCGTCTGTTAAAGATTGGTTTTGAACAGCTTCGTTTTGATGAAAAAGACCGTATTATCGAGCTGTTACAACAGCGTAAAACGCGCTGGCAGTCACGTATTTCCGGTTCTGGACATAGCTATGCAATGCAAACGGCTTCACGCCAGCATAGTGCATTGGCTTTGCGTGATTATCACAATACCGGTTTGGGTGCATTGAACTGGCTGATCGAACTGGTGTCTAAGATCGAAAAAGATCCGGCTGAATATGATCTTCTGATTGATGAATTAAAACGGATTCATCGGGTCTTGTTGCAAGCACCAAAGCAATTCCTGTTAGTCTGTGAAGAGCCGCAGTCTGAGCATCTGATCGAAGAAATTCAGAATGTCTGGGATAAACTTGAAGTTGATTCTGCACCAGTTTCATTAACTCAAGTCGAAAAAGTAACCCATGACCAGCACGAAGCCTGGTTGATTCAAGCCAATGTCCAGTTCTGTGCGGCTGCTTATCCTGCTGTTGAAGTTTCACACCCTGATGCTGCTGCATTGATGGTGCTGGCAGGTTATTTGCGTAATGGCTTCCTGCACAGCGCCATTCGTGAAAAAGGCGGTGCCTATGGCGGTGGTGCGAGCTATGACGGCAATGCCTGTTCATTCCGTTTCTATAGCTACCGTGACCCACGTCTGGCAGAAACTTTCCAGGATTTTGATGCCAGTATCCAGTGGTTACTCAATGCACCACAACAGCCGCATCAACTGGAAGAAGCCATTCTGGGTCTGATCGCCAGTATGGATAAACCGGGTTCACCGGCAGGCGAAGCCATTACTGCATGTTATTCTTACTTGCATCAACGTACACCAGCGTTCCGTAAAAAATTACGTGAACGTTTATTGAATGTCACACTGGATGATTTGCAGCGTGTTGCACAGACCTATCTGGTCGAGCAGCAGGCGACGAAAGCCGTTGTGGCACCAGTGGCAAAACGTGAAATGCTGGAGCAGCTTGGTTTTGTAATTCAACAAGTTCTATAAATAAAAAAAAGAGGATAAGGGATGGCGCTTAATTCGTTTAAGCGCTCAACTCTACAGCTGAGCGTGTTGCTGGGCTGTGCAGTTGGGACGCAAGTGAATGCGGAAGAAACAGTAGTCAACAGTCCCACGCCGGCAACGGCTGAAGCCTGTGCTGCACTGGAAATTAGTGCAGAGCGTCTGGCCTGTTATGATACTTTATTTAAAATTCCGGTCACTGATAAGCCTGCAATCGTTTCTGAGCGTCGTGCAGCAGCAGAAATTGCGCCTGAACCCGATAATTTAAAAGCGAAAATTGGTCAAACCGTTTCCAATATTTATGCTTCTGAAGGATCAAAGCTAACGCCGAATCTGTCTTTGCTGGATAGCCGCTGGGAACTCTCTCCAGAAAGTAAATTAGGCACCTGGAACATTCGTTCTTATCAGCCAGTGTATTTGATGCCAGGTTTCTGGACATCAAAGAAAAATGAATTCCCTCAAAGTGAAAATCCAGAAAACACAGTGAAGGAAGACCAAAATCTTACCTCAACCGAAGCAAAGTTTCAGTTGTCTTTAAAGACCAAGGCGGTTGAAAATATCTTGGGAGATAATGGCGATCTCTGGCTTGGTTATACCCAATCTTCACGTTGGCAGGTGTATAACTCGGAAGAATCACGTCCGTTTCGTGAAACCAACTATGAACCCGAAGCCAGTTTAATCTTCCGTACCAACTATGATCTTTTAGGTCTTAACTGGCGTATGTTGGGATTGACCATTAATCATCAGTCCAATGGCCGTTCTGATCCGTTATCACGTAGCTGGAACCGGGTGATGCTGAATCTCGGTTTTGAAAAAGACAATTTTGCCTTGATGGTTCGTCCTTGGTATCGCTTTGAAGAGAAGCGAGAAGATGATAACAATCCAGAAATCAAAAACTATATCGGCCGTGGAGACATGACCGCATTTTATCGTTATAAGGAGCATGATTTTTCATTAATGCTGCGACATACCTTAAAAGGTGGAGATGAAAATCGTGGAGCCGTACAGTTCGATTGGTCATTCCCGATCAGTGGGCGTTTGCGTGGCCAATTCCAGCTATTTGATGGCTACGGAGAAAGTCTGATTGATTATAATCACCGTGCCACGTATATCGGTTTAGGTGTCTCATTGATGAACTGGTTCTAAGATTCCAAGTTTCATGACCTTATAATGAAAATAAAAAACCATGCCGATGCATGGTTTTTTCTAGGTAAATTAACCAATCTGGATTTCTGAAGGCGGATGTTTGAGACGACTCTTTTTGGGAGTCGCAATAAAATAAGCAAGCGTCAGTGGCCCTAGACGCCCTGCGAACATTAACAGCATCAGAATGATCAAACTGGCAGGTTGTAGCTCCTCAGTTACCCCTCGGGACAAACCGACGGTACAGGCCGCAGACACGGCTTCAAACAACAGATCCAGAAAATCCTGCTCAGGTTCCAGGATTAATAAGCTCATAAAACCCATCATGATCAACGCTGCAGTAATACACACGACGGCCAATGCTTTAAACGTAGTTTTTTCAGGAATAGAGTGATTAAACAGCCGGATCTCATCTTCGCGTCTTAAAAAACTGATTACGCTGATCACCACAATAATAAACGTACCAACTTTAATTCCACCCGCCGTACTTAAGGAACCGCCACCAATAAACATTAAAAAAATGGTGACTAGACTTGAGGCATCGCTCATCTGGTCCATAGGCAGACTATAAAAACCTGAAGAGCGGGGAACAGTGGCATGGAACCAGGCATTGAGCGCCTGATCACCTACGCTCATCAGCGCTAGAGTTTGTGGATTAGACGCTTCGAGTAACCAGAGCACAATAAAAGCACTCAGGTTAAGGCCCATAATCGTAGTCAGAATCAGCTTGCTATTCGGGCTAAGCTTGCGCCAGTTTTTATTCTGTTTTACATCCATCAGAACCAGAAAACCGATCCCGCCAATGATATACAGCATGCTGATCGTAAAGGTCACGAAATACTGGCCGGAAAAGCTCATCAAGCTATTGGGGAAAAGGGAAAATCCGCCATTATTAAACGCAGAAACACTATAGAAAGCTGCATAAAACAGCGCTTCACCAAAAGGATAATCTTCCAGCCAGGCTAAGGTTAAAATCAGGGTGCCAATCGCTTCGAAAAACAGAGAATATAGGAATACTGCTTTAATGGTAAAACTGACTTTCTTTAAACTGGTCTGGCCAATAGATTCCTGTGCCATCACTTGCTGTCTTAAACCAAGTTTAGGTGACAGGCTCATGAAGGCGAGTATGGCAAAGGTCATAAAGCCGAGGCCACCACATTGCAGCAGGAACATAATTACGATCTGCCCAAAGGGTGTATATGCTTCACCAACATTGACCACAGATAGTCCGGTAATCGTCACTGCAGAAGTCGCTGTAAAAATCGCCTCTAACCAGCTGATTTCAGTTTGATGGGCAAAGGGCAGCATCAGTAATAAAGAGCCAATAAAAATCAGTCCGAGAAAACCTAAGGCGAGCAGACTCGGTGGACTGAGATTGACAATCCTGTTCTGGTTTAAATTTGAGCTTTTCATATGGCCTTAAAATGCTTGGACAAACGGCGTAGAGGGTCCAGCAATCCTTCGACCACCAGAATGTCACCTTCCTTAAGTAACAGCTCAAGATCTACGATATGCTGTATTTCAGGGCCGCGTTTATGCAAAAGAACTTTAATTTCGGGAACTTGGTTCATTAACTGGTGTAAAGGAGTGTCATGATGATCGGCATGAATCTCGATCTTGACAATATAGTGATCATCTTCAAGTGACATATAACGGCTAACCATCGGGTAGCTGAGTGATTGTGCCACACGGACGCCCATATCTTCTTCTGGGTGAATAATTTTTTCGACGTTCAGATGGGTCAAAATCATATGGTGGGCTTTGGATTTGGCTTTGGCCCAAATTTTCTTTACACCCATATTTTTCAGATGCAGTACACACAGAATGCTGGCTTCAATATCTTCACCAATTGCGACTACGACCGCTTCACAGCGCTGGATATCCAGTTCATCCAGGACATGCTCATCGGTTGCATCGGCAATGACCGCATGGGTGAGCTGATCGGAAATATTTTCCACATATTTTTTATCGAGATCGATTCCAATCACATCATGTTTCAGGCTGATCAGTTGAGTCGCCACTGTTGCACCGAAGCTGCCCAGCCCAATGACTGCAAATAATGCCATGCATATTTCCTTAAATCTTTTTATTTCAAATCAGTTCATGTCTAAGTATGTATCTTAAAGATTTTTATAGTTTTCAGCTATCTGGCCTTACATAAATACTTCATACATTTTCATTCAGCCGGACATAAAAAAACCGCCTCGAAAGGCGGTTTACAACAAACTGATTATTTTAAGAAACGCTGATAACCCAGGTTATTGGTGATTTCTTCATATGGATAAGTAATATTTTCCAATGTCTCAATCAAACCATCTGGATTTTGCTGTGCATCTTCTGCCTCCAGACCGACCAGTACGCGACCTTCTGCAGCGCCGTGGTTACGGTAATGGAACAGGGTGATGTTATGCGTTGGGCCAAGACGTTCCAGGAACATTAGCAGGGCACCTGGACGCTCCGGGAATTCCACTCGGAACAGGCGTTCATTTTCAATATCGGCATGACCACCGATCAGGTAACGGATATGCAGTTTGGCCACTTCGTCATCAGACAGATCATCAACGTCATATTGGAATTTTAAGGTTTCATAAATTTCCTGACGTTCTTTCTCGCCATTTTTCAGACTAATACCGACAAAGACCTGTGCCGCAGAAGCATCACTGGCACGATAGTTAAATTCAGTGATATTACGGCCTTGTAATGCACGGCAGAAACTCAGGAATGAACCTTTCTGTTCTGGAATCGTCACGGCAAAAATCGCTTCTTTGCGTTCACCCAATTCAGTACGTTCAGCGATATAGCGTAAACGGTCGAAGTTCATATTGGCGCCGCAGACAATCGACACCATGTTCTTCCCTTCGATGCCATGTTCAGCCACGTATTTTTTAATACCTGCCAGAGCCATTGCACCAGATGGTTCGACAATGCTACGGCATTCGTCATAAGTGTCTTTAATCGCTGCACAGACTTCATCCGTATTCACCAGCACCACATTCGGTTCAACGATCGGGCCTGAATTGTCCGACTTTTGCAGACGAATCACATCAAATGGTTTTTCACCAATTTGGGCTACCGCCGTGCCATCAGCAAACAAGCCCACAGATGGAAGAATGACACGCTCATTGGCTTCTAAAGCAGCTTTTAAACAGGCAGATTCGTCGTATTCAACTGGAATGACTTTAACGTGTGGTGCGACATCACCTAAATACGCTGCAACACCTGCGATCAGGCCACCACCACCAACTGCGACAAACACATAGTCGACATCACGCCATTGACGCAGAATTTCATTGGCAATCGTGCCTTGGCCAGCAATCACCAGTTCATCATCATAAGGCGGAATGAAAGTCATCCCATCTTCCTGGGCACGTTGAATCGCATATTTATTGGCAACATCAAATGAATCACCATGCAAAACCACTTCGCCACCCAGACGTTTAACCGCCTGTACCTTGATATCAGGTGTGGTTTTAGGCATCACAATAATCGCGCGAATACCCAGCTTTTTCCCTGAGAGTGCCACGCCCTGTGCATGGTTGCCCGCTGAAGCAGTAATAACGCCACGTTCCATTTGTGATTTCGGTAGTTGACTAATACGGTTATAGGCACCGCGTAGTTTGAATGAAAAAACCGGTTGTAAATCTTCACGTTTAAAGCGGATGTTATTATTGAGTCGTTCGCTAATTCGTGGCGCTGCTTCGAGTGGAGTTTCGATTGCAACATCGTAGACCGTTGCTTGTAAAATTTGTCGAACCAAACGAGACAGCATGTTAATTTTCCATCTAACAGTTTAAAATAGGGGCTTATTGTAACAAACCACACGGCTTTGCGGTTTAAAAAAGCTGCAAAAGTCCAAAATAGTTGAGTGAAGCCATGAGTCTATATGCAACCCAAGATGAGAAAAAACAAGCAGCAGCTAAAGCCGCTTTAAAACACTTGCCAAAAGGGGGCATTTTAGGCGTAGGTACAGGCAGTACTGTAAACTTTTTAATTGACTTATTACCTGAGCTGCAATTGGAAGCTGCGGTAGCCAGTTCAGAAGCAACTGCACAGCGCTTAAAAAAGCTCGGTATTGAAGTAGTGGATATGAACTCTGTCAGTGGTCTGGATGCTTATGTTGATGGCGCAGATGAAATTGATCGTCATATGCATATGATCAAAGGTGGCGGCGCAGCGCTCACACGTGAAAAAATTGTTGCCTCTATCGCGAAAAAATTCGTGTGTATCGTTGATGATTCAAAATGGGTGGGACAATTGGGCCGTGAATTCCCGCTTCCGGTAGAAGTGATTCCAATGGCGCGTTCTGCTGTTGCGCGTAAAATTGTATCTTTAGGTGGCGATCCTGCTTATCGTGAAGGTGTGGTAACTGACAACGGTAACGTGATTTTAGATGTATATAACCTCAATATTCTGAATGCGCTTGAACTGGAAAAAACCTTAAACGATATTCCGGGCGTGGTGTGTAACGGTATCTTTGCGATCAACAAAGCAGATATCGCAATTGTCGCGACGGATAACGGAATTGAAGAGCGTACAGCGGTTTAATTTTAAAATCTCCCCAAATCCTGAACAGAAGTTAAAGTACTGCTTTAACTTTTGTGCAAGAAAAGCCTCATTTTAGATTTTTTAAGAGGGGCTTTTCTCCCTCCTTAATAAGGGTGAGTAGCACTGCTACGCAAGGGGGAGGATTAAAAAAATGATTAAATATAAAAAATGACCTTATCCGACCTACCCGAAATTCAAATCACCCGAAATGTCCGTTCAACACGGTTACGTTTGCGTGTCGATGCAACACAGATTCGCCTTACAGCACCGGTTTTTTGCAGCAAAAAACAGATACAGCATTTTATTGAACAATCTGAAAGCTGGCTGATTAAAACCTGGCAATCCCAGCAGGAAAAAATCGAAAATATTGACCGGACGCTACCGAGTGAGCTGCGGTTATTCAATCTAAAAGCAGCAGTAAAAATTTCTTATCACAGCCAGAAAAACAACTTTATTTTTGATCATGAAGATCTACAGCTTTGGATCAGTGACCGACATCCTGAAGAATATTTAAAAACTTTCGTGATTGCCTACGCAAAAGAACAGCTTCCTTCATATTTAAATCTCGTCTCCCAGCAATGTCATTTGCCTTTTAAAAACTGCAACATTAGACATCCCAAAACCCGATGGGGCAGTTGTTCTGCCAAACATGACATTATGTTGAACAGCGCGCTGGTATTATTTCCTGAACAAGTCGCGCGTTATGTCGCTGTCCATGAACTGGTACATACAAAGCATTTTGATCATAGTCCACGGTTTTGGGCAGAAGTTGCCAAGCATGATCAGCATTTCCAGCAGCATCGTATAACGCTGAAAAATACGCCGTTGCCATATTGGTGGGGTGCCTAAAAGCATAATTAATAAGTCCATATAACTCTATTAAAATAGCCTAAGCAATCTATGCATTTAATCCTCTAAACCGGCCTTATCCTACTGATCAATTAAAAAACCAGCAAACCCCAGTGAAATGGTTTAGAAAACCTCAACTTCCTGTCATACTAGGCCTTATAAAGGAAACATTTATTTGAGGTAATCATCGTGATTTCAGTGGGTATTGTGGGTGGTACGGGTTATACAGGCGTTGAACTTTTACGTCTTTTGCTACGACATTCAGATGTAAATGTAACAGCACTGACATCACGTACTGAAGCAGGTCGTCGTGTAGATGACATGTTCCCAAGCTTGCGCGGGCATACCGATCTTAAATTTTCCGATTTAAGTCTGGATTTATTAAAATCATGCGATGTGGTGTTCTTTGCAACACCGCATGGTGTCGCAATGAAACATGCCGAAGAGCTGGTCGCTGCAAATACCAAAGTGATCGACCTAGCTGCCGATTTCCGTTTACAAGATCTTGCACAGTTTGAAAAATGGTATGGCATGCAACATGCATGTCCAGAACTGTTAAAAGATTCTGTTTACGGTTTATCTGAATTGAATCGTGAAGACATTAAAAAAGCCAATGTGATCGGGAATCCGGGGTGTTATCCAACCACAGTTCAGTTAGGTCTGGCGCCAGTTTTAAAAGCGGCTGAAGTATTGGTGAAACCTGAAAGCATTATTATCGATGCCAAGTCGGGTGTATCAGGTGCAGGTCGTAAAGCTAGTCTGGGCATGATTTATTCTGAAAATGCTGATAACTTTAAGGCCTATGGTGTAGCGGGTCATCGCCATCATCCTGAAATTGTCGAAGCACTGGAAAATATTTCAGGTCAAAAAAATGTGTTTGATCATATTTTATTTGTACCGCATTTGGTGCCAATGATCCGTGGTATGTTGTCGACCATCTATATCGATTTAACTGAAGCAGGCCAAGCAGCAGATTTACAAGCGCTATATGAGCAGTTCTATGCCAATGAAGCATTTGTCGATGTTATGCCGGCGGGTAGCTCACCCGAAACCCGTTCAGTGCGTGGAGCGAATCAGTTGCGTATTGCCTTGTATAAGCCACAACCAACAAAACTGGTGATCCTGGTTGCACAAGACAATTTGGTAAAAGGCGCAGCAGGTCAGGCTGTGCAAAACATGAACCTGATGTTTGGTTTTGCTGAAGATGCTGGCTTAAATAATATTGGTTTATTACCATAAAAAACGTATTAGAACTTCACACACATTTAGATTTGCATTTAAATGTGTGTCTTGATTAAAGCAAACAAGAGATCAAAATGCCGAATAACGAGTCAAATACGACGCTTCCTCAGGAACCCGGTACTAAGAAACCATTCATGAAAGGCAATACGCCCTTAGCCATTGGTGCGGCTGTATTGATCTTAAGCAGTGGCGTACTCGGATATACCGTAGGACATCGTCAGGGTTTGACTGCGGCGGGTTATGATGCGGATGCAGAGCAACTGGTCGATGTGGTACAGACTCAGAAAGCCAGTCTGGAAACACTGAACAAGACGCTGAATACTGCGGTTCAGGAGCGTGATCTGGCTGTCAGTAATGCCAATGATCTGTATCTGGCCATGACCAAGGCACGTGATGAACAGGTGCAGGCCGAAAGTGTGGGAACCATTTATCGCGAGATCTTGCGTCAGCGTGGTGGTCTGGCATTGGCGGTTCAAAACCTGTCGATTAAACCATTACCCGAAAATGCCTTTGAATACCAGATTGATCTGGTTCAGGTCAGTCCAGGCAAAAGCCGTGCCTCAGGTAGTGTGGAATTGCGCCTGATTAAAGGGACTGAAATTCTGGTGGTACCACTGGAAGATAAAAACTTTAATTTTGAAAATTATGAGCGACTCACTGGCCGCTGGACCATGCCGAAAGGCTTTAAACCAGAATTTATTGAAGTGCGTCTCACCGGTGCCAAGCCTGTGATTCGTCGTTTTAGTTGGGAACAGGGCAAAGCAGTCGAAAATCAGTCTGCCACCTTGTCAGAAATTCCGAAAACCGAAGCAAATGCAAATTAAGTGTGAAATATAAATCTTATGCCCAGCAATAAACGTCAAATGTGTTTAAGTGATATTAAAAATTCTTTTAATGAGTCTGGAATCGTTGATTGGCATATCAGCCCACGTTTAGCAAATGAACCCTCTGAAGACGGTGATTCTGACCTAGCTGTACAGACTGCACCGCCAGAACTGAAACGTCCACCGTTGTATGCCGTTGTTTTATTAAATGACGACTATACGCCGATGGAGTTTGTAATTGAAATTTTACAACAATACTTTGCAATGAATCTTGACCAAGCTACACAAGTAATGCTAACTGTACATTATGAAGGAAAGGGTGTAGCTGGGGTCTATCCTCGAGACATTGCGGAGACCAAAGCGAACCAAGTCAATAATTATGCTCGATCACAAGGTCATCCGTTACTTTGCCAAATAGAGCCTAAAGATTAAGGGGGTTACATGCTCAGTCGTCAATTAGAAGTATCACTACGTTTGGCTGTCAGCATGGCTCGTCAAAAGAGACATGAGTTCCTGACCGTAGAACATTTATTGTTAGCCTTGCTTGACAACGATTCCGCCGTGAATGCCCTGAAAGCATGTGGTGCGGACATCATCGTGTTGCGTAAGGAATTAGAAGAGTACGTAGAACAACATACCCCTAAACTTGGTGAAAATAGTGATCAGGCACCACACCCGACAGAAAGCTTCGACCGGATCTTGCAACGCGCGATTTTTCACGTGCAATCAAGCGGTGGCGATCGTACTGTAGAAGGTGCTGATATTCTGGTTGCCATGTATTCTGAGCGTGACTCATTTGCAGTCTATCTGCTTAAACGTCATCAAATTAACCGTCTGACCCTGACTCAGTACCTGTCTCATGGTACCCGTAAAGAAGATGTACAGTCTGAAGAAGAAATCGAAGACCTAGATGGCGAATCAGCATCTTCAGCAAGTTCAGGTCCACTTGAACTTTATACCACTAACCTGAATGTTGAAGCACAAAAAGGCAAGACCGATCCACTGATTGGTCGTGAAAAAGAAATCGAGCGTGCCGCGCAAATCCTTTGCCGCCGTCGTAAAAACAATCCACTCCTTGTCGGTGATCCGGGAGTTGGTAAAACCTCAATTGCTGAAGGTCTTGCTTGGTTAATCGTCAATGGTAAAGCGCCAAAACCACTGGAAAATGCTGAAATTTTCAGTCTGGACATTGGTGCTTTGGTAGCAGGAACCAAATACCGTGGTGATTTTGAAAAACGCTTGAAACAGCTTTTAAATGCGCTGAAAAAGAAACCTGAAGCCGTGTTGTTTATTGATGAAATTCACATGATTATTGGTGCAGGCTCGAGTATGGGCAGTACCATGGATGCATCGAATCTGATCAAACCGGCGTTGGCAAATGGTTCTTTACGTTGCATTGGCTCAACCACTTTCCAGGAATACCGCCAGGTCTTTGAGAAAGATCATGCTTTGTCACGTCGTTTCCAGAAAATTGATGTGAACGAGCCATCTATTTCTGAAACTATTGATATCCTACGTGGTCTGAAATCGAAGTTTGAAGATTTTCATCATGTGGAATATGACGATCAAGCTTTGGTTTCTGCGGTAGAACTTTCTGCAAAATTTATCAACGACCGTTTCTTGCCAGATAAGGCGATTGATGTCATTGATGAGGCCGGTGCTCAGCGCCGTTTAAAAGCGGAGCAAGACGACAGTTTGATTACTGTGGAAAATATTGAAGACATCGTCTCTAAAATTGCGCGTATTCCACCAAAAACTGTTTCTAAAGATGATAAGAGCGTGCTGGAAAATCTTGAGCGCGATCTGAAACGTGTGGTCTTTGGTCAGGATGAAGCGATTGAGGCCTTGGCATCTGCGATTAAACTGTCACGTGCCGGTTTGAAGTCTCCAGATAAGCCTGTAGGTAGTTTTGTCTTTGCGGGTCCTACAGGTGTTGGTAAAACCGAAGTGACCAAGCAGCTCGCGAAACAGATGGGTGTGGAACTGGTTCGTTTTGATATGTCGGAATATATGGAACGCCATGCAGTGTCTCGTTTAATCGGTGCACCTCCGGGCTATGTCGGTTTTGATCAGGGTGGGTTATTGACCGATGCGATTCATAAAAATCCACATTGTGTGCTATTGCTCGATGAGATCGAAAAAGCGCATCCAGATGTGTTTAATCTGTTATTGCAGATTATGGATCATGGTTCATTGACCGATAACAATGGGCGTAAATCTGATTTCCGTAACGTGGTTTTGGTACTAACAACCAATATTGGTGCTGAAAGTATTTCACGTGTCAGCATTGGTTTTATGGAACAAGACAATAGTAACGATAATCAGGAAGCGATGAAGAAAGCCTTCTCGCCAGAATTCCGTAACCGTCTCGACGGCGTGATTCAGTTCAAGGCATTACCAAGCAGCATTATTGAAAATGTCGTGGATAAATTCCTGACTGAACTTCAAGCACAACTGGATGACAAAAAAGTCATGCTGGAAGTGGATCAAAGCGCACGTGAATGGATGTCAGAACATGGCTATGACCGTTTAATGGGCGCACGTCCAATGCAACGTCTGATTCAGGAGCACCTGAAAAAACCGCTTGCTGAGATGATCCTGTTTGGTGAACTGGCTGAAAATGGCGGCAATGTTGCAGTATCGGTTAAAAAAGAAAATGGTAAAGCGGTTGGCTTAAAACTTGAGGTTTTTGAAGATCAGACTGCTGAACCGGCCTAATGAACAAGAAAGATCAAACCCGTGCTTGCACGGGTTTTTTCATGCATTCATATTTTAAAGCATTAAACTCATTCATCTAGTTCAAAAGATAAATTATGGATATTCAAATTACCAAGTTGTTCACGACATTTTTCCTGTTTTTGGTCACAGCACTGATGGAAATTTTAGGCTGTTATTTTCCTTATCTAATTTTAAATCAGGGGAGAAGCCACTGGTTATGGATTCCGACAGCTCTGGCTTTAGCAGTTTTTGTCTGGCTGTTAACCTTGCATCCAGCTGCTTCAGGACGGATCTATGCCGCTTATGGCGGTATCTATATTTTTTCAGCACTGATTTGGTTGCGCTTCGTTGATCAAGTGACTTTATCGCGTTGGGATCTGCTTGGTGGCATGGTGGTGATACTGGGTGCACTGATTATTATTTTGCAGCCGCAAGGTCTGGTGCGTTAGCAGGATATAATAACAAACCTTATCAAAAAAGGTAGCTAGAGCTACCTTTTTTTGTTTTTGGATTTTTTAATTTCAAATCAAACTTGATGTCTTATTTAGTTAGATTATTTTAATTTGCAATCTTTCTGGGAAATATCAGTTTTATAGGTTTGTGTCTGCGAGTTCAGGCTGAGTTCAACCTTGTATGGGTTCTCAATCTGATAGCGATGTTCAAAGAAAATTTCACAATTATTGAGCAGATTATTGCGAATGACTTTCATCACTTCTTTGCGCCCCAGGTCTTTTTCAAACTGGCTAAAATCGGGCGTGATGATCATGCCTTTCAGTGTGGTTTTATTGGCACTTAACTGTAATTGTTCAATAATCGTATTTTGATCAATCTGCAACGGTAAAGTTCTGGAATCTTCTGCACTGAGCACTGCGAGTAATTCATTCAGTTCAGTTTTTTTCTGAATTTTAAATTTGCTGTCAATAATATTTTTTTCTTGAAGATATTGGTCAAATTCAGAAGCATGCACCGGTAAGGCAGCACTGCTAAAACCAGTCAAGAGTGCCAAAGCCCAATATTTTTTTTGCATTGTATAAAATCACTTTTATTCCATTTCAACAATGATTATAAGAGCTGAGACAAAAAAAGCACCAGAGATTGGTGCTTAATTTGTGAAGATTCATCTTAAAAATTAGTCTTTTTTCAGATTTTCATTAATCAGAAATTCAACCAAGGCTTTTTGCGCGTGCAGGCGATTTTCCGCTTCATCCCAAACCACAGCATTTTTATGGTCAAGCAGATTTTCTGAAATCTCTTCGCCACGATGCGCAGGCAAGCAGTGCATAAACAAGCAATCCGGATGTGCAAGATCCATCAGACGTTCATTCACCTGATAATCTGCAAAGGCTTTTTCACGGATCTTTTGCTCTTCTTCCTGGCCCATGCTTGCCCAAACGTCAGTCACGATCAGGTCGGCATTTACCGCTGCATCTTCAGCAGAAGGAACCAGTTCCACGCAATGCGCAAATTCAGACAGGAATTTTTCTTGTGGCTCATAGCCTTTTGGCGCTGCAATTTTCAGATTAAAGCCCCACATATGTGCAGCTTCAATATAAGAGTTACACATATTGTTGCCATCACCGATCCAGGCCACAGTTTTCCCTTCAATTGAGCCACGTTGCTCTACATAGGTCTGCATATCAGCAAGTAACTGGCAAGGGTGGTGGTCATCAGTCAACGCATTAATCACTGGAACTTTTGAATAAGATGCAAAACGCTCCACGATATCATGGCCGAAAGTACGGATCATCACAATATCCAGCATGCTTGAAATCACACGTGCAGAATCTTCAATCGGTTCACCACGACCTAACTGGGTATCGCGTGAAGACAGGAAAATCGCGCTACCACCAAATTGGCTCATGCCAGCTTCAAACGAAACACGCGTACGGGTACTCGATTTCTCAAAAATCATGCCCATCACTTTACCAACAAATGGTTGGAACACTTCATTGTTATGCTGTTTGCGCTTAAGCTCAATTGCGCGTTGCAAAATCTGGTTAAGTTCTAAAGTTGATAAATCGCGTAAGGTGAGAAAGTGACGGAGAGCCATTCGTTACTCCACAATAATTGCCGAAAAACTCGATCAACAATCAGTTGTTGGTTAGTTTAAGAAAAAAATACGGAATCGGCTAATATACTATAAGCAATGAAAAATGCAAAAAAACTAGACTTTTTGATGACCGTCTAAAAAGCGATCCACACAATAACTGATGTATTTGTCGATTTCCTGATCATCTTCCTGTACCGGAATTCCCATCAGAATACGCCATTCCAGATTGCGCAAAATACCAAAATACAGCTGCGCCGAATATTGTGGATTTTCGCAATGCAATAAACCTTGCGCATCTGCCTGTTCTAAAGCCGTGGCAATGGCACTTTGCACATGCACCGGGCCTCGCTCATGAATATGCTGAGCAAGTTCAGGATTACGCTGGCTTTGTTCCAGCACCAGACGCATAAAGGCCGAGTTTTCCGGTTGCATAATCTGGTGATAAAAATTAAGCAACGTGTGTACTAAATAACTACGAAAATCCAGTGCCATCAGTTCGATCGGAATACTGATATCTTCAAAAAACTTGATACGACGATAATCGCAGATGGCTTTAAACAAGCCCTCTTTATTGCCAAAGTACTTATAAATAGAGGCTTTGGAGCCACCGGCATGCTGGACGATATCATCCAGAGACACAGCATCATAACCCCGTTCCAGAAATAGCTCGGTTGCACTGATCAGCAGCGCAATACAACGCTCATGACCACGTTTGGTCTGTGGCAGATCTTTGGCGAGCGGTTCTAGGGCGAGGTCTTGCATAGGAGATAGTACATCAACATGTCAATAGAGATTGAAACGCCATCATAGCAAATATATGCACATATTTCATAATTGCGCCGGATAAGGGCGCTATTTGCTAATTAGGTAAAGCAAAACTTAAAAATTTGACTAAAGTTTTAGAGTATTTGTTCTATCAGGTTATGGAATGAGCAAGCCAAATGAGTATACTCGAATTTCAATAATTATAGCCAAGACTGTGGAAAAGGAAGATGACAGAACAAATGTCTGCAGGTTTAAGATTTAGACAAGCGCTTGAAGTCGAGAAACCATTGCAAATTATGGGCACAGTAAATGCCTATGCTGCCATGATGGCCAAACAGGTCGGTTATAAAGCCATTTATTTATCAGGTGCGGGTGTCGCGAATTATTCTTATGGTTTGCCTGATCTGGGCATGACCAGCCTGGATAATGTTCTTGAAGATGTACGCCGGATCACTGAGCGTGTGGATACACCTTTACTGGTTGATATTGATACCGGTTGGGGCGGTGCATTAAATATTGCCCGCACGATTAAGCAGATGATTACAGCAGGAGCCGCTGCGGTTCATATTGAAGATCAGGTGGCACAGAAGCGTTGTGGTCATCGTCCAAATAAAGAAATCGTATCGCAGCAGGAAATGGTCGATCGTATCAAAGCGGCTGTAGATGCGAAAACCGATTCAAACTTCGTGGTGATGGCGCGTACCGATGCGCTACAAAAAGAAGGCTTGCAAGCCGTGATTGATCGTGCTTCTGCCTGTGTTGAAGCGGGTGCAGATGCGATCTTTGCTGAGGCGATGACCGATATCACCATGTACCGTACAGTGTGTGATGCGGTCGGTGTGCCAGTCTTGGCAAATATTACCGAATTTGGTGATACACCGTATTATACGGTAGGTGAACTGGCTGAGCAGGGCATTGGCATGGTGCTGTATCCATTGTCAGCGACACGTGCAATGCAAAAAGCTGCACTTGAGGTGATGCGTTCGGTGCGCGAACATGGTACTCAGGTAAATGTGCTGGATATCATGCAACAACGAAAAGAACTCTACGAATTTTTAGATTATCACAGCTTTGAAGACACATTAGATAAACTGTTTAAACAGGAGAATTAAAAAAATGGCTGAAGGAAAAGTACTCACTGGCGCAGGATTGCGCGGACAAGTGGCGGGTAAAACCTCACTTTCAACAGTAGGCAAAAGTGGCGCAGGTCTGACCTATCGCGGTTATGACGTGCAGGATCTGGCTGAACATTGCCAGTTTGAAGAAGTCGCTTATCTGATTTTCTTCGGAGAATTGCCGATGGCAGAGCAATTGGCTGCCTACAAAGCCAAACTGAAATCCTTGCGCACTTTACCTCAGGCATTAAAAGAAGTCCTTGAGCGTATTCCTGCCGACTCGCATCCAATGGATGTGATGCGTACTGGCGTTTCCATGCTGGGCAATCTTGAAACTGAGCAGTCTTTTGAGCAGCAACAGGATATCGCAGACCGTATTTTGGCAACTTTGCCGGCAATCATTTGTTACTGGTATCGTTATAGTCATGACGGCGTACGTATTGAAGAAAATACTGAAGATGATTCGATTGGTGCACAGTTCCTGCATCTTCTGCATGGTGAAAAACCAAATGAGCTACATGAACAGGTAATGAATGTTTCCTTGATTCTGTATGCAGAGCATGAATTCAATGCTTCGACTTTTACCGCTCGTGTGTGTGCATCAACGCTGTCAGATATGCATTCCTGTATTACCGGTGCAATCGGTTCCTTGCGTGGCCCTTTACATGGTGGTGCTAACGAAGCTGCGATGGACATGATTGAAAACTGGAAATCACCAGAAGAAGCTGAGCGTGAAATGCTGGGCATGCTGGAACGTAAAGAAAAAATCATGGGCTTCGGTCATGCGATCTATAAGGACAATGATCCGCGTAATGGCATTATCAAAGTCTGGTCTGAGCGTTTGGCCAAAGATGTCGGTGATACGGTACTGTATCCAGTCTCTGTACGCTGTGAAGAAGTCATGTGGCGTGAGAAGAAATTATTCTGTAATGCGGATTTCTTCCATGCATCTGCCTATCATTTCATGGGCATTCCAACTAAGCTGTTTACCCCGATCTTTGTTATGTCACGTGTGACAGGCTGGGCAGCGCATGTGATGGAACAGCGTGCTGACAACCGTATTATCCGTCCAAGCGCAGACTATACCGGACCAGAACTACGTAAAGTAGTGCCAATCGCTGAGCGTTCTACAGCGGCTTAATCCGTAAATGTCCTAGAATAAAAATAAGGTCTCAATTGAGACCTTATTTTTTTAGTGAATTCTGTTATCGGCTTAACAGTGCCGGATCTTCAATGCTATAACCTGTTTCAAAAGGAATACCCAGATACTTTACTATTACCAGGGTCTTATTCTGTCGCGGAACTTTATAGGCCTGGCTAATTTTCAAGCCTTGCTGATAACTGACTGCTTGCTGAACCGGACTTTTTTGTGAGCCAGATTTCACTTGATATTGATAGGTCCATTTTGGCACTTTTTCCTGAGGATCATGCCAGGCAGGCGCGCTACCTTTCGTTGTCTTTAACACCTTAAGCTGTGGCTTTGATTTTTGAATTGGATTTAATGGAACTAAACGTTTTTTGATTTTGGCAATGTCCTGATCAAACTTGCGACTGTCTTGATCATAATCGATGCGCTTGGTTTTAGGATTGATATATAAGGAATTGACCTGAACCAGTTGATTTGGTTTTTGGGATTTAAAATTATAATAATACAGTTGAGGCAAGCGTCCACGACCATCAAGATAATGACGCATGATATAAAGCTTCTGTTCTTTGACTTCATAGCCTAGAACTTCAATATTTTGTGGGCCGCCTACAGTAGCGAAAGCCAGACTGGGCAAGCTCAGAGGGAGCAGAAGCAGTGCGGTTTTAATATTCATGGTCATTCCACCCTCAAAAAAATAGATTGGCATTTGATCATGCCAATCTATCTTAAAATACGGTAGAAATAATGAAGCTTATTCAGGCTACATAATAACTTTGAAAGCTTAGCTGTTATTCAATAGATTGATCATGTCATGTGCAACCACAGCTGACAGTTTATTAAGGCGTTCAAGTGGCGAGCCTTTGAGATAATACTGGAACTGATGGATTTGCGTGCCATCATTAATGGCCACAAAAAAAGTCCCTTCCGGTTTCTCTGGTGTCGCGCTACCACCTGGTTTAAGCAATCCTGTACAGGCAATAATCCAGTCAGCATCACGGAACATTTTTTTACCTGCTTCCGCCAGAACAACCGTTACCGGCATAGATTCCGCAGTATGACTATTGATCAGATTCTTGGAAATGCCCAATACTGAAGTCTTGACACTTACATCGTAGCAGATCAAACCACCAATCAGAATTTCGGCACCTTCTCCTTTACAAATGGAGAACTGGCTACTGAGATATCCAGAACTTGCGCTTTCGATAAAGGCAATTTTTATGTTTTTCTCTTCGAGTAAGCCGCAACAGGTTTTTATCATAGTCTCTATATTTTCTTTGTGGGAGTGATTTTAGATCAATCTAGACAGATTTTTTTCTGTCGATCAACTCCAAGTATATTTATATTTTTATGAAAGTTAAAATTTTTTTCATAGATCAGTGTAATTTCATGTTGACCTGATCGCAAAATCTGAGTGGTTAAAGTTTGGGCTATTTTCAAAAATAGAGGTTTCTTCTCAGGCGGAACAGTGGTAAAAATAAAAATAAAGTGCTTAGTGAAAGTAGGGTGTTGGAATGAAAACCACAGTAAAATATGTAGTCTTAAAAAGTCTTGACTATCAATTGGGTACACCATTATTTCAGGAAGAAATTGACGCTGATGGTCAATATTTTGATCAGATACCAAGCACGATTTCTTATCAGAATTTGCAGTTCAAAGTGAAAAGCAAAGAGCTTAAACGTTTGTATCTGGCCGAAGAGCAGGAAGATACTCAAACGATTATCGTCAAAGTAGTCAATATCTAATAAAAACTGAATAGAATAAGCCTCTTTTAAAGAGGCTTATTCATTATAAATAGATTAATAAATATAATTACAAACAATGATTTGACCTAAGTTAATACCAGATTAATAGCTAAAAATATTTAACTTAAAGTCAAGATAAATTCGAAACAGCTTAAGTGTTATTGGTGAGGTCATGTTAAGTGTCGTATTTCCTTACACTTAAGAATATTCAAAAAAATTGGATTTTTAATATTTTATTTAATCTTTTAAAAATATAGAAGATTTAGATTGATTTTTATATATTAATAGATATCAATAACATAGGTATTAATTGATTCTATTTGATAACGATTTTTAAATTTTATTAAAAATTTCATATATATGAAATAGGACTTAAGTTATTCCTTTTATTGGATAATAAATTTTTGACCTATATAATCTTTCATTATGTTTCTGTTGCATTATATCAGGTAATTTATGTTGCGCATTAATCTCCACTTCAAGTACTTATCTTACTATTTTTTACATTGAATTAATCTGTAACAGGTTAAAGGTTGGCGAAATCTAAAAAATGCGTAGAGTGGATATTAAGTCGAAACCTATCGGCTTTTAATTTAAAGCAAATAGTAAGGAATACCACCATGGCTAATAATCAACAGCAAGACCAACAGAAACAGCAACAACAACAGCAACAGCAAAATCAACAGCGCAATCAAGATCAGCAGCGTCAACAAAATAACCAGCAAAACCCAAATCAGCAACAAAATAACCAGCAACAACAACAGCCACAAGATGGTCAACACAATCAGCAACAGCGCGACCAGCAGCAACAAAACCAGCAAGGCCAACAGCAACAACAGCCACAGCAAAACAGTAACCAACAGCAACAACGTTCACGTAATCAACAAGATCAGTGAAAACCACAGCGTTAATTCTTTTTAAGATATACGCTCTTCATAAAAAAACCGCCTGAATCAGGCGGTTTTTTATAAATTTCATTTCACAATTAGACTGAACATAGATCAACACTGAATATTGGCTTTCAGCTTGTAGAAATTCAAGGCATTGTCTAGGTCGGTGAGCAACTCTTTTTCTGTATATTCCTTGGGTGCAAGTTTTAGCAAGGCAGGCATATAGTTATTTTTATATTCTTTAGGATATTGTTCACACAGGATGCGTGTTCTTTCTTCCAGACTAATTGTTGAAGAGTCGAGTTTGTCCAAATAAGCACTGAGTTGATTATCTGACTGTTCAAACTGCGCTTTAATATTTGCAGCAGCCTCGGCTGAATTCTCTGCTTGCTGTTTTTGGCAGCCGCTTATTGCCAGACTCATCAATAAAGTAATTAGGATGCGATTTTTCATGCTGCCAAAATATTGTTATTGCTCATATGAAAAATTATAGAGAGAAATGACTAAAAAGAAAGCAATGATCTATAAACTTTATGAGACATTGAACATTCATAACATCCGATATTGACTGAAATAAGGAATTTTCTTCTAAAAATCTAAATTAACCCATTCTCACTTATAGGTTTAGCAATTCTTCTTGGGTTTTGGTTATTTAGTAATCTTATTTTCTCATTAAAAATATTTTTGGATAAATTACAGTCATTTAATTAACAAAAGTAATGGTTTTTTCATATTTTGAAACATTGCATCTATATATCCTACACAGATTGGCTGCATGGCTAGTGATATCTTGGCGTCATTCTAAGAACTTAATGAAAATAATTAAAAATCAGCACATTATAAGGCCTGTTTAATTTAGGAGAGTTAAACAGGCTTTTTCTTTTCCGTCTTAAATCTGGTTTTTTCTTTGCTGATTGTATTTTTTGGTCATTCTCTTTCACATAAGTTTTCATACACAACATAAAGCCTGAAAATTTCCTCAGGAGAGATACATGAATAGATGTTATTTATATATCTCTTTTCACGAAAAGACAGGACAAAGCTATGATGAGATGTATATGCGCATTTGGCATGGGCGTAATGGTTGGTTGTTGTTTTAAATCTTGCAAAGAGAAAATGTGTCAGATGATGAGCAGCAAGCATTGTAAAAGTGATCATTGTAAAAAAGATCAGACGACTCAAGCTGAAGAGCCTGTACAAACTTAGCCCAAAAGCTTCAATTTTACTGAAAGGCTAAACAGAGCTGAGTACTGAAGTTGTTCTAGATCGCTGATCCAATCATTTTATATTGAATCATTCTATATTTAAAGCAATAAAGCTTGATCCTAGATTGAGCTTTTTACACTTAGGAGAAAAACATGATGCAATTTATATTTTGTTTATTTGGTCTTCATGGTGCGACTGAAATTAACTACACGTGTGACCATGATGAGGTCAAACAGTGTCGTGATTGCTTGAAAAATATTGAATAATGTGCCAAATCATCAGACATCTTAATGAAGATCAATCCCCGTTCAATCATCAGTTGGCGGGGTTTTTCTTTACTGATGAAATTTTTGGATCTAAACATAATTTCTCACAAGGAATACTTTATAAAAGAATCATTTCAATAGGATTACGTTTTGATAAATTCTTAGCTGCTTAGAACTGGAATACAATAAAATTTATGCGTGTGATCACCCATGCTCGAATTCTTGAAGCAATTCAAAAGAGGCCACAGGCTGAAACTGCATTAGCTGGTGGGGATTGACTGATTAAGGCCAAGCATCCTAAAGGTTTTACTGAAATGAAAAGACTTTTTCCGGCAGTGGATAAGCTTAGAAAATTTCATGTATTCGATATCGGCTCGCACGCGAATTCATATTCTTTGCTGTATCGTCTACGATCAGGCTGAACAGCTTATTTGCTCAGATGAACAACAAGAATTGTGAAATGTCAAAGAGCACTTGAAGGAAAGTTTGTCTCTTTATAAAACTGAATGTGCAACATAAATAACATTGATGTTTAGCAGCAGATATCATATTTATTTATTAATAGATATATGAAGGAGATGCATATGACAAATAAGCCAGAGCAAGAATCAAATCCGCATAAAGAATCAAATGACGACAAGGGTAATCAGGCATCTTATAAGCATGTCAAACCAGAGAAAAAACCCAATGCAGAACCGGAAAATCCATTGAGAGAGCAAAAATAGCTTTTTCACATGGACGAAGCCCTAACTTGGTTTAGGGCTTTTTAATTTCCCAATAAGCGTTGATCTCTAGGCTTTGCAATAAATTCATCTTTTATTTCAAAGAAAAATTCATGGGCTTGTTCATGATCGCAGTGCAACCAGTCATGTCGTGATTTTTCCGGAATCACAATGATCGAGCGTTTTTCGTCATTCGGATCATGAAACTGTTTCATAAAGGGATGTTGATCTGAATTTATGGTTAGCATCGAAAATGATCTGATTTTCTCACCATCAATGTGTGCGTCATCATAAATCGCCGCCACGGTAAAAGGATTGCCATCTTCACGTGAAATACCAAACCAGTGCGGTTTGCCGTCTATATATTTAGGCTCATAGAAGGTATCGACCGGTACTAAAGCAAACTGGTTGTTTTTCCAGGCATGTCGAAAACTCGGTTTGGATGCCACTGTTTCAGTCCGTGCATTATAAGTATGCCGGCCATATTTTAGTTCTTTCGCCCAGGTTGGAATCAGTCCGAAACGTGCGATATCCAGCTCATACTCGTCAGCACCACGCATAATGATTGGTGCGGGTGCTAAAGGATAAATATGCGTTTTCATGCCCAGTTCGAGTTGCTCTTCATGAATATCTAATAAGGAAAGACGTTTTTTTGAGGGGAATTCATAGTTCGAGCACATAAATAACCTCTTTCATTCTAATTATTGTCTGCTAAAGAACTAAGGTATAAAAATGATGGGCTCAAAACAATTCGAAAGCGTAAGTGTAGTTTTAACACAAAGTAAGAATACGGATTAACATTAGTTTATCTTCTTTATAGAATAGTATTCCTTTAAAGGACTATTCTATAAATATGAAGATTAAAATATTTGCGTTTTTAATGATTAAATGCAAAAGCTCACCAAGTTATTTTGTAGGGCAGGTGCTCAAAGCTTTTCCTTGTCCAACTGAATTGATAAAGTTTCCAATCAGAAATTCACTCTGTCTTAAGGAATCACGATGATCTCCATTTTTGACGAGATGGAAGACGATAGATTTTTGCTTTGTACATACCTGCTGGTAGTAAGCATAAGTACCACGATAATCGACCAGTTGATCTTTCTCGCCTTGTACCAGCAGAACCGGCACAGTCGGTGTCATATTCTCAATAGACTGTTCTTTTAAATAATTTGTCAAAGGTGCCAGATTTACATTTGATTTAAAGACAGTCTTAGGTGCTTGTTTTAAGTCCGATTGTAATTCTGACAAACAGCGACTGCGTGCATGATTAAGAATTTCTCCCATTTCTGGGCTCACTAAATTTGCTGGAGCAAGCAGCGGATCTGCAGCCTCTGCTCCTAAAAGCACAATTGGAAAAAATGCGGCGACATTAGTCGTGATTTGCGAATTGCTGGCAACATATTCAGCGATTCCTTCATATTGATAACCGCCTGGTGCCAGTGCAATTGCCCCACGAAGATTAAATTCAGGCGCATCTTTTTGACCGGATGCTGCAACTTTAATAGATGCTGCACCTCCTTGACTATGACCCATAACATACCAATTTTTACTAAAGCTATAAGGCTTTAAATGGTGGATCGCTCGTACAGCATCAACGACAGTATGCAACTAACTTCGCGCATTCATATAAGGATGACCGCCCGGAGTGCCTAAACCTTGATAATCAGGTGCAACGACTGCATAGCCGCGAGCGAGCCAGGCATTCAATGCTTTAGCAGCGATTTGCTGATAGACATGGACTGGCCCGCCCACATAATCCCCAGAGGGTGCACATGTATCAGCAACGCCAGTTGTACCATGCGCCCAAGCCAGAACAGGCCAGCCATCTTTAGGGAATTTGCCTTTAGGTAACAAGATATAGCCTGAAGTGACAATGGGTTCGGATTTTGTGCCACGACTGCGATAATTAATTAAGAAACGTTGTGAGGCATTCGTAAACAGATCAGTATTTTGTTCTTGTATAGATAATATTGTACCCGGTATTTTTTCCGAAATATGAGATGCTTGGATTTTGCTGTTATCGGGAAGTGGAGGAGAGGCTATTGCATATGTTGAACCTGAACATAAACAGCTCATGATTAATTTAATAATAGGAGATTTAATTTTCATCGCTGAAACCATTTTCCTTTTTATAATGTCATTTTTAATGTAGCAGCTTTATTTATGTTTCTAAATTAACTCTGCACAAAGTTTGTAAACTAAAGCTTTTAAGTTAAGGCGAATATGCAATACAACAGGTTATTTTAGGTTAGCTGATAACTTTAATATAAGCACTTATATTTTAATGTGGTTCTGATCTGTGAGTAGAATTCATATCATGTCTAAGCTGACTAATACGATCATAAATCACCTTTCGCATTCGGTTTATTACTCCCAGAGGTTTGTGCTCTGGTAGTGTATGCCATGGTGTAAAAGAGAGGTTTTCACAAAACTTGTTTTGTTCAGGCGTATCAAAAACTTGTTGGGGAATACGGATAGTGGCTACCTTGTAAAAAGGTGCTTGGCTTTCTTGCCATTCAGTCATGGAATCTTCGACCGACATGCTGTTTGATGTTCTAGGCTGTACCAGAAACTCCATACATGCTTCACTTTTTTGCAAATGTTGGCGCAGGTTTTCTCTTAGAAAATTATGATGGGGAGCATGTGGAAGAGGATCTATCACTGTCGAACATGCTTGAGCTGAATACTTTACAGCTTGACGATCAGTGCCTATTCCTAATTGATAGGGCACCATAGACCAATATCTAGTTTGCAAAGAATTAGAAATTTTATTTCTTGTATTTAAGGCAATCCAGGTTCCTTTAGCTCCTAATGCAAAAGGAATATGCAGTTTATTAAAAAATCTATCGCTATTTATATCTTGCATAAATGACATATATCGAACTGGATCATTCACAAAAAAGACAGGATGATTGATCATAATGAAATCTTGAGTAGAGGTTTCATCATCTAAAAGCTTTTCTCCCGGTACTCCTAAAAGTTTTATCGCCATGCCACGGGCATCTTTTTTAATATCTGCTTGTTGGGCATCTTTAGAACCATTAGAGAAACGAATCCAGGCTTGATATGTTTTTCCAGGAAGAAAAACACCTTGAGCCAAGTTTTTAGGAAGAGCTTCATCTACTTTGAATTCTGCGCGTACACAACCGTGTGCTTTGGGATGGGCATCACGTAGCGCGATACCTGTGGAATATTCTTTCCGAATCGATATCTCAATTATATCTGCGATTTTTTCAGTTATATTTGCTTCATCAGGATAAAGACTTTCACTTAAATGCTGATCTATATTGGGATGAATATTATCTTTTGAAGAGTTAGATGCTATAGGGGAAGCGTTAGCATATGCAGCACTACAAATACTTATTGCCATTAAAGAGAAAACTAGACCCGAGCATATAGGTCTTATAAAGTTAGGCATTGATTTTCTCCTTGCTATAAAGCTAGAGTTAGTTTTAATTTTTTAGCCTATGAACTGAAAATTCTTTGGACATACTTTAGCCATAAAACAATGATAATGTCTGTGTAATTATTGATCTTCAGATTTTAAGTCCATCCAATTCCTTCCTAAAACTGTTTCCACTCTTTGTCGTGTGCTCAATATAGAAGACGATTTATGTTCTTACTTTAATTTAACTCAACACAGAGTTTTTTACTTTAGCAAAATTTATCCATAAACTTATGAAAATTTATTTTTAGACTAATGCGAGATGCTCGTAGCAAAATCAAGAGTCGTCGAATACAGTGCTATAGAAATTTATTGAGTTTAAAATTTTGAAAATATTAGGATATATAAATCAATGCCAGTTCTAGCAATCCAGCATAGACTCAGTGGATTTTACTTTTTTTACTATGCGATTGTTGGGGCATTCATGCCTTTTTGGAGTCTGTATCTTGAAGATCAAGGCTTCAATTATCAGGAAATCGGGATTTTATCTTCTATTGCGATTGTTACCCGATTCTTTGCGCCGTTGATCTGGGGTTGGATTGCAGATAAATCCGGTAAACGCATGTTGCTGGTGCGTATTGCCACCTGGATGGAAGCCTGTATCTGGTTCATGATTTTTATTATTCCCAATAGCTTTCAATCTGTAGCTTTACTGATGCTGATTTTCAGTTTTTTTCAGAATGCTATTCTGGCACAGTTTGAAGGTGTAACTTTGTTCTGGCTCGGAGAAAAAAGAGCAGAACTGTATGGCAAAGTACGAAAATGGGGATCAGTCGGCTTTATTATCGGTGTATTCGGCTTGGGCGCCGTCTTTGAAATTATTAGCATCAGTATGTTACCCGTCTTGTTGCTGAGTATTTCATTTCTGGCCTTTCTTTGGTCATTTACCATTAAAGAGCCCACGACAGCGCCTACCGCCCAGAAACAGCTCGAACCCTTATGGCCGATATTCAAACGCCCAGTCGTCTATAGCTTTTTCCTGATTGAATTGATTCTGCTATTTTCACACGCGCCATTCTATAGTTTTTATAGCAATTATCTCAGTCAGTCGGGATTTAGCACCAGCCAGATAGGGCTGTTTTGGTCAGTCGGGGTCATTGCGGAAATAATCATGTTTGCCTATGCGACGTTCTTTCTGACACGCTGGTCGTGGCGTCATCTGGTCACGCTATGCTTGTTAATGACCGGATTAAGATGGTTCATCGTCGGGATATTTCCTGCTTCATTCATAGCACAGTTTTTTGCCCAAACGATTCATGCTTTAAGTTTTGGTTTATTTCATATGATTGCGATGCGAGTGATTTTCCAGAATTTTTCTGCAGGGCAGCAAGGACGTGGACAAGCGCTATATAGCACGATGTGGGGGATTGGTGTGGCGAGCGGCAGTATTCTGGCTGGGCATTATTGGGATCAAGTCGGCGGCACATCTATCTTTATCGCTGCTGCAGCATCGACCTTGCTTGGCTTATTACTGATTTTTGGATTGCCAAATAAGGTCGAACTGCAAAAACAGGCTTGAAAATATCATCTCAGTATTAAATACGGATCTTGGAATATTGCCCAAACCACGGTTGTGCCTGTTCCAATTGAGCTGCCAGTTGTAATAGCAGATCCTCACGGGCAAACGGTGCAATAAACTGTGAACCGAGCGGCAGGTTTTGTTCATTCCAGTACAGCGGTACAGACATCGCCGGGAGTCCGGTAATATTGGCCAACTGGGTAAAAGGCACCCACTTCAGGTTTTCTTTCACAATCTGATCGACCAGTTTACCTTGCGCCAGTAAATGCGCTTTATTCAGTTTCAATAAACCTTTAAGAATCGGTTTCTGCCAGTTTGGTGTTTTGACCTCACCATTTTTCGGCGCCACTGTCGCCGTGGCAGGCGTCAGATACAGATCATAGTCATCAAAGAAATGATTCATCTGGGTCACGTACTGGCCCCAGTTATTCAGGTTCTGGATATAATCAATCGCGCTGGTTTTGGCCCCAAAAGCCGCCAGCGCTAAAGAGTCCAGTTCAAAATCATTCGATTTGGACGGATAGCCTTTCTGGATTTCATCCAGCATAAATGAAAACTGGCTAAACCAGGTGGTAATAAAATCCTTGGCCAGTTGCATGCCATCAATGGCTGGACGGTCTTCGACCACTTCATGGCCCAAAGATTCTAGCAATTTGGCTGTTTGTTCAATGGCTTTGATGGCATCCTGCGAAACAGGTGTGCCAATCGTAGAATAAGTGCTAAACGCAATTTTCAGTTTTTTTGGCGGTTGCTGAATCACATCCAGATAATGATGCTGTGGACGCTGAATCTTAAACAGTGAACTATGATCTTCACCATGGGTGGCATCCAGCATTGCAGCACTATCCCGTACCGTTTTGGTCAGTACATGCTGAATCGCGGCGCCATGCATGGCTTCACTCATTTGTGGTCCCCAAGGCGTGCGGCCACGACTCGGTTTCAGGCCAAACAGGCCGCAATAGGAAGCGGGGATACGTATCGAGCCGCCACCATCACCAGCACCCGCAATTGGTACAATTCCGGCAGCCACGGCAGAAGCGGAACCACCGGACGAGCCGCCGCTATTATGCTGTAAATTCCACGGATTTTTACAGCTGCCCCAAGCATCTGGTTCAGTAATACCTTTAATCCCAAATTCAGGAGTATTGGTACGTCCAAAAGTCACAATCCCGGCTTTTTCCCAGCGATTGACAATCTCGGCATTGGTCTCGGCGATATAACCAATCCGTTTTAAGCCCTGACAACCATAAGAAGTTGGATAACCGGCATATTCCTGAAACAGGTCTTTAACCAGAAAAGGCACACCGGCAAAAGGTCCGGACAGATTTTGCTGGCTCCGTTTCAATGCATGCTCATGCATCGGAATAATAATTGCATTTAGCTCGGGATTGGCAATTGAGCTACGCTCTAGTGCAGCAGATAAAAGTTCACTTGAATGTACTTGTTTATTGGCGACCAGATCAGCCAGTCCTAAACCGTCATATTGCAGATATTCTTCAAATTTCATTGCCATTCCCTAGTGTTGCTGCTTCAAGGTTGTAGATCATTTAGGCTCAAGATGCAAGCACCACCTGATTTCGCCCACGATGTTTGGCCTGATACAAGGCTTGATCTGCAATATTGATCAGGTTTTGCAGGTCTTGGGCCTGCGGTTCATTTTGATGAGTGATGCCCACACTCACGGTAATATACAGGGGCGAGCCATCTGATTGATAAATCGGGGTTTTTTCCACCAGATCACGAATCCGTTCTGCAATAAGACGTGCTTCTGATGGTTCGGTATTCCAGAGTAACAGCACAAATTCTTCCCCACCAATTCGTGCAAACAGATCTTCAGCACGTAAATTGCAGCGAATGATTTCCGCAAAATGTTGCAGCACCTTGTCACCGACATGATGGCCAAAATCATCGTTCAGACGTTTGAAATGATCAATATCCAGCATGATGACCGAAAATTCCATTCTGTTGGCATATTGCAGTAAATATTCACCTTTCTGAAAGAAAAAATGACGGTTCATGGTGCGGGTCAGACTGTCATGATTGGCCAGATAGAGAACCCGTTTAAACAGCTCATTGCGGTTTTGACTAATAATACAAAGAATAAGCGGCGATAAGGCCAGCATAAACAGCCCGATCCGGAGCGAAATATAAATCGTAGAATCTGCCAAGGTGTCATGCGTTGTGGCATAAAACCGCGTCAGGCTGTAATAGGTTAAAATAGTCACAAACGCATTAATCAGTGTCATGCTAAACAGGCGATAGGTCAACGCAGCCCAAATCAGTGCAGCCAGAGGGTAGAGCATTGCGCCGGGGCCTGCAAAAATATTGGTAATGATGACACAGGCCACGACTGAAGATGCAGGTAAAAAATAGCTGAAGTAATTACGTTTTTGACGACGGTTTTTAAATAGATACTGCATGTCTTTTATTCTTGGGAATGCCAAGATTAAAGGGAGAAACACAATATAATTCACCATTTCACCGGTCCACCACAGACCAAAATCAATCCATAAATTCTCTTTGGTCATGAATGAATTGGGTAGATTTGGCAAGGTGAGAACTGCAAAAGCCGCACTGGCCAGACAGCCTGCAAAAGCGAAGATGCCAAATAAATGAACGAATGTATAACCAGTATTATAGTATTTGTAATTAATCTTGAAATATCGAATAAAAAATATCGAGACAATAGTGCTGATCAGATTAGACAAGGTAAGAAACAGGCTTTGTAATAGGCTGTTCCCGGTGATCAGATCTGCAAACATAAAAGCGCTGAATGCACCAAGCCAACCTCCCATATTATTTAAATGTGGAAAGCGTAAGAACAGGGCTAACAAGGCAGCATTGGCCGGCCACAATAAGGCCAGATACTCAATTGGTCTGGTTGCGATCCCAATAAAACAACAGACTAAAACAGCGAAAACAATGACAAAATAAGCATAGGTTTCATGATTTAATTGTTGTTCTGTTATTCGAGCTAATTGCAAATTTAAAATCCTATTCAAATTTTTAAGTGTGAATGATCACTTTGTTCAGCAACTAAGTTTGACCCAAAATATAATTTTATTGTTTGATTAATCTGTTATTAATGCGAACTATTAAGATTCTTATATACGAAATATATACAAAAAAGTCAGAAAGGAAATCCATGTTTTTAAACAATGTGATAAATAATTTCTGACTCTGTATTGAAATTGCGTTAGAGCGGGACACGATCCCAAAAAATATGATAATTTAGAATCAATTGTTAACAAGATGCCGGTAAATATGAAAAAAATATGTCTTAGCCTTATCTTACTCATGAGCTCACCTTGGCTAATGGCGACAGAAAATAAAAAACCAGCGAATGCTCCTGCTAAAGCTGCTGAAATCCCAAATACATTTACTGTGAAAACCCGTCCGGAAATTGTCGGATTGTGGGGAATGGAAATCCCGAATAATAAAAAATGTATCGAATATTATAATTTTAAAGGCAATAATAATGTGGTGATTAAAAGTGGCGATGAGTGGACGTCGGGGCTATATGACTATCAGCCGGCACAGGATCCTTCGCAGCAGATTCCAGCGCTGATTCTGCAAGTAAAATATGACAATAATGAAAAAGACTGTTCAGGCAATCAGGTGGATCAGTCTGGTGAAATTTCGCAATATTTTGTGAAATGGCAAAACCCTTATACCATTAACTTCTGCGCCAATGAAAAAGCCGAACAATGTTTTGCTGTGCTCAGACGCGTATTGCCTTAAATTGCAAACAATAAAAAAACCGCTGAATGACAGCGGTTTTTTTTATGAGCTTTGATTTAAGCTTTGTCTTCAGCACCTTCAAGCTGCTTTAACAAATGCTTCTCTAGGTAATGAATATCCATTGCCTGTTTGCAGAAGTTTTTATCCTGAAGGATTAAATCTTTATGCAAAGGAATATTGGTTTTAACGCCAGTCAAAATCATTTCTTCCAAAGCATTTCTCATTCGAGAAATAGACGTCTCACGATCCTTACCATGCGAAATCAGTTTGGCAATCATCGAGTCATAATACGGCGGAATGCTATAGCCTGGGTAGATGTGCGAGTCTAAGCGGATACCTGCGCCGCCTGGTGCATAGAAGCTCTCAATCTTGCCGGGTGAAGGCAAGAAGGTTGATGGATCTTCTGCGTTAATACGGCATTCAATCGCATGTCCTAAAACCTTGACATCTTCTTGCTGAATATCCAGACCTAAGCCGCCAGCAATACGCAATTGCTGTTCGATAATATCGATACCCGTGACCATTTCAGTTACCGGATGCTCAACCTGAACACGCGTATTCATTTCAATGAAGAAGAACTCATCATCTTCAAACAGGAATTCGAATGTACCTGCACCACGATATTGCATCAATTTACAGGCATTGACACAGGCTTCTAGAATATCAGCACGTGCTTGCTCTGGTAAGTTCGGTGCTGGTGCTTCTTCCAGTACTTTTTGATGGCGACGCTGTAGTGAACAGTCACGATCATACAGATGAATCGCATGACCATTACCATCAGCAAGTACTTGCACTTCGACGTGACGTGGCTTTTGCAGGAAACGTTCCATATAGACCGTATCATCACCGAACCACATTTCTGCATCACGCTGTGCAGCCTGAACAGATTCCAGCAGGGTATCGACATTTTCTACGATACGCATACCACGACCACCACCGCCAGAAGCAGCTTTTACAATCAGTGGAAAACCGATCTCTTTGGCTTCAGCCATGGCATTGTGAATCGTTACGGCATGGTCGCAGCCCGGTACTGTTGGTACACCAGCTTTTTTCATGGCAATAATGGCAGAAACCTTGTTTCCCATTAAACGAATATGTTCCGGACGCGGACCAATAAAGATAAAACCAGAATTTTCTACGATTTCTGCAAATTCTGCATTTTCAGCGAGGAATCCATAACCAGGATGGATTGCATCTGCGCCGGTAATTTCAGCAGCTGTAATAATCGCAGGAATATTCAAGTAGCTGTCACTGCTCGCACCAGGGCCGATACATACTGCTTCATCACAGAAACGTAAGTGCATCAGGTCCTTGTCTGCGTCAGAATAGACACCTACAGTTTTGATCCCTAAAGTTCTGCAAGCACGGGTGATGCGTAACGCAATTTCACCACGGTTTGCAATTAAAACTTTTTGCAACATTATAAATCCCCGGGGTGATTAAGCGCGGTAGCGGAAAAGTGGTTGACCGAATTGAATCACTTCACCATTTTTCACCAGAATTTCTTCAATCACACCGCTTTGAGTAGCTTCAATCGGGTTCATGATTTTCATTGCCTCGATAATACCCAGCGTATCGCCTGCAGAAACGGTCTGGCCAACTTTAACAAATGTCGGTTCACCTGGGCTTGGTGCTGCATAGAACACGCCGACCATTGGTGAAGTTTCAACTGCGCCACGAGGAGATTTTGCTGCTGGCGCTTCGGCTGCTGGTGCAGGCATAGCAGGAACAGCTGCTGCAACCACTGGATTACGACGAGTTAATGCAATCGACTGATCGCCTTCTTTAACTTCGATCGCCTGTAAGTCAGATTCAATCATCAAGTCGATGAGTTTCTTGATTTTACGGATATCCATGAGACAGTATTCCTAATTAAGATTGTGTAGAAGGTTGTATTTTTTCAATGATATAGTCGAGGGCAGCAGCATAGCCTTTTGCACCTAGACCACAAATCACGCCGATGGCTTTATCGGACAAGTACGAATGATGTCGGAATGCCTCACGTGCATGCACATTAGACAGATGGACTTCAATGAAAGGAATGGCAACGCCAAGAAGGGCATCGCGAACCGCAACAGAGGTATGAGTCAATGCTGCCGGATTAATAATGATATATTGAACGCCGTCTTGCTGAGCTTGATGAATTCGGTCAACAATGGCACCTTCCCAGTTGCTTTGGAACGTTTCGAGTTGTAATGTGGCCTTTTGAGCCTGAGTAATCAGTTGCTGGTTAATATCGTCAAGACTAAGGTGACCATAAACTTCCGGTTCGCGCTTCCCAAGCAAGTTTAAATTCGGTCCATGAATAACCAAAATGGTCGAACTCATCCAGCATGCTCCAATTAAAAAGTATCGGGGTTTGTTTGCAAGATGTCTGCAAACTCTGCTTATTATTGCATGATTTTCTACATTACTATTTATAATTTCTTTGAATTAACGTAGAAAGCATATAGCAAACAGTGGCGCTATAATGAAAACTTTGCAGAGATTTGGCAATGTTAAAAAATTACAATTCGCTGGGTATTCAGATTATTTTCATTGTAAACCCAATTGGCAAAAACAGTTAATATCCTTTATGTAACTGTATCTTCATGTTAACGCTAAATTCTTCCTTTTAGTGATATTTTTAGTTTTGAGCAAGAGTTGTCTGGCTGATTTTACCGCAATGTTCGACTTCTAGAGCATAGAAAACTCTTTACATTCTGACTTTAGAGTTGTGCTGATTATCCTCTTTATATATAAGCTATCGACCGCTTCTTAAAACGTGATGAAAATTTAAAAATATAAGATAAGACAATATGTTAATGATATTTTCTCTTATTGTCCTTGGATTTTCCTAGGTCTATTCTTCCAATAGATTGGAATTAATTACATTACTTTAACTTCAAGCATCCATGATAAGTGCTGTGCAAAAATGTACTTCATCTTCTAGATATAAGGGTTGAATCTCAGCAGGTTTAAGATAAAACGCTCGACTTATATGCTTCGTGTGTATAGATCTGTGAGGTGACGAATGTGTTCATCTTCAAGTCTTCTACGCAGTAAAGATATGATTCACCTAACGCATAGACAGTGGCAAAAACACATACATTTGTTGATATTTTGCTCGTCATCATCTTTGCAGAAGAGTTTAAAAGTATTGAAGAGCGTAAAGATTGAACCAAATAGGTCTGATTGAAGCGGAATACGGGCTTAAAGCAAAATTTGCTCTGTAGTTGCCTCATCTACATTAACTTCTTGAGCTAATCTTTATATAATCATGCGATACCTCTCAAACAAGACTTTCTATGACACCTGCATGCAAACTATTAAAAGCCAATAAAATCGAATACAGCATTCATGAATATGAACATGATGCCAATGCCAAAAGTTTCGGGTTAGAAGCTGCTGAGAAATTGGGGCTTTCGGTGGAAGAAGTCTTTAAAACTTTATTAGTCACGGATGAAAAACAGTATTTTGTTGCCATCTTACCGGTACATCATCAACTCAATCTGAAAAAAGTAGCGCAGGCCGTAGGATGCAAAAAACTCCAGATGGCAGATCCTAAACATGCAGAACGCTTGACCGGTTATCTGGTCGGCGGAATCAGTCCCATTGGTCAAAAGAAACGATTAAAAACGGTGATTGATGCCAGCGCAGAACAGTTGAATACGATCTATGTCAGTGGCGGTAAAAGAGGCTTGGATATCGGAATAAAACCAGCTGATCTTGCCAATGTGCTCAATGCACAGTTTGTCGATGTACTGGATACATAAGATCGAAGTACGATGATCACCTAAATTCATAGAACCTGAAGTGATAGATTTAAAATGGCTGCATATTTTTTGGTCGGAAATAACAGTAAATCATTTTATACGTTTGTATATTAGATAAGTTAAAACACAGCCTGACTGTGTACACAACAAGGAATGAAAACAAAAATATAAATTATGATGCGGAGCATAATGGATGAAAATTCAAAATAAAAAATGACCACGGTTCTGTCTGACATTATCTGCAATGGCGATGCTTTCTGCGTTGCCGAGTGTACAGGCCGCTACTTCGTCTTCAGCAGCACCTGCCAATTCACAGCAGGTTTTCTTTGTCGGAAATAACTGGGATGGCACAGTAACCGTGATTCGTCCATCGGGTGATTTTGGCAAAATAGGCGTCATTAACATGATTCCTGACCGTAAAGAGCGCCTTAAGGAAATTCACCTGAATCCAATCAAACTGATTGCTTATACTTATTCAGACTACAGCTGGTGAAGGCAATGACCAGCTGGTGGATGATATGTACTCGACACCAGACGGTCAGTCAGTCGTTGCATCGCGCCCAAGTTTCGCTGATGTGGTATCGATTAATATCAAAACCGGCAAGATTAACTGGCGGACGCCTGTTGAAGGCTTCCGTGTCGACCATATGGCAGTATCACCAGATGGGCAGCGCATCGCTGTATCTGCATCTTCAGGAAATGTGGTGCATGTACTGGATATCCATACCGGTAAAGAGTTGGGCCGTTTCAGCACTGGCGATAAACCGCATGAAAACATTTACTTCGATGGCGGCAACAAGATCCTGAACTCTGCCATCGGCAATGTTGAAACCTCGATGGATGCACAGTGGCAAGACTTTACTAAAGGTAAGCGTTTTATCACTATCGCAGATGCCAACACGCATCAGGTGCTAAGAAAAATTGACTTCAGACCTGCACTGGATGCATTTGGTCGTAAAGATTTATCCAACTCAGTACGACCAATGGTATTTAGTAAGGATGAAACCAAACTGTATGCCCAGGTTTCATTTTTTAATGGGCTGATTGAGTACGATCTGAATCAGAACAAGATTAGCCGGATCGGACAGCTCCCTGGCAGTGACAGTATCCCGAAAGACCGAACCAAATGGGTGAATGATTCACGCCATCATGGCCTATCAATCAGTGCGGATGGTGAAAAGCTCTGTGTCGCCGGTACGATGGATAACTACGCTACGATTGTAGATCGCAAAACACTGACAGCCGGGAAACTGATTTCTGCAGGTAAACCTTATTGGGCAACGCGAAGCCCGGATGGTCGTAGCTGTGTAATTTCAGAAAGTGAAACAGATGTAGTCACAGTGATTGATTTTGCCACAGGCAATAAAGTGCTGAGTGTGCCGGTAGGAAATCATCCACAACGCGTCCGGATTGGATATGCACCAGCAGACTGGTCAACGCCGTAGTCAATCGTCGATGAGCGAAAAAGACAGCTTTTTGATAAAGGCTGTCTTTCTTTAGCTGAGGACATAAAAATGAATGATAAAACAATTCTGTTCTATGTAATACTCGGATTGCTATTGTTTGGGACTTTAGTCGGTATTGGCTATCAGGTACGACAAGAAATCTATCGGACGAATTTTACTGATCAGACCCATTCTGATCCGGTCCTGCCAGCTGAAAAATCGGCAAGCTATATATCTGTTAACTCTCCTGAGAATAGTCAAACTACGAAGAAGGAACAGAACGATACGGTTGCAAAGCAAAGCGAATTATCAAAGCAACAAGAACAGTTATATCTGGACTTTACTCAGATCATTAACGCTTTAAGTGAGGGACAACGACCAGATCCTCACCAAGTCAGTTTGTTGATCACTCAGCAGCAAAAACTGGTAGAGGCCCAACTGGTGAGCAAGGCCGAAGCGAAAGCACGAATTGATTTTCTGATTAAGGTTCTGCCTGAAATGGATCATGAATTGCATCGGGCATTGCGAGTATTAGAACAAACTCGAATTTGAAAAATTAGATCCAGATGCATCTTTCATTATTCTAAGCCTAAAAATTGCTCTCATAAAAAAGCCCAAAATATGATTTGGGCCTTTAAATACATACTTTAAAAAGCTAAGTATCTTTATAAACAGTTCGCAGGCTTGGGTACACCAGCCAAACGGCTTAAGTGACGGGCAACTAGACCAGTATTAAACTTTTCCTGAAGCATGGCATTATTGATATCGGCACTGACAGTTTTCATTAAAAATTTAATCAGTGGGCGTGTTGCTGGTGAATGACCAAACTGCTGATAGAACTGACGTACCGCTTGCAGAATTTCAAAATGCCAAGGAGTTAAGCTCAGTTCCAGACTATCGGCCAGCACTTGAGCGACTTCTTCATTCCAGATGGTATAGTCAACCAGATGGCCATCTTGATCCAATTCTAAATTCATATCTAACTCATTTATTATTTCATTGAAATGCAGCGATTAAACTCGAGGCAAAGATCTGCAAAATCCGCATAATTCAAAAGCTTTATCTGATCAGGCAAAGGCTGTACTAATAACTCCGCATCATTTTTCAGTATGTGAATTTTCGGCAAGCTTTGAAGAAATGAATGCTCTAGCAGCAAAACCGCTTCACCCATCAGCACGACCTGATCACCCATTGTATAAGTTTGAGCCAGTTGCTCTAGGATCTGCGCTGTTGCCGAATAGCTGGATTGGATCAGATAAAGTGTGTGATTTGACATTTTTATATCCTTGTTCCTTACCAATACATCACATGATCAAAGCTTTGAATAAATTCAGAATTAAGCTCAATAAATTCGATTTCTTGTTCGCTCTGTGCCACAAATGAGGAATGCTGGTTTTTTTTCTCAATCAGAATCGGAGTGAGATCATAAAACTCGAAACTGTCGACCATATTTGATGCCAGTTTGAATGCATGATGCACCTGGTCAAATTGCAGGTCTGAATGCAGCAAACTGAGGGCAGCACTTTGTAGCAGGACTTTAACTTCTGCGCCAAAAGTTGCCAGGACCATCGTAGCCGATAGGCTTTCATGCACCTGCAGACTGGTCAGATTGGCTTGGGTTAATATAACAAGTACAGATTTCACACAAGATTCCTTGGAAAAGCAACACATTCTAAAAAATGAAACATCTAGAATTGAATGAGACGTTGTGAGGATTGAACAGCATCGGCAAGTTCACCTAAACCGACCAATTCAAAGGCATCTGCCAGATTATGCTGGTGAATATTGTGACGTTGAGCATTGTCCGGATCTGTAATGCCACGCGCCAATGCTGCACTTACACAGACTGGAAGGCGAATCTGTAGCGCTTGCCATGCGTGTGTAAGATGACGTTGATCGTCGGGTACCCATTGCAGTGCATTTGCGACCGATACGCTGTCCTGATAGAAGAATACACGGAATGTTTCCTGTTTATCTTGCAAGGCCTGAGCCAAACCCAGGGCATGCCAGGCATAAATGGAAGTCGGTGCGGAGGTAACAAGAATTAAGGTGCTCATCGAAATTCACTACAGGCTTGATCAATAGCAACAGATTGATCTTGGCTTCATCAGAAAGTAGGTAGTATAAATGATTTTAGTGACGGGTGGATTAGGCTTTTTAGGCTCACATATTGCTTTAAGTCTGTTAGCACAAGGACTAGAGGTCATTGTGGTCGATAATTTGGCCAATGCCAACTTACAGACTCTGGAGCGTCTTGAATTTATCTCCGGCATGTACGTACCTTTTATCAAGATTGATATTCGCAATACCCCAGCATTGAACAAAGTCTTTGAGCAGCATTCGATTCAGGCTGTGGTACATACCGCAAGTTTTAAGTCACTGGAAGAATCAGTATTAAAACCACTTGAATATTATAATGATAATGTCAGCTGTATTATGAGTCTCATGCGTGCCATGCAACGTACCGGAGTGCGTCATCTGGTACATTTATCCAGTCTGGCGGTATATGGACAATCTGGCACAGATTTAAGCGAAGATCTGCCTTTTAACTATACCTATCCGAATCCCTATATCAAATCGCAACAGATGGTTGAGGAAATTATCCGCGATACTGCCAAAACTGACAATGAATGGCGGATTGCAATCCTACGTCTTTCCAATATCGCAGGTGCCTTTGAACACGGTGTACTGGGGGAAGCAGTGCCACCTTTGCCAAAAAATATTTTGCCTTTGGCGATGCAGGTCGCTGCACAGCAACGTGAATATCTGGAATTACGCCGTCAGGCTCATACTGCGGATGGCACAGTAGAACGCAGTTTTCTGCATGTCGCAGACTGTTGTGATGCCGTGATCAAGTCCTTGCAATGGCTGTCACAACAGCAGGAATTAAAATGTGAAGCCTTTAATATTGCTGGTGAATTGATTTCCATACAGGATTTGCTAGATCAACTGGCTGAAGTGACTCAATCTGCAATCAAAACCATGGATGCTTTACCATATCCCCATTCGGAAATGGATCAATTGGGGGCGAACATTGAAAAGGCGCGAAATATTCTACATTGGCAACCTCAGCGATCACTCAGAAAGATGCTTGAGGATGAATGGTTGTTTTATCAGAATATGCTCAGAGGGCAGTAAGTAAGAGTATTTAGCTTATATTTGATAATAATTATCATTTACATCATTACTGTAATCGATTACTTTAAATAAATAGATTAAATCATTGATATAGAAATTCCTAAAATCAGTAATAGGCAAGAAGAATTGAGGTTGAACATGCAAACACGTATTGAACATGACACGATGGGAGAGGTGGCTGTACCGAGTGAGGCTTTATGGGGCGCTCAGACTCAGCGTAGCTTGCAAAATTTCAAAATTGGCAATGAGCGGTTGCCACGGCCAATGATTCGTGCCATGGGACTCGTCAAAAAAGCGGCTGCCTTGACCAATGCCGAGCTAAACCAGATTCCCCAAGAACTGTCACGCTATATCGTGGATGCGGCAGATGAAGTCATCAGCGGGAAATGGGACAGTCAATTTCCACTGGTAGTCTGGCAAACTGGTTCAGGTACACAAAGCAATATGAACTGTAATGAGGTGATTGCCAATATTGCCAACCAGAAATTGGGCAATCATTTAGGGGCACAAAAACCGGTTCATCCAAATGATCATGTCAATCGTGCCCAATCTACCAATGATTCATTTCCAACTGCGATTCATGTGGCTGCGAGCTTGCAGATTAATGAACTTTTAATTCCGGCTGTCACACGTTTACGCGATACTTTATATGCCAAATCTCAGGATTTTGCCGATATTGTAAAAATTGGCCGGACACATCTACAAGATGCTACGCCTTTAACCTTGGGGCAGGAATTCAGCGGTTATGTCTCTCAGCTGGATCATGGGCTTCTTCGTCTAGAACAGGCATTGGTCGGACTATATGAATTACCATTAGGCGGTACAGCGGTTGGTACCGGTCTGAATGCCCATCCTGATTATGCCGTTCAGTCTGCTAAAACCCTGGGACAATTAACTGGCTTGCCATTTGTAACTGCGCCAAACAAGTTTGAGGCTTTGGCAGGCCGTGATGCTGCGGTATTTGCTTCTGGTGCATTAAAGACTTTAGCGGTTAGCCTGAATAAGATTGCCAATGATATTCGCTGGCTAGCCAGCGGGCCACGTTGTGGTTTTGGTGAATTGCGTATTCCTGAAAATGAACCGGGTTCTAGCATCATGCCGGGTAAGGTGAACCCGACGCAAAGTGAAGCGATGACGATGGTGGTCGCGCAAGTTCTCGGAAATGACACCACCATTAACGTGGCAGGTGCATCAGGTAACTTTGAACTGAATGTATTTATGCCGGTCATTGCCTATAATCTGTTGCAATCCATCCAGCTTTTAGGCGATGCGTGTAACAGTTTTAATGATCATTGCGCCGTAGGCATTGAGCCGAATCATGAGAAAATTGAACATTTCCTGCATGATTCTTTAATGCTGGTCACGGCATTGAATCCGGTCATTGGTTATGAGAATGCAGCCAAGGTTGCCAAAACAGCTTATAAGGAAGGAAAAACCTTAAAACAGGTGGCTGTTGAACTGGGTTTAGTCACCGCTGAACAGTTTGATGAAGTGGTGCGTCCTGAACAGATGGTCTCACCGAATGCTAAATAAGGGCCGGAGCACTTTTATTTTCAATCTTTACGCCTGTTTTATCATGGAATAGTCAGCAGTGGTTTTTATCTCAGGCAGAGTTGCGTACAATAGTGTTAGATGAGATTAACCACTGATGATTGTTTTATGCTTGATATTTATTTAACAGATGTTCAAAGAAAGGTGCAATTCAAGGATTATCCAGGTGAGCATCCTGTTAAATTTATTCTGAATTTCAAAAAGATTTTCCCAAGTGTGATGGAACTTCTTTTACCTGTGCTTCCCGATAATGAAAATCTGGAAGAAATGTCTTGGGAATCGACCAGCGATGATTTTGAAACCTTCCAGATGTTCTTAACTGGATGGGGTATTATCGAACTGCGTTTAAAAGCAATTACCCAGTTTAAAGATAAAGCATTTGCGGATCGTCTGGTTAAACAAGCCCAACAGAAACGCAAAGACTATCAAAAACAGCAGACTAAACTAACCACAGTTGAACTGGATTATTTGTTTATGCATGAGATGCATGCTCTGATTGATGCAGAGCTGGTGGAACTTGGTGAGAAATTCTATTTACCGATTTTACGTGAGCTGTGGAAGACTAAAGTATCTGCTCAGGTGTTGAACGCGAAGTTTTAAACGGGTTTTTTAGCTTTTATTTATAAAATTAATCTTCCAATTTTGGGGGATTAATTTTTATCTGCAAGATGAGATTTATTTCATGATGTGCTCTCTCTTAGAATAGCCTAAGCAAGATTAAATTTGGTGATTGAAGGTCTTTATTCTTAAAATTTTGATCAATAATAGCGCATGTTGAACCATTGTTTAGCGTCAGGCACTCGCATAGGGCAGTAGTTTTAACGATTGTTCAAAAAATAGATGAAAATGATCATTTTTAGCTAAAAAATATATAAAAATATCAATTAAATAGCCTAGCAATTCAGTTCATTATTTTTTAAGGTATATAGGCTTTATCTCACGTTAAAGCAAAAGTTTCATTGATTAGCTATCCTTCATAAAAATAACTGAAGGTTCAAATTTTCCCGAAGATATATCCCAGGATTTTCAAAAATGTCGAATCAGTTTTTAGATTTAATTACTAAACGCCGTACTATTTATGCTATTGCCAAGAATGTTGAACAATCTCCTGAACATCTAACTGATTTGATTCAGACTGCAATTAAGCAAAGTCCATCTTCTTTCAATTCACAGTCTTCGCGCGCCGTCATTTTATTCAATTCAGAACATGAAAAGTTCTGGGGCTTCGTCGCAGATAAATTAAAAAGCTATGCCAAAGATGAAGAAAGCGCTGCAAAAACCACAGCAAAAATGGCCAGTTTTGCGGCAGGGCTAGGCACTGTTTTATTTTTTGAAGATCACACAGTCGTAAAAGGCTTACAGGAACAATTCCCATCTTATGCTGATAACTTCCCAATCTGGGCAGAGCATTCGACTGCGATCGCACAATTTGCAACCTGGACAGCATTGCATACAGAAGGTCTAGGCGCATCATTGCAGCATTACAATCCGATCGTGGATGAACAGGTACATGCGGAATGGGACATTCCATCGAACTGGAAGTTGCGTGCACAGTTGGTCTTTGGTTCGATAGAAGGCGAGCCACGTGCCAAAGATTATCTGGCAGATGAAGAGCGCTTTAAAGTCTTCCAATAAGCTGAGATTCATATCTGCACTTAACACGGTTTAAGGGCAGATATTTTTTAGATCTCGATGAAATCCCAATCAGCTTCATTAAAATTAAGTTAAAATAGCGTGCTAATGAAAATTGATGAGTAAGACCGAATGTCGAAAAACACGCAAAACCTATCACCTTTACAAGAACTGATCGCAGAGCAAAAACTACTTTGTGAAGAAGTAGGCTCGGCTTATGTTGAAGTGAGTGGTGGTGATGTGGTTGCGGTGGCCGTACATACCTTGAAACAAGATCCGATTGTCGGCATCCGTAAAAAGCCTGAAACGGCTGAAAATATTAGCTGGTATATTTATGGTGGAGAACCTTCAAGTGAAGAAACTTTTGAAACCATGACAGTACGTGAATTACAGGACATTGCACCAGAAGTTTTACCGTATCTGGCTCTGGAAACAGGTTTTCGTTTCATGATCGATGCCGATGATTATGAAGATGTCTGGAAAGAAGAAATTTAAATGCTAAAAAAATCATCTTTCATTTGTGCTGGATTATTATTAGGACTGAGTAGCGTAGTCTTCGCACAGCCGCTTTCACAAAGTGCCTATGATGAGTTTATTTCAGCACAGACTAAAATCGTGAATGAAACCAAACATATTTTAGATGAAGATGATCAAAAGGCAGATGCACAAACTCAACGTCAGGCTTTCTGCAAACGACTGAAAGCCTATCAGGATATTCAAAAGGTGTCCGAAGAAAACAGCAGTCTGGATATGGCGCCCACGATGGCTATGATTGCCAAAAACTTTCTTGAGCGGCAGGATCAAAGTTTGACTCAATCTGGAATGACTACAAACGTATTTTGTAAAAATAGGGATGTAGAATAAATCATAAAATACTTTTCATTCTCGAACGTTTTTCGCAGTAGACTAAAAATAAATAAGTCTGTTTTACAATCAAATTTTATAGATATTAAAACCTGAAAGACCATCTCCCGAATATCATTTAATAAAGAAAATGTTAAGTTAATTTAAATTTATTTTGATGTGAATACCTCATATCCCGGGGATATATCAGCGGTAGTCAAATATATTGATAAGAATAAATGAATAATCTGGATTTTTATAATTTTCTGAAAATGTCTTATATACGTGATGTAATTTCTTGAACAGGATAATTTAAGTAGGATAGCGTGATTGCACGTTTATATTTAAGCTAATAACTTGAACATCCTAAGATATTAAAATAGCCTAAGCAATACATAATTTTAACAACTTTATCAAGAAAGGGAGAGAGGGGAAATTTATAATGTTGATGTTTACTACCTGTAACTCATTTGGACTTAAGACGTATTATTCTAAACAGAATCAAGTGGATTAATAAGCTACTTATGAATAGTCATTTTTTGATAAATAATAAGCAATGAATAATTAAAAACAATATTTTCAAAATTACCTCAGTCTATTTGGGTAATAACAGCGAGTTAGTTTAAGAAACACTCTGACCTAAAAGTGGTTTACATGTTATTAAATCCCAGTTTTAAGATTTTCATTAATTTTATTTAGTCTGCACCACAACTCAACCATCTTCTTTCATATTTATAGATAGCCAAATATCCATCCAGATCTAAAATCGTAATTTTAAATACTTACAAATCGATTATGAATTATTTAGCCTAAGCAAAATATATCCCCATAAAATAGCCTAAGCAGGATTTTATATTTAAAAATTTCGCAATTGATTAATTCCAAATATAAACCCACTATAAACACTTAAACAAAGAAATCATGGAATTCTCAAATGATCCTAAATTATCAACTTCAACACCACGAAACGTCAGTACTATCTCCAATGGTCTTTATTCATGGTTTATTCGGTAGTTTAAGTAATTTAGGCGTACTAGCTCGATATTTTTCTGAGCAAAGAACCGTGATCCAACTTGATGTATGCAATCATGGTCTTTCTGCTCATAGTTCAGACTTAAATTATCAGCTTATGGCTGAAGATGTCCTAGAAACTTTATCCAGTTTAAATATTCAAAAGTTCGTAGTAGTAGGGCATTCCATGGGTGGGAAAATTGCCATGAAATTGGCTGATTTAGCCCGTGTACAAACTGAAAGGTTGGTCGTCCTGGATATTACACCAATCCAATATCATGAGAGTCATCATACTGAGATTTTTAAAGCTTTATTTGCGGTGCAGCAAGCAAATGTTGCTTCACGACTTGAGGCAGCAAAAATTATGCGTGAATACATTCATGAAGAAATGGTAATTCAGTTTTTATTAAAATCCTTTAATAAAGGGCAATGGCTCTTTAATGTTCAAGCTTTATTTGATCATTATCCAGATATTATGGCTTGGGAAAAGGTCGAAAAAGTTAATCAGCCAGCTTTATTTCTTCGTGGCGGTAATTCTTTTTATATCTCAAAACCTGAACATTTTGCGGCAATCAATGAACAATTTTCTCAGGCGAAAATTGAATGCATTGAAAATACAGGACATTGGCTGCATGGTGAAAAGCCAGATGAAGTCATTAAACATATGCAGACTTTTCTAAATTAATTTACGATTTCGCACTTAAGGCTGAAATGTTTGAGTCTGTAATTGTCCTTCATGAATGAGTTGATGCGCCATTTCAGCTGTTTTCTTTAAACCGGGCATACGATATTCAGTATGTCCAAAATCTTTAATGGATTTCCAGCGACCGCCCCAGGTTAAACCCACCGATTCTGCAATCTGGCCAAACAGTTCATAACCACGCATGGCCCATGGATCACGTTCACTAATCACCACCTTGCCATTCCGCTTAAAGGTAATATCCGCGGCCAGACCAAACTGATGATAACTTTGAAAGCCTTTGGCCTTGGTAATATTACTGTTGGTCGCCAAAGAGTTTTGCCTTTCCGGACTTCGATAACCTTCGAGTAAAACCAGCTCATAACCATGCTGTTCGCGCATAATTTTAAAAACCATCAGTAAGCGCTGTTTAAATCGCGGATTCATCTTATGCCATTTACGGTCTGCTGTGCTGATATTTGGATTTATATGAATGTCTTCAATATTCAGATTAAGGCTTTGCGCTGAAATTACAGAATGATTTGCTAAAGATTCTTCTTGTAAGGCTTCGATAATAAGCTGTTCATCAACTTCAGTTGGAGCTGTTAATATTTGCCCATCTAATAATGCATAAATCTGTGGATCAACTTTCCTTAAATATTCAACTTCAAACCTACTTGCAGTAAGTGGCTGAGTGAAAGCGAACATTAAAATACTGGCAAATAAGCTAAATCCTGAAATCAAAATCCACCACTGCTGCAAATACCATTCAGACTGAAGATGCTCAGGCGATGCCGCCTGATGAAATTTCTGAACAAACTGTTTTGCTTGAGAAAATTGTTGTTTGCTTTGTGAAATCAAATCAAGAAAAAAATCCTGTATTCTTAATCGAAACTCGTAAGACAGCAAGGCTAACATAGCTAAGCTTAATAGAATAAAGCTGCTCAATATAATCAAAATCATCAGTTGAATGATTGATCTAATAATAATTCAAAAATTTTTTTTTATTCATCGATATAAATTTTCCAACGGCGTCATTTTTTAAGTCTTTATTTTTATAAGTGTCCATCATATTTATTTGAAAATTGAGTTAGGGTAAATGAATCGTAATATAGGCTTGTTCAGCAGGCGCGCTAATCAAATTTTGATATTGAGAAAAAACAGCAGCTTGTTCTGTTGACAAGGCATATTTAAAAACCACAAAGCTGATCACGGCAAATAATAATAAAAATATCAGAATCCAGAAAAATGGTAATTCACGATGGATAATATGTCGGATTTGATCTGGAATTGCTGAAAAAGGAGAAAAAGCAACTTTTTTACCCTTGAGATAATCAATCTGATCTCCGATACGAGCAATCAGACTATTTAAATGCTCAATAGATTCAATTCGATATTTTCCATGGAATCCCAATAAAAGGCAATAATGATATACCTCTAATACTGCCAGACGTTGCTTATCTTTATGGCGTATTTCTTCCAGATATTCAAAGAAGCGATAACCTGCAAGTTGTGAACCAAAAAGGCTTAACTGCAAGGGACTGATCATCCAGGAATTTTGCAGATCAAAAAATCGCTCATCCTGTTGGGTGACAATTGTTTCATCTATTAAAGCGCAATAGGCATATTTTGCATCTTGAATATCTTCAGCTGAAAATTGCATCTGGCGTGCCTGATGTTCAAAACTTTTCAACATCTCCAGAATTTTTTCACGGAAAGACTCTATATTTACAGGGACATAGTGATTTTTTAACAGGAAAACAATATAGAAGCCGTCATGCAGTAAATCTACCAGACTATTCGTAGAGGTAGGGTAGGTTTCTACAGGTTGCATGGCTGTATAATCTACTCCGATTTGATCGCCATCAAAGAGTGAAAGAGGAGTGTTAGAGATTGTATTCATTAATATTTTTATCCATTCATGACAGCAATAAGTTCAATCGCGATATCCTGAAAGCCATTCGGGATATAAACACAAATCGATTCTGAATCCAGCATGCGCTGATACAGTTCATTATTGGGTTCAATCTCAAAATAATGAACGCCGGAACGTACCGGAATTGCAGTAGGCACCTGCATGAGATGCTGAACGGGTACAGCCGGTAAAGCTGCAACCACGCGCTGTTCTACATCTATAGTACTACCAATTTTAAAACGGATCGGAACATAGGCAATCAAGTCATGTGCAGGCATAACACTACTTGATACAGCAAGATATAACCGCGTATTGTGACTGATCTTATCGGTCTCCAGACTGCCAAACCAATAGGATGGGCGAGTTTCTTTTAAGCTGATACTGATATATCGATTCGAAATAATTGTATCGAGTAAATCTCTGAGAATAATATCCAGCTGATTGAAGCTGTCGTATAGATGATGATGCTGATACTGCGGCAATTGATCAATGTCATAGGCTGTTGAAAAGGTAAGTAGGGAACCACTGAGTCTTAAAAGTTCCGCATATAGCCGTTCCGGATGAATTTGTGGATACTGCAAAATATGATTTAAGGTTGCATAAGCAGTATTTAAGGCATTCACCAGCCAGAAAGAGACAATATCCCCAGAACGAAATTCAATCAGTTTCTGTTCGTTTTCACGGTTATTGGATTGAATCGTTTTAATCTTGGCCCGGATGATATTCAAAGTTCGCTTTAAATTGTCTAGCAGATATTCACAGGCCTGAATATGTAAAATTGGAGGAATGAATTTATGATCAAAAATAAAATTTCCAGAACTTTGTCGTTTGATTTGAGCAACCGGAAGATATAAATAACCATCCAGAGGCTGCTGAGGTTCTTGGCCAACTTCAAAAAGTTTAAATTCTGCCCGACGGCGTAACAGGGTGATCTCTGCAGTAGTGGCATCGGTGAATAAATCATGGGTCGAGATTAAATGTGAGTGATAACGACTAGATTGAGTGTTTTCGACATGACTTACATTTTGCTTGTTCGGCTGTAGCATTGGCAAAGCCAAATAAATTTGCATTTCACCACGCAGGTTTAAGGTATCCAGTTGTACAGGTTCTGGTAATAAATCCTGTGCAGGCGCCTGATAAATTTCACCATCTTGCCAGATCATTTCAATTTTACTTAATGCCAATATATGCATATTGAATTGAGCTTCATCAAATTGAATGGACTGGATCCCGTGAGCAAAAGGAAATGTCGCCCGAATCATATGACTCAAGCGTTGCTCATGATAGGCATCCTGTAATTGAAAATGTTGCGGTCTTAAAAATAGACCTTCGCCCCACAGTACTTTTTCTGCTTTAAACATTTTAATATTTACCACTCATTCTTGGATTCATCATTGGCATATATACCCAGTAATTCATGTACGTTTTCGATCGGATTCTCGTTCTTGATTACTTGAGCCAGCCATTCATGTAATGGCATCTGACTCCATTTAATCGTCTTTTGCAGCATGTAGCTCACTGGACTATGCGGTTCATGAGATTGAAAATATCGAGCGATGTCTTGTAATAACTGCATGGCCTGTTGACGGTTGGCCAGATGGTTTTGGGCTTGAGGTCGAAATTCTTGTATATTTTCAGGCGAGGTATTCATCACTATTATTTCAGGTATTTTGAGAGTGCCGAATTGCGGTGTATTTATTTGATCCTGAGATATTGAAGAAATATCAGTTTTATAAATGCGCTTAATACTGGAGAAGATCGATTCAAGTTGAGAATCTGTGCTCGCGTAACTCGGTGCATTTAGACCCAGTAAATGATCCAGTGTATTTTTAAGATACAGCCATTGGGTCTGAATCTCGAGAAGAAAACCTTCATTCTGGCTTAAAACTGTTTGAGAAGTTTTCAGCAACGATTGCTCAAAATGCTCCAAATCCTGAACAGTATTATTTTCAGAGTAGTCATCTTGCTGTTGTTTGAGTTTAATATTGCGTTGATGTAAGAATGCCTCATAATCACCTAAATTATAAAAAGGCGCAGAGCTGACCAAAGGCATCTGTTTCATCAGCATTGGCAGTTGCGTAATCAAACCTTGTAATAATCCAAAACGTTGATCAAGATCATCCTCTTCGATTTGAGGATGTAACGTGAACCAGTATCGCTCAAGGCTTTGCTGGGTCAACTCTAATCCTCGAGCAATTCCTTCAAAACCATAGAGATGACTCCAAGCTTCTATAAGCCAGGTATATAGACGGATATCCTTGGTTTTTTCAGTTAATAATTCAATCGTTTTATCATGTACAAGTTGCCAATCGGCCTGTTTTGGTTCCGAGACCCAGTCACCTTGCTCCAATAAAGGATCATCACGAGTTCTGGCCTTGTTAATCACATGAAAATCATTTGAAAATGAATAGTCCACACCGCACGGCTGATCGACTGAAATGTCTTGCAATAAATATTCAAATTCCAGGCTCATCTTTATTCCAATTATTATATTTTATTTGTTTTTATTTTTAGGTTACTTCAACTAGGCAGCATCTGCTTTATTGCTTTTAGAACGTACTTTTTGCGCTATTTTAACTTTCGGATCTACGCTATAAGAAATTTCATCATTCTTGATCTCAATGTGAATCAGTTTAGGAATCTTTCCCTCACTCATGGTTCTCAATATTTCTGTAGCCAAAGCAGGCAATACTGAAGCATTTAAAATATGATCAATATTGCGCGCACCACTATCAACCTCGGTACATCGGCTGAGCAGAAGTTCGAGCAAGTCCCCACTATAAGTGACCTGGGTGACATATTGCTGCTGAATGCGTCGGGTAATTTTCCCCAGTTTATGCTGAATAATCTGGATCAATAGCTCATCGTGTAAAGGATAATAAGGCACAATCTGCATACGCCCTAAAAATGCCGGTTTAAATTGCTGATATAAACTTGGTTTGAGCAGTTCAATTAATCTATTTGCATCCGGCCAGTTTTCGACGGGTTGATTTAAACAGGCCTGCATAATGGCACTAGAACCGGCATTTGAAGTTAATAAGATTGTCGTATTTTTAAAATCAATCAGCCGACCTTCGCTATCTTCCAGCATGCCTTTATCAAAGACCTGATAAAATAATTCCTGCACATCAGAATGAGCTTTTTCGATTTCATCCAGTAAAATCACACTATAAGGATTACGACGCACTGCTTCAGTCAACACACCACCTTGACCATAACCGACATAACCTGGAGGAGCACCTTTTAAGGAAGACACGGTATGTGCTTCCTGATATTCCGATATATTGATCGTGATCAGATGCGACTCACCTCCATACAATTCTTGAGCCAAGGCCAGGGCAGTTTCAGTTTTTCCCACACCGCTTGGACCAAGCAATAAAAATACACCTTGTGGTTTGTTCGGATCATCCAGTTTTGCTTTAGATGTTTTAATACCTTGGACCAGTTGATGCAAAGCAAAGTCCTGACCCATCACACGCTGCGATAATTTATCTTGGAGTTTTAAGACCTGTCGAATTTCATCATTCATCATTTTACCGACTGGAATTCCGGTCCAGTCAGAAATGATCTGATGAATCATAGGGACTGTTACACGCTCGAACACAAGTGGGTGATCAGCCTGAATCTGGGTCAAACGCTGCTGTAATACTTTAATTTTATTTTTATTTTCAATTTTTTTGGATTGAACCTGTAATAATTTTATTTCCTGAACCAGTTGAAGTTCTTGCTGCCATTGCAGGCTTATCTGAGAAATTTCTTGTTCCAAATTTGAAATATTTTCTGATAATTCAATTAAACGTGTCTGATGACACGGAAAATTTTGATGCTCCTGATTTAAAATCTCATGTTCAAGCCGAAGATTATGCAGCTGCGCCTGTAACTGGTCTAACTTTGCAGGTTGTGCATTTTGGCTCAAAGCAACTCGTGCCGCGGCTGTATCTAATACACTAATGGCCTTATCCGGTAATTTCCGTCCACTGATATAACGATGCGAGTTACGTACCGCAGCAGCAATTGCTGCATCATCAATCTGCAACTGAAAATGCTGAGTCATGACCGGAATCATGGCACGCAACATATCGATGGCGACTTCCTCAGTAGGTTCTTCTACCTTTACTACCTGAAAACGGCGGCTAAGCGCAGCATCTTTTTCAAAGTATTGTTTGTACTCCGCCCAAGTGGTAGCGGCGATAGTACGCAGTTCTCCTCGTGCCAAAGCTGGTTTTAACAGATTGGCGGCATCATTCTGACCAGCCTGACCACCTGCACCAATCAGCGTATGGGCTTCATCAATAAACAGGATAATAGGATAACTGCAGGACTGAACTTCTTGAATGATTTTCTTCAGGCGATTCTCAAACTCGCCTTTTACACTGGCACCTGCTTGTAATAAGCCCAGATCCAATACATGAAGTTCTACATTTTTGAGTACATCAGGTACCTGATCATTCACAATTTTCAGGGCCAATCCTTCTACTACAGCAGTCTTACCGACTCCCGGATCGCCGGTAAGTATGGGATTGTTCTGATGACGGCGCATCAGAATATCCAGCATCAAACGGATTTCAAACTCACGACCGATCACCGGGTCGATTTGGCCTTGGCGTGCTTTTTCAGTCAGATTAATGGTGTATTGATCGAGTGCCAGTGTTTTATTTAATTTTAGCTGTGCGTTAGGTGAATCTTCTTTTACCTTAGTAAGCTGAGCATAGCTCGGGTTTTCAATACTCTGCTCGCAGAGCTCCAAAAAATGATGTTTGAGATGATCAATTGGAAATAGCTCAAATAAAGTAGAAGCACGAATCGTCATTTGATATAGATCAGGTGCAGTGAGCAGGGCAACCAGTAAATGTCCGCTGCGGATCATCGGATTCTGTTCTGCTGAAGCCAAAAGCCAGGCATGTTCTAATGCACGAATAATGGATTTGGCAAAGATAGGCGTACGAGAATTGCCTTTAGTCATTTGCTGAATGCTCTGATTCAGATCATGGGTTAGATCATCTTCGGAAATTTTATACTTTTTGAGCAATAATTTGAGATCGTTCAGGTCTGGCTGCTGTAGCAATTCTAAGAGAAAATGCTCAATTTCGATTTCATAATTTCGCTGTTTGATGCAGAAATTCGCTGATTTCTCAAGGCATAGGCGTGCATGCTCAGATAATTTTGTAATCAAAATTTTTAAATTACTCATATTTTTCTCTTTTAGAATATACAGCCTGATGTTTTTGGAATTTATAGCTATATATTTGTTATTATTAGGTTTATTTTTATTTATTTAAGTTTTTCTATGAGCAATCAAGATATATTGGCTCAAGATTTTTGACATATTCTACTCAAGTCTATCCAAATGTCTGCATTCATTGGTCGGAATCTTACCATTTTAAAAATTACATAAAATAATTTAACAAAAACGCATTTATGTATTGACTTCCTGTGATAATTTTTTGTTAAATCCGCAACTAGATTTTTGAATTATAAAAATAGAAAAATAAATTTTGATTATAAAAATATAAAACAATAACCAAAAATTGAGGCTTATTTTGAAAAATAATCTAGGTTTTATTGTATTGCTCATCTCAGGGATGGCGCAGCTATGTTTTGCTCAAACCCATGCAGCAGAATTAAAAAAATCATGTATCAAGAGCTATCCACAAGCAAAAAATGATACTGATTCAACTATCATTGATTTATACCAGCAGTTATGCGACAAGACAGCAAGAAAAAATATGCATCTGCAGCAGCAATTGTCTACCCAAATTGCCAAACGCTATGTTGAAGTCGGTGATCATCTGAAAGCGCTCAATTTAATCGAGCAATTACATCAGCAAAATTACATTCATCAGAATTTAACTGATCTGAAATTCCTGGCAGGGATCGGGATCTCTTCCCAAAGCCTAGAACAGATGCGTAGTACAGAAGTCCGTGCCTTAAATGACTTTACCTACCCACAGGCCAAATCGCTGACTGAACATATTTATCTGGCACAGCCTGTAGCAAAATTTTCTGAATCTGCATCAACGACGGCGCGGAATTCAAAAGTAAAAAATACTAAAAATAAACCAAATAACCCAGTAAAACAAAGCCTAAGTCAAAACAAAAATAAAGTATCGAAAAGCAATCTAAAAAATAATACGGCTGCTATCAGTAATAAAAAAACAGAAAGTATCAGTACACGAACCCACACTCCTAGTACTAATCCATTTGGATCATTAAATAATAATTAATAAGGAAAATCATGATGGCTAAACGTGAAAGTGTACAAAAAAAATTACAGCGTATTCGACCACCACGGGTGCAATTGACCTACGATGTTGAGGTAGGTGATGGCCGTGAAGTCAAAGAGTTACCTTTTGTAGTGGGAGTTTTGGGAGATTTTTCAGCAGCGTCTGAACTTGAAAAAACCAAGCTCAAAGATAAAAAATTTATCAATGTAGACTTGGAAAATATTGATGAGGTGATGCAGTCTCTGGCGCCTCGTGCCAGTTTTCAGGTGGAAAATAGTTTGACTGAAGAGAGTGGTAAAATATCAGTAGATTTGGTTTTTAATGCAATGGATGATTTTCGGCCAGAACAGGTAGTCCAACAAGTCGAACCTTTGCGAAAACTGGTAGAAGCACGAGAACGTTTAACTGATTTACGCAATAAAATATCCAATAATGAACGTCTAGAAGATTTACTGGATGATATTTTAAAAAATACCGACCAAATCCGTAAAATGAGTATGGAGGCAGACAATGAATCACTCTAATGCTGCAACTACCACGAATGTTGCTATTGAAGAATACTCAATTCTGGACTCTATTGTTGAACGTAGTCGAATTGCGCGTAATGAAGAAGAACATGATCGGGCCAAAAGTTTGATTGGTGAGTTGGCCAAGGAAGTCATGGCCGGTACCGTTATAGTTTCAGACAATATGACCTTGGCTTTGGATAAACGCATTGCAGAAATTGATGCGCTTATTTCTACCCAGCTGAGCAAGATCATGCATCACGAGCAGTTTCAAAAAGTTGAGTCCACCTGGCGAGGGCTGTATTACTTTTGTCAGGAAACGCCATCACACTCTTTAATTAAAATTCGTATGTTGAATACGACCAAAAAAGAATTGATTAAAGATTTTCAAAGTGCCAGCGACTTTGATCAAAGTACTCTATTTAAAAAAATCTATGAAGAAGAATATGGTTCATTTGGCGGTGCGCCTTATGCGACCCTCATTGGTGACTTTGAGTTTGATCGCACACCTTCAGACCTGTATTTGCTCGAGCAGATTTCACATGTAGCATCAGCGGCACATGCACCGTTTCTCTCAGCTGCAAGTCCTTCCATGTTCGGATTGGAAACTTTTACTGATATTGATCGCCCACGCGATGTTTCTAAAATTTTTGAAACAGCTGAATATGTGCAATGGCGTTCATTCCGGGAAAGTGATGATGCTCGTTATCTGGCATTGACTATTCCACGAGTATTAGGCCGTTTACCTTATCATCCTAAAGATGGCAATACGACAGCAGGCTTTAACTATGTAGAAGAAGTTTCAGGTGAAAATCATAATGAATACCTGTGGATGAATGCTGCTTATGCTTTGGGGACGCGTTTAACCAATGCCTTTGATATGCATGGCTGGTGTGCTGCGATTCGTGGGGTTGAGGGTGGCGGTTTGGTCGAAGGTCTGCCAGTGCATACCTTTAAAACCAATGATGGAGAAATCATATTTAAGTGCCCGACTGAAATTGCGATTACGGACCGTCGTGAAAAAGAACTCAGTGATCTTGGCTTTATTCCATTAGTACATTGTAAAAATACCGATTATGCCGCGTTCTTCGGTGCCCAATCTATCCAAAAACCAAAGAAATATGATAACGATATTGCCAATGCCAATTCCGCATTATCCAGTCAGATACAGTACATTATGGCAGTCTCGCGAATCGCTCATTATTTAAAAGCAATGATGCGAGATAAGGTGGGAAGTTTTACATCTGCAGGAAATGTCGAAGCATTTCTAAACGACTGGCTGTCTCAATATGTACTTTTGGATGATGGCGCTTCACAGGAAGCCAAAGCACAGTATCCACTGCGTGAAGCTTCGATAAAAGTTGTAGAAAATCCGGCTGAACCTGGACATTACAAATCTGTGGTCTTTTTGAGACCGCATTTTCAGTTAGACGAGTTGTCTGTATCTTTACGACTGGTCACTGAGTTACCGCAGTCGAGTCATTAAGACCGCTGCTAAAATTATAAGAATATTTATAACAACAGGAAAATTATTAAAATGAAAGACATTTACATCCAGTTTCGTGGCAAATATAAAGTTGATGGTGAATCTCGTGATTCAGAACATAAAAGCTGGCTAGAAGCAAATTCCTGGTCGCACAACATTCGTCAGCCAAAATCTGCCACATCTTCCAGTGTAGGCGGTCATACCGCAGAACGAGTTGAACATTCCGACATGATTTTTATGAAAGATCTGGATGCAACCAGCCCAAAACTTTGGGAAGCTTGTTCGGCAGGTTATACCTTCGATGAGGTACAAATCGATTTTTATCGTGCTAATGGTGATAAACGCGTTAAATACCTGCAAATTAAATTAAAACATGTGCTGGTTTCTCAGGTCACTCCGACAGTAAATCAAGAAGGCGTTCCAACAGAAGCTTTTGGTTTGAAATATGCAGCAGTTGAGTGGACGTATAATCAGCAAGATATTAATGGTACACAAAAGGGTGCCGTGACCAAGAAATGGTCATTATCAAATAATACTGCTTCTTATGCAGCGTAATTTGATCTTTTAGAGGTTGGTCTTGATCAGCCTCTCTGATATTTATAAAAATAAATAAAATTAGACTATAACAATATGAATTTGGATCAGCTTTATCCTTACGGATTTAGAACAACATTATTTGACCGTCTATTGTCTCAGGATATTCAATGTTCTCAAGGCCTTTCTTTACAGGCTTTGAGAGAGTCAGTGGCTGCCGATCTGGAAGATTTATTAAATAGCCGTATGGTTAATCTGGATGCGATGGTTAATGGTTATGATCAGGTCAAACGTTCAATTCTTCAATTTGGCATCATTGATTTTGTGGGGCTCTCAACAGCGAATCCAATGGAACGGGATAAAATCTGCCGCTCGATTGAACAGTCTATTCACGCGCACGAACCTCGTTTAAAGCAGGTTAAAGTCGAGATGCTGATGGATGAGCATAACAGGGGAAGTCTTTGTCTCAGTATTCATGCATTCTTAAATATTTATCCCCTATATGAACCGGTAATTTTTGACGCATTCCTCAAGCCTACTACGCAACAATACGTAATTTTGTCTAAAACATCAGCAGGTGTGCTGTGATCGAAGAATTATTACCTTATTACGAAAAGCAATTACAGGAATTTGGGCAACAATCACGAGAGTTTGCCAATAAATACCCAAAAATTGCCCAACGCCTTTCGTTGAATCAAGAGCAGATTGATGATCCGCATATCGAAAGACTGATTCAGGCATTTTCCCTGATTTCTGCCCGGATCGATAAGAAACTGCACGATAGTTATGAAGTATTTACACGTGCTATTTTTGAGGTGATGTTTCCACAGTACCTTAAACCTTTTCCAGCATGTTCAGTGGTCAGTTTTGACGATGCCATTAAAATCCGACAGCTTAAAAGTAGCCAGCAGATTCCCAAGCAAACTGTATTAAAATCAAAAAGTATCCGTGGGGTACAGTGTGAGTATCGTACGACAAACCAGGTTAATTTATTACCAATCGCCTTAAAATCTGTTAATTTTAAAACGCATGCTTCGACTCATGTTCATTTAAATCGAAATGCAGCCTTGAGCTTTGGTTTTGAAATTTTTAACCAGCAGCAGCGACTGTTGGAACAACAAAAATTACCTATTTATCTGGATGCAATTTCCAGCTTTCCATTGCAAGTACTAGATTGTATTTTTAAGCCAGAGACTGGTTTTTCTGTAATAGTACAGAATCAAGAGATTGATATTCAAAATCCATTTGAACTAATGGGATTTACTGAAGCGGAAAGTGCGCTCCCAGTTGATCAACATACTCATCATGCCTATCGTTTATTAATCGAGTATTTTTGCTTTCCAGAAAAATTTAATTTTCTTAACCTCAATCTGAGTTTTTTAAGAGAATTAAATATAGAAACCGCAGAATTTGAGCTACACATTCATTTTAAAATAAATCTGAATGATCAAGCTATGATCAGAAATTATTCAGAATTAAATAGCGCTAATTTCAAATTATTTGCGACACCAGTTATAAATTTATTCCCTAAACAGGCTGAGCCACAAAAAATTGATCATCTGCGCCTGGAATATTCATTAATAAGTGATGTACATCATCCTGAATATTTTCAGGTATATGCGATCACCGAAATGAAGTTATTGAGAGAGAAACGCGAGAACAGTCAAAAAACTTATCCCGTATTACCTTTTTTTGCCATGAGTCATTATCATCAGGCTGATGCTCAATTTTATTATCACCTGTTGCCCGAGCAAAGTAATACCAAGCATACAGAACTGAAATATTCGATTATTTCCAAATCTTTAGAACCACAAAAAATTTCATCAGACTTTATCAGTATGCAGTTGTTATGCAGCAATCGGGATTTACCTTATGAAAGTTATAACAAAGATCAGAATAACTTATCTCTCAATGACAATAGTTTGGCACGTAAAGCCATATTATTAAAAAGACCCAATTTACCTTATTGTTTTGATCAAAAGCAGCAAGAACAGTGGCGAATTATCTCGCATTTATCATTGAATAATCTTTCTTTAATGAAAGCAAATGCAGTCAGTCACATTAAGGAATTACTTGAACTGTATAACTTGCCGCAATCCAAAGACAACCGGCTAATTATTAATTCAATTCAATCGATCCAGTTTTCTCTGAGCCAGAAGTTGCGTGAGCATAAACCATTTCCACTTTTTGTACGGGGTGTCAAAGTTGAAATCCAGATCGATCCAGAAGTCTTTAGAGGAGCCAGTCTATATATCTTTGTGCAACTTTTAAATCATATTTTTAATTTGAAAGTTCAAATGAATAGTTATGTGGATATGCACGTCATAGATTCAAAGTCAAAACAGGAGTTATACCAATGCATACAGAATGTTGGTGGCAAAAGGCTTCTGTAGTTGATCGGCTCTTTCAGCAGCCGACCAGCTTTGAATTTATTCAAGCCACGCGATTATTAAGACATGCACCTGCACGGAACAGACATCAAGGATGGAGTAAATCATTTGAATTTATTAGTTCACTCAATCTTAATTTTCCAACTTCTGAAATTGAATCATTGCAATGTCAAGATCATAAAGTTCAGATGACCAATTTAATCGTGGGGTTGACTGGCGTACAGGGCGTATTGCCTTATATCTATACAAATAAAATTAAACAGAGTACCGGGGCACACCGAGAAGAAAGCTTACACTTTCTCGGACTGTTTAATCATAAATTGTCTGCACAATATGTCGATGCCTGTCTGAATTATCATTTACCACTGCGTTATGAAATTGAGCATGAAAATCATTATCTAAACATGCTTCATGCTTTGAGTGGCTATAGCGGTCAACAACATGAACAGCAACCTATAGATGACTATTTTGCTGAGTTTTCAGGCTTGATGCAGGGGCAAAATAATACCCATTATGCGTTAAGCAGCATATTGTCTAGTATTTTTAAATATCAATTTAAGATTAATGAGTTTATTCCGGAAAGCTTTCAACTGGATGATCAGCAAAAAAGCGGTTTGGGAGCTTTGCAACCAGTTTTACTGGGAATCAACAGCTTCTGTGGAGAGACCATTCAGCAAATTGATGAAAAAATTGAAATCGTCATTGGTCCATTAAAACGTGAAGACTATATAAATTTTTTATCTGAAGGAATACATAGCGCCAAATTGAAACAGTTACTTCAAACCTGGTGTAGCCCGACCATGTTAGTGGATCTTCGGTTGATTCTAGACAAAGATGAATTATGCCCAGCCCAACTTGGAGAAGTACATTCGATGGGGCTAGCCAGAGGAGCTTTATTAATGCTGAATCCGGCAATCCACAATGCGGAAACCTGCTATAGCCTGATAGGAAAAATGTCATGATTAAGCGTATTATTCAGACTTTTATAGTTTTATCCGTTTTAAACAATGTTCTTGTCATTTATTACTGGCGAGATACTCAATACGATCCATCAAATATTGATTTCCTATTATATTTTGGCATTTTACCTTTGTTAATTTGCTTATTGTTATTAACACCTTATTTTATTTATAAAGCTGTAAAATCCTATAAACAAAGACAGCAAGAACAAAAGGATAGGGCTCATAAATCTCTTCAAGCACAACAGCAAGAATTAGAAAATAAAGAAGAATTGGATCAAGCGATTGAGGATTACACGCTCAATATTTTTTCAGCTGCCGCTTGGCACAGTTTTGGCGAAAATGCAGAGATCTTGCAGCACATGAAGCAGTTCAAGAGTCCTGAGCTGGACTCAGAACTGCTAAATCGTTTTGGTCTACCTATATTGACATATCGCATTCATTCTGTGGACCGCTTACTTGAAGAAAACAGAACTAATGAAGAAATGCTTCCGACATTACGGGAACAACGAATTCAACAGTTGATTCAACAACAACTCCAACAGCATCAAGAAAGTCTGAGCTTAATTTCGGAACAGTTAAAACGTTCAGCACTATTTTATGATCACGAACTGGCTTATCAATATCGAATGCATCCGGGATGGATACAGGAAAACTACTGTGAAGATGAAGAAAATATTGCCTCTAATCCAACAGCAGCAAGTCGATTAAATAGGCTGAATCTGCATATTTTATTGGTGGATCATATGACTGGGGATTGGAGTGATCTCTATCAAGAGCAGCTTATAAGTCAAATTCAACAAAAATATGCATTGCTGCCTGCCCAAATTCATATCGAGTTTCATTTCCTGTCTGCTGATCGTGCTTATTCAGCCTTACTAGATTTAGTACAGGAAATTTCAGGTCAATCATATGAGATCAGCCTGATCATTATGGCGGATTCTGAAATTGATCAGGATTATCTAGATCAGCAATTTTGGAAAAATGAAGACTATATTGCTGCGGAATATACAGCTAGCTGGTGTTTATCCCCACATGACTTGGAAGTTGAAGGTATGATGCCTTCACGAATATTGACTCTCAGCAAGCACGTCACTGACCTGTATGCATATTTGGGTCAGCATCAGGTTAATCTATCCTCTCAGATGGAACAGGCATATCCTTTTTTAGTGTTATTAGACGACACTACCCAACCTAAAATAATGAAAAAAATACAAGAAAAATTTACGAATATTGATTTTGAGCCGGAGCATACCATTTATCCTCAAAGCTATTTGGGGCATACCCAATATTTGGCAGCAGTTTTCGCAGCAATGTTGTCATCACATTTATACTGCAATGTCGTTACAATAAGCTACAGCACACAACAAGAATCAAGCTATTTATGTTTTAAAAATAAAGAAAGTGATCAACTGAATGAAATCTCATTAGTAGCCTAACTATTTATAAAAATTAAAGAAAAAAGGGATAAAAGTGAATACATTATTTTATACAGTCTTGGGGCATGTCTGGCAGTACCTTAGTAACCCTAAAACAATGATGGCCTTATCCTTTTTAGTGGTCATTCTTTCCATAAAAAATACGGTTTCTGATCGTATTTCCTGGATATTGCTGACGGTCTATGTTGCCATATTAATAGGCTGGGGGATTTATACACTTATCCGGCGTTATCGGCATGCTAAAAAGGGCAAAGAAATCGCAACCGTCTTATCTCAAAGTTCCACAGCTGAAAGCAAATACAATAATAAAGAAGAACTTCAGCTGATCAGTCAGCAAGTCAAACAATCTATTCAGCTGATTCGTAAGTCAAAATTAGGCGATCGTAAGGGTCACGCGGCACTGTATGAACTTCCTTGGTATATGGTCATCGGTAATCCGGCGGGTGGGAAAAGCTCGGCGATTTATCATTCTGGTTTGCGGTTTCCTTTTGAAGCAACTCACCAGAAAATGGTCTCTGCTGGACTCAGCGGAACACAAAACTGTGACTGGTTTTTTTCAACTCAGGGTATTTTACTGGATACAGCCGGACGCTATTCAGTCTATCCGGAGGACCATTCTGAATGGTTAGGCTTTTTAAATATTCTCAAGAAAAATCGTTCTAAAGTGCCAGTGAATGGTCTTATTGTGATCGTAAGTATCGCTGAGCTGGTCAACCAGAGTCCGGAGAAATCTCTACAACTGGCCAAGAACCTGCGTGCCCGTATCCAAGACCTGACTGAACGTCTAGAAGTTTTTGCGCCAGTTTATTTGGTATTTTCCAAGATGGACCTGATTGCCGGCTTCACGGAATTTTTTGATTGTTATCAAGGACAAGAATTGGATCAGGTTTGGGGCGCAACGTTGGCTTATCAACCAGACTCGAGTGCAAATGCTGTTCAGCTATTTGAAAAGCATTATGGCATTTTATATGAGGGTCTGAAAAATGTAAGTATGACCCATTTAACCCGTCGGCATTCACAGCATATTTCACCCAGTGTAATGACCTTTCCACTGGAATTTAAGAGTCTCAAACCGGTATTAAGAACCTTTATTTCCACTTTATTTCAAGACAATCCTTATCAGTTTAAACCGGTTTTTCGTGGATTTTATTTTACCAGCGCCTTACAGGAAGGCTCCATTGAAAGTCCAATGACAGAACAGATTGCTGAGGACTTTCATCTGATCCGCAGCGATAATCATGATCTTGGCCTGTCTAAAGAGTCTGTATCACAGAATCATGGTTATTTTCTGAAAGGTTTATTTTCTGAAGTGATTCTTAAAGATAAAAATCTGGTGAAGCAGCATATTAATCCGGCACGAAAACACCGACGCTTTATGGCTTTTACTGGTGCTTTACTTACTGTATCGATGGTGTTGAGTCTGTGGGTGTGGTCTTATCGAAATAATCAGCAATTAATGGAAGAAGTTCAGGCGGACCTGAATAAGGTCGTACAGATGCAGAAACAGTCAGGAACGGAGCTGGTCACACAAATCGATGCATTATTAATTTTGCAAGCTCATCTACAACAGTTAGATCAATTTGATCAGAAGCGTCCATTCAAATACAGTTTTGGTCTATATCAAGGACAACAGATCAGGGAGAAACTGCAAGCTGAATATCTGAAAGGAATTGAGCAATTAGTATTGCAGCCTAGTCAGCAAAATATTGCAGAATATCTGCAACGGGTAAAAAGCAATGCAGCAGTTCTTAAAGAAAATCATATTCATGTGCAAATTCATCCGACTGCACAAGTTCAGCAACTCGCATTAGAACCATCCGACCAAAGTCCGCAAGATGCTTATAATGCACTTAAAACATATCTGATGTTGAGCAACCGTAAATCTATAGATTCCAGTCATCTCAGTGATCAGTTGACACGCTTCTGGCGGACTTGGTTAGATCAGCATCGTGGTCAGCTGCCACGTGCTGAAATGCTGCAAAAGGCCGAGCAGTTACTCAGCTATGCCATGACAATGACAGGTTCGAGTTTATTCCCCCAGCTGGATTCCGATACTGTTCTGGTTGAACAGACTCGCCAGGTTTTAACCGCAATGACGACCGGAGTGTCTGCACGAGATCGTGTATATAACGACATTAAAATGCGTGCTTCGGTACGTTTTCCTGTATTAACGATCAAACAGATGGTCGGGGAGAATGCTCAGACAACCATGTTGGGAAGTTATGCCTTACCCGGTTTTTATAGCTATCAAGCCTGGAACGAATATGTACAACCTGCGATAGACACTGCAGCGCAAAGACCAACTGAAAGTAAAGATTGGGTACTCAATACGTCACAATCTGATGATTTGAGTTTTAGTGGCAGTCCTGAACAAATTCGACGCCAGCTGACTGAAATGTATAAAAAAGAATATATCAGCGAATGGCGTAAATTCTTGGGTGCCATTTATTATGCCAAGGTCGGTGACTTTAATCAGCAAACATATCAGATAGATATTCTTGGCGAACCAGAAAACTCACCGATTCGTAAAGTCATACAACGGGTAGCGCAAGAAACCAGCTGGGATAATCCAATGGTACAAGCTGAGTTGGCGGTTCCACAAAAAGGTTTTATTGCCTGGTTTAAACGCAAGATATTGCAACGTCATGATGGCAAGTTGGCACAGAATTCTGCATCGACTTTCTCTCAGGGGATGATTGCCAAAGACTTTCAGATCTTCTACCAGATTGTACGTACACGAGATGATTTGCAGAACCGGTCGCTGCTAGATGAGTATATGCAATCTCTCGCCAAGATACGGAGTCGCTTTAATGATCTCAAAAGTTCTGGAGATATTGGTCCGGCGAGCATGCTGCTCCTTAAACAGACCATTGATGAACAGAATTCTATCTTCAATATTACCCAAAAGTTTGTGGATGAGAAAATGTCGGTAGGAACCCATGAGCTGGATCAACAGCTGATTAAAAAGTTGTTTAGTGTTCCTCTCACACGTTCCTTTGAAAGTCTGATGCTTCCGGCACAAGCTGAAATGAACGAACTCTGGCTAATACAGGCCTATCAACCATTTAATGCAAATTTATCGCAAAAATATCCGTTTAGCAGTCAAGGTAGCTTACAGGCAACCTCTCAAGAAATTAATCAGATTTTTGGTGAAAATGGCAGTATTTCCCGTTTTGTCAAAGAGCATCTTGATCCCTTAGTGATCCGTCGTGGCTATAGCTTAAGCTCGAAAACCTGGCAAGATTTAGGGCTTAATCTAAATCCTGTGTTTGTTGCAAACTTTCAAAATTATGTCGCGCCTGTGAATGGTATGGCAACTGGTGAGTTAAATAATACCAGTCGTCAGGCAGTGAGACCCAATCAATCTAATTTCCAGTTTTACCCACTGGAACAGGCTCATTTATTGGCTTATACCATTGATATTGATGGACAAAGAATGCTATTTGAAAACGGAATTCAACAATGGGTGAATTTTATCTGGCCAAATTCCGGCGCAATTCCAGGCGCACGGATCACGGTGATTGATTTGGAAGGGAAGACCCATACCATTTTTGATGAGCCTGGGGAATATGGAATCAATCGTTTGATTGATAGTGCTCAGCGTACACAAAAAGGCAATATTTTTGAGATGGTCTGGCGCAGTAAAGAGAATCCTGAACTATTTGTGAAGACCAATTTTCGTTTGGTGAGTGGAAATAATGCAAGTTCTATCGGAAGTAATCCAAGTTATAGCAATTTACAGTTGGTGGATCAGGTTGTTTCGAATAAAGCAGTAAGAGTGATCGCAGCTCAGAATACGACGATGTCAGGAAAAACTGCTCAGACATCTACCACGGCTGCTGCAAACACAGGAACTTCAGCGCCATGACATTCATCAATCAATCTCGAATAGACATTTATAGAAGCATAAAATGAAAATTAAAATCAAATATTTAAAATTAATAAAGTCAAATAAAATCATTGTCTTATTGTGTTTTTTATTTGGATTAAAAGTGCATGCACAACCTGTAATTGCTGAAGGTAATGTACCGAATAACAGTAGTAAGCAGGCTATCTTAACAAAATTATATTCAACTTATGGTCAGGAAAATGTGGTAGATCGCATTCAGATTCGTCAAGTAGTAGCACCAACGGATTGGTCGAATATAGTCACTGATGTGATTAATGAAGACCTTAAAAAGGTTAAACAGGGAACGTTAACGGTTAAAGGTTCTGATATTCAGCTAACGGGTAAAGTGTCAAATCCTGATGAAATTCATGGTACTACAGTAAAATTTCAGGGTTTAATACCTGTAAACTATCGTTTAAATACACAGCTTTCAGTCAATCAGGCAGAACAGCAGATTATTGATGCTGCATTAAAAAACCGGATTATTGAATTTGAATCTGGCAGTGCAGTATTAGCAACCTCAGGGATACAGATTCTGGATGAAATGGTCAGTGCCTTAAATAAGGTTAGCGGCAAAAAGATCCGGATTATTGGACATACGGATAGTTCAGGCGATACTAATCAAAATCTCATGTTGAGTCAGCAACGTGCACAAGCAGTGAAAGCTTATTTAATCGCAAAAAATATTCCGTCGCATTTGCTCAGTACTGAAGGTTTAGGTTCAAGTAAGCCTGTGGCGGAGAATACAACAGCTGAGGGTCGCAAGAAAAATCGTCGGATTGAATTTGAAGTGCTTTAACGCTGAAGTTGCTTGAGCAGCAGCTATAAAAGTATATGGTGAATGACTTATATGAGTATATCAATCGTATTTCGTATAATGTATATTATGTTAAATCCGATACACCTAACAATAAGTTCATATCTTCCTTGTCCATAAAAGTGAATTTTGAAATTTTTAGAAGAAAATTGAATTAATCAGTCCAGCCCAATAAAACTGGGCTGATACTTTATTGTGGGATTTAGCAGACGCTCTGCACTGCATTTACAAACCGCTCTGTCTCAAAAGTATGATTAGATGTCAGGCCAAACTGGCTCACCTCGCCAACAATTACGGCGCGTCCCATGCTCAGTGCGACATAAATGCCGGCAATATTTTCTAATAAGGTGGCAAATGGAATCAGGCACAAATGCCGTCCAAGCTGACTGCTGGCCAGTGCCTGGCTCAGTGAATGAGTAATAGACTCAATGGTGTCTTCAGCCAGACACACGCCTTTCGGTGTCCCGGTACTGCCCGAGGTATAGGTGATTTTTGCCGGTTGCTGGGTTTGTAAAGAAGATGAATACTGTACTGCCTGCTCTAGCTGAAAAAAGCGTGCATGTAGCTGGCCAGTAATGGAAATCTCATCTCTACTCATGTCTTTAGCTAGATTTAACAGCCATTCTGGTGCAGAGAAAGATTCATCCAGAATACAGAGCAGCTCGGTTCGGCTGTCAGAAAGCAGATGCCGTACCTGCGCTGCAGTAAAAAATAGAGGCACCGGAATCACGGTCATGCCGGCTTTTTGTGCGGCAAGATCGACTACAATCCAGTCTATACTATTTATGCCCCACAAGGCCAGATGGCGCAGATTAAGCTGCTTGAAACTGACACTCAATAATTCTATCCGCCGTTGTAGTTCCGCATAGTTCAGCGTTGCCTGTGCGGTGACTACCGCTTCTCGTTGCGGATATTGTCGTGCTTGCAGGTTGATACGTTCAAATAAAGCAGTCATCATTTAAATTCTGTGCCTCGCTGATCAAGCAAAATGCTTTAATGACTAAATTGATAAAGTTGACGAGCGACTTGTAGGGCTTCTGCCACATCAATCGCCAGCACATAAGGTTTCTGCTGGTAATAACTGCCCCACAGGCGTTGTGCCTCTCCAAGGACTTGCGGATCAGCCTTTTCAAGCACATGAAAACGTAATCCCATCTGTTGCAACACATAACGTACTGCAGTTGTTCCGGTACATACTGCCCATTCGATGTGTTGCTGCGAGAGATGAAAAACCAGAAAGGCCACCATCAGTTTGGCTTTGTCCATATCTAGTGCTGTCAGATTGCCAATTTCTACTACTTTGTCTCGGCTGACCCTGGTCTGGCTCAGTTTGCTTAATATGTTTTCAACGGGTTCATCGAGATACTGTTCCAGAAAGGCATTAAATTGATTTAAATACTGCATACCAATCACCACCTGCATCTCGGCTCCGTGATAACCGGCAAACAGGGTCGAAGAGAAGCTCGATACAGTGGCCTGATGGACTTGCTGATATTTTTCCTGAATAAAATTTTCCAGGCTACGGCGTTCAGGTGTCTCACTTTGTTCTACAGTTTTGACCGTCAAATGTAGCGATTGATCCTGTGCTGAAATTACCGGATACGCCGGAGGTACTTGTAGTAAAAATTTATTGTGATTGATTTGTTTTTTATATTCAGGCTGCTTGAAATATGTATTTAGAAAGTGAATCTGACTAGATAAATAAGGATCAAAACTAAACTTGATCATTTGGCTCACACCACGAAATTAACTTGCTACTCAAGATAGAAGTCCAAACTTAAAAAATTCTTAATTTTGTGCAAAAGAATGTAAAAGCTATGTGTATAAAAAATCCAGAGAACGGCCGGTTTTTTTAAGAGCATTTTAAGATTGAAAATTTAAGTTATTCCTATCTCTCTATTGACTGAATCTGCTTTATGTCTTCCTACCGATCACCTTATAAAGGCACCTCAGGAACGCAGCGTATTTTTAATGCGACCCGTTATTCCATGGCTGGTTTTAAAACCGCCTTTCAAAATGAGGCCGCCTTCCGGCAGATCCTGCTGATTAATCTTATTTTGATTCCTCTAAGCTTTTGGATGCCAGTTAGCCGAGTTGAGCAAGCGCTGATGGTCGCCGTATGCCTACTGGCGTTGATCATTGAACTGATTAACTCAGCGATAGAGGCAGTGGTAGACCGTATTTCCATGGAACGGCATGAACTGTCTAAAAATGCCAAGGATATGGGCAGTGCGGCTCAGTTTGTAGCACTCAGTTTAATTGCTCTGACCTGGGGCATCATTTTGGCTGGTCATTTGATTTGACCTCTGCTCTTGCTACTGCCTGAAATGGACAACTTAAAAATGATCACTGACCGTTCCCGGTTTTTACTGACCCAAACTTTACTTTTGATCTTCAGTTTTTTGATTCTTCTCAACTTCTTTGACATTGGAGGAGTGCTGGACTTACAGCTCATCTATCCCTTTATCGATGATCAGGGTCAATTTCCCCTTCGACAACAATGGGCACTGGCAGAACTCAATCATCGCTATGTGAAAGACCTGCTGATTCTGGTGTATATCACATTATTACTGGCCTGGTTGGCATCACTAAAATGGCAGAACTGGCATACGCGGCGCTGGGAATTTGGCTATTTCTTTAGCATGGTGGTGCTGACCACGGCCTCGATCGGAATTTTAAAATCTCAGTCGGCCCATGCCTGTCCCTGGGATATGACCATACCTACCCATAACGGGATTTTGTGGGATTTTAGTGCTACTGCGGGCCACTGTTTTCCTGGAGGGCATGCATCTAGTGGTTTTGCGTTGATGGCTGGTTATTTTGTTTATCGCATTTCTAACCGCAAGCGTGCTTATTTTCTTCTGATCGCTGCAGTAATTTTAGGGTTGACCATGGGCTGGGCACAAATGATGCGCGGAGCACATTTCCTGAGTCATAATTTATGGACTGGCTGGATTATCTGGTGCATGAATGTCATTGGCTATACGCTGTTTAGCCATAAACTACCCATAGAAAAGACCACTCCTATACTCTCTAGTATCAGGCAACCTTAACTCCAAAAAAACCAGAAGCTTATTCGCTTAGGCTTCGATTAAAGGAAGCTTGACCTGTACACAAAGGCCACTCAGATTGGTACTTCGCGAAAATTCTAGTGTTCCACCCAAGCGCTCGGTGGCTTTATCTACAATGGATAAACCCAAACCGCTGCCAATTTCTGCATGGTTATGTATCCGGTAGAAGCGTTGCCGGATCTGATTGAATTGAGCAGGATCTATCCCTGCCCCACTGTCTTCAATTTGTAAAACCGCCTGCCGTCCTTGCTGGAAAATAGATACATTAATCACGCCATCCTTCGGACTGTATTTAATTGCATTATCAATTAAATTATAAATAATCGAGTGCAAAGCTGAAACCTGGCCCTGAATCTGCAGTTCCTGTTGCTGTTCTACGCCCAAATCAATGTCTTTCTGTAGCGCCAATTGAATTAGTTCTTCGATACAGGTGACTGTCATTTGATTCAGTGATAGCAATTGAACAGGTTCGCTTAAACCTTCGGTCACATCCTGTTTTGCCAGACTCAATAACTGGTTGACCAGATGCTGCATACGCAAAATGCCTTGACTCAAATTATGGATAGACTCGCTTTGAGGGAACTGCTGTAGCAAAATTTGCAGCTGTAAGTTTAGTGCTGTCAGTGGCGTGCGTAATTCATGGGCAGAATCTGCTACAAATTGACGTTGTTCCTGTTGGGCCAGAGAAATGCGGCCAAACAAATAATTCATTTCCTGAATGGTCGGTTCCAGCTCCAAGGGATAATCTTTCATTGCAATTGGCTTTAAGTCTTGTGCCTTGCGGCTGGCCAATTCAGTTTTAAAATCATTGAGCGGCTGAAAGTTTTTCCGGATCATCCAGCCTAAGCCAAATACTGCAAAAGGTAAAAAAAGCACATAAGGAAGAAACATATTGGCTGCCAGCTCCAGCGCCAGTTCCTGCCGGACATTTTGCTGCTGGCTCACCTGAATCTGTAATTGCTTACCAGGAATAATATAAGTTAACCAGGTTCCATACGGCGTTTGATGCTTGTAGAAACCTGCTTTCCTGACCGGCGCCACCAGAACATCCTGCGGATGCAAGGAAGTGGCTGTATCTGTATAGGACCAGATATCTACAAATAAATCTTCTTCACTGTACTGTTTTGCCAGATCGATTTGACTTTGTAAGGGTTGCGGATGATTTTCTGAAATACGTTCTGCCAGAGTTTGCATCTGTTTATCCAGTACTTCATTAATTTCTTCGAGCGCAATCCGGTATGCTGCAAAGATTAGCACACAGCCCAGTACCACGCTAAATAATGAAATATAAATAACCAGACGTTTTTGCAAGGAATAACGTTTTTGCATGGTGCTCATCCTAAGCGATACCCTAGCCCACGTATGGTACGTATGAAGTCTTTTCCTAGTTTTGCCCGCAGATGATGGATATAGACTTCCACCGTATTACTGCTGACATCACTGTCAAAATCATAAAGCTTGTCTTCCAGATCATTTTTAGAAAAAATTTTGCTAGGATGCATGAGGAGTGCCGTGAGAATAGACCACTCCCGATTAGACAACTCGATCGGTTCACCATTAAAGCATGCGATGTGCTGTTCCAGATCCAGTTCCAGTCCACTGTGTGATAACTTCTTATTAATGTCTATCCCGGTGTTTTTTAAGCTACTACGTCGCAGCAAGGCATGAATACGGGCCAGCAGCTCGTCAAATTCATAGGGTTTAATCAAGTAATCATCTGCTCCCTGATTCAGCCCATCCACCCGGTTTTGTAATTGGTCCCGGGCGGAGATAATCAGTACCGGTAAATTTGGAAACTTCTGCCGGATATTTTTTAGCACCAGCATGCCATCCATCATCGGCAAGCCTAAATCGAGCAGGACAATATCGTAGACCTGCTGCTGTAACTGTTTTAAACCCTCAATCCCATTATTGACCCAGTACACATCAAACTGATGCAGCTTGAGCAATGTTTCAGTCGACTCGGCAATCATAAAGTCATCTTCAATAATCAGTATTTTATGCATTTCAAGCTCTGTTCTTTAATGATGGTGAGCATTGTGCAAGCATATCATTTTTAGCTTCAGTCACTTGCGTTTTTATATCCAGCATACTTAATAAACTGGGGAAAAGATGATCTTGACTACGGGCCTGTCCGGTCTGTGCTTTAAGACAGCTGACTTGCTGGGTATTCTGCTGCTTCCAGGCATCGGAGAACCACATCAGCATCGGGACATGGGTTTGCTGGGTCGGTGCCATACTATAAGGTGTACCATGCAGGTATAAACCATGCTCTCCGGTAGATTCTCCATGATCAGACAGGTACCAGAAACCGGTCTGATATTGAGTCTGCTGCTTTAAAGTTTCAATGATCTGGGCAAGAACATGGTCTGTATATACAATCGAATTATCATAGCTATTCTTTAATTCTTCTGTACTGCAGCCCTGAATGGCATTGGTCTTACAGGTCGGTTGAAATGGCTGATATGGCGCTTTGGAACGCTTGAAATATGCGGGGCCATGACTGCCCATCTGATGCAGTACAATTAATTGTGGTTTCGGGTTGTTTTTATCCAGATGCGCCAGATAATCTTTCAGGCTATCCACCAGGATTTCATCAAAACATTCACCACCAGCATCACACCACTTCTGTTTCAGTTGTGCCGGAATCTGATACTTTTGTACCCGGTCACAGGCACCTTTACAGCCTGAGTTATTATCAATCCAGGTCACCTGATATCCGGCGCGCTGAGCAATATCCAGCAAACCTTCACGGTGGCTGGCTAGCTGTTCATCATAGGTTTCACGTGACATGCCCGAAAACATACAAGGCACTGAAACGGCAGTTGCAGTTCCACAAGAGCTCACCTGATTGAAATTAATCACCGCTAACTTGCTCAGTTCAGGATTGGTATTGCGCGCATAGCCATTTAAAGCAAAACTCTCGGCACGTGCAGTTTCTCCAACAACTAGCACCATCAATTTGGGATGATCCTGCATTTGGGCCTGCTGTAACAGATGAGCATCTTCGCCAAAAGCCACCAAAGGTAAATTCGCTTTAGGTGCTTTCTTTTTATAATAGGATAAGGTGGACGCGATGCTATTTTGTGGAGAAAGCATACCCTTCAGATCGCGGTGCTCACGGAAGATGGCGGCATAATCGACATAGAAACAGAACAATAAACCTAGAATCAGTCCGAGTGAGACTACACTGCTCAGGCTTTTATGCACCAGCTGATGCCCAAGCGATGCAGGCTGAATTTTAAGCATCCAGATGATAAAAAGTGGAAAAATTACAAACACCAGTGTCCAGATCACCAGTCGCATTGACCAGAGATCTCGAACTTCACGGGCATCGGTTTGCAGCATATTCTGGATCTGGTCAGGCGTAATAACGACCCCCAGACTATTGACAAAATAAGCACTAAAGCCACCCAGAATGATCAAGACACTGGCCAGTATTTTGGCGTTCCATTTCCAGTTCAGCCACTGTAATACCAGGTTGTAAAACGCAATAATGATCAGTGCCGTAGCGACCAGTAACAGACCTGCTTTTAGATTGGCATAAGGCGTAAATTCATGAATTTTTTGATAGAAAGCAAAGTTTAGGATCAATCCCAGCCACATAGCCAGCAACATGTTGAAGCCTGAAAGACTAATCGACTTTTTAGGTCGCTGACTAAAAGAAGACGAATGGGAAAACAGCTTCAGCATGATCCGTGGCTCAAAGACTTTAAGATGCTTTAGCCTAGAATCTGAATCTTAAAAATGACTTAAAATGATTGGATCATTTCATAATATATGCAAACCCGCTCTTCTTTATTTCAAACTCAGAAGAATAAAGATAAGTCCTAACATATGTAGAATCTGGCTAGGCGCAAAATACAGAAAAAACTTCCATCCCCCGGTCACAAAAGAATTGATACTTTTAGACACCGCATGTGCCGCAAGTCCAATCATGACAGCATAAATTAAAGTCAGGTTGTGAGGATTTCCTTGTATCACTACACCTGCTACAGCAGCATGCACTTCAAATAAAGAGGCTAAAAAAGTACCTAAAATTAAGCCGCTATCTCCCAGTAAAAGATTTGCGCCGTAAATCCCGGCCTGGATTAAGGTCAAACTGACCGCAATAATCACCGCTTCTTTGATACTGAACATTCGGCTATCAATTTCTTGTATTTCATTGATGGTCGTACTGTTATCCGCTTGGGGAGTTCGATAAATCAAGAATCCGGCTGCAATACATAAAATTCCGATCCCCACCAAACTCGGAATCAGCAGGAACTTGAACCACTCTACGCTCACTCCCAGAACAATCAGCAAGAGCTGTAATAAGGTGGCAATACAGGAAATCAATCCGGCGCCTGCATTTAATTTTGCACTGGCCCGCCCGGATCGGACTTGCATGCCCAAACTGGCAATCGTGGCCGTACTGGAGACAAATCCCGAGGCTAAGGCAGATAAAATGAGAGCCTTATCATTGGATAGGATTCGTTTTGCCACATGTGCCATGGACTGCACAATCAAGATTAAAATGAGTAGTTTAAGGATGATATAGGGATTCAGTACGGCGCCCCACAAGGGCTTATTGGGCATGACCGGCAACGCAATCAATATCAAAGCCAATAAAAGTAAGCCATCTCTTAACTCATAGCTTTGGATCGTTTTTCCGGCAAATTGATGCAATGTCTGTTTGCCCATCAGGATAATCGTGAGTAGAACCGCCATCCCTGCAGCCAGTGGGATATTCCACACACAAATAGCGCCAATGATATAAGTCATCAAAAAAGCCAGTTCAGTGGTAGATCCAATATCTTGTTTTTGTTGAAACAGGCTATACACACAGAACAGGCTGACCGCTACAGCTCCTATCACCCCAATATAGAGATGCAAAGGGGTAAATTCAAAGAATGGTTTTATAGCTTATTAGATGCAATTTAGAAGTGAATGAATGAAACTCATCTAAAGATTAGAAAATATCAGTCTATTCACTCTGTTTAATTTCATTTAAATCATTCGTTAGAAAGGCGTCTGAGGTCACCCCACTATCAATGAATAACCTCAACATCCACGTAAATCTTAAAATTCTTCCCGCTGTAATTCATTCACCGTTTGCCCCTGCTTTGCAAACCACTGATCACGACGTTCAAACAAGCGTGGCGCCGCCTGATTCACTTGATCAATTAGAGCCTGTAAATCGGCATTGATCAAACGGCCATTTTTAACCACAATCTGTCCCGCCACCATCGTCATCACGACATCTTGGCCTTGAACTGCATGGACTAAATTGGTATGCAAATTAAATAATTTTCTATGATCAATCAAAGGCGTCATCCGCGGTGTATCCAGTTTCACCGCAATCAGGTCGGCCTGTTTGCCGACTTCCAATGAACCAATTTCATCTTGCATACCCAAGGCTTTAGCTCCTGTAATCGTAGCCATTTGACAGACTGACCAGGTATCCAGGGCAGCCGCATCTAAATTCGAAAACTTGGCCAATAATGATGCCGTTTTCATTTCTTCAAATAGATCCAGGTTATTGTTTTCTTTTTCTCCATCAGTACCCAGACCCACCGCAATGCCTTGGCGTAGCATTTCAACCACAGGGGCTGCACCGGAGGCCAATTTCATATTGGAAATCGGGTTATGGGCGACACCGACCGCATGTTGCCTTAAAATCTGAATTTCATTTGCATCTGCCCAGACGCAATGTGCCAACAGGGTTTTAGGCAGATCTAGCAAGCCTAGCTTTTGCAGACTTTCAATCGGGCGAATGCCTGAACGGCGCAGGTTTTCCTGTACATCAAATTGGCTTTCATTGCTATGAGTATGAAAACCGGTTTGATAATCCTGACAAAGTTTCTCAATACGGCTTAATGCTGAAGCTTCAGCATAAAACAGGTGCTCTAAACCTACCCAAACCTGAATACGTCCATTCGCCTGCTGATGCCAACGGTTGATTAAAGCCTCATTACTTTTTAAGGTTTCAAAATAATTGTGATCCGGATGCTCTGCGACATAGGGTACGAGAACGGCACGAATTCCCAATGCTTGCGCAGCTTCAGCACTTCCGTCCATATAACGCCACATATCAACGATGGTGGTCGTTCCCGACAATAGTGCCTCAGCATAACATAAATAGGAGGCGATTTTCGCATCCTCTGGTGTCAACACCCGGTGCATCGGGTCAATATACTGCTGTAACCAATCCCAAACCGGTAATCCTTCAGCCGTACCACGCAATAAACCGGAATGACAATGGGTATTGATCAAGCCCGGCATCAGGATCGTTTGTGGGTAATCCTCAATGAGCACCTCTGGATAGCATTGGGTTAACTCAATGTACCCACTGCTTTTATTTTGTCACCATCAATCAGTATCGCGCCATTTTTAATACATTCATTCTGCGTGTTCATGGTAAGGACATAGGAAGCTGTTAAAATTTTCATGATTTATACTCAAATCTATTCTATTTATGATGAATGGCTGCGGTTATGGCACGAAGGTTTTGCCTAAAGAAGATGGCAAATTCATTTTGAGTACTTTTTTATTCCGTGAAATCATGACCAGTACCACAATGGTGGCTATATAGGGCAATGCGGCAAGCAGCTCGTTCGGCACCTTGATTCCAAGCGCCTGGGCGTGAAATTGCAAAATGGTTACGCCCCCAAACAGGTAAGCGCCGAGCATTAAACGTGTTGGTTTCCACACCGCAAATACTACCAGTGCAATGGCAATCCAGCCGCGGCCTGCCACCATATTTTCAATCCACATCGGGGTATATACGGTCGATAAAAATGCTCCGCCAACCCCTGCCATCAAACCGCCAAATAGCACTGCGCCATAACGAATCGCCAACACGTGATAACCCATGGCATGCGCACTTTCCGGTGATTCTCCGACTGCTTTAAGCAATAAGCCCAAACGGGTTTTGGCCAAGACAAACCACACCAGAAAGAAGACCAAGATTGACAGATAAACCACATAGTTTTGCTGGAACAAAATCGGACCCAATACTGGAATATCCGCTAATAGTGGAATATTAAAATTAGCCAGACCCGGTAAAGCCATACTGACGTAGTTCTGTCCCAAAAATGCAGAGATACCGAGTCCAAAAATGGTTAAAGCCAAACCGCACGCGGATTGATTGGTACTTAAAGACAAGGTAAAAAAGGCAAAAATCAGGGCCATCAGCATGCCTGCCAGACCACCCATCAATAAGGCACTTAATACACTGGCATCATATTGCGCAGCAAAAGCAAAACCTGCAATTGCACCGACCAGCATCATCCCTTCTACTCCAAGATTAATCACACCTGTCCGCTGTGTGACCAATTCCCCCAGACCTGCGAAAATCAGTGGTGTTGCTGCTGCAACAGTACCTGCAAGAATTGCAGTTATTTCTAAAGCCATATCATGCTTCCTTTTGCTGTAGACAACATTGGGTTAGAGGGTGGTTGCTGTGGACTGAGGGACCGGTGGCACCATTTTTTTGCTAAACCGGTAACGGTTTTCAATTAATGCATCGGAAGCCAACAGGAAAAATAACAGCAGGCCCTGGAAAATACCGGTAATCGCGACCGGAAGCTGCAACTGCATTTGTGCCATTTCGCCGCCCAGATAAATCAGCGCCATAAAACAGCCTGACAGCACAATACCGATGGGGTTTAAACGCCCTAGATAGGCCACGATAATCGCTGCATAGCCATAACCTGGGGACAGGTTCGGATTCAGCTGACCAATAGGTCCAGCCACTTCACAGATTCCGGCAATACCTGCCATCATCCCGGAAATCACCAGACTCATCCAGATCGCTTTGGAGGAAGAAAAACCTGCGTATTTGGCAGCTAAAGGTGCCTGACCGCTGACTTCCAGTTTATAGGCCGTCAGACTTTTACGCATAAAAACCCAGAACAGAAGGACTGCAAAAAAAGTGATAAAAATAGAGGTATTAATGCGTGTGCCTTCTACAATAAATGGCAGCGTCGCACTCTCACTAAAAACCACCGATTGAGGGAAGTTCATCCCTTCCGGATCACGCCAGGGACCATTGACTAGGTACAGCAACACACATACTGCGACATAATTCATCATCAGGGTGGTCAGGGTTTCTTCAGCATTAAAATGGGTTTTCAGTAAGGCAGGAATTGCACCCCAGAGTGCCCCACCAAGTGCGCCCATAACGATCATTAACGGGAGAATCCAGCAGCCGATGTGATCATGAAATAAAATCGCAATACCACCGCCAAAAATCGCGCCCATGGTGAGCTGACCTTCAGCACCGATATTGAATAATTTCGCCCGGAATCCGACCGCCAGTCCCAAGGCAATCAGAATCAGAGGCCCGGCTTTCACTGCCAGTTCACTCCAGCCATAAGACGACGTCAGCGGTTCAATAAAGAAGATGTACATGGCTTGCGCGGGATTAATCCCCAACATTAAAAACAGAATACTACCGACAATCAGCATGGCTAGCAGCGCAATGAGCGGTGAAAGCCACTTCATGATTTGAGAGGGATGTTCACGCGGTTCCAGTAAATGCATGTCGCTCTCCTCTCAACCTGTATATTTGTTTTTTTGTTATATTAAGCATGAGCTTGCTGCTCCTCTACTATGATCGCAGTGTCATGGCCTGGAATGCCTGACATCAAGATTCCAACATTTTCAGTATTGGTTTCATGAGTAGGTATCGCTGGAGATAGTTCACCATTGGCCAACACGCAGAGACGATCACTGATTTCAAACAGCTCTTCTAATTCTTCTGAAATCACCAAAATGGCAACACCTTGTCGAGAGAGATCAATCAGGGTTTGCCGGATAAACATGGACGCGCCCACATCAACGCCCCAGGTCGGTTGAGCCACAATCAGGAATTTCGGGTTTTGCAAAATTTCCCGGCCGACAATAAATTTTTGTAGATTTCCACCGGACAAGGAACGTGCTTCTGCCTCTGGGCCACTGGCTTTCACCCCGAATTTTTCAATACAGTGCTCGGCAAAAAGCTTACATTGTGCAAACTTGATTAATCCCCATTGCGTTAGGTTCTGCCGAAATGCGGTCAGCAAGGTATTCTGGGACAGTGTCATGTTCGGGACTGCTCCTCGGCCCAGACGTTCTTCAGGGACAAAGCCCAGGCCCAAATCACGCCGTTGTCCAGAACTGAATCGGGAAATATCGATTTGATCCAGAACCATCCGGCCATGTTTCAGGCTATTTTCACCCGACAATAAAGACAGTAATTCTGCTTGCCCATTGCCAGAAATCCCGGAAATTCCTACAATTTCACCGGCAAAAATATTTAAATTGATATTTTTCAGCGACACACCAAATGGGTCGTCGGACTGGTAATTGAGATTCTCAACCTGGAATAATATCTGTTTTTCACCTGTATATTCAGGGCGTACATAGGTCGGTAAATCACGGCCAATCATTAAGCGTGCTAAATCACTAGTACTGTTGTCTTTGGGATTAACATTTCCGGTGACACGGCCATTGCGTAAGATGGTCGCTTCATCACAGAGTTCTTTGATCTCGTGTAATTTATGACTGATATATAAAATTGAAACGCCTTGGGAGGCCAATAACCGTAAAGTTTTAAACAGTTGCCGTACCGCTTGTGGTGTCAATACTGAAGTCGGTTCATCTAAAATGATTAAAGCGGGATTTTGCAAAAGGCAGCGAATAATTTCGACACGTTGCCGCTCACCTACCGATAAAGAATGTACTTCGCGGCGTGGATCAATCGGTAAACCATATTGTTCTGAAACTTCAATAATTTTTTGGCTCAGGACTTTTAAATGAATCTTTTCATCCAGTCCCAGCAAAATATTTTCCACTACGGTCAAGGTTTCAAATAAAGAGAAATGCTGATAGACCATGCCAATCCCGAGTTTTCTTGCCATCGACGGGTTATCAATATGAACTTCTTTACCGTTCCAGAGGATTTGTCCTTGATTGGCCTTGGTTGCCCCATAAATGATTTTCATCAGGGTACTTTTGCCAGCACCATTTTCACCCAAAATGGCATGAATTTGCCCAGGTTGAACGGTTAAATGTATCTGGTCATTCGCTTTCAATGAATTGTAACTTTTACAGATATTGATGAGCTGTAAACGCGGTACACCTGAAGAAGAACGTGCGTTCAACTCTTGCGCATGAGCAGATCTATCGTCTTGAGAGGTCATCATCAGTGCCCTATTCAATGCTGTGACAGTGCGGCATCCATCTGAAGCGTGCAGGCATTCAGATGGATGCGGGAAAGTACATCAAAGTATTTAAAGTTTTTTGAATTGCAAAATGACAAAGCTTTATTTCGGTAATGAACCCTCTACGCCCTTCACGTAGTAATTCATTTTGCTTAGTGCCGCATCATCTAGGCGCTTGCCCTTTGCCAAGACCAATGTGCCATCCTGTTTATGAATCGGGCCGGTAAATGGATGCAGTGTGCCTTTTAAAATGCCATCACGTACGCTGAGCGCTTTTGCTTTAGAGGCTGCCGACACTGAAGGACCAAAGCTTTCGATATCAACGGCTTTTTGTTTTACGCCATACCACATTGCACTTGGTTTCCAGGTTTTCTTGCTGACTTGCGTCATTACCGGAGTATAAATTTTTTCCCAATGTAAAACCGATGCAGCAAGATGCGCTTTAGGGCCAAATTTGCTCATGTCAGAATCCCAGCCAAAAGCAAAGACACCTTTTTGTTCAGCCGCCTGTACCACTGCTGGAGAATCGGTATTTTGCATCAGCACATCTGCGCCTTGAGCAATCAAAGCCAAGGCTGCATCACGTTCTTTGCCCGGGTTAAACCATGAATTCACCCAAATGACTTTGGTTTTAATTTTTGGATTTACACTTTGTGCACCGAGGGTATAGGCATTGATATTACGGATAACTTCAGGAATCGGAAAAGACGCAACTACACCCAAAACATTATTTTTGGTTTTTTGCCCTGCGACCACACCCAGCATATAAGCACCTTCATAGGTACGGACATCGTAGACCCCTAAGTTTTTGCCCTGCTTATAACCGGTTGCATGCATAAATACTGTATTGGGAAATTGCTTGGATACTTTCTCCATTGCATTCATATAACCAAACGAAGTCGCAAAAATGACTTTATTGCCTTGTTGTGCCAGGTTGCGGATCACACGTTCGGCATCTGCTGTTTCAGGGACATTTTCGATATAAGAGGTTTTATATTTTCCTGCGAGGGTTTTTTCAGCCTTAATCCGGCCCTGATCGTGAGAATAGGTCCAGCCATGGTCGCTGGTTGGGCCAATATAAACAAATGCGGCTTTATCTTGGGCCTGAACATTGGCGACAGCGGCCATGCCCATTACACCACTTGCCATTAATACCCCTACCAATTTTTTCAATCCGGTTTTCAAGCTATTTTTTTCTTTCATTCTATTCTGCTCTTGGTTGTTCTGTGTCATGCAACACATGCTTTAAAATGACTTCACGCAAATGTGCTCAGTCTGTTCAAGATATAATTAGCAATAAGCATTCCAGTTTTTATAAAAATAATAGAAATAGGGTTTTAAAATAAAATGTTTTTTGTTTTTATAATTTAATTAAGGCGTAATGATATTAAATTTATAAAAGCTTATTTTATGATTGATAGGGGGTTTAATTTATCAAATGGATTTATTTTTTATTTTTGCTTATTAGTGGTGCGATAAAATAAAATGCCTTAAATTTGCGCATTCCTTTTTTAATCCAAGCTTCATATTTTTCATGAGCAAAGATAAATTAAAATGATAGAACCATGTATTGAGACTCATTGAGGGAATGGGATTTTTTTAGATATAAATCATTAATATTTAAATATATTAATAGTTTTTTTATAGTTAGGTTTAGCTTGTAATACGCCGAAAGGATGATGTTCTGTAGATATTTTTATTTTCTCTCCTCATTGAAGGAGGTTGGAAATCTCTAATCGGAGCTTGCCTGGATTGATTTATTTAATTTCCAAATTTTGAAAATATTAATCAATTTTAATTAAGAAATAAGGACATATAAATAATATTTTGATCATTCAAAAATAATATAAATAAAAACCACTATATTGAAATATAGGGTTTCTATTTAAAATTTAATCCATATTTTTAAATTTTAAAATATATTAGACAATATAACGTTTACTTAATCCCCACTCGGCTAAGATTCGACGATAGGTCGTTGAAGAGCGATCTGCTTCAAAATGCGCTTCCATAGAAATATCGAGCGGTAATTCTTCAGGTTTTTGGCTTTCTACCATGTCCTGATCTTCGGCAAAAATTTGTGCATTGAAGTCATATACCGCCTGTAAATCTCCTGTGGTATCGAAGTTGCGTGTCAGTGGTACAAATAAACGGGTTTTATTGTGTGAGACCGGACAACAGGCATTGAGAATTTTTAATTGTCCCTGTTCTGGGAAATGTACAGTTAGCACCGCAGAAAACGGTGGATAGACATCAAATACACGTTTCCACAAAAAGCCTTCCGGTGCCAGATCTTGCATACCATGTGGATAGTTGCTGACACTGCTGACATATTCGGTATGCAGGCCGTAATTTGTACGTTCTGTCGTGTATTTGGGTACAACCTGATTTTCAGGATCTGCGAAAGAACCCTGATGAACCCAGGCAAAATGTGCAACATCAATAAAGCCTTCCAGTTGACGGCCACTCGAACCGGCAATATCCAAAAACGGCGGTAAAATTGCCTGATGATCTGGCATCTCCCAGGTATCTAAAACAGGAAAATTGGCTTTTGCTTCGTCACGGCCAAAAATACTGGTCCAGATCAAGCCATATTTTTGCACTACTGGAAATTTGGTCAGAGAAAAGCGCTCAGAAATGTTGGTCAGCTCGGGTTGTGCAGGAATTTTGATACATTTTCCCTGGCCATTGTAGTGTAAGCCATGATAAGGACAGACCAGATTTTCACCCGAAACCCAGCCTTTGGTTAAGGGTACGCCCCGGTGTGGACAGAGATCACGAACCAGGTGAATTGCACCACTGTCTGTTTTATACAGTGCAAGTTTGACATCAAGCAGGGTTACTTGTTGCGGTTGGGTAGAAACGTCCTGAATCCGTGCAACCGGATACCAGTGACGAGCCAGAATGTCCCAGTCCTGATCATCAAACTGGCTATAGCAGGGTTTGTTGAATAAATTGATGACTGGAATGGCGTTCATATCAAACCTATATTCTTACTGTGGATGGTCTCTTTTTACAGGCCTTGAACAGTGCATAACTGTGCAATTTTGGCTTTGCTTATGATTGAAATTACTGAATTTATTGTCATTCTGTCTATTAGAATGATTCGTACTATTCATTCTTGAAATTAGAACACATCAACCATGTACAAATGTACTTGCCGATTAAAGCTGCCTTCTTTGGCATAAAACTCGCATAAACACGTTTATCTCAAATATTGATATGAATAAAAGGTGGTTCTTCGCTTGACTAAATTAATGAATACGCCTTTTTCCCGATTTTCAGAATATTTTATCGCGGTGGCGAAAACGGGAAGTTTACGCAAGGCCGCAGATCAATTATTCATTTCCGTGTCTGCAGTACATCGGCAAATTGCTTTGGCTGAAGAAGAACTGGGAATTGTGTTATTTGAGCGTTTGCCCCATGGTTTAAAACTGACACTGGCGGGTGAATTACTCTATGCCGATGTTTTAAAATGGCAAAAAGAATTCCAGCAAACCCGGATTCGCTTTGATGAAATTCAGGGGCTTACGCGTGGGACCATCGAATTCGGTTTAATTTCTGCCTTAAATGATGGTTTTGTCATGCAGTCCGTGCAATATATGTATGAACATTATCCCTGGATTAATTTTAATATCCGGGTCGCAGACAGTGAAATCGTAGCCAAAAAAGTGATTGAGGCAGAACTGGATTTTGGCCTGATCCTGAATCCGAAATCCCATCAACATATTGAAGTCCTGCACTTTCTGGAACTGCCTTTAGGTTTTGTGATGGGTAAGTCTCATCCTTTTGCTCAAGCAGAAAAGATTTATTTTTCAGATACCTTGAATGACAACCATTTTATTCCGGCCGACCCCCTGATTATTCATGATTATGTACAGGCACTGTATAAACATCATCAATTTATACCTGCACGTAAAACGGAATCGAATGATATCCGCCTGATGAATACTCTCATTAAGGCGAATTCCGGGATTGGAATTTTTAGTTATCTCGATGTTTTACCCTATGTCGAGCGAGATGAAGTGGTCTTTAAACCTATCTCTGAAAAAGGACTGCATCCGCTGACCATTGCCTTGTGTGTGGCGCCTAAACGCCAAATTTCACGCGTTTCCCAGTTGATGATTAAACATATGATTGAACAAATGGAAACCTTAAAAAGCAAGGTGCAGCAACTGTAGTATTTTCATACTTAAATAACAAAAACCGCGATGGCTAAAATCGCGGTTTCTCGATATGTGATGCTATTAATTAGACTTAATCCAATGGATTACCCACAATATTGCTAATAATGCCTTTCATAATATGTGGGCCTTGTTCTTTCCGTAGGTCTGCATACCAGTCTTTGGTAATTTGCTCATCTTTCATATGCGTGACATCACAACGCTTACGTGCACGTAGCAGCAATTCATTGGCGCGTTCATTGCGTTTATTCTGATAGCGTTTCAGGGCATCTTCCAGACCTAGCGTATTAATTTGTAAGGCACGTGCCAGATAGACCGCATCTTCCATTGCCTGGCAACCTCCCTGCCCGATATCCGGTGTGGTGCTATGTGCTGCATCCCCTAAAATTACCACACGGCCCTTATAAAACTGGGTAAAAGGCTCAATATCATGGATCTCGACACGATTGGTTTTCTGCTCATCAATACTGTCAATTAAGCGCTGAACCTGGGAGCACCAGCCAGAGAAATATTGCTTTAATAAGATCTTATATTCCGAACGTTGATTCTCCAGACCTGCGGGCAATGGCACATCAAAGAAGAAATAAAAGCGATGCTCTGCCACAGGCATCAGTGAAGCGCGTTTGCCTTCACCGACAAAAGTGGTCCACTGCTGTGCGGGCGCTAAATCTTCAGAGATCTCAACCAGTCCGTTCCAGTTCACATAGCCAGCATAACGGCGTTCAACCTGTTTGCCCAATACATACTGACGCGTCATGGAATGGGTACCATCTGCGCCAATCAATAATGCTGCAGAAACAGTGCTGCCATCCTGAAAACCGATTTCAACGTGTTGCCCCTTATCCTCAATAGACACCATTTTTTTACCGAGCTGAATATCCTGCCGGCCAAACTCATCCATTAACATATTTTGTAATTCAGCACGCGATACCGGATATGGACGTTGACCGACTTCTTCAATTAACGGCGCCAAACTAAACTGCGTCATGACCTCGCCATTCAAACCATCGATATAGGCTAAGTCATTCATCTGGCCACCTAACTTTGCTACCTGTTCAGTTAAGCCCAGATAGTTCAAACACTTCACCCCGTTTGACCACAAGGAAATTGCAGCACCGACAGGTAAAATCTGTTCTGCCTGCTCATAGATGGTGACCCGATGTCCGAACTTTTTTAGTGCAATTCCTGTGGTTAACCCGCCCATGCCTGCCCCAATAATTGCAATCTCCATCTATTCCTCCTGGCTATTTCATCTTCATTGCCAGCTAAAATGCTAAAAACGTGCCATCCTGAAAAAAATGCACTAAAAAAATAGCAAGAGTTGGCACACGCTGTGCTTTTAAATTCCTTCAATGTCCTGTTTTTATAAAGGCAGAAGACCTAAATTTGTATTTATAAAAGTGCATATTCATGTGACGTATACCAATGATGGAAATTTAAGATGGCGACCTTATTAGCTCCAATTTTTGATCTGCCTGCTCCAGTACAGCAGTTAACTAACCTTGCAGATGCCCGAATTGGCGCAGAAATTCTTGAATGTTCAGATGAGTTTTTTGCTGAAGCAAAACGCATGTTGCAATTTGAGGCACCGGTCTTTATCGAAGACAAGTTTGATGAGCATGGCAAATGGATGGATGGCTGGGAAACCCGTCGCAAGCGCCACACGGGCTATGATTGGGCCATCATTAAACTTGCTGTTGCAGGTCAAATACAGGCACTGGATATTGATACGACTTTTTTTAGCGGTAATTATCCGGCCTCTGCTGCTGTGCAAGCATGTTATGCGCCAGATGGAAATCTTGATCAGGCAGAATGGATCAGCATTATAGAAAATAATGTCTTGGGCCCCAGCCAGCATCATATTGTTCAGATTTCAGCAAAGCAGATATTTACCCATGTCCGTTTGAATATTTATCCTGACGGTGGGATTGCACGTTTTAAGGTCTATGGTCAGGTAAAAATCAATCTGCAAGATAGTGATCAAATGCTAGATGTTTTGGCACTAGAACATGGTGGCCGTGTCGTTGCCTATAGCGATGCGCATTTTGGACATCCACGCAATCTGATTAATCCGGGACGTGGCATTAACATGGGCGATGGCTGGGAAACCAAACGGCGTCGTGCTCCAGGATTTGACTGGTGCATTTTGGCTTTAGGCGCCAGTGCCCGAATCGAGAAAATTGAAATTGATACCGCCCATTTTAAGGGAAATTTCCCTGCAGAGGTTTCTATTCAAGCCATCTATGTTGAGGATGCAACCGATGAGCAACTCATTCCACAAAGCATGTTCTGGCCTTTTTTGTTAGAAGCTCAGCCCATGCAAATGGATCATATTCATCATTACATCAATGAAATTTTACAGCACGAAAAAATTTCCCATATTCGTGTCAACATGATTCCCGATGGTGGTATTAGCCGGATTCGGCTCTGGGGAAAATTGGCCTAAATGATGAAGAGCATGTATATGCAAAGCATAAAAATACAGTCTTTAAGCACGGAAAATTTTCTGCCTTTTGGAGAAGTCATTGCCTGTCAGGGTAATCATTATTTTCATATCAATGAGCAGCAGACTGAGCGTTATCATGCCCTGTCTGAAGTAGAAAGTGATGCCAAGGTTGGACTGAGTATTTTTAGAAATATGCAAGCTACGGCAATTCCTTTTCAAATCTCGATGCTGGAAAGACATCCTCTGGGTTCACAGGCTTTTATTCCAATGCACGGCCAGCAATTTTTAATCGTTGTAGCGCCTGAACTTGATTATACACAGCCCGATATTAGTCAGATTCAGGTATTTATCAGTGATGGTTCTCAAGGGATAAATTATCGTGCCGGAACCTGGCATCATCCATTATTGACCCTTGAAGCACCCAGCGAGTTTGTCGTAGTGGATCGTATAGGTAGCGGATCAAATTGTGATGTTCATCCTTTTCCTGAAAACATCCAGATCGTATTTTAAACGCATTAAAAAAAGCCCTTTTATCAGGGCTTTTAACTTATTTCTTCATCACTTTGCCTAGAAGTGATATTTCACTAAAGCACTGACATTATTTTCATCGGCATTTGGGATACCGAATTTGTTGTTCCAGATAGAATGTTCAATCCCCAGATATAAATTGGTGTCTGGAGAAATGTGTTTACCGACATTCCATTTCCATTGGGTGGTCCAGTTCATCTCGCTGTCATGAGTATCTTCTTCTGTAGACCAGTCCAAGAAGCCATCCACCAGAAATTCTTCAGTTCCCAGTTTAATTGGCACGCCATAGGTCAGTGTCAACTGGTAATCATCATCAATATTCTCATTATTCACGCGATAAAGGTTAATGCTGGCATAACGGAAATATGGAATATCCAGATCGAAACCTACGCCGTACAGGAAGTTATCAAAACCCTCTCCACCTTCCCAGGTCGTTGAAACCAGTACATCTTTAACCGGACCAAAGGCAAGCTTCTGACCCGACACTTCACCCAAGCTCAAACGTGGTGAAAATTCAAAATAACTTGATTTAAAGTCATCTGCACCGCGCATACGGTCAATGAAGAAGAAGACATCTGCATATTTTACTTTTGCCGTATATTCAAAGGTCGCAGTCGCCTGTTTCTCATCGACCACCTCATAGTTTTCTCCATAAAGTCCGGTGACACTGAAGTCTTGCCAGATCGGTTTTGCCTGTGCGGATGCCGCACCCAATACAAGTAATGTTGCAGCAGTAAGTTGAGTGAATTTCATAAATAAGGGTCCCCAATGGAATGAAAGAATCACATTCTGAATTAAGCAAAAACAAAGCCAACATTTTTAATTTTTGATAAAAAAAACAGCCCATTTTCTGGACTGTTTTCATCCTGGTTTAAATTTTCTAATGTGGAATCTTTGCCACAATTTCTGTAGTCGCTGTGCTTTTATTTTTAAATAGGTTCAGATGATTGAACAACAGGTTGAGTAAAATGGCCATTAAGCAGGTTGAGCTAATCCCCGAATGAAACAAGGTTTGCACCCATTTTGGAAAGTTGGCATAAAAGGAATGATCAATAATGGGAATCATGCCGGCTGCAATAGCCGTCGCAACAATGATAAGATTTTTTTGCTCGTTATAATCAATTTTAGCCAAGGTACGAATCCCGCTTGCAGCGACTGTTCCAAAAAGTACCAGACCTGCACCACCTAATACCGGTACAGGAATGGCAGCAATCAAACGTCCCATAATTGGCAGTAAACCCAACACGACTAAAATCATGCCCCCAGCTGCGACCACAAAGCGGCTTTTAATTCCGGTAATCGCCACCAAGCCGACATTTTGCGCAAAAGCACTTTGCATAAATGAACCAAAAACCGGTGCCATCGCACTCGATAACATATCGGCACGCAAGCCATTCGAGATACGATCCGCATCCACTTTGGTACCTACAATCTCACCCACTGCAATGATATCTGCTGTGGTTTCGGTCATAATCACTAGCGTAACGATAAGCATGGAAATGATGGCAGTGAGCTCAAAAGTCGGTAGTCCAAAGGCGAAGAAGCTGGGTACCTGAATCCATGTTCCATTCGCAACTTTAGAGAAATCACCAAAACCGAATAAATAAGCCAGTACTGAACCTAAAACAATTGCCAGTAAAATAGACAAGCGACGAATAGCAGCATGTCGGCTCAAATTCAGGCAGACGACTAAAGCTAAAGTCATGAGTGCCAGACCAATATTTTCGATACTTCCCCATTCTGGTGCCTTGGGATTGCCGCCCATCATCCAGCGGACTGCCACCGGCAATAAAGACAAACCAATGATAGTAATGATGCAACCGGTCACGACTGGTGGAAAGAAACGGATAATTTTGGAAAAATAAGGTGCGAGGAAAAAACCGATCAATGATGCGACAACGACTGCACCGTAGACGGCTTGCAAACCACCGCCTGTAGTCACAATCGCCACCATCGTTGCGACACCGGCAAAAGAAACCCCTTGCACCAAAGGTAGTTTTGCACCGATATATTTCCCCCCAACGGTTTGCAAAATTGTGGCTAAACCACCGACAAATAGCGCCGCCGCAATCAATAATCCAATTTGATAAGCTTCTAGGCCGGCTGCTGTTCCCACGATTAAAGGTGGTGCAATAATTCCACCATACATGGTCAGTACGTGTTGCAAACCATAAGCTGCACTTTTCCCCGCACCTAAATATTCATGTTCAGGTGATATTGTTTTACTTTGTTCTGTCATTTTTCTCACCCTCAAAGTCTAAATATAAAATCAGCTTCCGCGATATGTGGAGTACCCGAATGGGCTGATCAGTAAAGGAATATGAAAATGCTGGAATGCATCTTTCACATAAAAATGAATAACTGCTTTAGGAAAAAAAGTTTCTAAACCCAAACCTTCAAAATAAGCAGATGTAAAAAACTCAAGACTATAGATACCTGTTTTTAAATCGACTATGCCAAAATCACTGACGCGACCGTCTGTATTGGTTTTTGTCTCAGCAAGCAAGCGACCGTCTTCAGCAAAAAGTCGTACCACCACGTCTGTCGCAGGTTTTCCCAGATGTGTATCTAAAATATGCGTGCTAATCATGCATGAAGCTCCTGAGCCAGTCGTGACAAGGCAATTTCTGCCAGTTGATGATGGACAATACGTTTCTCAATCTCTGGATCATTTAGCAAACGATAGTTCAGGGCTTGAAGGACGTCTTCACTGCTCAATCCAGCAGCTTTGATCAGAAAGATAAACCCATATTTTTTTTCATAGGCAAGATTGCCTTTAAGCAGCGCGAGCTGGGTATCGTCATCTGCTGTAATGCCGGATTGCTCACGATGGGAAAAGTCTTTTTCTATTTCACTTAATTCAGCCTGTGCCTGTTTTTCACCTATACGGGGATGATTATCCAGCGCAGTTTTAATTTCATCCCAACTCCAGGTCGCCGCCTGTTGGTTCGCTGCACTCAAAACATCCTCAAGCGATGCATAAGGACGTTTTGTGGCAAGCTCGGTCGACCAGCTGGGTATTTGCACACAGTGCTTTAAAAAGATCATCGCATCTTCTGCTGATGCTTGATTAAATTCAACAAGTTGCACTATTCAATCGCCTGTTTATATTGCTTGGTTATTTAAAACTGGTTTTGCAATAACAGTGCCAAAGCTGATGTGTTTGTTATTTTTATAAAGTACATGACTCAAAAAAGAGCATCTAAACTGATCTTTTCCAATATATTTTATGATTATGGCGCATGATGGTTATACCAGTGCTCGGCAATATCCCCACGACGGCAAATCCAGACCTTGTCATGATTTTGAATGTAGTCCAGGAACTTTTGTAGAGCTTTAAAACGTCCCGGCCGTCCTAAAGTACGGCAGTGCATGCCAATCGACAGCATTTTTGGCGCAGTTTCGCCTTCGGCATAGAGCACATCAAAAGCATCTTTGAGATATTGATAAAACTGTTCCCCGCTATTAAACCCGCCCGGTGAACTGAATTTCATGTCATTGCTATCCAGGCTATAAGGAATAATCAAATGCGGACGTGTTTCCCCTGCCTGATTGGTCAAGGTGCTCCAAAATGGCAAGTCATCTCCATAGTAATCAGCGTCATATTTGATGTGAGGAAATTCAGCCAGAAGTTGACGGGTGTTTGGACTGTCCCGACCGGTATACCACCCAATAGGCGCTTCACCAAACAGGCTTTCCAGAACACTGATCGCCTGATCCATATACTGACGTTCAAGTTCAAGCGGCATGTCCTGATAATGTAGCCAGCGCTGCCCATGTGAAACCACATCATAATGAGCTGATTTAATCGCCTCGACCACATAAGGATTACGTATTAAGGCCATACCGACTCCAAAGATAGTCATCGGCAAACCACGTTTCTGGAACTCCTGATGAATCCGCCAGAAGCCTGCACGTGAACCATATTCGTACATCGAATCCATCGACATATGTTTGTCTGGAAAGCTGGCAGCACCGATGATTTCAGATAAAAACTGTTCTGACCCCGTATCACCATGTTCAATGTGGTTTTCACCACCTTCTTCATAATTCAGCACAAACTGTACCGCGACACGCGCGCCGTTTGGCCATTGCACTTTTGGTGGTTCGCCATGATAACCAATCAGGTCACGCGAATAAGGTGCACTGCGAATGCTCTCGATAAGTTCTTGTCCGCGTAAATAGCTAGTCGTCACATCAAATCCTTGTCGATTCTGAGTAAATGATCAATTGTCTATACGCGTGATAAGCAATTTGTGCGCCAAAGTAGAGCATCGACAGCGCGAACATAGGCTTAAAAAGATTATTTTTAGGAGATTTAAGCATTTAAATATCCCATCTCAATATTTGCGTGGTTGAACATAAAAAACCTGGAAAGATGCTTATTTTGTTTTTAATCGCTGGTCAGTGTTCTGATTTACGCAATCCTATGTCCTGTTAATTGAAATTTCATAGAACACATTGCTGTTTTATAGTCCAGCTAAAGGTCATGACACAGAACCCATTATGAATACAAATATCGCCGCTTTTAGTCCCGACTTACCAGTCCATATGACATTCGAGGAACATGACTGGCATCTTTTGGCTCAGTACTGGTATCCGATTGCACTTGCGCGTGATATTACAGATCAGCCAACAAGTAGCATGCTGCTTGATATGCCTCTGGTGATTTATAAAATGAACGATGAACTGGTGGTGGCGAAAGATGCATGTCCGCATCGCGGTGTACCTTTAAGCTTGGGAAAAAATGACGGCCAAGGCGTGGTGTGTCGTTATCACGGTTTACGCTTTGGCAATGAAGGTAAATGCAACCGTATTCCTGCACATCCTCAGCATAAAATATCGGAACGTTTCCATTTGAAAACTTATGCTGCGGTAGAAAAGTATGGTCTGATCTGGTGTTCATTAAGCGCTACAAAAGATGCAGAACCTCATATTCCTAACATGCCTTTTTGGGATGATGCTGAGTATCAGCAACTGGTCTGCCCTCAGATAGACATTCAATGTTTTGCAGGAAGACAGCTCGAAGGTTTTATTGATGTGGCTCATTTTGCCTGGGTGCATCCAGACACTTTTGGCGATCCGGAGGATGTAGAAGTTCCTGATTACAGTACGACAGAAACGGAGGTCGGTTTTAATGCAGATTATATCAGCAGTGTGGGACGTTATCCGATCGGAACAGAGCAGCGTGGCCAGGAAGATTTTAAATGGTTACGTCATTTTGAAGTGAGCCTACCCTTTACTGCAACACTTACGATTCATTTTCCAAATCATGCCAAGCAGGTCATCATGAATGCGGCTTCACCCATGACTGCGCGTTCAACACGACTTTTTGCACCTATTTGCCGCAATTATGATAAAGATTTACCGGTTGAAGATGCCTATGCCTTTAATATGAAAATTTTCGAGGAAGATCGTGTGATTGTAGAAAATCAGAAACCTGAATATTTACCTCTGGACTTATCTTTAGAAGCGCATTTTCCGGCAGATCGAAGCTCGAGTATGTACCGAAAATTACTACGTAAACGGGGATTTAGTCCTTTATTTGCTGCTTAAAATTTTATTCAAAAGAAAGATTCATAATAAATAACCAGGGTTAGAGCTCCTCTGATATTTAAAAATTAATTGGGTTATATATTGATTTCTATGAGGATACATCTTGTTATATAGCCTCATAAGCCTTGTATTCTGGTGAAGATAAGGCCTTTTAGAACGATAAAGAACTTTAAGAAGATAAAATTAGTTTTTTATTAAAATAGGTATATAATAAATAAAATCACTTTACTTTACTATTTTAATAAAATTATGAATCAATATTGCACACTGCAGATTTATCAGGAAGATGAATGGCTGGATTGCGCTATTGTTGAGATTGTCGGTCAACAACAAACTGGATGGCAAGCAGCCACGCGCACATCATATCTATTTGAATATGCTATTTCTTATATGGACCTAAGCGATGGGCATGCGCTAGCCTATCATTTACCAGTAAATGTACAAAATACCTTGCAATCTACCTGGCCAGCCTTCCTGATGGATTTGTTACCTCAAGGTTATGGCCGTAAAGAATTACTCCGTCAGCTTAATTTTTCTGAAAACACTCAGGAACAAGCAGACTGGGCGCTTCTAAAAGCGGGTGCAGGTAATCCGATTGGTAATTTACGGATTAAAGAGGCTTATGAATGGCTACAGGGGCAGTTTCCTGTTCAGCAGAATCATGGCTTTAGCCTAGACCAAGTCGTAGAACGTCAAGAAAACTTTATTGAATCCTTAGCCTCTTATGGACTTTTTATTGCCGGCTCTTCTGGTATTCAGGGCGAGTGGCCAAAATTACTGCTGACTCAAGGTCATGATGACCTGTTCTATCTGGATCACACGCTGACAGATCATCAGGTCAAACAGCATTGGCTGGTGAAATTCAGTCGTGGCAGTGATCAGAATCTAGATAAAATTTTGATGCACGAAGCCTTATATATGAAAATTGCCCAATACCTGGGACTTCGTGTTCATCAGGAACTGGAGCTGCATGGTAAGACTTTATTTATTCCCCGATTTGACCGTAAAGTCAGCGATGGGAAGGTTGAAAGAATTGCCCAGGAAAGTATTGCTTCTCTGGGAGGAAAAGCCGGTTTTGGGGTAAGAATGACCCATAACCAGATCTGTAGCCTGTTGATGCAATGCTGTACTGAACCAAAACAGGAAATCTTTGAATATTTGAAGCGTGATCTTGCCAATGTTGCTTTAGGCAATAAGGACAATCATACCCGTAATACAGCGATTCAACGTTTCAATAACGGAATCATTCAACTAACCCCATTATTTGATTTTGCGCCGATGTGGCTCCATCCAGATGGTATTGCCCGAACTACGCGTTGGGAGCGAGATGATCATGGTGGTATGCCAATTTGGCATTCAGTTATCGAACAGATAACAGAAAGTACGCTAATTGATTCAGAAGAAATCAGAGCGGTGCTAGTCGAGCAATTACCACTTTATCAGGGGTTACTCGAGCACATGCAGTATCTGCAATTGGCACCTGAAATTCTAGAAAATAGCCAGTATCGAATTGATAATATTTGCCAACAATTGGAGGAGCTGAATTATGGATAAACGCTTCAAGCCACTGACTCCGATTAAACAGATGCAAAAGAGATTGTCTGTACTTGAAACCGTCAGTAACAATCCTGACTGGCCTTTTCATCAGGTTGCTCGCTTCATTCGTACCGAGTTGCACCTCACACTCAACGATATGGCTAAAATTACCAAGATTGCTCCCCAAACTCTACAGAAAATGGAACAACCTGAAGGAAATCCAACACTCAAGTCTATGCAGAAATTACTGGATGCTTTTGGTTTAAAGTTAGAAATCAGGGTTAAATCCTGATGAGAAGCTGATGCTTTAATTGATATTTGCGGGAATTTTAGAGAAGAAGAATGGTTTAACAACTGAAAATATGCCCTGCTCCAATCTGTTTATTGAGTCCTTGCTCCATCGCAGGAATCCCGGTTTAAATTAAACGCGGGATTCACTGGAGGCTGATATTTTCTTATCAGTTTTTTAATGAATACGTTTACTTTTTAAACGTCATTATGAAGAAATATCAACACAGAGATATTTCATTTCAAGATATTCATCCATACCGAATTTGGACCCTTCACGGCCTAATCCTGATTGCTTGACTCCACCAAATGGCGCAACCTCATTAGAGATAGCTCCGGTATTGATTCCCACCATACCGTATTCTAAGGCTTCGCCTACACGCCACTGACGTGCTGTACTTTGGGTAAATACATAGGTGGCCAGACCGAATTCCGTATCGTTCGCCATCTGAATTGCTTCTTCTTCAGTCTTGAAGCGGAATAACGGCGCCAACGGTCCAAAAGTTTCTTCTTTTGCCACACGCATCTGCTGGGTGACTTCAGTCAGAAGCGTTGGTTCGAAGAATGTACCGCCCAGATTTGAGCGCTGTCCACCGGTTTTCACCTGTGCACCTTTGCTCACTGCATCGGCAATATGTGACTGCACTTTTTCAATCGCAGCCTCATCAATTAATGGACCTTGGGTAGAAGCTTCATCACGGCCATCACCGACTTTCAGTTTGTCAACGGCAGCCACCAGTTTTTCTACCAGCGCATCATAAATGCCATCTTGTATATAAATCCGGTTCGCACAAACACAGGTCTGCCCACTGTTCCGGAATTTACTGGCCATGATGCCCTGTACCGCCTGTTCAAGATTGGCGTCATCAAAGACCAGAACTGGCGCATTGCCACCAAGTTCTAAGGACAGTTTTTTGATGGTCGGCGCACATTGCTGCATCAGGATACGACCGACTTGAGTTGAGCCGGTAAAGCTTAACTTTTTCACGGTTTCGCTTTCACATAAGACCTGACCCACTTCAACCGCATCACCACTGACATGCAGCAATACATCTTGTGGCAAACCTGCGCGCAAGGCCAAAACTTCAAGCGCATAGGCGGTTAAAGGCGTTTGTTCAGCCGGTTTAACCAGCATGGAACAGCCAGCAGCCAGAGCTGGCGCGGCTTTACGGGTAATCATCGCCGCCGGAAAATTCCACGGTGTAATGGCCGCTGTCACCCCAATCGCCTGCTTAATGACCAATAACCGTTGATGGGCAAGCGTTGGAGTCAACACGTCACCATCAATACGGCGTGCCTGCTCAGCAAACCAGCGGATAAAGGAAGCAGCATAACCGATTTCACCCCGTGCCTCAGCCAGTGGCTTACCCTGTTCAGCAGTCAGAATCTGAGCCAAAGATTCTTTATGTTCCTGCATCAGATTGAACCAGGCCCAAAGCACATCCGCACGTTCGAGGGCTGTCTTGGTTTTCCAGGCTTTTTGGGCTTGCTGAGAACGAGCTATCAGCTGTTCTACAGATGTCCGGTCATGGGATTTTACCCAGGCCAAAGTGGCTTGGGTTGCTGCATCTTTGACTTCAATATATTCATCCGTGGCAGGCTGATCGAAGTTGATATCAGGATGCTGTAATAAATCTCTATATTGCGCTTGAAGCATGATCATTACTCTTTTATTAGGCTGCGACAGACAGTGCAAACCCTTGTTTCAAGATAGCCAATCCCGCACGGAACTGTTCTGCCGGAATCGTGAGCGGGTATAGGAAACGGATTACATTACCATAACGACCGCAGGTCAGGATTAACAGACCATTTTGCATGGCATGGTTTTGTACAGCTTTTGCCTGTTCCGCAGTTTCAAGCTCAACCGCCACCATTGAGCCCAGTGCACGAATATCTTTGACCATGCTAGATGACATTTTCAGTTCATGTAAAACATCAACCAGTTCTGCGCCTAGATCATTCGCTCTTTCACAAAGACCTTCTTCTTCAATGATATCCAGTACCGCATGGGCAGCCGCAACAGCAACCGGGTTACCGGCATAAGTACCGCCCAATCCACCCGGATTTGGTGCATCCATCACTTCAGCACGACCCACAACGCCTGAAATCGGGAAACCGCCGCCCAGACTCTTTGCCATCGTAATCAGATCTGGCTTGGTCTCATAATAATCCATCGCAAACAGTTTACCTGTACGCGCAAAACCAGACTGTACTTCATCAGCAATCAGTAAAATGCCGTTTTGATCGCATAGTACACGCAAGCGTTTCAGGAATTCTGCAGGCACCACATTAAAACCGCCTTCGCCTTGTACAGGCTCAAGCACAATCGCTGCTACGTCATGCGCAGCAATATCTTCTGCGAAAATATCTTCAATGCTTTGAATTGCATCATTAACACTAATGCCTTTGGATTCCACCGGGTAACGGGCATGGAAAACACCACCAGGCATCACCCCAAAGTCGCGTTTATAAGGTGCAGTTTTACCGGTCATGGCCATCGTCATGAATGAACGGCCATGAAAACCATTACCAAAAGTCACAATGCCATGACGGCCAGTATGGGCACGGGCAATTTTAACTGCATTTTCGACAGCTTCAGCACCAGTCGAAAAGAATGAGGTTTTTGCAGCACCTTGGATGGGTGCGCGTGCATTGATACGTTCTGCCAGAGCAACGTAACTCTCGTATGGTACAACCTGATAAGCCGTATGGGTAAATTTGGTTAATTGTTCAGTGACCGCAGCAATAATTTTAGGATGGCGATGGCCAGTATTCAGTACGGCGATCCCGCCCGCAAAGTCGATATATTGATTGCCTTCTGCATCCCAAATGGTCGAGTTTTCTGCTTTCTCTGCGTACCATTGACACATGACCCCAACACCACGTGGTGTTGCCTGCTGTTTACGTGCATTCAGTGCTGAGTGTTTACTGTCCATTTTGTATCCTCATTCTTGATTCATACGTTGTAAATTTTGCTATCCGGATCTTGGGATAGAAATTTGCCAAAGACTGGCTGATATGGTTCATTTTGCGCTTTTATACGTATGAGACGAGAGCCACTTTGCAGCAGATCGAAGGAGCCAATTGGTCTAGTTGAAATTAGTAAAAGAGTCAAAATATAAAATTATTTTATTTATAAACAAGTATTTATGTTTTTAATAAAAATTGGCTCCTTTTTAAATAAAGAAGCCAATTTAAAAATCCATTGCAAAAATTTAGGATAGGTCATCATGGATTAAATCCATTCATTTTTATGGATTAATCCATCTTGCAAAAACTTCGCTTAACCCGGATAGATGCCGCGTTCCTGACGCGCCATTAAAATCCGCTCACAGGCCAGAATATAAGCGGCTGTACGCAAAGAACATCCGGCCTGGACTGATTTTTGCCATACATCCTGTACCGCATTTTTCATGCTGGCATCCATACGCTGATTAATCTCTTCCTCGGTCCAGAAATAACTGGCCAAATCCTGAACCCATTCAAAATAGCTGACCGTCACGCCACCCGCATTGCAGATTACATCTGGCACCACGGTAATATGACGCTCACTCAGAATTTCATCCGATTCAGTCAAAGTGGGACCATTGGCACCTTCCAGAATCATTTTGGTCTGAATATTTTGCGCGACCTGAGTATTAATCACACCTTCCAGCGCTGCCGGAATAAAGACTTCGGCAGGAATGGTCCAGAAAGCTGATGCAGAAATTTCATCGCTGGCAGAAAATCCCTGAATTTTATGGTGGGTATTTGAGTATTCAAGCAGCTTTCTAATATCAATCCCCTGTTCCTGATACAGGGTGGCAGAATGGTCCTGAACACAGATCACTTTGCTGCCATTTTCCTGGAAAAGCAGCGCAGCTTCACTGCCGACATTACCGAAACCCTGTACACAGACCCGGGCATTTTTTAAATCTAGACCAATTTGCTGGGCAACTTCACGACCGCTAATAAACACACCACGGCCTGTGGCTTTACTGCGGCCTAAAGACCCCCCTAAATGAACCGGCTTTCCGGTCACTACACCAGTAATCGTAGAACCCGCATTCATGGAAAACGTATCCATCATCCAGGCCATGATTTGCGGATTGGTTCCAACATCCGGCGCCGGAATATCTTTTTGCGGTCCAATAATTAAATTGATTTCTGCCGTATAACGTCGGGTCAAGCGTTCCAGTTCGCGCTTGGAAAGCTGGCTCGGATCAACTCGCACACCGCCTTTGGCACCGCCAAAAGGTAAATTTAGAGCAGCACATTTGATCGTCATCCAGGCCGACAGAGCCATCACCTCATCCAAATTGACATCTGGATGAAAACGCACGCCGCCTTTGCCTGGACCGCGAGTTAAATTGTGCTGAACACGATAGCCTTCAAAATGCTGAACCGTACCATCATCCATGATGACCGGAACATCGACAATCAAACTGCGCTTTGGGCGTCGCAGCATGTCCAGTCGTTCACTCAGCTCACCCAGATAAGGCGCTACTTTATCCAGTTGCTTAAGATAATTGTTCCAGGCCGTTGTACCTTGCTCGGTATAGGTCAATCCTTTCATCATCATGTTCATTCTATGATCCTTTTGTTATATGCAGTCGTATGTCCTGGCGGCTGCAACACATCTCTATTCGGCTGTTATGGCAATCATTGCTTGATTCAGGTCTTAGTTCAGCGAGCTCCAAACAAAATCAGTGTCTAGATTTTCCGCTTTAGTTTTAATCGGTATCTGTGTATATTGCCTGCCCGCCTGTATGCTCGCATTCAAGCCGCAGGTACATGATCAAAACGCATACAAGACACTTTACAATGACTGCCTGATCAGACTATTTTGCACCTAGCAATACCGCTCTCACGAGAGCCATTTCAAATTTGTAGGAGAGAGCCAATTGCGTAGCTTGCTTGGAGATTATTTACTGCAGCGATTGCAGCAAGATGTCACAGGAACATTACAGATGCGCCTGTTCCGCTGCTTGCGTAACGCGATTATTGATAGCGTATTGGCTCCCAAAACCCGCTTGCCTGCATCACGTGATCTGGCTAAAGAGATTCAGGTATCGCGTAATACGGTGTTAAATGCCTATGAACAATTACAGGCACAGGGTTATGTTGATGCCCGTACCGGTCAAGGTACCTGGGTAGTAGAGAAATTACCCGAATCCTTTTTGGTGAAGGCAGAACAGAATTCTCCTGCCGTTGCAGAAAAAAAAGCACAGCAAAATTATAATCTGTCGCAACGCGGTTCTTACTTGCTCGGCTATTCCGCGGCTTCGCCTTATCAATGGGGAGCCTTTGTACCGGGCGCACCCGATGTAACCGAATTTCCGCATCATATTTTCAGCAAAATCCAGACGCGTTTGAGCCGTGAACCTCAAGTTAACAACCTGATTTACAGCAATGCCGGTGGCTCTCTGGAACTGCGTCAGGAGCTGGCAGAATATCTGAAAATTGCCCGTTCAGTGCAGTGCGATGCTGATCAGATCATTATTACCGAAGGCACCCATCAGGCGATTGATTTGGTCTCGCGTACTTTAAGCGACATAGGCGATGAGGTCTGGATCGAAGATCCAGCCTATTGGGGCGCGCGTAATATTTTACGAATTAATGGCGTCAATCTACGTTCCTTACCGGTGGATCAGGAAGGGATTATTCCCGATCTGCATCCCAAGAAACCACCTAAACTGATTTTTGTGACGCCGTCGCATCAGTATCCTTTGGGCTCACATTTAAGTTTAGAACGGCGCAAACAGTTAATTGCACTGGCACGCCAGCACAATAGCTGGATTGTTGAAGATGATTATGACAGCGAGTTCAGGTTCTCGGGCCAGCCCTATCCTTCTTTACAAGGTTTAGAGCCGGATTCTCCGGTGATTTATATGGGGACGTTCAGTAAGACGATTTATCCGGCCCTGCGTATTGGCTATTTAGTGGTACCAAAACAGCTCTTTTCTTCATTGCGAATTGTAGCTTCGGAACTTTATCGTGGTGGTCACTTAATCGATCAGCAAACACTGGCTGAATTTATCCGTGAAGGACATTATGAGGCGCATATCCGACGGATGCGTTTATTGTACGGTAAACGCCACGCTTTTTTAATTGACCTGATTCGCCGACATTTAGGTGAAGATTTTCTGCATGAATACAATACCGCCGCCGGTTTGCATCTGATTTTAAAATTGCCGAGCAGCAGTGATGATGTCTTGATTGCATCCAAAGCGCTTGAACTGGGAATCAAGGTCAGAGCCTTATCGCAATACTATACCAAACATTATTCCACCCGGCAGAAAGGATTATTACTGGGCTTTGCCTGTGTGAGTGAACAGGAAATTCTGGTGGCTTTCGGGATATTGTTAAAGTGCTTGCGCGAGCATGGGATCCGCACTTTAACTTAGTAAAAACTCAGGGATCAATACAATTATATTTTTAAAATCAAAAAGCTTTTAATTTATTTTTAAAGGGAACGTAAACCTGCTTTTAGCCTGATATTTTAGGTAAGCTTTATTTTTCTGTAAATATTGCCTGCTTATATTTTTTATCTCTTAAGCCAATTGGCTCCTTTGAATTGCTCAAAAATGGCTCTCGTCACTTTACAACAAAAAAGAGAAATTAACTGCATACATGAACAGCATGTAACCGTACTTTAATCAAAGTGTGATCCTGTCTATAGGGCTACAAGGATTTATTTTATTAAGATTAACTTAATATTGGTCAAGCACTGATGAATTCGGTTACAGTTTCAAAGGATAAGATAGCGTAAGCCAAATAAGGAATTTTATTGCCGCTACGCTATTGATATTAAGGGAAATTATATGGCAGAACATCAACATTTCTCCAATTCCGAATCATCAAACGGCTTAAAAAACGGACTTAAATCACGCCATCTCACCATGATTTCAATTGCCGGTGTCATTGGTGGAGCACTCTTTGTCGGCTCCGGTAATGTCATCTATTCTGCAGGACCGGCTGCACTCATTGCCTATACTCTAGGTGGACTATTAGTTTTACTCATCATGCGTATGCTGGGAGAAATGGCGGTACTGAATCCCGACAGTGGTTCATTTTCAACCTATGCGGATCGTGGAATCGGGCGCTGGGCTGGATTTTCTATCGGCTGGTTATACTGGTCTTTCTGGACGTTGCTCATGGGCTGGGAAGCCTTTGTTGCCGGGAAAATCCTAAATAGCTGGTTTCCATTTATCCCGATCTGGGGCTATATGCTTCTGGTCACTGTAGCACTGGTCTGGATTAATCTCCGTGACGTAAAAAACTTTGGTGAATTCGAGTTCTGGTTTGCCCTGATCAAAGTTATTGCCATTGTACTGTTTCTGGTGTTTGGTAGTTTGGCCGTGATGCACCTGTGGCCTTGGGGCGATGCCTCTATGCTCGGTGGTACAACTCATCTAACCGCTCAAGGCTTTATGCCCAATGGCTTTTCATCGGTGATCACTGCCTTACTGGGTGTAATGTTTGCTTATATGGGAGCAGAAATTGTTACCGTGGCAGCAGCTGAAACCAAAGATCCCGCCAAGGAAATTCGTAAGGCCGCTAATTCAATTGTATGGCGTATCATTTTATTCTATGTCGGTTCAATGCTAATTACGGTTTGCCTGATTCCGCACAATAATCCTTTATTGAAAGATCCGACCTGGGGTACGTATAGTGTGGCACTTACTGCACTCGGTATTCCAGAAGCACGCCATATTGTTAATTTTGTCGTGCTCACCTCGGTATGTAGCTGCTTTAACTCCGCACTTTATACCTGTTCACGCATGGTCTATTCCCTCTCGAAACGTGGAGATGCACCAAAGAGTTTCGGTTTAACCAACCGCAATAACAGCCCATGGGTAGGTGTCATCTTTTCAAGCCTGTTTTCTTTCGTGGCGATTTATCTGACTGCCACCGAAAGTATGAATATTTATGATGTCTTGATGTTAGCGACTGGTACCGTATCTTTATATGTCTATCTTGCTATTGCCATTTCTCAGCTTAAGTTACGTAAAAAACTGGAAGCTGAAGGACAAAATATTCCATTCAAGATGTGGTTATTCCCATGGCTCACTTATCTGGTCATTATCTTTATTGTCGGCGCTTTAATTACCATGATTATTGAAGGAACCTATTTTAAAGAAGTGGTTTATACCAGTGTGCTTGCATTATTTATTGTGGGCTTAGGCATCTGTGCACAAAAGTTTAACTGGGGTAAAGCCTCAGCCAAAAAGGAAAAGGCAGCACAGGCCAGAATTAATTTAAGTGATAATCTTTAATTTATTTCTATAGAAATTTTTTAAACACATCAGAATGAATAAATAAATGGAGAGTTAAAAAACTCTCCATTTATTTTATATACAAGCCCAGTAAAAAAGGCCTATGTATGTCTAGATTTTAAATCTCCGTTGATACCTCACCTTTCCTAATCAAATTTCACCTTTCAAGACCACCTCGGCTATTTAAGTGTAGTCCAAAGTTGTTTCATCAGCTTTTTCTGTTCTGGTTGCTCAACCTGATCCGTTTCAACGAATAATTGATAAATCTCGAATACATTCTGTTATGAAATGTTGAGTCCAGCCTCATTTTGCCTAAAAGCTTCTAATATATTTTTTCTTATATGGCCACAATCATTGGAATTGGAAAAGATATGAATCATTATCCTGAAACCCCAGCTTCAACTGAAACACAAGACCATCAACCGGGTGTGCAAACCAAAATGGACCCTGCACCGGAAATTATTAAACCGCATTATAAAGGCAGTGAAAAATTAAAAGGCAAAGTTGCCTTGATTACTGGTGGTGATAGCGGAATTGGCCGTTCTGTATCGGTCTTATTTGCTCGCGAAGGTGCCGATATTGCCATTTGCTATTTGGATGAAGATCAGGATGCACGGGACACCAAAAAAATGGTGGAAGATGAAGGCCGCCGTTGTCTGCTGATTCAATGTGATTTACAAGATCAAGATGAAATCAAGAAAATGGTGGAAAAGACCCTTCAGGAATTTAAAACGATTAATATTCTGGTCAATAATGCCGGGGTTCAATACCCGCAAGAAAGTATTACCGATATCTCGCCCGAGCAATTACTTAAAACATTTAATGTGAATATTCTATCGATGTTCCACCTGACTCAGGCGGTGATTCCGCATATGCAAGAAGGTGATAGCATTATCAATACGACGAGTATTACCAGTTATCATGGTCATGACCAGCTGATTGACTATGCGAGTACGAAAGGTGCCATCACCACATTTACCCGAAGCCTTTCCACCAATTTATTGAAAAATAAAACCGGCATTCGTGTCAATGGGGTCGCGCCAGGTCCCATCTGGACACCATTGATTCCGAGCAGCTTTGATGAAGAACAGCTTAAAGATTTTGGTAAAAGCACCCCAATGGGTCGTATGGGCCAGCCGAGTGAAGTAGCACCGGCGTATTTATTCCTGGCCAGTGAAGAAGCCAGTTATATTTCAGGTCAGGTGATTCATGTGAATGGCGGCAGTATTATTAACGGCTAATCTGGCACAGAAGATAGCGGTTCTAGCTGACCGTTATCTTCATCTATTTAATCTTTAGATTTTCATATTTTTTAAAAATTTTGTTTTTATAAAATGATTCCAACAAATACTTACCCTCGTAAAAATAAGCTCTTGTTATAGTAATTTCAGCCAAACCTGATGAGGATATTAAGATGCCTAGAGGTGACAAATCAGCCTATACCGATAAACAGAAACGGCAGGCTGAACATATTGAAGAAAGCGAAAAAGAACGTGGTCATTCTGAGGAAGAAGCCGAACGTATTGCCTGGTCGACGGTCAATAAACAAGACGGCGGTGGCAAGAAAAAGAAAACGTCCCACTAAGCAGAATTCATACTGATGACGCTATAGGACACCTATAAAGACCCTTTATAATTTACTTATAGAGGGTCTTTTACCATCAAGTTTAAGTGATATTTTCGATACGCTGCTGAGTCCAAACTGGCCAGATCTTTTGCAAGGTCTTTTCAAATTTTGCATTCTCAGTTCGCCATTTTGGATTTTTGTCCTTATCAATAATCAGCGCACGAACGCCTTCAATAAAGTCGCCCTGCTCTAACCAGACATCCTGCAAGTCCCGTTCTAACTGCATGCATTTTTCTAGCGACAAATTCTGTCCGGCTTGCTGTAACTTCAGGCTGGTTTGCTTGGCCATAACCGGACGTTGTTGCAAAATTGCCAGCATTTTACTAGCCCATTCCTGATCGGTTGAATTACTTGTATGAGCAAGACTCTGTTCAATCTCCTTGAGGTTTGGATAGCCAAAATGCTGATTAATCAGATCTGCACGTTTTTGCAGCTCGCTTTCTACCGGATGCGTAATATAGCCACTAATGATTTTCTGGATTTCAATCGAATTTAACACAGGCGCAGTAATCAACGCTGCTTCCAATTCAGCAAAACGCTCACTCGGCACATGATAATCCACCAGATCGAGATACAAGGCATCACTGCTACTGATCTGCTCCCCGGTCAAAGCCATATAGACACCGACTTCATCCAGTCGGGACAGGAAATGGGTGGCTCCAACATCTGGGAAAAAACCAATTGCGGTTTCGGGCATGGCAAAACGTGATTTTTCACTCGTAACTTTGATATGACAGGCTTGAGCGAGGCCAAAGCCTCCGCCCAGTACATAGCCATCCATCATCACGATCACGGCCTTTGGAAAATTACGCAAGGTGCTCAGCATCTTATATTCAGTGGCAAAAAAATCCTGATATTGGGTATTGCCGGCCTGATAGCTGTCATACAGATAGCGGATGTCGCCTCCAGCACAGAACGCCTTGGGACTGTTGGAATTGATCAGGATGGCTTGCACTTCTGGATCATGGCACCACTGATCGAGTTGCGCCTGAATGCCCTGAATCATCGCCAGGGTTAAGGCATTTAAATGGCTGGTGCGGTCCAGGCTGATAATGCCCAGCCCCCCTGCGACCCGAATCGCTAAATTATTTTCATCACTCATTCTTTTTGTTCCTATTATGAATTTCTTATTGATGGGTAAATTTGGCTGGGCGTTTTTCCACAAAGGCCTGCATGCCTTCCTTTTGATCGGAACCTGCAAAAATGGAATGGAATACCCGGCGTTCAAAGCGCAGGCCTTCAGCCAGGCTCACTTCAAAGGCCCGATTAATTGATTCTTTAATCATCATCACGGCAGTAAGCGATTTTTCAGCAATTTTTTCGGCAGCTTGCAGGGTTTGCTCCAGCAATTCTTCCTTGGCAAAAACCCGAGCGACCAAACCACTTTGTTCCGCTTCCTGCGCCCCCATCTGCCGTGCAGTCAGGCACATTTCCATGGCTTTGGCCTTACCAATCGCCAAGGTTAAACGCTGGGTCCCGCCAATGCCGGGCAACACGCCTAAGGTAACTTCAGGCAAACCAAATTTTGCATTATCAGCGCAGTAAATAAAGTCGCACATCAATGCCAGCTCGCAACCACCACCCAAGGCATAGCCGCTCACTGCGGCAATTAAAGGTTTACGACGCTGCGCAATTCGATCGGCCAGACTGAAAAAATCATCCAGATAAATTTGCGGAAAATTCAGATCTGCCATTTCTTTAATATCGGCACCAGCGGCAAAGGCTTTTTCCGAACCCGCAATCACAATACAGCCAATTGCCGGATCTTTTTCCAGCTGATCCAGTGCCTGATTCACTTCAACAATCAGCTGGTTATTCAGTGCATTTAAAGCTTGCGGACGATTTAAAGTAATCAGCCCGACACCATTACGTTGTTCTAATAAAATTGTTTGCCACTGCATGAAATAAGTCCTTTTAAAATTAGAGGCTGCGTGCAATCACCAGGCGCTGAATATCGCTGGTGCCTTCATAAATCTGACAAATCCGCGCATCACGATAAATGCGTTCGATTGGAAAATCTTTCAGATAACCGTAGCCGCCAAAAATCTGTAGCGCTTTGGAGCAGACACGTTCCGCCATTTCCGAAGCAAATAGCTTGGCCATGGAGGCTTCAGTTAAACAGGTTTCACCGGCTTCTTTCTTGCGTGCTGCAAAATGGACCAGTTGCCGTGCTGCTTCAATTTCAGTCGCCATACTGGCCAACCTGAAAGAAATCGCTTGCTGTTCAAAAATCGGTTTGCCAAAGGCCACGCGGTCATGCGCATAGGCCGTTGCTTCTTCCAAGGCGGCACGCGCCAAACCAACCGCCTGTGCCGCAATACCGATTCGCCCGCCTTCCAGATTGGCCAAGGCAATTTTTAAACCTTCGCCTTCTGCACCGAGTCTTAAACTTTCATGAATGCGGACATCGGTTAAGGCAATCTGACAGGTATCCGAAGCATGCAGGCCGAGTTTTTCTTCGACCCGAATCACTTCATAACCGGGCGTGTCGCGCGGCACTAAAAATGCACTCATACCTTTTTTCCCCGCAGCTGGATCAGTCACGGCAAACACAATAATCATTCCGGCATTGTGGCCTGAGGTAATGAACTGTTTCGCGCCATTCAGAATGTAATGATCGCCGTCCTTGACCGCCCGGGTTTTAATCGCGGCAGCATCCGATCCGGTATGCGGTTCGGTTAAGGCAAAGGCACCAATCATTTCACCTTGAGCCAAAGGCTTTAGAAAATCCTGCTTTTGCTGTTCCGTCCCGAACTTGAAAATCGGCACACACCCTACAGAGTTATGTACGCTCATAATCGCAGATGTTGCACCATCGGCCGCAGCGACTTCTTCTAAGGCCAGAACATAAGCCAGCGTACCTGTGCCCGAGCCGCCCCATTCTTCCGGAATCAGCATGCCTAAAAAACCCAGCTCTCCCATTTGGGCTAAGGCCTGTTTAGGAAAGATGCCTTTTTGATCCCACTCGCCGGCAAAGGGTTTAATCTGTTCCTGGGCGAAGCTTTTTGCCATGTCCTGAATCAGTTGTTGTTCTTCCGTTAATTGCATGGATTCTTCCTTCAATCTCTTTATTTAATCTTCTTATTCAATCTGTTGGCTTTAGCTGTTATGCGGTCTTGGCTTGCTGCTTGTTGATTTCCTGATTGCGCAGTAAAAAGCGTTGAATTTTACCGCTTGGGGTTTTCGGCAATTCAGTCACAAATTCAATCAGGCGTGGATAGGCATGCGCAGATAACCGCTTTTTCACAAATTGACCCAGCTCTTCTTCCAGATGGGCCGAAGCTGCAAAATTATTCGCCAGAATCACAAAGGCTTTAATCACTTCGGTACGCTCAGGATCAGGCACGCCAATGACTGCTGCTTCAATCACGGCATCATGTTCCAGCAAGGCACTTTCCACATCAAACGGGCCGACCCGATAACCTGACGTTGTAATGACATCATCACTACGCCCAACAAAGCTCATACTGCCATCTGCATGAATTTCTGCGGTATCCCCAGTTAAGTAATACTGTCCGACAAATGGAGATTTACGGCTTTCTTCATAGCCAGAGAACCACATCATTGGGGACTGGCTGATATCCACTGCCAGGATGCCCGGGACGTCAGCTGCTAATTCATGCCCCAGTTCATCGACAACGGCAATCCGGTAACCCGGGCTGGCAAAGCCTGCCGAACCTGAACGGACCGGATGTTCCAAGGCATGATGATTACACACCACCATCCCGACTTCGGTCTGGCCATAATGGTCATAAATCGGCACATCCAGTACCTCTTTAAACCAGCGGATCACTTCCGGATTTAACGGTTCTCCCGCACTGCTGACAACACGTAACTTACCGCGTAGTTTTGCCATTTGAGCAGGATCGGCCGCCATCATCATGCGATAAGCAGTCGGTGCACCGGCCAGATTGGTAATGCCATATTCCTTAACAATTTCGCAGACACTTTCTGCATTAAAACCGCCTTCATAAAATAAGGTCGAGTGTCCAAGCATTAAAGGACCAGTAATCGCGTAATACAAACCGTAGGCCCAGCCGGGATCAGCAATATTCCAGAAAGCATCTTCAGGAGTTAGACCAATGGCATTTTGCATATAGCTTGCAAAAGCAATCAGCGCTTTTAAAGGGACTTTAAGCGGTTTCGCTGGTCCAGTAGTACCGGAGGTAAACATCAATAAAAATGGATCATCGACATTCAGGATTTCCAGCTCACAAGCTTCAGCCTGACGGTTTAATACCGTCCAGAAGCTGAGGTCGTGCGGATAGCGCTCTGCCTCAGTTTCGGCATGTACCGTCACAATCGGTGGACAGTTGCTGATCTCGGATAATTTGTCCCGATTCGCCAGATCAGTCACCACCAGCTTGCTTTGCGCCAGCTGAATACGATGCTCGATGGCTTTGGGACCAAAGGCCGTAAATAAGGGTTGATAGACAGCACCAATCCGCCAGGTTGCCAAAATAGTAATGATCAACTCGGGAGTACGTGGTAATAATCCGGAAACGCGGTCGCCTTTACCAATGCCTTGAGACTTTAAAAAGTTGGCAAACTGGCTGGAATATTTTTTGAGTTCGGCAAAGCTATACTGTTCTTTACGGCCATCTTTACCATGCCAGTACAAGGCAATGGCATCGGAATTGGCATGACGGTCACAGCATTCATAACAGGCATTTACTGCCTGCATTGAACCGGAGAGATACTGGCTTGCAACCGTGTTTAAATCAAAGTCTTGAATCGTTGTTTGATAATCTAACATGTTAAACCTCAGCCTGAATTTATCGTTATTACTGACAAGGTGTAATTATTGAAGCGAATCCTTGCTCCATCTAATCTTTTAAGTTTTAAGCAGGTGGCGTGGTGTATTGATGCATGATGCTGGAGAAGTCCAGATGGGCATCACCTTCCTGACACAGTTGTTGATAGAGTTTCTGTACCATGCTGCCGAGTACCACCGGCTGATCCACCTGTTGCGCGGCATCGACAGCCAGCCCCAAATCTTTGAGCATCAGTTGTGCGGCAAAACCGTCGGTATAACCCCGCGATGACGGCGCATTGACACAAATATCGGGCCACGGATTATAAATTTCAGAACTCCAGCAACGTCCGGTGGAACTGTTAATCACGCCAGCCAAGGCCTGTGCATCAATGCCCAGTTTGGCACCGAGTGCCATCCCTTCTGCAACCGCAGTCATGGAAATCCCCAGAATCAGGTTATTACAGATTTTTGCCACCTGTCCTGTTCCCACCGCACCACAATGCACCAGATTTTTACCCATACAGCCGAGAACAGGTTTAACGGCCTCAAAGGTGGCATCATCTGCGCCGACCATAAAGGTTAAAGTGCCATCTTTGGCACCTAAAGTACCGCCGGATACCGGTGCATCACAGACGCGAATCTGCTTGGCCTGAGCTGCTGCAGCAACCTCCTGAATGGTTTGCGGGTCAATGGTACTGCTGTCGATACATAAGCTGCCCGCTTGAAGCACCTCCAGAATACCGTGTTCACCCAAATAGACTTCACGCACATGCTTGGCTGCAGGCAACATGCTGACCACGATCTCCGCCTGCTTCGCGGCAGCTTGTGGACTGTCGCAGACCACACCGCCAGCTTCTGCAAAATGCTGTAAAGCCACTGCACTTAAGTCATAACCAAAAACCTGATGACCGGACTTGAGCAAGTTTTGCGCCATGGAGCCGCCCATGTTGCCTAAACCGATAAATGCAATCTTCATGCTGATGCTCCTTAACGCAGACTGATTGTGGTATTGACACCAGTGGTTTCCTGGTCATCTTCAAACCAGCGGCTGGTAATGGTTTTGGTCTGGGTATAGAACTGCACCGCCTGTTTGCCATAAGGACCGAGATCACCCAGTTTTGAACCGCGTGAACCGGTAAAACTGAAGAAAGGCACAGGTACGGGAATTGGAATGTTAATGCCCACCTGACCGATATCAATCTGGTTCTGGAAGGTACGTGCCGTATTGCCATTTTGGGTAAACAGTCCAACGCCATTACCAAACGGATTGGCATTAATCAGTGCAATCGCCTGTTCCAAAGTATCGACATGCATGATCGCCAGTACCGGACCAAATACTTCTTCTTTATAAATGCGCATATCGGTCGTGACCTGATTAAAAATCGTTGGTCCGACAAAATTACCCTGTTCATAGCCTGGAACCTGCACATCACGGCCATCGAGTAGCAGTTCGGCACCCTGTTCAACACCACTGTTAATTAAATCGATGACACGCGATTTGGCACGGGTTGAAATCACTGGTCCAACATCGGTATTCGGTTCATGCCCGGCATTTACCTTTAAGGTTTTGGTTTTATTGACCAGTTCATCGACCCAGTGCTTGGTCTCACCGACCATTACCGCCACGGAAAGTGCCATACAACGTTGACCTGCTGCGCCAAAAGCTGCACCGACCAAGGCATTTAAGGTCTGTTCTTTATTCGCATCTGGCATCACCACCACATGGTTTTTGGCGCCCATCATCGACTGCACACGCTTGCCGTGTTGGCCTGCAAGGTTATAGACATGCGTGCCGACTGCAGTCGAACCGACAAAAGAAATCGCCTTGATATCGCGATGGGTACACAGTAGATCGACCACTTCTTTGCCGCCATGTACCACATTCAGTACGCCTGCCGGCACACCTGCCTGAATCGCTAACTCAACCAGCATCATGGTCGATAGTGGATCCTGTTCAGAAGGCTTTAAGACAAAAGTATTGCCGCAGACAATCGCCATCGGGAACATCCACAGTGGAATCATCGCCGGAAAGTTAAACGGGGTAATTCCTGCACAGACACCCAAGGGTTGCTGCAAAGTATAGGTATCGACACCGCGTGCCACACCTTCAATATACTCGCCCATTTGTAGGGAACCGATCGAACAGGCATGCTCCACCACTTCTAAACCACGCTGGATATCACCTTCGGCATCGGCCAGGGTTTTGCCCTGTTCCGCCGTTAAGACTCGGGCGATACTTTTTAGGTTTGTACGAATCAGATCCTGCAGTTTCAGCATGATTCGCATACGTGCCTGGATCGGGGTCTGGCGCCAGCTGGCAAATGCATTTTGTGCAGCAGCAATGGCGGCATTAACTTCTTCTGCGGTAGCAAAAGGCACTTGGCCCAAGATTTCCTGAGTGGCAGGATTAACAATATCTTGCCAATGGCTGGTTCTTGATTCGACAAATTCACCATTAATGAGGAGTTTTGCGGTGGTGAATCCGGTACTTTGCTGTGGATGAGAAATAGCGTTCATGGTCGCTCCGTGCTGGTTTGTTATTGTCGTTGTATCTGCCTTTACTGGCTTTTATTTAACGTATAATTTTTACGCTGTTTCAGCAGACTAACAAAGAACACTTTGACCACCAATAGAAATTGGTGCACGATGGTTGTGCAAATATGCACAGGAATTTAACAGGATGTTAAATAAAAAATGAAAGTAGATTGGGATCATTTACGCTTTTTTTTAGTTTTGGCGCGTGCTAAAACACTCACCAACGCAGCACGCTTAATCGGGGTTGAACATAGCACCGTAGCGCGGCGGATTCAGGCCCTGGAAAGTACTTTAGGTACGCAACTGTTTAAGCGCGAAGCCACCGGTTATGAACTAACCTCGGAAGGTCTGGCACTGGTGCCGCGTGTGGAACAGATGGAACAGTCCTTTATCCAGATTGACAAGCGCCATGATCCCTTGCAAGGTCGGGTCCGGATTGGTGCGCCAGAAGGTTTTGGCACGGCATTTTTAGCTCGTCTTTTGGCAGAATTTTCCCAGCATTATCCTTTGCTGACCATTGACCTGATTCCGGTACCGAAAGCGATCAAACTTTCACATCGAGAAGCCGATATTGTGATCGCGATTGACCGGCCCAAATCTGGTCCGTATATCATTACTCGTTTGTCTAATTACTGTTTAAAGCTATATGGCAGCCAGCATTATTTACAGCAAAATCCGGAAATTAAAAAACTGGAAGACCTCCAGCAGCACCGTTTTGTCGATTATATTGATGATCTGGTCTATAGCACTGCACTATATTCGCTAGAGCGTCTTCCCTTGCAGGTCAGTGCCTGTTTTCGCAGTAACAGCATTCTGGCGCAGGAAATTGCCGTGCGTGCAGGTGCTGGACTGGCCATTTTGCCGAAATTTCTGGTCAATGATAAAAGTGAACTGAAAGAGGTGCTGGGTCAGCAGCTCAGTTTTACCCACACTTTCTGGATGCTGACGCTGGTCGATCTGCAACATGAACCAAAAATTAAACTGGTCTGGGATTTCTTGCGTAAACAAGCCGATCTTCAGCAAGACCTGTTAATGGGCAGATGAATATTGAACACACTGTTCACTTTGCAAGGCTACGTACTTTAGTTAAATCAACTGAAACAACAACGTATCGATACAGCAAATGAACGTATCACAACATTCCTGACGCTCATGACTTGTTAAATTAACAGTCGATCATTCGCGATGTTTTTTAATGAGCTACAGGAAAATAATATGAAAATCTTGATGGTACTGACTTCACATGACCAGCTGGGCGATACTGGCAAAAAAACTGGCTTCTGGTTGGAAGAGCTAGCTGCGCCTTATTACACCTTTGTCGATGCAGGCGCAGAGGTAGTTTTGGCTTCTCCTGCAGGTGGTCAGCCACCATTAGATCCAAAAAGTAATGAGCCGGATGCGCAAACCGAAACCACCAAACGCTTTGAAGCAGATGAGGTGGCCATGCAGGCTCTTGCCAATACACATAAGTTGAGTGAAGTCTTAAATCAGGATTTTGATGCCGTGTTCTATCCGGGTGGTCACGGTCCATTATGGGATCTAGCCAAAGACCAGAATTCTATTTCTTTAATTGAGCAGACTTTACAGGCAGATAAACCTGTTGCGCTGGTCTGTCATGCACCGGGTGTACTTCGTGAAGTCAAAGATGCCGAAGGTCATTCGATTGTAGAAGGCAAGACAGTCACCGGTTTTACTAATACCGAAGAAGACGGCGTAGGCCTAACCGATGTTGTCCCATTTCTAGTGGAAGACATGCTGAAAGAAAAAGGTGGGAAATATTCCAAAACTGAGGACTGGCAGGTATACGTGCAACAAGATGGTCTGCTCATTACTGGACAAAACCCCGCCTCTTCTGCTGCAACGGCTGAAGCTTTATTAAAATTATTAAAGTAGAAGTTAATCTAAAATTCGTATTAACCTTTTAGATCGCTTCTTTTTGAATAAGAAAAACCCTGAATGATGCAAGATTATTCAGGGTTTAATTTATCTATTTATTCCCAGATTTAGTTCGCTTCAACTGCCGTTGAGGCAATATGCTGAGCCAGTAATTCTCTGAGTTTAAACTTCTGGATTTTTCCCGATGGGGTCATCGGAATATCCTCCCAGATTTCCAGGCGTTCCGGAAGATACTGCATAGCCAGATTATGAGTTTTCAGGAAATCTAACAGCTCATTAAAACTTAACGGCTTTGTCTGATCTTTCAGCTTGATGATTGCACAGGAACGCTCGCCCATTCGCTCATCTGCATAAGCCACTAAAGCTACTGTGGCGATATTCGGATGCTTATAAAGTAGTGATTCAATTTCCGCGACCGGAATATTTTCTCCACCACGAATAATCACATCCTTCTTACGTCCGCAAATCCGAATATAGCCATGCTCGTCCTGATAGGCAATATCGCCAGTATCAAACCAGCCTTCGGCATCCGTATCATTCAAATGTGGACGTTTTAAATAACCGCCAAAATTTGAACAGGTGCGGATCATCAAACGCCCGGATTCATTCACGGCTTTGGTCTGACCTTTTTTATTCACGATCTTGATTTCAACACCAGGTAAAGCGATGCCATCCGTATTGAAAGAGTGTTCATCCTCATCTTCAGGTCGGGTCAGCGTCACTGCACCACATTCGGTCATACCCCAAGCGGATATGACTTTAACGCCCAGAATTTCCCGGGCTTTTTGTACCAATGGCCCCGGAATGGGTGCACCAGCACACAGGAAAATTTTTAGTGAATCAACCTTGTCATGCTGTTCCGCCACGGTATTGGACAGGTCATTCAGGAATGGGGTCGAGGCCATGGTGAAATTCACCTGATGCTGATGAATTAGATCCACTGCTTTGGCTACATCCCAGCTTGGAAACATGGGACAACTTGCAAGCTGATTTCTTTGATTTTTATGGTCAGGCCTTAAATAAGCTGGCTTTTGATGATGTGGTTACCCTAATTCATCTGCTCAATAAAGTAAATGATGGTTTAAAAAGTATTCATCTGCATAAAGAAACGGATCAGGAATAAACAAATAGAAATATAGCTTTAATTGAAGAATATAAAAAAGAGCCTGAATTCAGGCTCTTTTTTATAAATTGAAATTATGCCTTTTGTGGATCGTATTGACGGTCTTTAATGAATATCCCGGACACTGCGCCACACAAGAAATAGGCACCCCCCATAATCAGGAAGCCTAAGCCAATTGAACCCCGCTGGCTGCCGCGCCAATAATTGCAGGGGCAAACATGGCGCCGATACGACCTGCATTATAAGCACCGCCTACCGCAGTACCACGAATCGAGGTGGCGAAGCTTTCCGTCATATAAGTGGCATTAATCGCATATGGAATACCATACAGGAATCCAAAGAAAATCAGCAGATAGGCAATGTTATCTGGCGTATTGAATAGCACAATCACGGGCAGGAAAATCGCCGTTCCAATTGCTCCAAACGAAAAGACAGCGCGTCTACCCAGACGGTCTGCAGCAAAGCCCGCCAGAATTTTTCCGAAAATCATGGCTACATAGGTACCAATCATATAGCCTGCCATGGATTTAAAATTCATGTGCAATTCAGATTCCAGATATGCCGGCATCCAGTTGTTTACGCCATAGTAGCCAAATTGCAGAAAACCGGCCGTAAAGATCCACAAAATAAACATTCTGCGATTCGCAGGATCCGCGAAAATCTCTTTGACTGTGCTTTTTTTGGCGGGTTGCTGTGCTGTGATTTCAGCTGGGGCATATAGACGCTGCAAACGTGCACGCTGCCAAGATTCTGGCTCAGGAACCAGTTTCTGGATAAAAATCGCCATAACCGAGGGAATAATGGCAATAAAAAACAGGGTTCGCCAGCCATATTCTGGAATGATCCAGCCTGCCAGTACAGTGGCCACAATATAACCGACGGTCCATCCTGCCTGTAAGGTACCTAAAACCGTGGTGCGATATTCAGTTGGAACATATTCAGCCATGAGCGTATTGGCTGCAATATATAAAGAGCCTATGCCAAAGGCAGAAAGAAAGCGTAAAACAGCAAATTGTTCAAAGTTCTGTGCAAAGCCTAAGGCTGCGGTCAACATGGAAAATACCAGAATCGAAATGACTACGGTACGTACACGGCCCAGACGGTCACAGGCCCAGCCACCCATAAAGCCACCAATCGCCATACCTGCTAAGGTAAAACTGCCTAGTGTACCGGCCTGCAGATTACTGAGACCAAACTCTGCTTTCAGGCTATTTAAACTGAAAGACAGCAGCAACATGTCCGCGCCATCTACCAGTAAAGCCAGAAAGGCGAAAATAAAAGCAATTTGCTGCGTTCGTTTGGTCGTAGGTTTAATCTTTTCTAATTCTCTCGCTAAATCCGTTATATTTAAATCTCTGTTTTCCTATCCTTAGGTTTTCATGATCTTTTATATTTAAAGCTATTCCGCTAATGAATATGCTTTAAGGCTAATCCGTTTTTAATTCACTTGATTGACTCCTTTTTTAATCCTGTCTGGGAGATCGCTTTTTCCTTTTTATCAGTGACCTCTTGTTCTTCGTTCATACTTATATTTGCATCAGGCTAAAGAAAATAAGATGAATATTCATCATTTTAGATGTTTTATTTTGTTAGACGAAATTAAGTATCATAAAGTTGATTGTTTTTCCATTTTCCTATAGCTTTAAAAAGAGGGATAAGAACGATATATCATTTGAATAAGATCGAACAGGGAGCGTAATAATGGGTGCCTTAACAGGATTTCGTGTACTGGATTTAAGCCGGATTTTGGCTGGGCCCTGGTGTAGCCAGATTCTGGCTGATCTGGGTGCAGAAGTGATCAAGATTGAAAAACCGGATCATGGGGATGATACCCGTATCTGGGGACCACCCTGGCTTAAAAACAATCAGCAGCAAGATACCCATGAATCGGCTTATTACCTGTCAGCCAACCGTGGCAAGCACTCGGTTGCAATCGATTTATCTACACCTGAAGGTCAACGTATTATCAAAAAACTTGCTGAACAAAGCGATGTAGTCATTGAAAACTATAAAACCGGTTCGTTGAAACGATATGGACTGGATTATGAAACTCTGAGTCAGCTAAATCCGCGACTGGTATATTGTTCTATTACCGGTTTTGGCCAGAACGGTCCGCGTGCGCAAGAGCCGGGCTATGATTTTATCGTTCAGGGAATGGGCGGCATGATGAGTGTCACTGGCGAACGTGACGATCTGCCCGGTGGTGGCCCGCAAAAAGCAGGTCTGGCCTTTGCCGATTTGACCACCGGCTTATATGCCGCAATTGCCATTCAGGCGGCTTTGTTGTCCCGTGAGAAAACCGGTGAAGGTCAGTATATTGATATGGCGCTGTTAGATACCCAGGTTGCTTCCCTCTCTGTTCTGGCCATGAATTATCTCACCTCAGGCAAAGTACCCGGTCGCTTCGGAAATGCACATGCCAATATTGTGCCCTATCAGGTGTTTAAAGCCCAGGAAGGCGAATTTATTATTGCCTGTGGCAACGATCTGCAATTTCAAGCTTTGTGTCAGGCCGTTGGTCTGGCCAAGGTGGCAGAAGATCCTCGCTTCTTGAAAAATTCAGGACGTGTTACACATCGTGAAGAACTGACCACAGTTCTACAAGCTCATTTCTATACTCGACCAGCAAAAACCTGGGTGGATTTAATCCATGCGGTTAAAGTGCCGGTAGGAATGATCAATGATCTGAAACAGACTTTGCAAGAAGAACAGGTATTAGCGCGTGATATGGTGATTAAAATGCCGCATACCTTACGTGAAGATTACACCTCAATCGGTTCACCGATTAAACTCTCCAAGACACCGGTAGAATATAAAAAGGCCCCACCTTGTCTGGGTGAAGATACCGATGCCATTTTGAGTCAATATTTAAGTTCTGCTGAAATGGAAGAACTGAAAAGCAAAAAAGTCATCCAGCAGCGATAAGCCTGCAAGCAATAAAAAAGGAATCTTTCGATTCCTTTTTTATTTTAAATCTAATGGATTAGATCATTCCTTATCAGGCTTTTGCACTCGACTGAACAGTACGAGGCAGTTCACGACGCAGAATTTTGCCTACTGCGGACTTGGGTAATCCACCCACAAACTCAATGTATTTGGGTAGTTTATAACTGGTCAGTTGCTGCTTCAGATAAGTCATGACTTCATCTTGGGTCAGAGTTTCATCCTGTTTCACAATAAATGCCTTGGGTACCTGTCCAGATTTTTCATCATCAATACCAATCACTGCACATTCCAGTATTTTAGGATGTTTGGACAGCACGCCTTCCAGCTCATTGGGATAAACATTAAATCCGGACACCAGAATCATGTCTTTTTTGCGGTCCAGAATGGTGATATAGCCTTGTTCATCCATACAACCGATATCACCTGTCAGAAAAAATCCATCTTTGGTAAATACCTGTGCTGTTGCTTCGGGTTGCTGCCAGTATCCTTTCATCACCTGTGGACCACGTATGGCTATTTCTCCAGCCTGATTAAGCTCTACAGGTTTTCCTTCATCATTCAGAATCAGAATTTCAGTCCCTGCCAATGGCAAGCCAATCGTGCCACTAAATCGCCGGCTTAAAGGCGGGTTAAAAGTTGCAGTCGGTGAAGTTTCGGAAAGCCCATAACCTTCATAAATCTGGCAGCCTGTGACCTCATGCCATAACTCTGCCGTATTTTTCAAAATAGATGCCCCTCCGCCGGTTGTGGTTTTCAGGCGTGAATGATCCAGTTCACGGAAAGGTGAATGATGCGCCAAGGCATTAAACATGGTATTCACCCCGGGGAAAACAGTGGGTGGATGTTTCTGGTATTGATCCGCCAAAGCATCCAGATCTCTCGGATTTGGAATCAGGACATTGGCGAAACCACGGCTTAAACCGTAACTGAACAGGCAGATGGTAAATCCATAAATGTGATACAGCGGCAAGGCACAGAATACATATTCATTTTCAGCGGCATAGCGGTCACCAAAATGGCTGATAAACACGGTACTGTTCTGGGCGATATTAAATAAAATATTGCGATGGCTCAGTTCTGCACCTTTAGAAACACCTGTGGTACCTCCCGTATATTGCAGAATGACCGTATCTTCCTGATGCTGTACAGGCGGTTCAAAATCAATAATCTCTACCTGATTTATTGCCTGTCTAAAGTCAGAAAACTGTTTATCCGGATATTGTGCTGCCTGACTATAAATAGCACTTGGTTGCTCTTGAATAAAATCCAGCGGATGCGTTGAAATGACATATTTGAGTTGAGGACATTCATCTAGTGCTGTTAATTGCTCCAAAGTCTGTCCCAGGATAATCAAGGCTTCTGCACCTGAATCCTGTAGCTGATGATAGAGCTCGCGCTGGGTGTACATGGGGTTGACATTGACCAGCACATAACCGGCCCGAATAATGGCAAAGGTCGCGATTGGATATTGAATAATATTAGGCAGCATCACCGCAATACGGCTGCCAGCAGTCAGCCCAAGACGCTGTAAATAGCTTGCCAGTTTCTGGCTATACACATCGATATCGTGATAGCTGAATTTACGATCCAGATAGATAAATGCGGTTTTATCCTGAAATTTTACCAAATTCTCAGCAATTGTCGTGCTCAGGGTTTTCTCAGGATCTGGCCGGGTAAACTCCGGATTGATATTCCACTTTTTATATTCTTCCATCCATGGCTGACTGCTCATGACTATACTCCTGTCCTGGATTTACATTTATTTTGTATCATTTAAACCATAAGATTTTGATTTTAATTAAATATTTTTAAACCACTTTCTGCTGTCTCGATTCAACATACTGGTAGTGATAACCGCTACGAATAAAATGCTGATTTTTATCCCTAAATGAATGAGCATAATCCGGCCAGACCAAAGTCAGCTTGCGACTGACCGGGTCCAGATACCAGCTTTTACAGCTTTCCGATAACCAGACACTACCTTGGGAAAGCTGCTGTAGCTCCTGCATATAGCTATTTTCAGCCTCTTGATCTGCTTCAAAGACCTGAATCTGTTCCTGCTCAAAAAACTGCAAGGCATCCAGTACCAGATCAAACTGGGTTTCCAGAAAATAAAGCGCTGAATTATGCCCACTGCCTGTATTTGGCCCATTCAGAATGAACAGGTTTGGAAAGTTGTGTACGGTCGTTGACTGATAACCCTGCATACCGCTGGACCATTGCTGTTCCAGGCTTAAACCCTGTTTACCCACCACTTTTGCGGCATAGGGTGGACGCGCCGCTTCAAATCCTGTCGCAAATACGATGATATCTGCAGAAAATTTATTTCCAGCCTGGCTTAATACACCGTCTTTCGTAACTTCTGCCAATGCTGAGTCTTCAAGTGTGACATTTGGTTTTAGAAAAGTCGGATAATAATCATTAGACAACAATAAGCGCTTGCAACCCGGCTCATAATGCGGGGTAAGTTTACGCCGTAACTCAGGATCTGAAACCTGATGCTGCAAAAACTGTAGACAGTTTTTCTTGACCCGCTCAATCTGACTTTTCAGGTTACGACGCTGCGCGAAATTGTATTCATTGCCCCAGAACAAAGCATGTCTTAATGCCGACATACTGTCAGGATCTTTGCGGAAAAGCTGTTTTTCTGACTCAGAATAAGGTCGATCTGGTCGGGGCAAAATATATGGCGCACTACGTTGCAAGACAGTTAGGCTTTTTGCTGTTTTGGCAATTTCCGGCACAAGCTGAACGGCTGAAGCCCCTGAACCCACCACCACGACACGCTGATTATCCAGATTCACCTGATGATTCCAGCGCGCAGAATGCATCACCTGGCCTTGAAATTCTTCCAGACCCGGTATTTGTGGGAGATGTTCATCCGCAAGATGGCCGGTTGCAGTCATTAAAAAATCTGCCTGATACGGGCCTTTGGAGGTCTGAATTTCCCAGATGCGTTCTTTGGCATTCCAGCTGGCTTTTTCCAGCAACGTATGAAAATCAATATGTGGACGAATCTGCTCCTGATCACAGCACTGAATTAAATAGCGCTGGATTTCTGCCCCTTGCGGAAAGATGCGTGACCAGTCCGGATTTTTAATAAAAGAAAAAGAATATAAATGGGAGGGTACGTCACAGGCGACTCCGGGATAGGTATTGTCACGCCAAGTACCGCCCACTTCTGCTGCACGTTCAATGATTTTAAAATCGTGGATGCCCTGCTGTTTAAGGCGGATTGCCATTCCCAAACCACCAAAACCGCTGCCTACAATTAGAATCTTGCTGCGCTGTCCTTGAGCTTGCATTATTTATCTCCTTTAAGGCATATAAGGCTGGATTTTTTGATTCACCGGATATTGTTCTGGATGCTGGCTAAACTGGTTTACCAGTTGCACCACTTCGGCTGGCGCTTCGACATAGAGCGCATGTCCTGAAGAAATTTCGATATAGCGACTGTTCGAAATTGAAGCAAACAGCAGTTTAGCTTGCGCTACAGGTACCATGCGGTCTTCACGGCAAGCCACAATCAACGTCTCTGCACGAATCTCAGGCAAGATCGATGTAATATCAATGCGATAATTCAGTTCCCGCTGTTTGGCTGCATCTTGGGAAGGTTTGACAAAGCGTGCTAGATCCAACACCTGCTGTTCGCTTCGTGCAGACAGATAATCATCGCTATACAGGCAATAATTGACAAAATGAGGCAAGGCCGCAGATTGTTCAGTAAATAATTGCTGCCAAATGACAGTACGTAGTTGTTGCACCGAGCTGGTTTTGGCCCAACCGGCTAACAGGATCAAACGCGCTACGCGCTGTTTTAAACTGGCTGTTACTTGTGCAGCAATCACGGCACCGAGTGAATAGCCGACCACTGTAATGATTTCATCTTCTGCAACCGCATGCTGAATCAGTGCTTCAACCTGCTGGCTAAAATCGGTCACCTTTAGATCAGCTTTATCTGGGGTATGTAAATCAATGGATAAAACCCGCTGATGAATACCCAGCATCGGAAAAATATAGCTGAAATGCTTGTCGGTATTTCCACCGGTGCCATGAATCAGAATAATAGTGGGAAATGCAGTACGCTGTCCGACTTCATGAAAAGTAAGTTGCAGATCAGCATAAGGAAACTGTCGAGTAATCATGTCTAAATCCATATAGACTCCTGATCTTGTTATTTTATGGTTTATTCAATATCCGAGAATAAATCTCAATATTTGAATTGGGTGAAGATGCAAAAATTATTAAAAAAGACCCACGACACGAGTATCGTGGGTCAAAAGCTTTAATCGAATTTGAACTCTTCAGGTTCAAGTAAAAACAGGCTTTCACCACCCGCCTGAATATTGGCAAAGTGGGTTGAAGTTCTTGGCAAAATACGTGCAAAGAAGAATTGTGCAGTTTTGATCTTGGCTGCATAGAACGGATCAGTATTACCTTCTTCAATTTTCTGCTGCGCAGTAATTGCCATTTTCAGCCACAGATAAGCGGACACGACATAACCAGAGAAATATAGGTAGTCAACTGATGCTGCCCCAATTTCATTGGCAGACTGCTGAGCCTGCTCCTGAATGGTTCTGGTTAATTCCAGCCATTGTTCAGTCAACTGGCTGACTTGTGCAACTTGCTGGCTAAACTGGGCATGTTGTTGATGTTCTTTTACAAAGCCTTGAATTTCCTCGGTTAATGCGGTCAACAGACCCAATTTTGAGCCCAGCACTTTACGCGCCAGCAAGTCAATGGACTGAATTTCAGTGGTTCCTTCATAGAGGCTGGCAATACGTGCATCACGGGCAATCTGTTCCATGCCATGTTCAGCAATATAACCGTGACCACCGAAAACCTGCATACCATGTTTAGCCGCTTCTATGCCGGTTTCAGTCATTAATGCTTTGGCAATTGGGGTTAATAATGCCAGACGGTCTTCAGCTGCTTTCTTTTCTTCCGGGCTGTCAGTGGCTTCAGCGATATCGGCATAGGTCGCCAGATAATATGCAAGTGCACGTGAACCTTCTGCAAACACCTTTTGAGTCAGCAGCATGTTACGTACTGCCGGATGCACGATAATCGGATCTGCAGGCTGGCCTGGCACTTTTGCACCTTCAAGAGAACGCATCGCCAGACGGTCTTTGGCATAAGCCAATGCCCCCTGATAAGAAGATTCTGCTGCTGCCAAGCCTTGAATAGCTGTACCGATACGTGCCGAGTTCATAAAGGTAAACATGCAGTTCAGACCGCGATTTTCAGGCCCAATCAGGAGACCTTTGGCATTATCAAAATTCAGCACACAGGTCGCGTTACCGTGAATGCCCATCTTGTGTTCAAGAGCGCTACATACCACGCCATTACGGGAAGCCACATTACCAGCTTCATCCAGATTGTATTTCGGCACAATAAACAGCGAAATACCTTTGGTTCCCGCAGGTGCATCTGGCAAACGTGCCAATACGATATGCACGATATTTTCCGCCAGATCATGTTCACCGGCTGAGATAAAGATTTTCTCGCCACTGATGCTATAGCTGCCGTCTTCATTTGGCACTGCTTTGGTACGGATTAAACCTAGGTCAGAACCGGCATGAGATTCAGTCAAGCACATGGTTCCAGTCCAGCGGCCTGCAATTAAAGGTACCAGAAACTTCTGTTTCTGTTCATCGCTACCGTGGTGCTCTAAAGTACGCATGGCACCATGGGACAGGCCTGGGTACATGCCCCAAGACCAGTTCGTTGCGGTAATAATTTCAGAAATGGCAATACGGTATAAGGTCGGGAAGCCCTGACCGCCATATGCTTCGTCACCAGTTAATGAGGTAAAGCCGAGTTCCACATATTTGTCATAAGCTGCTTTAAACCCATCCGGGGTGGTTACGACGCCATCCTGCAAACGGCAACCCTGCTGGTCGCCTGTCGCATTAATCGGTAGAAGTTCGTTTTGGCAAAAGTCCGCAGCGACTTCCAGATATTGCTCCATAATATCCATAGAAACCTTGTCTGCGAATTTTGCATAGCCCTGATATTTCTGTTCAACGTTTAACAGGTCTTTCAGGACGAACTTCATGTCTTTTAATGGCGCAATATAATTTCTCATCGTAATTCCCTTGTATGAGTTCTAATTTGTATATTTATGACTATTAATTTCATAATACGAAATTATGTTTTAAATCCACTATAATATAATTTAAAGAATAAAATCTAGTCATTCGATGAAATTTCCCATTTAAAAATAAAAAATCTTCAGGATGAAAAAAAGCCATTCATGACGGAATGGCTTTTTTGTTTGATCGTCAATGAAATGGTTCAACGAGCCAAGAAATGAGTCAGACGTTGATGAATAATTTGCTCTGCATCTTGCATGATATTTTCGATCAGCGCCTGACAAGTCGGAATGTCATGAATCAATCCCATCACTTGACCTGCAGTCAGAACTCCCGCATCCACATCGCCATTTTCTAAAGCGAGCTTGCCTTTTAAACCGCTGACATAGGGACGAATCTGTTCAAATTCCAGATCTGGATCTTCACTCATTTTAACGACTAGATCAGATACTGCATTTTTGGCAACACGGGCGGTATTTCGGAACTGTCGATACAAAAGATGTGTCGCCCTTTCATCATTATCGACATAGAACTGTTTGATGTTTGGATGGATCGGGGCTTCCTGAGTGGCACAAAAGCGTGTACCCATATTGATGCCTTCGGCACCCAAAGCCAAAGCTGCGACCAGACCACGACCATCAGCAAAACCGCCACTGGCCACAATCGGCACAGTGAGCTGATCTGCTGCCGCAGGAATTAAAATCATGCCGGGAATATCGTCTTCACCCGGATGGCCCGCACATTCAAAACCATCAATCGAAATAACATCTGCGCCAATTCTTTGTGCTGAAAGCGCATGACGGACGGAAGTACATTTATGAATGACAATAATGCCATGTTGCTTAAACGCCTCAATATGTTCATGAGGCTTGTTGCCTGCTGTTTCTACGATCTTGATACCGCTTTCAATGATTGCCTGTCGGTATTCTGCATATGGCGGCGGATTCACAGCGGGCAATAAAGTCAGATTGACTGCAAAAGGCTGATCGGTCATTTCTCGGCAGCGTGCAATTTCCTTGACCAGGGCTTCAGGCGTCGGTTGAGTCAATGCCGTTAATGTTCCCAAGCCACCTGCATTAGATACGGCACTGGCCATTTCTGCGGTACCGACCCACATCATGCCGCCCTGAATAATTGGATAGCGAATGCCTAAAAGCTCGGTAATACGGGTCTTAATTTTCATAAATGCTCTCCTTAGCATCCGGTAAATTGTGCAGGGCGTTTTTCGACAAAAGCCTGGACACCTTCTTTATAGTCCTGACTGCTCAGAGCCAGATATTGCAGGTTTTGTTCCAGCTCCAGTTGCTGGTCTATGTTATTTTCAGCACTGCGTTGCAAGGCCTGTTTGGTTAAAGCCAGCGCATAAGTCGGCTGTTGAGATAATCGCTGTGCAATGTCGTCGATATAAGCATCAAATTCTGTATCTGGAAGCATTTTCCAGATCATGCCCATTTCGGCGGCCTCTTTGGCATGCACCGGTTCGCCCAGAAAAGTGAGTGCCATGGCACGTGCATAACCGATTAAACGTGGCAACATCCAGGTGCCACCGGCATCAGGAATCAAGCCAATTTTAGAAAAAGCCTGAATAAATCGGGCACTTTCCTTGGCAATGACCAGATCACAGGCCAGTGCGATATTGGCACCTGCACCGGCAGCCACACCATTCACTGCTGCAATCACCGGTTTGGGACTCTGGCGAATGAGATTAATCAAGGGATTATAGTATTTGGCCAGCGAGCCTTGCGGTGGCAAAGGCACATTGCCGAGCTGTCCAGTACGTTCTTTTAAATCCTGTCCTGCTGAAAACGCCCGGCCATTACCGCGAATCACAATCACCCGAATATCCGGGTCTGTATTCCAGTTTTTCAGCACCTGCTGCACTTCCTCATGCATTTGCCGGTTAAAACTGTTGAGTGAATCCGGACGGTTAAAGCTTAAGGTTGCGATACCTTGCTGAACCTGAGTTTGAATCGTTTCCCACATCATCAATTTCCTTATTTTTTTGCCTGTATCCCTACAATTAATAGCCTTTATTGACATCTACCTGATGGCACAAATCCAGCCCGAGATTTAAGCGTCGGTCATTTTCCAGAATCTGTTCCACTACCACAGACATGGGTGCATGTGAGGCGACATGTGGCGTAACTACGATCTTTTCATGCTGCCAGAATGGGTGATCCGGAGTTAAAGGCTCTTCTTCAAATACATCAAGGATTGCGCCACGGAGATGACCTGAATCCAGTGCATTGAGTAGATCCTGCTCGATTAAATGCTGCCCACGACCCACCTGAATAAGAGCAGCCTGATCAGGTAATTTTTTAAATAGCTGTTCAGATAAGATTCCAGTATTGTCTACAGTTAAAGGCATTAAATTAATCAAAATCTGGCTGTGGGCCAGGAACTCGGAAAGCTGTTCTTGGCCTACATAGCTTTTGACCTGAGCAATCTCTTTTGGGGAATTGGACCATCCAGACACCTGATAGCCCATGTCGGCAAAACGTTTTGCCACATAACCGCCCATATGGCCAAGGCCCATAATCCCGATCTGGATATGATGGCTATAACTTTGACGATACTGTTTCCATAGCTGCTGCTTTTGCTGCTGGATCATGCGGTCAAAATAACGCTGAAAATACAGCACACCCCAAAGCAGATAATCAAACATGCCCTTTTGATGATGTGGATCCAGTACCCGGCAGACTGACTGGTCAGATCTAATCTCGGTTAAATTTAAATGTTCGACCCCTGCAGCAATCGAATGAATCAGGCTAAGCTCTGGAAGTTGCCGGAGTTTTTCCAGATCTGGAAACCACGAAGCTGCTGTGGTCGCCAGTTCTGCTTCCGGGCTGTCCAGTGTACAAAAACTGCCCTCAGGCGCATATTTCTGAAAAGACTTCACCAGAATTGCCTCAATATTCGGCACAGTACTGGATATCACAATCATGATGCATACTCCGTATATTGATGCTCAATCAAAGACAAAGCGGCCTGCCAGGCACGCTGTAAAATCGGTTCAACTAAAGGACTAGCGAACTGCTTGGCGGTTTTAATTCGTACATCTTCACTTGGATAATGCAGTTCGGCACCGCCGCTTAAGGCCTTCACCTGTGCCTGACAGGCACGCTCTAGAAAATAGATTTCATGAAAGGCCCGTGCAATGGTTTCGCCCGCCGTTAAAAGTCCGTGATTGCGTAAAATCATGGCGCGATGGCCGCCCAGGTCCTGAATCAGGCGTTCTTGTTCATCTGTTGAAAGTGCCACGCCTTCATATTCGTGATAGGCCACCTGCTGATAAAACTTCATGGCGTGCTGGGAAATGGGCAGAAGTCCGTGTTTCTGTGCAGAAACTGCTATGCCATCTGCGGTATGCGTATGAATAACACAGTTCAGATGAGCATGTGCTTCATGAATTGCGGAGTGGATGACGAAGCCAGCCATATTCACCGGCTTGTCCTGTTCATAGCTTTCTACGACCTGCCCTTCATGATTAATCTTGACCAGCGTTGAAGCACACATTTTTTCAAAAGCGACACCATACTGATTAATCAGAAAACAGTCAGGCTGATCAGGGACTCTTAAACTGATATGGGTATCAATTAAATCAGTCATCCGGTAATGCGCAATAATGCGATAAAGCGCTGCGAGTTCACAACGTGCCTGCCATTCAGCATCTGTGACGAGATTTTTTATTGTCATCGTTCCATCCTGGAAAAATATAGCATTTCGATCACTATCTGTTATATCATAATTTTAGAAAAACAGAATATTATTTCATAAAGCGAAATAAATCATTACAAGGAGTTGATATGTCAACATCACAATTAAACGGACTCGAATATCTAACCGCAATTAAGAATGGGGAAATTTCCAGTTCAGCCATGAGTGAAATTATTCCCATGCGTCTGATCTTGGTGCGCGAAAACTATGTGGAATATGAGGTGCGTCCTGATCAGCGCCATTATAATTTACAGGGTGGTATTCATGGCGGCTTTTGTGCAACGGTTCTAGATAGTGCCACTGGCGCTGCCGTGCATACGACAGTAGATGCAGGTGTCAGTTTCTCGACCATTGACCTGAATGTAAAAATGCTGAAAGCGATGAAAAGCGGCGAAACCTATACAGCTATTGGTGAAGTCATCCGGATCGGGCGTAATGTACTGACCTCAGAAGGCCGAATTATCGATAAAGAAGGTAAAGTTTATGCTTTTGGTTCAGCGACTTTATTAGTCACTGCCCGTAAGTAAATCATTACAGTGATGTAATCAATCCCTGCATGTGCAGGGATTTTTATTTTGAAAGAAAAATCCCAATAAAGAATGCCATGCATATCATAGATACATGGCATTAAGACTATGACTAAACTGTTATGCAGCTTCAGGGTTTTCAATCACCATCGCCAAGCCTTGACCCAGACCGATACACAGACTAATCACGGCATATTTTTTACCGGTACGCTGTAACTGACGTGCAACGGTTAAAGCCAAACGCGCACCCGAACAGCCCAGTGGATGACCAATGGCAATCGCACCACCATTTGGATTGACACGCGGATCATCCAAAGCGACATCCAGACCTTTCAGGCAAGATAATACCTGACTGGCAAAGGCTTCATTAATCTCGATGATATCCATATCGTCTAGCGTCAAACCAGCACGTTGTACTGCCTTTTTAATCGCTTCAATTGGGCCTGCACCCATGATGCGTGGCTCAATGCCAGCGGCTGCAGAAGACAGGATACGAGCCAAAGGTTTTAAGCCATACTGTTCCTGAACTTTTTCACTGCCGATAATCAGTGCTGCAGCACCGTCATTGATTCCTGATGCATTACCCGCTGTTACTACACCACCTTCAAATAGCGGTTTTAACTTGGATAAAGCTTCAAATGTTGAAGATGCACGTGGATGCTCATCCTGAGTAATTTGTTTAGGCGGCAATTTGCGTCCTTGAGAAACTTCAATCGGGGTAATTTCACCTTCAAAGAAACCTGATTCTTTCGCTACCTGATATTTTGCCTGTGATGCAGCGGCAAAGGTATCAGCCTGTTCACGGCTAATACCGAATTCTTCAGCCACGTTATCACCTGTTTCAGGCATACTGTGCGCGCCAAACTGATCCGTAAATTTACGGTTCGGGAAACGGGTACCAATCGTGGTGTCATAAATTCTGGCATCACGTGAATAAGCACTTTCTGCTTTGCCCATCACAAAAGGCGCGCGGGTCATACTTTCTACGCCACCAGCAATGTACAACTCGCCTTCGCCTGCAGTGATGGCACGTGCCGAATCAATCACAGCACCGAGACCTGATGCACATAAGCGGTTTACCGTCTGCCCCGGAACTGTTACCGGCATACCCGCTAACAATGCTGCAAAACGTGCCACATTACGGCTGTCTTCACCGGCCTGATTGGTACTCCCAAAGATTACATCTTCTACATCTGCTGCCGGAATACCGGTTTTTTCCAGCAGGTTTTTAATTACGGTCGCTGCCAGATCATCTGGACGTACGCTTGCCAGACTTCCTGCATGACGACCGATTGGTGAACGTAAACCATCATAAATATATGCATTTAACATGAGTGTTATTCCTTTAACTTTTTAATTAATGTGTTGTATGAACAAGTGGTAGACCAAGCTGAACACGGCGACGCAACCAAGGACTTGGACGGTAACGCTGGTCACGGGTAATCGCAGTCATGCGATCCAGAATTTTCAGGATTTTTTCAGCTCCCAGCACATCCCCCCATTCAATTGGCCCATATGGATAGCCAAGGCCTAATTTTACTGCGATATTGATATCTTCTACCGTTGCAACGCCTTGCTGGGCAATATCACAGCCGAGATTCACAATCATTGCCAAAGCACGTTGAGCCACAAAGCCTACGCTTTCCTGAATTACGCTGGCGGTCACACCATCCAGATTGAAAATCGATTGGGCTGCTTTTACCAGCTCAGGTTGGGTGATAAAAGTTGGCATCAAGGTACGGTGTTTGTTTAGACTATATAGCAGATCGATACACACCACTTGCTGAGGTGCCACCTGATAGCGGACTGCGGCTGAAGTTGCATCTTCACCATAAGTCGCAATCAGAATTAAAGCATCTGCTGAAGGTGCGTCAGTTTGCTCGATCTGGATGTTGAACTGCTGCAGATATTGCTCAAGCGCCTGAAGGTCTTCGCTATATTCTGTGCCTAGCCAAACCGATGGATATTGATCCAGCTTTTCAACCAGTGTTGGAGCTACATCACCTACTTTGCTCCCTGAGGTATAAGCGTAAAAACCTTTACCAGTTTTACGGCCTAGCTGTTTAGCAATAAAACGCTGGCGGGTAATCACGCTTGGGCGGTAACGCGCTTCTTCATAATATTGATGATAAATCGATTCACTCACCGGATGCGAGACATCCATACCGGTCAGATCACCTAATTCAAACGGCCCCATTTTGAAACCGATTCCGTCACGGTAGATCCTGTCAATATCATAAAATGGTGTGACATTTTCATTCAAAATTGCATAGGCTTCGCTACCAAAGGCACGGCCGGCATGGTTAATGATAAATCCTGGAGTATCTTTAGCTTTGACCGGACGATGACCCATTTTTGTAGAGAGCTGGGTTAATGCTTCAATAATATCAGCGCGGGTATTGAAGCCTTCAATCACTTCGACCACTTTCATCAGTGGTACCGGATTAAAGAAATGATAACCGGCCACACGTTCTGGCTGCTTACAGTTGGCAGCGATTGCACTGATCGACAATGAAGAGGTATTAGATGCCAGAATCGCTTCTGGTTTTATCATTCCTTCCAGTTGCTGCATCAGTTTTTGCTTGATTTCCAGATTTTCAATAATCGCTTCAACAATCAAGTCACAATCTTTCAGGTCTTCTAGCTGCTGCGCAGTCGACAGATGAGCAATATCTTCAGCGGCTTTTTCATGGCTGAATTTACCTTTATCTGCTAAGGTATTTAATGTTTTGGCCAGTTTATCCTGTGCCTGTTCGGCTGCCCCTTCTTTGGCATCAAACAGTACCACATCATGACCAGACTGAATCGCGATCTGGGCAATACCTGCACCCATCGTGCCTACACCAATAATGCCGATTTTCTGAATCTGAATACTCATGCTTATCGTCCCTGATAATTCGGTTTACGTTTTTCAATAAAGGCCTGCATGCCTTCTTTTTGATCTTCGGATGAGAACAGCATCTGGAAAGACTTACGTTCCAGGGTAAGTCCGGCATTAAGCGGCACATCTTCAGCCAGTAAAGCCACTTCCTTGATTTGCTCTAGAGCAATTGGCGGCATTTTTGCCAGCCCTTCTGCCATCTTGATGGCAGTTGCAAGGGTTTCACTGTCTTCAGTCACTTGGGACACCAGGCCAATTTGATAGGCTTCCGGTGCAGGCACCAGACAACCGGTCATGATCATGCGCATGGCATGAAATTTGCCCACTGCACGGAATAAACGCTGGGTACCACCGGCACCCGGCATGACACCCACTTTCACTTCAGGCTGACCAAACTGGGCGCTTTTCCCGGCAATAATAATGTCTGCATGCATGGCCAGTTCACAGCCACCACCGAGCGCATAACCATTAACTGCTGCAATTACCGGTTTTGAGCACTGTGCTATTGCCTGCCAGTAACGTTCAGTGCGACGCTGCATCATTTGAATGGTTTCAGCATTGGCCAGTTCTTTTAGATCAGCTCCTGCTGCGAAATCTGTTTCACCACCGGTAAGAATAATGGCACGAATATTTTCTTCGTCATTCAATTGTAGAAAAGCCTCTGCAAGTTTCTGACGCACTTCTGTATTCAATGCATTTTTTGCTTCTGGTCGATGAATTTTAACCATCGCTACATGAGTTGAGATTTGTTCTATTTGAACGACCTGTTCCATTAAAAAACTCCATTTATTTTGTATAGCGAAATTTTATTTTATATAAAACTACGGTTTCTCAAGCTATAAATCAAGGATTTTTAACTCCATAATTCAAAAAAGTTATTTTTTACTAAAAATAGAGTAAAAACTCTTGTTCAATTGATCATTTTATGATTAATTAATTTCGTAATACGGAATTAAGTATTTTAAATGCAATCTGATTATTCATTTCAATGAATAATCGCCATAAGGCAGAACTTAAAATTAATTTACGAAATCAAATTTTCCAGTAATGAGATGATTTTGATTTAGCGTAAAGCGTGAAAAATCGAATGTAGCCTGATAAAAAATGCAGCGGCTATTGTGTGCAGAGCAAGTCTGTTAAATCAGGAAAACTATGTTTCCGTGAGGAAGAAAAATGGATTTAGCGGTAGCAGAGGAAATGCTACTTTTAATATATAGAGGATATAAGAATGACAAGCGATACCATCGTAACAGGAGACAATAAAACCGATGTCTCCTCCACGGATACCATTAAACAGGCGCCAAAACGTCTATGGATGACGGCTTTTGTCTTTGCTTTTCTGATTTTGCTCTGTGACGGTGCAGATATCGGGATTCTGGCTTTCAGTCTGACCAGTCTGAAAGCTGAATGGGGACTAACTTCTGTACAGGCCGGTGCCTTGGGAAGTTATTCTCTTTTAGGAATGGGGATAGGAGGTTTTATTGGTGGATGGGCATGCGACAAATTTGGACGTGTCCGCGTCATTGTACTGGCCACCATCGCCTTCTCGATCTTGTCGGCCTACTCAGGTTTTGCTCAGTCTTATACTGAATTTGCAATTTTACGTACTCTTTCTTGCTTGGGTTTAGGCTGTTTATATATTGCCTGTAATACCTTGATGTCTGAATATGTGCCAACCAAATACCGTACCACAGTGCTGGCAACATTGATGACCGGTTTTACTCTGGGTTCTCTGGTGATTACCATGCTTTCAGGCTGGATTATTCCTGAGTTCGGCTGGCGTATGCTGTACTGGATTACCATTGCACCTTTAGCACTCGGTATCCTCATGCACTTTATGGTGCCTGAACCAGAATCGTGGAAACGTGTTCGGGAAATGAAAAGAACTGGTCAGATTGTGGATAACGATACCAAAAAAGGTAATCCATACATCACCATTCTTAAAGATAAAACCCATGGCAAGATGTTTATCTTGTGGTCTTTCAGCTCCGGTTTCCTGTTATTTGGTTACTTCGGTGTAAGTAACTGGTTGCCAAGTTATCTTGAAGCTGAATTAGGCATTAAGTTTAAAGAAATGGCACTGTATATGGTGGGTACCTTCATCACCATGATTTTTGCCAAAATCATTGCAGGTTATGTTGCTGATAAAATTGGTCGCCGTATTGTGTTTGCTTTCGGCACCATGGGAACAGCGCTATTTATCCCTGTCGTGGTGTATATGCATAATGCCGATAACATTGGCGTACTGATGCTAATCTTCGGCTTCCTGTACGGTATTCCATATGCCATCAATGCAACCTATCTAACCGAAAGTTTCCCGACTGGTGTTCGTGGTACAGCGGTGGGCGGTGCATTCAATATTGGTCGTATCGGTGCAATCTTCGCGCCAATTACGATTGGTTATCTTGCGATGCATGGTTCGATCGGTACAGGTCTGTTGGTAATGGGTGCAGCATATTTCCTATGCGGTTTGATTCCTGCCCTGTTTATTAAAGACCGTTTATACGATCCGCAAAAAGCAGAATAAACCCTACTTCGGAAGGCAGGTCAAATCGCTGCCTTCCTCACTTCAAATATTTACAACACGTCAGTATAGAAAGGTCTCCTTTCATTCAGGATTAAAAATTTCTTTAGGGATTAAGAAATGAAAAAATTAGTTTTAGCGACATTATGTGGTATTGCTTCAGCACAGGCATTTTCAGCAGAAGCTTCTGAAGACCGTATGCAATTTCTTGAGTCACAGTTAAAGCAAATCCAGGCAGAACTAGAACAACAAAAAGCCGCGCAACTTGCATTAAAGAACCAGCAGGAACAAGCCAAAGCGCAAGACTCTAAAACGCTGAGTTCAATGGTAGATAATGTCGATGTTTATGGCTTGATCCGCTTTGATGGTGCAGTCGATTTCAAAAGTACTACTGAAGCCCGTGGCCGTACCATTAACCAGATTAATAAAGTACCTTTTACTGAACCGGATTCTGTACGTTCCGATTTTACTGCGGCTGCCAGCCGGATTGGTTTCCTGGCCAAAGATCTAGGAGGCAATCCGAATGTTTCTGCTCGTTTAGAAGCCGACTTCTGGACCAACAATGGTAAAGGCGATGGTGGATTACGTATCCGTCATGCACACTTAAAATACTATAACTGGACGTTTGGTCAGGCCTGGTCATTGATGTCAACACCAGAGATTAGCACTGAAGCTGTCGATTACAGCTTGTTCCTGGGTGGATCAGTCCTACGTACGCCTCAGGTGAGCTATGCTTTCAAACTTGATCCAGAAAATACCTGGAATGTCGGTCTGGAATATATGGCCGGTGGCGATCGTTCTTCTGCTTTGCCTGCATTAACCACTAAATATGTTCATCAATCAGGCCCTCTTCATTTATTAGCTCAAGGCTTTGTCAATCAAAAGCAGGCGCAAACAGATACAGGTGATATTGAAAAAGTCGGTTGGGGTGTAGGTCTTGGTGGACGTTACCGTTTTGATGATCAAAACTCGATCCAGGGGAACTATTTCCATATGGTCGGAGATCAGCGTATTGCCGCTTTCTTGACTCAAGGATCAACAACTGATGGCGCTGCCTGGGGTGGAGATTATTCGGTTGATACAGCCAATAATGAACTTTTACTGAATGAGTTTAACAGTTTAAATATCGGATTTACGCATAAATTTACGCCGAAACTACGGAGTAGTATTAATGCCAGCGTTGTTGATTTTGATGATTCCAGCGACTATGCACGCGCGAATCCTGAAACCAATAAACGTTTAACGGACTATGTGGCCAACGTGATCTACTCTCCTGTTCCAAAGATTAATCTCGGTGCAGAATATCATCATGGTAAGCGTGAAACCTTTGACAACAAGGAAGCAGATATTTCGCGTATCAACCTCTCTGCCAACTATAGTTTTTAAAGCCTCAGGAGACAAGGATGTCAGCCCAAGGGCAAATTTCACGCCGTTTCATGTTCATGATGGCAATGACCTGCGCACTCTGCGCAGGTTGTAACTATTTTAACCAGCCCTTGATTTATTCTATTGCAGAGGATCTGCAGATCAGTGTAGCTCAGTCTGGCTGGACTGTAGTACTAACCCAAATTGGCTATGCCACCGGGTTATTTTTGTTTGTCCCCTTGGGGGATTTGTTCGAAAAACGGCTGTATATCTGTATTTTAATGTTCTGTACCGGACTGGCGCTTATTGGGCTTTCAGCCAGTACCAATCTGCATATGTTATATGGCTTTACTCTGCTCGCCTCTTTTTGTTCGATCACCACCCAGATTCTGATTCCTTTTGCCGCCAGCCTGTCGCAACGTGATAAAAGTGCCGAAGTCGTTGGCCTGCTCATGAGTGGTGTTCTGGTTGGTATTCTATTTGCCCGTACCGTGGCCGGACTGATTTCTACTTTATGGTCCTGGCATGCAGTATACCTATTTAGTGGTTGTGCAATTCTTCTGCTAAGTCTGGCCATGTGGTTCCAGTTGCCGAGCGCCAAGAGCCAGTTGCAGATGAATATATTGCAAATTTATCGCTCACTATTTACCTTTGCCCGAACAGAACCCATGCTGATCCGGCGGAGTATGATCGGAGGTTTGGGCTTTGGCATGCTGAGTATTATCTTTACTACCATGACTTTTATTCTGGCTGAAGCACCTTATCATTTTAACGATTTCCAGATTGGCCTCATGGGCATTGTGGGAGTGGTCGGCATCTGTTCCTCTCAGTGGACCGGTAAAATGATTGGCAGGCATCGGGAAAAATGGATTGCGCACCTAGCCACATGTGGACTGATTCTGGCCTGGATTCCCTTATTCTTTGCCCAAAATTATTTATGGATTTATATCCTGGGCTTGATTCTGGCTTATTTCGGAATTTCCTGTTTGCATGTCCTGAACCAGAATCTGGTCTATCGAATTTCAATGCAGGCTCGCTCGCGGATTAATGCCATCTATATGACCTGTTATTTTTCAGGTGCTGGTCTGGGAGCATTTTTATCGCTGCATTTATGGAAAAGCTATGGCTGGTCTGCCTGTGTCATTTTAGGTTTTATTTTTGCCGTGTTGATCTTTGTGATTAACTATTATGATTTAAACCAAGAAAGAAATTTAGCCAATATTCAGCCTGAGCCTTAGATACTGTTAAAAACCTTTGGGGGTTAAAAAGCTTATTTTTTTATCCCGCTTTCTGTACCAAGTGCAAATTCTAAAGATGATACGCTCATAAAATAGGAAAATTCTTTAGACCTGTTTATCATTGTCTTTCTATCTGAAAAGCGGTTGAAAATATTGATATCTTAACTTTTTAGAGTTAATTCAATTTACTATTTTCCATTGCGAGATAAACAGGCTTCAATTCAGTTAAAGGCGCAGGTTTTGCATAAAAGAAGCCTTGTAGCAGATCACAACCCTGTTGATAGAGCAAACTGGCCTGACTTAAAGTTTCGACCCCTTCCGCGACAACTTCCAAATCCAGCTGATGTGCCAAGTGAATAATCGATTGCACAATTGCAGCATCCTGACCATCGAGGGTCAGTTCTTCAATAAAACTACGGTCTAACTTGATTTGATTAATCGGCAAGCGACGCAGATAACTGAGACTCGAATAACCTGTACCAAAATCATCAATGGCAACCTGTACACCTAAAGCACGTACTGCTTTCAAAATTTCTATCGTTCGATCTGCACCATTAATGATGACACCTTCCGTAATTTCAATTTTAAGTAATTCCGGCGGTAATTGACTGAGTTCAAGCGCATGTTCAAGTACCTGCAAAAAGCCTGCTCTACGGAATTGCAAAGGAGAAATATTCACCGATACTGTGATCTGGCTATTGTGCGTCTTGTTCCACTCCGCAATATCTAAACAGGCCTTTTCCAATACCCATTGACCTACGCTAATAATTTGCCCGGTTCTTTCTGCAAGTGGAATAAAAATCGCTGGGGAAATATAACCCTGCTGTGGATGGCACCAACGGATTAAAGCTTCTACACCTGTTACCAGTCCAGTTTCAGGATGAATCAACGGCTGATAGAACAGGTCAAAATTTTCCTGATTGATCGCTTCCATGAGTTCCAGACGCAGATTAGTATAGTCTATTTCTGCGACAGGCTGCATTCTGGTTTTTTCATACCACTGCCACATATTACGACCTTGTCTTTTGGCTTCCTGCATCGCCAAAACAGACTGATAAATCAATTCAGAAGAATGATGAATCGAACTGTCATCTGCCACGATACCAATACTGGCACTTAAATGTATTTTGTACTGATCGACGATAAACAGCATGGAAAGAAGATCAAGAATTTCTCCAGCAATCACCTCGACTTCAGTGTGCTCATCTGTCCCTGAGAGCAGCAAAATGAATTCATCTTCAGCGAAGCGGCATAGCACATTATTGCCTTGAACAAATTTTTGCAGCCGCTCGCCCACACTTTTGAGAATCTGGTCACCCACCAGATGACCTAAGCTGTCATTTATATTTTTAAAATCATCCAGATCTAAATACAGCAAGACTAAAGGTTGTGAGCTCTCGTGCTGTGCTTCAAAAATATTTTCCAGAATCTGTTTGAATGCATGCTGGTTCGGTAAACCGGTTAAATGATCATGAGTATGCTGATGCTGAATATATTCTTCGTGAATACGTTGCTGAGTAATATCTTCCTGAATCCCCAAAAAATGGGTGCAGGTTCCTGTCTGGTCAAAAATAGGACCTAGGGTTAAACGATTCCAGAACCAGCTGCCATCTTTACAGTAACTTTTTATAGTTACCTGAATTTCTTTTTGTTCTTTAACTGCTTGCTTGAGTAATGCAATCTGATCCGGATCAGTATCTGGACCCTGTAAGAAAAAGCAGCTTTGCCCTAGTACTTCTGCTGCCGTATAACCGGTGAGCTTTAGAAAAGCTGGATTCACATACACCATTAGCCTTTCTTCAGAGACATCGGTAATAAAAAGACTATTCGGACTAGCCTCTACCCCACGTTTTAATAATCGTAGAGACTCCTTGTTTTCACGCGATACAGTAATATCTCGGGCAATGCCAATAATACCGGTGACTTTCTGATTTTGAATAATCGGTAAATTGGTCAGATCCAGCCATAAGATATCGCCTGCAACATTATAAATTGGAAGTTCATAATGTTGAGATTTACCTTGCGCTGCTTCTGAAAATGAAACATTCGCAAGTTCATGGAATTCGGGCGGTATGAAGGCACAATAGTGCTGACCATGAATTTGCGCTTTAGAAAAACCTGTAATTTCTTCGCAAGCAATATTGGTATTAAGCACATGTCCCTGCAGGTCAAGTTCAAAAATAATATCTGGATGATAGGTATAAAATGAGCTGTATTTTTCATTAAGCTCATGTCTTTTTTGACGTTCCTGATCAAGCTCGATTGCGAGGGCAACTAATTTTGCCGCTTGCTGTAAAAGCTGAATATGAGGTTCAGTCGGTATTTTGGGTGTTCGATAATAGGTGGCAAACGTTCCGTATAGAATATCTGAAGCATTAATAATCGGCATAGACCAGCAGCTAGACAATTTTTCTGCGTTTACCAAAGCACGGTAAGGCTGCCAGTTTGGGTCTTTCATTAAATTCGGACTAATGACCAACTGACGTAAGAAAGCAGCTACGCCACACGATCCTTGATTTGGCCCAATTTTCAAATCTTGAATAGCATTACAGTACTCTTTTGAAAAGTGCTGTTTGCCACTTATAACATTTAAAGTTTGGGTGTCATCCTGATAGAGCATAATGGTGACAAGCGCATCTGGAATGCGCGATTCAAGCCACTGGCTAATGACATCGAGGATAGGCTTAAGTTCAGTATGGCGACCAATCAGATTAAAAATATGAAAAATTTCTTGATCATCACAATTATTATTCATTCAGACTATCACCTTCCTTAGCTTGTTAACATTTTAGACTTATTATTAAAATAATCATTAGCAAAAGTTTGTATTTATATCTTTAAAATACGGAAATATGGTCAATATTACGTGTATTTGATAATAATTCTAAAATTTAAAAATCACAGCCGAAGCTGTGATCTAAAACTATACTTTTACTTAATCAGAATATTGCGGACTTATTTTTAGGCTGCTTGTTGACGACTGTCCACTAATTTACAGCCTGTCTGCTGTTGTAATTCTTCAAAGCTTAAGCCATCCACTATTTCAATAACCTGAGCTTGTCGGTCTTTTAATTCAATCACACACAAATCAGTATAAATACGGTTGACACAATGTTTACCTGTTAGAGGATAAGTCAGTTCTTCAACAATTTTTGCCTCACCGTTTTTGGTCACATGTTCCATGCAAACATAGACACAGCGAGCACCCACTGCCAGATCCATCGCACCGCCTACAGCAGGTACAGCATCAGCATTACCGGTATGCCAGTTCGCCAGATCACCATTAATAGCGACCTGAAAAGCCCCCATGATACAGATATCCAGATGCCCGCCTCGCATGATATCGAAAGAGTCGGCAGAATTCATAAAACTGCCACCTTGCAACATGCTTACGAGTTCTTTACCGGCGTTAATCAGGTCATCATCTGCCTGTTCGGGATCACTCAATGCAGCAAAACCTAAAACGCCATTTTCCGAGTGCAGAATTACTCCTTGTTCAGGTTTTAAATAACCAGCTACGCGTGTCGGCAAACCAATACCCAAATTTACAAAAGAGCCAGTTGGAATGTCTTGTGCAACTTTGGCCACAATCTGTTCACGTGTACGTTTTTGAATATTCATTATTTAATATCTCCAACTTTGACCACATGCTGTACAAAAATCCCTGGCGTTACAATGATCTCTGGATCAAGCTCCCCCAGTTCCACAACTTGATGGACTTGTGCAATGGTGGTTTTTGCTGCTTTGGCCATGATTGGACCAAAATTCCGTGCTGCCTTACGGTAGGTTAAGTTGCCCCAACGGTCTGCCTGATTGGCATACACCAAGGCATAATCTGCATGAATCGGATATTCCAGCACATAATCTTTTCCATTGATATTACGGGTTTCTTTACCCTCAGCTATTTTGGTACCAAAACCGGTTGGAGTAAAAACAGCCCCTAAGCCAGCACCGGCTGCCTGAATACGACAGGCCAGATTACCCTGTGGCACCAGTTCCAGCTCAACTTTTCCGGCTTTATACAGGTCTTCAAATACGGTTGAGTTATTGGCCCGTGGAAATGAACAGATCATTTTTTTAACCAGTCCAGACAACAGCAGATTGGTTAGACCACGATCTCCAGAAGCTGCATTGTTGTTAATAATGGTTAAGTCTCTAGGACCAAAGTCAATTAATGCTTCGATTAATTCTACCGGCTGACCTGCCAGGCCAAAACCACTGGTCATAATGTGTGCACCATCAGGAATTTGCTTAAGTACCGTCTCGATATCCTGCGTGATTTTATTCATCATATTGCTTCCTAGCATGTTCTATCTATATTACGAGTGCAGATTAATCTGCCTTTTGTGGATCAAATAAGCGGTCTTTAATAAAGAAAGCGGGTATCAGGCCGCAAAGAAAATAGGCAATGCCCATAATCAGTAAGCCGGTACCAATTGAGCCTCCTTGAGCAAAATAGCCAATGGTAAGAGGTGCAAACACCGCACCCAGTCGGCCTACGTTATATGCCCCACCCACTGCTGTTCCACGCACTTTGGTGGAGAAGCTTTCTGTCATGTAAGTCGCATTAATACCGTATGGAATACCATAGAGAAAACCGAAAAATAACATCAGCCAGAGGATATTATCCGGCGTATTACCAAAGACAATCACAGGGATAAAAATTGCAGTACCCATAGTGCCGAAAGCAAATACCGCACGACGGCCAATCCGGTCAGCGATAAAACCAGCAATAACTTTGGTACACATCATGATCAGGAAAGTCCCGATCATATATATGGTCATTTCTTTAAACTTGATTCCCAGATCAGTCTCTAAATACGCCGGTAGCCAGTTGCTGACTCCATAATAGCCAAACTGTAAAAATGCGGTACTGAAGGACCAGAGGATAAACATGCGACGGCTAAGTGCATCTTCAAAAATCATTTTAAAAGTATTTTTTGGTTTTTCCTGCAGAATACCACTGGCTTTTGCATCCAGGCGTGCTTTACGCGCATCTAACCAGGCTTTCGGCTCAGGCACCAAGAAGTACATCGCGAAGGCCAGTACAATTGGAATAATGGCAATATAATAGAGGTATCGCCAGCCAAATTCAGGCAATAGCCATCCAGCCAGAACAGTTGCGACCACCGAGCCTAAAGTCCAGCCAGTCATAAGCGTTGCCAATACTGTAGAGCGATATTTGGTGGGTACATACTCTGCCATGAGTGTGTTACAGGCAATATATAGAGCACCTAGTCCAATCGCAGACGTAAAGCGCAGCCATTTGAACTGATCATAACTTTCTACGAATCCTAACCAGAAGGTTAATGAAGAAAATAATGCAATGGCAATGACGATCACACGAACCCGGCCAAAACGGTCACAAGCCCAGCCACCAAAAAAACCGCCGATAGCCATGCCTGCAAGCGTCCAGCTCCCTAAGGCACCGGCCTGCATATTACTTAATGAAAACTCTTGTTTCAGACTGGTCAGACTGTAGGCTAATAACGCAATATCAGCACCATCAACCAATAATGCTAAAAATGAGAAAATAAAGGCCAGAATCCAGACTCTTTGCTTGGGTTCGTTTCCACCTTCCACTGGGTGTTGTTGTGAACTGATCGTATCCATAATGCTCTTTCTACTTTTCGGCACTCCTGTGCCTTTTTAAAACGCATATTTCACTTAATTATTTAGGTGAAATATAGAATATTCGCTGATCATTACCACGCTTTAGCAAGGTGGTATAAAATGATTTTCAAAGTTCTTGATAAATTTTCTCTGCAGAAATCACGTAGCAATACATTGAATGATGTGATTAAGCACAATTCTTAAACCCGTAAAACAATCTAGCCAGCAATGCTGGCTAGAAGTTGATGTCAGGTTTAGTTGCAAAAGGCTGCAATTCCGGTTTGTGCACGACCTAAAATCAGGGCATGTACATCATGGGTACCTTCATAGGTATTTACCACTTCCAGATTAACCAGATGACGGGCTACACCGAATTCATCGCTAATGCCATTTCCACCCATCATGTCACGGGCCAAACGGGCAATATCCAGCGCCTTGCCGCAGTTATTACGCTTAATTAAAGACGTACCTTCAACTGACGCAATGCCCTCATCTTTCATGCGGCCAAAACGTAAAGCCACCTGCAAACCGAGTGCAATTTCAGTTTGCATATCTGCCAGTTTCTTCTGGATCAGCTGATTCGCAGCGAGTGGTCGACCAAACTGTTTACGGTCCATGGTGTATTGATGTGCGGTATGCCAGCAGAACTCTGCAGCTCCCATGGCACCCCAGGCAATCCCGTAACGTGCACTATTCAAGCAGGTAAAAGGCCCTTTTAAACCGCGAACTTCCGGAAATGCATTTTCTTCTGGAACAAAGACGTTATCCATTACAATTTCACCGGTGATTGAGGCACGTAGACCCACCTTGCCGTGAATCGTTGGAGCAGAAAGCCCTTCCCAGCCTTTTTCTAAAATAAAGCCACGAATGTCACCGACATTGCCTTCAGCAGATACCTCTTTGGCCCAAACTACAAATACATCGGCAATCGGGCTGTTGGTAATCCACATTTTTGCGCCTGTTAAACGGTAACCACCCTCGACTTTTTTGGCACGGCTAATCATGCTGCCAGGATCTGATCCATGATCTGGCTCGGTCAAGCCAAAGCAACCAATATATTCACCGGTTGCTAATTTTGGTAAATACTTCTGCTTTTGCTCTTCAGAACCAAATTCATTAATGGGCACCATCACCAGAGAGCTTTGTACGCTGGCCATTGAGCGATAACCTGAATCAACACGTTCAACTTCACGGGCAATCAGACCATAACTGACATAATTTAAACCTGCACCACCGTACTGTTCCGGAATGGTTGGGCCAAGCAAGCCGAGTTCACCCATTTCACGGAAAATAGCGGGATCGGTTTTTTCATGACGGAACTGTTCCAGTACACGCGGCATCAGTTTGTCTTGACAGTACGCTGCCGCCGCATCGCGGATCATGCGTTCTTCTGACGTCAATTGCTGTTCGATTAAAAACGGGTCTTGCCAATCAAATCTAATTTTTGTCGTCATTTTAATATTTCCTTATTTTAAAATTATGAGATTAGGCGGTTGCTTGTTTAATCATTTCACGCGCAATAATAATTTGCTGGATTTGTGTGGTTCCTTCATATAAACGGAACAGACGCACATCACGGTAGAAACGTTCAATTGAATATTCACTGATATAACCCGCTCCACCATGAATCTGCAAACAGCGATCAGCAACTCGACCACACATTTCAGTTGCAAACATTTTGGCACAAGAGGCTTCAGTCGTAACATTTTGGCCAGCATCACGTAGACGCGCAGCATCCAGCACCATACATTTGGCTGCATAAATCTCGGCTTTGGAGTCTGCCAACATACCTTGGATTAGCTGGAAATTCGCAATGGGCTGGCCAAACTGTTTGCGTTCCACTGCATAGTTAAGTGCATCTTCCAGCATACGCTCTGCCATGCCGACGCTATAACCAGCAATGTGCAGACGGCCCTTATCCAGAACGCGCATTGCTGTTTTAAAGCCGATCCCTTCTACACCGCCAATCAGCTGATCTTTATGCACTTTACAGTTATCAAAAATTACATCACAGGTATAGGAACCATGTTGGCCCATTTTCTTGTCAATTTTACCCAGGCTTAAACCAGGTGTACCTGCTTCAACTAGAAATGCTGAAATACCGCTCGCACCTTTAATCTCTTGATTGGTACGTGCCATCACGGTAAATGTCGTGGCACGTGGTGCATTGGTAATGAAGCGTTTAGTTCCTTTTAAAATATAATAATCGCCGTCTTTGACAGCGCTGGTTTTTAAAGCAGCAGCGTCTGAGCCGGAATCTGGTTCAGTCAAACAGAATGACCCGATAATTTCGCCCGTTGCATAACGCGGTAAATATTTCTGTTTTTGCTCTTCTGTACCGTCGATAATGATGCCGCTTGAGCCAATGCCGTTGTTAGTACCAATTAAAGAGCGGAATGCAGCTGATGTATGACCTAACTCCATCGCGACCAGAATTTCTTCTTCCATGGTAATGCCTAAACCACCATATTCTTCTGGAATCGTCAGGCCAAACAAGCCCAGCTCTTTCATCTGTTCCACAATATGTTCAGGAATGGCGTTGTTCTCTTCTACTTCATGCTCAAGAGGCACCAGTTCATTTTTTACAAAATCGCGAATCGTTGACAGAAGTTGGTCTAGCATTTCCGGATCACGAATCATATGAATCTCCATGGATATAATTTAGGTAAATTCCTTTACCCTTATTTTTGTTTCGTATTACGAAATAAATAATCATATAAAATCATTTTGAGCAAGTGAAATTATTAAAAATTTTATATTTTAACTAAAAAATGAAATTTTTCTGGTATTCCAGTTGATTTGTGTTTAATATTTAATTTCACGATACGAAATATTTTGATGAGTGATTATTCTATTTATCAGTTTTTTTGAATAGATAATTAAACCTTTTTTCTTGCTGTAATATTTATCGATCACTGACTCTTTCGGAGAAATCGAAACTTTTTAAATGTATTGGCTACGTGTTAAACCTAAAAAACTAGATGATTTTATATTGTCTTCAAAGTTGGGTAACAGGATTCTTTTCGACCACAAATAATTTCGGCACTTTTTCCTATATTTTATCTTTTGTAGAAGTGTTTTATTTTGTATCGTGAAATTATGTTGCTATCATATTCATTAATTTAACTTTAATTGCCCTGACCATGACAAAAAATAAAACTGGTGAAATTCCCAACTTTGATGAAATCCGTTTAGATCCGATTTCACATATTCATAGAGAAAATAATCCTCAATTTATTGCGTCTATTGCGCGTGGATTGGAAATCTTACGTTGCTTTTCAGCGACCAATCAATTGCTTGGCAATCAGGAAATTGCACAATTAACCAACTTACCCAAGCCAACTGTGGCCCGTATTACCAGCACCCTGGTTTCTTTAGGTTATTTAAAACAACTACCGAATACCACGAAATATCTGTTGGATGTTGGCGTATTGGCTTTGGGTTATGCAGCTTTGAGTAATATTTCTGCGCGGACTCAGGCTTATCCGTTTATGGAAGAAATGTCCCGTTATTCCCAAGCCCCTGTGGCAATGGCTACCCGTGACCGTTTGAGCATGATTTATCTGGAAGTGGTACATACAGAATCGACGCTAACCATGCGCCGCCCTGTCGGTTCGACTTTACCGATTCATAGCAGTGCCATGGGACGGGCCTGTCTGGCAGCGATGGATGTGAAGGAACGCGAATATTTATTTGATGCCATCAAGAAAAGAAACGAAGATCAGTGGCCAACCATCAAGCGTAATCTGGAACGTGCAATCCGTGATTATCAGGATTATGGCTACTGTCTGTCTTTAGGTGACTGGGCTAAGGATGTGAATTCCGTGGCAGTTCCGTTGGTTCACCCCAAACATGGGATATTAACGTTTAACTGTGGTGCCCCAAGTTATCTGTTAAATCAGGAAAAACTGGAAAATGAAATTGGACCGCGTCTGATTCACATGGTGAATAATATTGCAATGAATCTCAATAACATATAAAAAATTAATTATCAGAGCGACATTAAGTCGCTCTTTTATTGAATACCCAATCTACACATCTTCTTCCTTTATCCAGAATTCTCAGCAAACCTTTTTAATGCTGCGAAATAGATAAGATTTAAAAAAGATAAATTCCTATTCCAAATAAAAAGATCAAAAATAAGCTTCATAACCGATTTAGATAATGCTATAAATATCGTATAGCGAAATTGGATTTTATATTATGGAAGATATAACAAGAGAATCGATGGAGTTTGACGTCGTCATCGTAGGCGCAGGCCCTGCGGGTCTTTCTGCTGCGATCAAAATTCGTCAACTTGCAATTGAAAACAACTTAAACGATCTGTCCGTTTGTGTCGTAGAAAAAGGCTCCGAAGTCGGTGCACATATTCTGTCTGGTGCTGTGCTTGAACCGCGTGCCATGAACGAGCTGTTCCCAGACTGGAAAGAACAGGGTGCCCCGCTGAATGTTCCGGTGACTGAAGATAAAACCTTCTTCCTGCTGTCAGATGAAAAATCACAGGAAGCACCACACTGGATGGTGCCTAAAACCATGCACAATGATGGCAACTATGTCATCTCGCTCGGCAACGTGGTGCGCTGGTTAGGCCAGAAAGCCGAAGAGCTGGAAGTGTCGATCTTCCCGGGCTTTGCCGCGTCTGAAATTCTGTATCATGCCGATGGTACAGTCAAAGGCATCCAAACCGGTGATATGGGTATTGGTAAAGATGGCGAACCAACGCATAACTTTACCCCGGGTTATGAACTGCATGCCAAATACACAATTTTCGCTGAAGGCTGTCGTGGTCACTTAGGTAAACGTCTGATCCAGAAGTTCAACCTGGACAAGGACGCTGATCCGCAACACTACGGTATCGGCATTAAAGAGCTTTGGGAAATCGATCCTGCCAAGCATAAACCGGGTCTGGTGATGCACGGTGCCGGCTGGCCACTAAATGAAACTGGTTCTTCAGGTGGCTGGTGGTTATACCATGCTGAGAATAACCAGGTGACTCTGGGCATGATCGTAGATCTGTCTTACACCAACCCGCATATGTATCCCTTCATGGAAATGCAGCGCTGGAAAACCCATCCATTGATCAAGCAGTATCTGGAAGGTGGTAAGCGTATTTCTTATGGTGCGCGTGCTGTGACCAAAGGTGGTTTTAACTCATTACCAAAATTCACCTTCCCGGGTGGTTCTTTGATTGGTGATGATGCCGGCTTCCTGAACTTTGCCAAGATCAAGGGCTCACATACTGCGATGAAATCCGGCATGCTCTGCGGTGAAGCGGTATTTGAGGCGATTGCGGCCGGTGTAGAAAAAGGCGGTGATCTGGCGGTGGCACGTGTGGCTGAAGGTGAAGATTTCTTCGTGAAAGAACTGACCGCGTATACCGACAAGTTCAACAACAGCTGGCTGAAAGAAGAGCTATATAACTCGCGTAACTTTGGCCCGGCAATGCACAAGTTCGGTCAATGGATCGGTGGCGCATTCAACTTTATCGACCAGAACGTATTTAAAGTGCCTTTTACCTTGCATGATCTGGTTCAGGACCATGCTGCGCTAAAAACCCAGGCAGCTGAAAGCTTCAAGCCGACCTATCCAAAACCGGATGGCAAGCTGACCTTTGACCGTCTGTCTTCAGTGTTTGTCTCGAATACGGTCCATGAAGAGAACCAGCCAGCGCACTTGAAACTGACCGATGCTTCGATTCCGGTGGAAGTCAACCTGCCGACATGGGATGAGCCTGCACAGCGTTACTGCCCGGCGGGGGTCTATGAAATTATGGAAAATAATGACGGTTCGAAACGTTTCCAGATCAATGCAGCCAACTGTGTACACTGCAAGACCTGTGACATCAAGGATCCGTCCCAGAACATCACCTGGGTGACACCGGAAGGTGGTGGTGGTCCGAATTACCCGAATATGTAAGGTAATTCCTGTGAATGAGAAAAATACATCTATTTCTCACATTCATATACCCACTCTTGAAGCAGTTAGTATTAACACTTCACTTTAATTTTTTAGGTAATCCCAGCTCCCTCGGGAGCTGGAATTAATAAGTTAGAATAGAAATAATAGAAAAGATTTTATAGCGTACTGGATATAAAAATGGCTTAACCAAAATGAGCTAAGCCATCTTTAAAATTTAAAACCAATGACGAAAAATTTTAGTCATTCATTAAGATTTTTGATTTGCTACAAACTTGGCGCGTGCTGCATGCAGTTTTTTATAGCTGTCAATTAAACGTAGATGACGGTCCAGCCCTTCAAGCTGCATGTTGGTTTCGGTCAAACCATAGAAACGAACTGTGCCTTCGATTGAACCGAGAACGGCATCCATACGGGCATCACCAAACATACGACGGAAGTTGTGTTCATAATCTTCCAGTTCCATTTCATCATCCAGAATGACTTCCAGAACGACATTCATGCACTGGTAGAACAAGCCACGTTCAACGGTATTGGTATTGAACTGCAGGAACTGCTCAACCAGATCTTTGGCTTCTTCAAATTGCTGCAAAGCCACATAAATTAGAAGTTTCAGTTCCAGAATCGTCAGTTGACCCCATTCAGTATTTTCATCGAACTCGATACCGATCAAGGTTTTGATTTCGGTATAGTCATCCTCATCTGCTTCTTCCAGACGCTCAACCAGTGCTTCCAGTTGTTCATCATCCAGACGGTGCAGATTCAGGATATCTTCACGGTAGAGCAAAGCCTTGTTGGTATTGTCCCAAACCAGATCTTCTACCAGATAAATTTCCGAATAGCCCGGTACCAGAATACGGCAAGCTATTGCACCTAGATGCTGATACACCGCCATATAAACTTCATGGCCCATGTCTTCCAGAATTGTGAATAATTCCTGAGCTTCATCCGCATTCGAGTTTTGACCGTTATTAGTGAAATCCCACTCGATAAAATCATAATCTGATTTCGCGCTGAAGAAACGCCAAGACACCACACCGCTTGAGTCAATAAAATGTTCGACGAAGTTATTCGGTTCAGTTACTGCATTGCTGCTAAAAGTTGGTTTTGGCAGATCATTCAGACCTTCAAAACTACGGCCTTGTAAAAGTTCAGTCAGACTGCGTTCTGATGCTACTTCAAAGTTAGGATGGGCACCGAATGAGGCAAATACACCGCCGGTACGCGGGTTCATCAAGGTAACGCACATGACCGGGAACTGACCGCCTAGTGAAGCATCTTTGACCAGAACCGGGAAGCCCTGTTCTTCCAGACCTTTAATGCCTTCAACAATTTTTGGATATTTTGCCAGAACATGTTCAGGCACATCCGGTAGTGCCAGTTCACCTTCCAGAATTTCGCGTTTTACCCCACGTTCGAAAATTTCAGAAAGACATTGTACTTGCGCTTCAGCCAAGGTATTGCCGGCACTCATCCCGTTACTTAAGTAAAGGTTTTCGATCAGATTCGACGGGAAATAAACGGTTTCACCATCAGACTGACGTACAAATGGCAATGAACAGATGCCACGTGCTTTATTACCAGAGTTGGTGTCGTAAAGATGGATACCCAATAATTCATCTTCAGGATCATAAATTTCACGGGTATGTTCATCTAAAACTTCTGCAGGTAGTTCGCCATTTGGACCTGGCTGGAACCATTTTTCATCTGGATAATGCACAAATTCGGCATTGGCAATATCCTCACCCCAGAACTGGTCGTTATAGAAAAAGTTGCAATTCAGACGCTCAATAAATTCGCCCAAGGCAGATGCCAGCGCACTTTCTTTGGTCGAACCCTTACCATTGGTAAAGCACATTGGTGACTGCGCATCACGGATATGTAGCGACCACACATTCGGCACGATATTACGCCAAGACGCGATTTCAATCTTCATGCCAAGGCCTGCCAGAATGGCAGACATATTGGCAATCGTTTCTTCCAGCGGAAGGTCCTTACCCGGAATGAAAGTCGTATGGTCAGAAGCCAGACTTGGCATTAACAAGGCCTGAGCATCTGCATCGATACTTTCTACTTCTTCAATGACAAATTCAGGACCGGTTTGAATTACTTTTTTGACGGTACAACGGTCGATCGAACGTAAAATTCCCTGGCGGTCTTTTTCAGAAATATCAGCCGGTAGTTCCACCTGAATTTTAAAAATCTGTTTATATCGGTTTTCAGGATCAACGATATTGTTTTGAGATAGGCGGATATTGTCGGTCGGAATATCACGTGCCGCGCAATAGACTTTGACAAAATAAGCCGCACATAAAGCTGAAGATGCCAGAAAATAATCGAATGGGCCGGGTGCCGAACCATCGCCTTTATAGCGGATCGGCTGATCGGCGATTACCGTGAAGTCATCGAACTTGGCTTCCTGACGAAGATTATCGAGATAATTGACCTTAATTTCCATGTGGATACCTAAATATTCTTATGTGCCGTCACGGACAGATAAGATGCTGAATCTGAATATACAAGCCGGTTCACGGAGGAGAACTTGAATGAAAAATAGAAAATGGTCAGGTTATACCATTTGACGAAGTGTCTGGATAACGCTGCCGAGAATGGGCGCTATTATAGAATTATTTTATGAAATTGATAATATTTGTCTGAAATTCTGGCAGATTAAACCAGATCCTCAGTCTTTCCTGAGCTGCCGGAGCATGAATCAACTTCAAGTCATGGCTTATACTATTAATCAAAGTTGCAGATAAGGCAGATTTTCACCCGCCTAGTCTGAATGATTTCATAATTTTAAAAATCATAACTCAGTGCAAATACTGCAAGATTACGCTGCTTGTCATCATAGCGGTCATAACCGCCAAAGATATATTCACCTGACATACTCAACTGCGGTAAAAGCGCATAACTGAGTCCGGCAGAAGCATAACGAAAGGCAAACTGCTTTTCGGTATCGCCCAGTTCACCGCCCTCATATTTGCCTTCATCGTTAAAATAGCTTCCTGCTGCTGTAATGCTGGCATTCAGGCGATCATTCAACTGATGATTCAGGTTAAGCGTATAAAAAGTATCGCCCTGATTGGCATAAGCCACATCATACAGATAGGTCGATACACTGGCGCCAATACTGGTCTGATCATTCAATGCACGACTTATATTTAAACCCAGCTCATTTCCGGTAGTATGCTTGCCGCCCGGATAATAATAGGTTGCGTTCCATAGATCCCAATCATAATTTTCGCTGCTATGGGTATAACCCAGCAGAAAGTTATGCTCGAATTTGTCTGAACGATGTCCCTGACGCCCCTGCACTTCTGCATAAGAGTATCCAAGCGTAGATCCCCAATATCCGACATAAAAATTACCATAAGCCAGATTCAATGCAGCCTGTACAGCAACATCATCATTTTCAGGCGCATTGGTCAAACCGCGGGAGACGTATTTGGAGACCACACTCAAGTTTCCGCTTGCTTCTATTTGTTTTACTTCCGCATCATCGGCATAACAGTAAAAACTTGAAACAGCAGCACAGCCAAACAGCACTGTTTGATTGAATATTTTCATAAAATATAAATGTATTAAGTAAAGCGGAGATAAAACCGAAAGCAGTCGAGGTTTTATCTCCGCTTTGGGACAAAATTGAAATTCGCTTTACTCCTGCTTTGCTAGGCGGCAGGAATAAAACCATAATTTAAGCGCGAGGCGCCTTGTAAAAAGGTGCAGATGAAGGCGCAAGAGCAGGTTTGCCACGAATATGGTCTGCCAGTTTTTCAGCGATCATAATCGTAGTTGCATTGAGGTTACCGGTAATGATCAAAGGCATAATCGAGGCGTCAATCACACGCAACCCCTGCATTTCATGTACGCGTCCATAACCATCGACAACCGCCATGTCATCCTCACCCATTTTACAGCTACATGATGGATGATACGCGGTTTCTGCATGATTACGAACAAATTCATCAATTTCAGCATCTGTTTGTAGATGTTTTCCCGGACTGATTTCTTCACCACGATAGGGATCCAATGCCGGCTGATGCATAATTTCCCGGGTAATGCGGATGGCATCGCGGAATTCACGCCAGTCCTGCTCGGTACTCATATAATTAAACAGAATACTTGGATGCTCAAACGGGTCTTTGGATTTCAGACGAACACGGCCACGTGACGGCGAACGCATAGAGCCCACATGAGCCTGGAAGCCATGTTCATGAATGGCATTGGTGCCATTATAATTAATCGCTACAGGCAGGAAATGATACTGGATATTAGGCCAGTCAAATTCGTCTGAAGAGCGGATAAAACCACCGGCTTCAAACTGGTTACTGGCCCCAATACCTTTACCTAAAAATAACCATTCAGCGCCAATCATCGGCTGGTTATACCACTTGAGTGCCGGATATAAGCTAACCGGTTTTTTGCACTTATATTGCAGGTACATTTCCAGATGGTCCTGCAGGTTTTCACCCACGCCTGGCAAATCCTGAACCACAGGAATATCCAAACTTTTTAACAGTTCAGCCGGACCCACACCGGAGCGTTGCAGGATTTGCGGCGAGGCAATTGCACCTGCACATAGCAATACTTCACGATCTGCAAAGACCTGAATCGGCTGTAAAGTATTTTGTCCTTCAAAATATTCCACACCAATTGCCTGATTACGATTAAACAGAATCCGGTTGGTCATGGCGTGGGTAATAATCGTAAGATTATCCCGGCCTTTGGCCATATCCAGATAACCACGTGCTGTACTGGAACGACGGCCTTGCGGCGTTACGGTACGGTCCATCGGCCCAAAGCCTTCCTGCTGATAGCCATTCAGGTCATCAGTACGTGGATAACCGGCCTGTACACCGGCCTCGACCATGGCATGGAACAGTTCATTATTCCCATTTTTAGGTGTTGCGACCGAAACCGGTCCAGAATCACCATGATAATCATTGCCGCCAATATCGCGCGTTTCAGCTTTTTTATAATACGGCAGACATTCAGCATAGCTCCAGTGTTCTAGCCCCTTCAGGCTGGCCCACTGTTCAAGATCCATAGCATTACCGCGAATGTAACACATGCCGTTAATTAATGAAGAACCGCCCAGCCCCTTGCCGCGCCCGCACTCCATACGACGGTTATTCATATGTGGTTCAGGATCGGTCAGATAGGCCCAGTTATAACGGCGTCCCTGTAATGGATAAGCCAATGCAGCCGGCATTTGTGTTCTGAAGTCTAGACGGTAATCCGGCCCACCCGCTTCCAGCAGCAGGACTTTCACATCCGGATCTTCAGTTAAACGCGCTGCGAGCACATTTCCTGCCGAACCTGCACCGATAATAATATAGTCGTAATTCATCCAATCCTCCCTTATGCGCTAAATACAGACTGGAAAGGACTGAGTTCGACCTGAACTGACTTGGTCTGGGTATATTGCTGTAGCGTGACAATACCGTTTTCGCGACCGACACCCGAATGTTTATAACCACCAACTGGCATTTCTGCAGGAGATTCGCCCCAGGTATTAATCCAGCAAATACCGGCTTCGATTTGATGAATAATATGATGCGCACGTGCTAGATTCGGCGTCACGACACCAGCTGCCAAACCATATTCAGTATCATTGGCACGACGAATCACTTCTTCTTCTGAGTCATAACTCAGAATACTCATGACCGGACCAAAGATTTCGTCACGGACAATCGTCATGTCGTCACGGCAATCGGTAAATACCGTTGGTAGCACATAAGCGCCTTGGGCAAACTGCTCATCTTCAGCACGGCCGCCACCACACAATAAGCGTGCACCTTCGATCTTGCCCTGTTCAATATAATCCAGCACTTTTTCCATATGAGAGAAGCTGGAAACTGGACCAAAATTGGTTTCAGGATCGAGTGGGTCCCCCATCCGGATATAAGGAATACGCTGCAGAATCTTTTCTTCGAATTCGGCTTTCAAAGCTAAAGGTACAAATACGCGGGTACCATTGGTACAGACCTGACCAGAACTGTAGAAGTTAGCCATCATGGCTATATCTGCCGCCAGATCCAGATCGGCATCTTCACAGATAATCAGCGGAGATTTTCCGCCCAGCTCCATAGTGACTTCTTTCAGACTGGAATTCGCAGCTTGGGCCATGACTTTTTTGCCGGTCGCGACACCACCGGTAAATGAAACTTTGGCAATATCAGGATGCGAAGTCAGATAACCACCAATTTCACCACTGCCGGTAACCACATTAAAGACACCATGCGGCACACCTGCTTCAGTATAAATTTCTGCCAGTTTTAATGCAGTTAAAGGCGTCACTTCACTAGCTTTAAAGATCATGGCATTGCCTGCTGCCAGTGCAGGTGCAGATTTCCATAAGGCAATTTGAACCGGATAATTCCATGCACCAATCCCGGCAACCACACCCAAAGGTTCACGGCGAGTATAAACAAACGAACTGCTTCTGAGCGGGATTTGCTGGCCTTCTAATGCTGGCAAAATACCTGCATAGTATTCGAGTACATCTGCACCTGTCGCAATATCGACGGTGGATGTTTCACTGAAAGCTTTACCACTGTCGAGACTTTCTAAACGCGCCAGCTCGTCATTACGTTCACGGAGGATGGCAACAGCCTTGTTCAAAATACGGGAACGTTGAATCGCCGTCATTTCTGCCCAGACTTTTTGTCCTTGTTGTGCCGATTCAACAGCGCGATCGATATCATCTTGTGTACATACCTGCACGTCTGCCAGAACTTCGCCAGTTGCAGGATTAATCGTTTGAAACGTGCTATTGGACGTTGCATCGACATATTGTCCATGAATATAAGGACGTTGCAGTTTGAATGTTGTCAATGGAATTTCCTCGCAGGTGGGTTATTTGAGTTGTTGCCGGATATATTCACTACACAGTTCAATCGGCAGTTCTGGGTCAATTTTGCCATTTACCAAAGCACCTCTTAACCAGAATCCATCAATCAATGCTGCCAAACCTTGAGCGGCTTTCTCTGCCTGGTCTTTATTCAACTTTTTCATGAATTCATATTTAAGGTTGGAATGTAAGCGGTAATGATTGATCTGCTGTAACCGATGTAACTCAGGTTGATGCAAACTGCTAGCCCAGAACGCCAACCAGACTTTCATGGCCGCCTTGTCGGTTTGTGGAGCAGCAAAATTACCACGTACGATCGCCAGTAAGCGCTGCTCCGGTAAGTCATCAACCTGTATCTTTATCTGTGCAACAGATTTACCCAATTGCTGCAATAAGTAACGCATTGTGGCTTCAATCAAGCCATTTTTACCTCGAAAGTAATGACTTATGATGCCGGTTGAGACACCTGCTCTTTGGGCAATCTGACTAATTGAAGCTTCTGCAAAACCTAGCTCATTCACTGCAGCTAAGGTGGCATCGATCAGTTGCTGACGACGGATCGGTTGCATACCAACTTTGGGCATAGGACTAACCTGAATAACGGATGTAACAATAAAAAATCACTCTGCTAAAGCAAATAGCTGAATGATGTAACAATTCATAAACGCTTTTTTAATTGAACGTTCAATTAATAAAAATTATAGTGCCAGCTCACCCTTGATGTACAGCGCAGTTTGTTTTGGATTTGCAAAAGTTTGTAATTCACGAAAACAAGGAAGCTTTACTGCAGGCTTTTGCTTTTAAATCACACTGCACTGTAGATCATCCGGCAACAAAACGATGGTTAGAGATTTATGCAAAAGAAAAATGAAGAGAAGCAAGATAGTCTGAATAAAGTGGTTTTTTATTTTTCGGCGACGCTTATTCTGCTGTTTTCTATCATTACCATTTTATTTAATGAACAAGCCAATCAAGTCATTATCAATATCTTAAACTGGGTCAGTCGTACCTTTAGCTGGTATTATCTGCTGGCGGCAACGCTGTATCTGGTTTTTATCGTCTTTATCGCCTGCTCACGTTATGGCGAAATCAAACTTGGACCGAAACATTCTAAACCTGAATTCAGCCTGCTGAGTTGGTCGGCGATGCTATTTTCTGCCGGAATCGGGATTGACCTGATGTTTTTCTCGGTGGCGGAACCGCTTTCCCATTATATGAATCCGCCTGTAGGCGAAGGTGAAACCTTTGAAGCTGCACGCCAATCCATGGTGTGGACCCTATTTCACTACGGTTTAACCGGCTGGAGTATGTATGCGCTGATTGGGGTCGCCCTAGGTTATTTCAGTTACCGCTACAATTTACCGCTAACGATCCGATCGGCACTTTATCCGATCTTTGGTAAAAAAATTAATGGTCCAATTGGCCATACGGTTGATACCGCTGCGGTACTCGGCACGATTTTCGGGATTGCCACCACCTGCGGGATTGGCGTTGTGCAATTAAATTACGGCCTACATGTGCTATTTGATTTACCAGAAAATATCTGGATTCAAACTGCACTCATCGCTGTTGCCGTGATTATTACTATTATTTCAGTCACTGCCGGTGTCAATAAAGGCATCCGAATCCTGTCTGAAATTAACATCTATGTATCAATTGGGCTGCTGCTATTTATTCTGTTTGTAGGCAATACCGAATTTTTATTAGCAGCCTTGATTCAGAATTTTGGTGACTATATCAGTCAGTTCCCAAAACTCTCTTTAACCAGTTTTCCTTTTGAACAACCGAAAGAATGGATGAATAGCTGGACCCTGTTCTTCTGGGCATGGTGGATCGCCTGGTCACCTTTTGTTGGTCTGTTCCTGGCCCGTATTTCCCGTGGTCGTACCATTCGCGAATTTGTCACCGGGACTTTGGTTATTCCTCTGTTATTTACCCTGACCTGGTTGTCTATTTTCGGTAACAGTGCTTTATACAGCGTGATTTTCGATGGTAATACTCAACTTGCTACGACAGTTTTAGAAAATCCGGCACATGGTTTTTATGATCTGCTGGCGCAGTATCCAGGCTTTACCTTTACTGCAGGTGTCGCCACTATTACCGGCTTGCTGTTCTATGTGACCTCAGCGGATTCAGGGGCATTGGTATTGGGAAATTTCACGACCAAATTCACTAATATTGAGCATGATTCACCGCGCTGGCTCAGTGTGTTCTGGGCCATTGCCATCGGTTTGCTGACTTTGGCAATGCTCATGGCGAATGGCGTGACAGCATTACAGAACACCACAATTATTATGGGTCTGCCTTTTAGTTTCGTCATTTTCTTTGTGATGGCGGGACTCTATAAGTCCTTGCGTCTGGAGGATTTTCGTCAGGCAAGCACCAGCCTGAATGCGGCACCTGTGGTCGGTAATGTGGATATTTTGAACTGGAAGAAGCGTCTGAGCCGGGTCATGCTGCATCCAAGCCTGTCCCAGACGCGGACCATGCTGGACAATGTTTGCAAACCAGCCATTGAGGCCGTTGCAACCGAGTTAATTGACAAAGGTATTCAAGTCAATATTCAGGAAAAATCGCTGGAGGAAGAACCTGAACTGTATCATCTGGATCTGACCATTCAGCTCGATGAAGAAGAAAACTTTGTCTACGAAATATGGCCGGTACGCTATGACACGCCAAATTTCAGTTCACGTGGTAAACGAACCAAACGTTATTACTATCGTCTGGAAAGTTATCTGTTTGAAGGCTCTCAGGGAAACGATCTGGTCGGTTACAGTAAGGAACAGGTGATCAATGACATCCTGGATAAATATGAACGCCATATGATGTATCTACATATTAACCGTATTAGCCCAGGTAAACGTCCGCTGTTCCCGGATCGTGAAATCTAGGATCTCTCAACTACGTAAGGACTCAATGATGTCAGAAAGTTTGAATGCATTTGCCCTGTTTTTCTCCCTGCTCAATCCTTTTCTGATGAGTATTTATATGCTCGGAATTATCCGTAATTCCGACGCAAAAATATTCAACATGGCATTGATTCAGGGCAGTCTGATCAGCTTTATTGTGTTCATCATTTTTGCAAAAACCGGTGAAGCCTTCTTTAATGAATTCTTGCATGTACGGTTTGAGTCCTTCCAGATTTTTGGCGGTATTATCTTTTTGGTGATTGGCTATCGTTATGTCTTTGAAGGTGCTGATACGATTGGCGTGATGCGTGGAGCGCCCAGTCATCTGGCGGGCACGATTGCCATGCCGTTTATGATTGGTCCGGGCACCATTTCGGCATCTGTGATCACCGGTATACAGCTCAGTTTAATGCAAACCATTCTGGTGATTTTCTTTACCCTGTTTCTGACTTGTAGTCTGCTGATCCTGATGAAATACCTGCATGATCATTTACAGCACAAGTATTCAAACTATATTGACCTGTATGTCGATATTGTAGGTCGTGTTGCAGCGCTTTTAATCGGTACCATTGCCATCGATATGATCGTGACAGGTATTACAGGAATATTAGAAACCTGATAAATCCTTTCTATCGATAAATATAAAGAGCGGGAAATATCCCGCTCTTTTTTTAATTTTTAAATAATTAAAATTTAAATGACACACCGGCATAAGTAGAGAAACCTTCACCAGGCGAAGAACGAGCTTCATCTTTCCCACCGTCGTTAAGGCCTGGAATCACGACCGCAGCATATTTCTCATCCGTGATATTTTTAAAGTTGATCCAGGTTTTCCATGATTGATGTTCTGGTGCATAACCCACATCAATGCCCCAGATCTGATAGTCGTCACTGAATTGGCTATTAGCATAATCATGCGCCATTTTAGATGCATATTCAGTATTCAGACCAATATAGAGGCCATTATTTAAAGCATAACTCAGTTGAGCCTGATACAGATGTTTTGGAATCCCCGGTAACTGGTTCTTGCCAAACAATGGATCATTTTTGTACTGGAAATCGCTAAGGGTATAAGCCTGTTGCAGACGCAGTTCGCCATATTGGGATTCATGCAATGGCGTATCTAGACTTAGCTCCACCCCTTGATGAATCGTTGGCGTGGCATTCGATTCAACAGCAATTGGCTCTGAAGGTCGATTCGATCCATCTTCATAGGTTTTAATCATTTCAGAGGTTAACAGTTCATTTTTCACTTTGGAATAATAATAACTCAGTGCCCAATCTCCAAAGCCTGATTGTCCACGTCCACCCAGTTCAAAGCTATTGGCGGTTTGCGTGTCCAAATAGATTGGCGCGCGCACCCGGCCAGAAGCGACACCACTGTCAAAATAATACGGTGAAGACCAAGCCATCGCCCAAGGATGTGCTGGCTCAATGCTGCGGCTTAAATTGGCAAACCATTGCACAGACTCATTCGGCTGATAGGTCAAACCAAGTCGTGGTGCAAAATTCCATTCATAACGGCTGACTTCAGGACTCGCCACAGGATAAGTTACTTCACTTTCCCGATGGGTATACACCGCTGCCAGTCCCAAATCTAATTTGAACTGATCATTTAATGTGGTTTCCTGATCAAATTGCAGGACGTTGTCTGAACCACGATAGGTATAGCGGCGGGTAACTGTGTCTACCGGATACGTTTGATTACCAATTTCTGTATTAAATCTTAAAGTTTCAGTAACCCCACTGTCCGGACGATGAGTCGTGCTGCGCAAGGCAATACGCCCCTGATGCTCCAGACCTAGAAACTGGTAAGGTTTTTCATACTGGAAGCGCGCTGTAATATCTTCATAATCGACATTGGTACGATAACTGCTTTCACGTAAATCCAGCGGATAATGATGATAAGCTAGACTGCCAGTCAGTTTTGCATCATCCTGTAAATTCCAGGTCGTGGTATTGGCCAGCCAAGTACTGCCCGGCTGAATCCGTTTGGCATCTACCGCTAAATTAAAGCTATTCGCTGCTTCAGGATCATTTTTGAGCTGTTCTTGTGTAATCCGTCCTGGAGTTAAATGCTTGCTCTCACGGTAACGAGCATAAAAACGGGTTTCGATATCCGGACTGATCTGATAGCCCAAATTAAAAGCCAGACCCTTACCATCGCCTTCAGCATGATCCTGAATTCCATCAAACTGGGTACTCGTCAGCGCCAGATAATAATCCATCTGATCCAGCTTTCGGCCGGTACTAAACTGATATTTTTGATAACCATGGCTGCCCATTTCATATTTGAGTTCAGAGCCATCCTGATCTGCGCCGGTCTTGGTTCTATAGTTGATTGTTCCACCTAGGGCCAGTCCGCCTTGCTTAAAGCCATTGGCTCCGCGATAAACCCCGACATGATCAATCCACCAGGGTTCTAGCAGTTCATACGCTGTGCCGCCCGGTCCGGTAAATGGAATATCGTCAATCAGGACGTGCGTACCGGATGCGTGTGCACCTGAAGTCCGGTTGATTCCTGAACCACGGATTGAGACTTTTGCACCTTCATTTCCTGCAGACTGGGCATAAATTCCTGGCTGTAAACGGAACACATCGGCTGTGGTCGCAAGTCGCTGCTGTTCTAACTGCTGCTCGCCAATAAAATTCGTTCCTCCTGAAACCTGAGCCAGCTCTTTCTGATATTGCTGCTGCGGATTGGCATTTTGCTCAGCGCTGATCACAATGGTATTCAGCTGTTGAACGTTGCCCGGTTCTACGGCAGTTTCAGCATAAAGATGACCTGAGACAATCGACAGAATCATGAGGCTCAGCGGGCTTTTCTTGAGAGGAATTTTTGTCATGTGCATGGCGATTTTATACAGTCCTGTATAAGTGATTCCGTTTTATGAGAGGAAATCAGTTTAAAAATTATGCTGTAGCATAGATCAACATTGTTATTTTCAGGAGTTATTTTCTGCCAAAAAATTGACTGATTAGCAAATGTTTTTTCATTTTCTTTAATCTTTTTATTAAAAAACAACTTGCAAGATCAGAACCACATCGTCATAAGTTCCAAGAACTTAATTTTTAAATAATTGATATTTAATAATATGATATTTAATTCTGCACATATGTATTTCCACTTGGCAAAATGTAATACTTGTCAAAAATTATGATCGAATAAACCAGTTCTTTAATTTCTAAAGTTGACAGAAGTTGTATATTTTCTGACTCGAAGTAGACAAAATTAACCTCATCATCTTATAGAAAAATTGAAATTACTAAGACAGAAACTGTTAATCTTTAAAAACCCTGACGATGCAGGATTTTCAAAGATAACGGACTAAATATATTTAACTATCCACAAATTAGCTGTAATAGACCTGTCTTTTCTTGGAAAACCGATCCAGCTGTTTCAAGAAGCCTTCAAAATAATCTTTCTGCTTTTCTTCTGTGCGATAGCCGGCGTATAAAGTTCGACGTAAGCCTTCAGGTGCCACACAGTCGAGGCGGCGTGAAGTGACCCAGCCTTTCTGCTCATATTCATTTACCACCCAATCAGGTAATGCACCAATCCCGCGACCACTTGCCACCAGCTGAATCAGCATTTGGGTCAAATCTGTGGTGCGAATGTCTTTTGGTAGAATATTAGCGGGAATAAACAGACGCGACATAATGTCCAAACGGTGTTTATCCACCGGATAAGTTACCAGCGTTTCTTCAGCAAGCTCCTGAACAGTAATCTCTTTCGCACGTACCAGTGGATGGGTATTGGATAAAACCAAGCGTGATTCGTATTCGAAAATCGGGAAATATTCAATGCCTTTAAGCGCAATTGGATCAGCCGTAATCAGTAGATCAAACTCTCCGGTTTGTAATAATTCATGCGGATTCGATTCAAAACCTGAAGCAAAGTCCAGGTCTACATCCGGATATTGCATCCGGTATTGATTGAGTAGTGGCATCAACCAGTCAAAACAGCTATGACATTCAGAGGAGAAAACTATTCGTCCGGTCTGGCCATGCACAATACGGCTGATATCGCTCTGTGCAATTTGAACTTGCGGTAATATTTCATCTGCCAGTTTTAACAACCGCTCCCCAACATTTGAAAAACTTACGGGACGACTACGCCGATTCACTACTTCAACCCCGAACCATTGGTCGAGTTCACGTAGCTGATGTGACAAGGCTGATGGGGTTAAACATAAATCACTTGCTGCTGCAACCAGAGAACCATGCTCCCGCAGAGCAGTTAAAGTTCTTAAATGGCGGAGTTCTATCATGGAAAATACCGGAAATTTCAAAAGACGGATGACACTTAATTTGTCTTAAGCATAACCCATTTCTCTTATTTTATTTAGTTTTTCTCATTTTTAAATCATAATAATGAGATATATTCACCTATTGGGTTTGTAGGTTTGAATTGCTATTCCCTTAATTTTTATTAATTTAATTTAATTTTATTGATTAAATTAATTTTATTAAATTTGTCTATAAAATAGCGCTTAAATTTACAGCAGCAACAAGATAGAAAACTAACTTCGGTATAAAAGTCACAGAATAATTTTGCTCAATTCATACAATAAAAAGTAGAAAATATTTTAGAGGATGAAAGACTATGTCCAATCCAACCGACCGAAATGATGATGAACTCACTGAAGAGCAACTTGATCCGCAAGAAAAACAGGATCGCGAGATCCAGCGAGGTCAATTAGGTCTTCATGATCCACAGCGACAACGTGATCAACTGCGTCAGGAAAGACAGGACGAAGAACAGAATCAATAAATTTTTCAAGGATTCAAAAATACAAAAACTCCCCGTTCTTAAAAATGGATGGGGAGTTTTTTTTCAGTATTAAAAAGTTAGGGACTAGTTTTCGCATCACAACATCTTATACATCTGATCTAACCTGAACAGCTCACCTTCTTGGATGAGTGCTGTTTTACTATTTCGCTTCTGTAGAGGCTTTTGCTTGTAGGGGCTGCGCCTGTGTTTCTGCCGTTTTTTTCTTGGCCTGAATTTGTGCCGCTATTTCCTGATTTTTCTCAGCAAAACGCAAGCCACCATCTCCGGCGAGACTTGTTTGGCTCATCACCATGCTGCTGCCCAAGATTAAAATCAGCTTAAAAAATTGATTTTTCATGTCTCATCTGCCTTTTTATTCTAATGGTATTAAAAATAAGCAATTATTATTCCAATGTTTTTATGCTTATTTAGTTTTTTGACTGCACTTTCTATTTTATAGGGATAATCTTCGAAAATACAAAGTCAATCATCGTAAAAATATAAAAATCTGCAATAAGAATAAATAGATATTTTGACTACATCTCAGCTTAAATCACTATTGATTTTTTATTTAAATCAAAAAAATCGTTCAACAGCTTATTTGGATTATTTTCATTGGCTAAAATATAGTGCAAATACCCAGAGCAATAACAAAAACAGAATCGCTGTGCAGGATTTCCAGAAAGTGACTGGATGCTTTTCAAGCATAGGACGTGAAACTGATTTTTTAAATTTGAGATCTGGGTGTTTCAGATCATATATAAAGGCTGAAAGTGCTTCATAGCGCTGCTCCGGGCGAATGGAAAGCGCTTTTTTAAAGATGGCGTCCAAGCCATGCGGCAGATCCGGTCGATACTCATAGAGTGGATGATATCGAACCTGTTTTAAGTCCTTTTCGGTCTTACAGCGCGCAAGGTCTGTCCCATAAGGTAATTGTCGGGTCAATAAATAATAACTCATCACCGCCAGCGAGAACTGATCTGATTTTACTGATGGGGAGCATCCAATAAAATATTCAGGTGCCATAAAGGCCAAGGTTCCCAAAGGAACATCTGCATGTTTGGGATTCAGTTCAACCAGACCTCTGACCGCAGTCGATCCATAATCAATCAGTTTCACTTTCAAGGTATCGGCTGGTTCGAGCAGCATGACATTTTCTGGTCGTACATCCTGGTGCAGCATTTCAAGACGGTGCATGGCATTCAATGCTTTGGCCACCTGCTCAATGATCGGAAGCAACTGCTGTAAAGTTAAAGCAGTTTTATGACGGTGCAGCCATCGGTTTAGGCTTTCCCCTTGTAAATATTCATAACTTTGAAATAAAAACTTCTTGCTGCCCTTATGTGGATAGCATTGCAGCAGATTTTCATGTTTTAAGCGTTTCGATACCCAGTCTTCCAGCTGAAATTGTTCTACGGCTTTGAGATCATCCTGCACATCGACAGACAAGGTTTTAATGACCAACTGATTTTGTGTCGCTTCATCATGCGCCAAATAGAGGCTGCTGCGATGATTTTGGTGCAGGATTTTATCAATCCGATAACCTTCAAACAGATCACCATGACTCAGCTGTTGCGGAAATAAAACATGGCTCTTGATATGAAAGGATTCCTCCTCAGGCAACTGTTCCACTTTAATGATTTGAATGGTGAGATTGTCATCACTACCCCGCTTTAAAGCCAGCTCGACTATAGACTTGGCAATAATATCCAGATGTTGTTGCTGCTCGACCATATTCGAGATGAGTTGAATATCTATGAATTCATAGACACCATCTGTCATCAAGATAAAGAAATCATCTTCACATAATTCAAGCTGCTGATAATCGACATCGATACGATGGTCGGCACCCAGTGCACGACTTAAATAATGTTCTGTTGATGACAGGCAAACACGGTGATCAGCCGTCAACTGTTCAATGGCTTGTGCCTGAATGCGATAAATCCGGCTATCGCCAGCATGAAAGATATGTGCCCTGTTTTTTTTCAAAATCAGTGCACTAAAGGTGCAGACATAACCCTGGTCTTTATCAAAACGCCCGCGGCTTTGCTGGGTTTGTGCATAGAGCCAGGAATTAGTCGCACGAATAACCCGTGCCGCTGAAGTTTGAGTACTCCATGCATCCGAAGTCGAATAATAATCCGATAAAAAACTGCTGACTGCAGTTTCTGCTGCAATATGGCTGACATTGCTGCTACTGATCCCGTCTGCAATTGCACAGGCAATGCCCTTACTGCTAAGCGCGTGGCCTTCAGGAATATAGACCCCATGGAAATCCTGATTCTGTGCTTTGATTCCAGCGGAAGAATATTGCCCGATGCTGATCTTTAATTTTTTATTCATTTTAAATACTCAAAAAGGGATCGAATTGATCCCTTTAATCTCAAGGCATAAATCATCATGCTCAGATTAGAATTCTTTTTTATCGCCAGTACGTACATGCGTGGTATAGAGCGCCAGACCTGTCAGTGCCAGACCACCCACTAAATTACCCAGTGCCACCGGTAATTCATTCCACAAGAAATAGTCTGTAATCGAGAAATCACCGCCCATCATCATGGCAAATGGGAAGAGGAACATATTTACTACTGAATGCTCAAAGCCCATGGCGAAAAACAGCATGATTGGCATCCACATCGCGATGAATTTGCCACTGACCGTGGTTGACATCATGGCACCAATTACACCGAGTGATACCATCCAGTTACACAGCATGCCGCGGATAAAAATCGTCATCCAGCCAGCAAAACCATATTCGGCATAGCCCAAAGTCCGGTCTTCCCCAATATGGGCGATTTTCACCCCGACCGCATTCGGTTCAGCGGCGAAACCCATGGTATAGACTGCGGCCATCAACACTGCCACGGTTAAACATCCGGCAAAGTTACCTAAAAAAACCAGTCCCCAGTTTTTTAAAATACGTGACCACGTTACCCCAGGACGTTTGTCTAACCAGGCTAATGGAGTCAATACAAATACCCCGGTCAGCAGGTCATAGCCTAATAGATATAACATGCAGAAACCGACTGGAAATAGCAGCGCACCGATCAGTGGCACCCCTGTTTGTACCGCAATCGTCACGGCAAATACTGCTGCCAGTGCCAGAATTGCACCTGCCATAAACGCACGAATTAAAACATCACGCGTTGCCATATGAAGTTTTGCCTCACCGGCATCGACCACTTTTTTTGCAAACTCTGCAGGAGCAAGATAAGCCATATTTTTATCCCCTTTATATAAATTACTTGCCTGTTTGCAAATAAAAAACGCCTAAGGTCTATTTCAACCCTAGGCGTCTTTGCCTTGCATTATTCAAACAGATCAATTGTGTTATGGCGCCGTTGCCATATTTAATATAGATTAAAGCAAATAGCATGCCATATATTTTAAATGTCTAATGAAAATCATATAAATTATTTTAAAATTTAATCCTAATAATTATATTGGCACAATCTCTGCATTATCTATAACGGTCATTTTTTAAATATAGCTATTGGAGAAGATTATGATTAGCCATCGTCAACAAGTGACAGACATGATTATTTCAGCGAAAGTTTTAAAGTCTATTACATGGGCAGATGTCGCTGAAACAATAGGCCTTTCTAAAGAATGGGTGACAGCCGCATGTTTGGGTCAGATGGCTTTTAATAAGGAACAGGCGGAAAAAATTGGTGAAATATTTGGATTGACTGATGAAGCCATTGCCTGGCTGCAAATCGTACCCTATAAAGGTTCTCTGCCAACCAGTGTGCCGACAGATCCGCTGATTTATCGCTGGTATGAGGTTGTCAGCGTTTATGGTATGACCATTAAAGAACTGATCCATGAAGAATTTGGTGATGGAATTATGAGTGCAATTGATTTCAATATGGATATTCAACGTGAGAATAATCCAAACGGAGATCGGGTGAATGTCGTATTATCCGGAAAGTTTTTACCTTATAAAACTTATTAATCCCCCACTATAAGCATAAAAGCCATTATTAAAATGGCTTTTATTTTATCTGCACTTATTAAATTTATTTAGAATGATTATTAAAAGACATATAATTTTTTTCATCTCAAATTAAACATATAAACTATAAATGCTTTTTATTTTTATTAGATGAATTCAACCGTCCTGTTCTTTTTAAATAATACTTTTCTATTCTGAATATTGGGTTCATTATTTTATTATTGAGTTAGCAAAAACAACAAAAAGGATAGCAATATCCTTTTTGTTGATTCATTTTAAATCAGGAATGTAGTGTTATTGCTGTGCTTCTGCCAGATGACGTTCAGTCACGGCCTGTTCATATAAACGCTGTTCTTTTTCTTTATGCTCGACAGAGAAGCGGATCATCAACACACAACTTGCAGCAATCACCACCAAGCCACCCAGTACCATCAGGGTGGTTTGAATATCCAGCATGCCTTTTAACAGGAAACCTGCAGCTACCGCGCCGACATTGCCACCTGCTCCAATAATACCGGCCACACCACCCAAGGCATCACGGTCGATAAAAGGCACCAGTGCATAGGTTGCACCACATGCCATATGAGTAAACAAGGCAAATATAGTCATCGCCATAATAGCCAAGGTCGCGCTATTCATTTGCGAAAACAGAATAAGAAACAGACCTTCCAGCATGATCAAGGCAAACAGAACTTTGGTTCGACCATCCAGACCTTTTTGAATCGCGACTTTATCCGAAACAATGCCACCCAAGGCACGGGCAAACAATGCCAGTAAACCAAAAATTCCGGCAGCCATGCCTGCCTCTTTTAAGCCAAACTGGAAGTTGTCGACAAAGTACAAAGCAATAATGTTATGGATAAAAATTTCAATACCAAAACAGGCTGCATAAGCGCCAAACAGAATCCACACACGGTAGTTACGTGCGGCATGCATTAAGATGGCAAGGCCGCCTTTTTTATCGCTACCGACAGAAATACCTTGAGCACGGAGTTCTTTAAAATTACCTTGTGGACAGTCTTGTGTGAATTTCCAGTACAGTATCCCGACAATGATCATCAGAATACCTGGAACCAGAAGCGCAATTCTCCAACCCATTGCCTGTTCTACACCGAACATCACCAAAGCAGCCAGCATTAACGGCATCAGGGCTTGAGTCGCACCGCCACCGGCATTCCCCCAACCTGCTGTAGTTGCATTTGCCGTTCCCACCACATTTGGCGCAAACATGATACTGGTATGATATTGAGTAATCACGAAGCTGGCACCGATGGCGCCAATCAATAAACGGAAAAACAAGAAAGATTCATAACTGTTGGCCGACGCCACACCAAACACCGGAATACTGCCAATAATCAGTAAGGCGGTATAGGTTTTACGCGGACCGTATTTATCACACAACGGCCCCACGATCAGACGCACCAGAATTGTAATAGCGACTGCGGCAATATTGATATTGGCGATCTGCTCTTTGGTCAGGCTGAATTCACCGGCAATGACAGGCATTAAGGGTGCACAGGCAAACCACGCAAAGAAACAGACAAAAAAAGCGAGCCAACTCATATGGAAGGCCCGCATCGCTGAACTACTGAAGTTAAATAGACTTATTTTTGTTGCTTTATTGAGACTTGTATTTGAAGACATAGCCATTTCCTTACCAGAACTGAACGTATTTAAGTCACTGTGATGCACAAGGCATATCAGTAACGATCAGAACGGACGTCATTGGCCGTCATACAAATGTTGAGTCTTCTTTGACTTTAATCAGATATATGCATAGGTCATGCCAGATTATTTTTAACATAAAATAAACTATTCTTTTATATAAAATAATTTTTATTTCACTTTCAAATTTAGACTTTTCTTTCTTAAAAATAGAGAGAAAAATAGATATCTTCTGAGAAATTATGAGCAAAACAGCGATAGGATGACCTGCCCGGAGTCATTGCTGGTTTAAATCGGTGCAGGGCTGGATCAAATAATTTTTCCCTTTTCAAAATGCAGCAGTTGTGCCTGTAAATACGCCACTTCATCTACATGATGAGTCACATAAATTATGGGTAAATCTGTTTGATGAATCACAATTTTCAGAAAAGGTAAAATCTGGTTTTTCAGCTTTTGATCCAGTCCATTTAAAGGCTCATCCAAAAGTAATAGGTCGGGAGAAGATAAAAGTGCACGACCGATAGAAACGCGCTGTGCCTGTCCACCAGAAAGCTGATGCGCCCGATGCCGAAGCAGAGCCTTTAATTCGAGTAGCTCCACAATGTCTTCAAACATAAATTTCTGCTGACCTTTATTTTTTATATTTAGCTGTTCTGCATATTTTAAATTCTGCATGACATTCAGATGCGGAAACAGCAAGGCTTGCTGAAAAATCAGGGCAATTTTTCTTTGATGAACAGGAATATTCAGTTTCTGCTGATGATCAAATAATATTTTTTGCTGGAAATGAATAAAGCCTTGTGAAGGTCTTAATAGCCCTGCAATATTTTTTAAAAAGGTGCTTTTTCCACTTCCTGATGCTCCGACGATACCAATCAACTGCGTCTGCATATCCAGACTGGCCTGTAGCTGGAAATTTGCGTAATTAAACTGAAAATCACACTTCAGCATCTTAGCCCTCCAATTTACGTTGATACTTCTGCATAATCCAGTAATTTGCAATCAAGGCTGAAAAAGCCAGAATCAGAGATAAAATGACCAAACGCATAGCCATACTTTCTCCATCAGGCTGTTGTAATAGGCTATAAATGGCGATGGGAATCGTGCGGGTTTCTTCTGGAATATTGCCAACAAAGGTAATGGTGGCACCAAATTCTCCCAGACTGCGGCTGAAACATAAAATGCTACCGATTAAAATTCCAGGCAAAGCCAGAGGCAGGCTAATGCTACAGAATACCCGCCATGGTGCAGCGCCTAGAGATCCTGCCACCTGTTCTAATTGCCGGTTGATCATTTGAAAAGACAAACGAATCGGTTGTACCATTAAAGGAAATGCCACAATGATTGCTGCCAGTACCGCACCTTTCCAGTTAAATATCAGCTGAATTCCCCATGCATGCAGATATTGCCCTAACATCCCCTGATGACCAAACAGCAGGAGCAGAAGATACCCCAGTACCACCGGCGGTAGCACCATGGGCATCTGCAATATCGCCTCTACAAGAAATTTGGCCCTGAATTCATAACGCGCCAGTAACCATGCTACGGCGATAGCAAATGGCAGACACACCGCTGTGGCAAAGCCCGCTACTTTGGCTGAAAGCGCTAAGGCACTCAGTTCTTCTGGTGTAAGCATGAGCAGTTAGCCTACCTTAAGCTTAAAACCATATTTCTGGAAAATCTGCCTGGCCCTTGGACTCGTCTGGATAAATTCAGAAAATTGGACTGCTGCCTGATTTTTCTGGCCCTGCCGGGTTAAAGCGATTGGATACACAATCGGACGATGTGTACTGGCTGGAAATACTCCTGAAATTTTAACTTTTTTACTCATCAAGGCATCAGTTCTATACACAATGCCGACCTGACATTCGCCACGTTCTACAAAAGCCAAGGTTGAACGAACGCTATCCGTACCGACTATTCTGCCCCGAAGCGGATTCAACCACCCTAGCCGGGTTAAGCTTTGCTTGGCATATTTTCCGGCAGGCACCGATTCCATTTGTCCGGTACATAGATAGCCTTGAAAGGCTTTAGCAAGATTAAAGTCGGCTGACATTTTAAAATGATTTTTTTGCTGAATAGGACTAATCAATACGAGTTCATTCAAAAGCAAAGGTCGAATCTGACCGATCTGAATTTTTTGTTTCTTGATCAGATCATTCATCCAGTCCAGGTCTGCAGAGAAAAATAGATCACTGCTGGCTCCCGCCGCAATTTGTTTCGCCAATACCGAAGACGCAGCAAAAACCGGAACGATCTGGATGTCCCGATGCTGTTGCTCATATAGTCTGGAAATATCAGTAATCGCATTGGTCAGGCTGGCTGCGGCATATATTTTAACTGTTTCGGCATACAGCATGGGGCTAGTCAACAGCACGCCAGTGAGTAGAACTTTGAGTAAATCCATCTTTCTCATTCTATGTGATTCGAATATTGAGAATTGCGACAGGCATTTCAAATCAGTAAACCTTGTACCACATGCCCGGCTTGGATTTCTGTTGCTGCCGGAATACGTACCAGACAATTGGCCTGCATCAGATTACTCAACATATGCGACTGCTGTTTCGCCAGGCTTTTGAGCTTTAAAGTACCCTGATCAAATTCTGCAGCCATTCTTAAAAAACGTTCACGTGCATCCGCTTTCAAATCATGTGTCATTACCGCACTAAGCCATGCAGGTGACTGCTTTTGCCCTTGTAAGGCATTCAGTAAAGTTGCCGTATAGATTTGCATCCCGACATACACAGCAGCCGGATTTCCCGGCAAACCCAAGAGATAACAGTAACCTTGATCATCTCGACGATACTTGGCAAATAACATCGGTTTTCCGGGCTTCTGCTTCACTTTCCAGAAAATCTGCTCAAAACCTTGCTCCAGGGCAACAGGACGAATGAAATCATAATCACCCACCGAAACCCCGCCTGTGGTCAATATGAAGTCGTATTGGTTTTTAAGACGATGTATTAACGTTTGCAGCTCATACTCATTATCTGAAACATGCAGAATATCTACGTTTTGACCCTGTGATTGAAACCAGGCCTGAATCAGTGGAGCATTGGCGTCAAAGATTTTTCCGGAATTCAGGTCTTCAATGCTGGAAGCGACTTCATCTCCAGTAATCACAACAGCAATTTTAGGATAACGATAGACTGAAACCTGCTTTACGCCTGCCATGCTCAAAGCTGCAATTGCACCTACATGCAGTTTTTGACCTGCATCTGCCAGACGCTGCCCTTGTGCGATTTCCTCGCCTGCATCACGTATATCCGTATGAGGCTTTAGGTCTGTTGTAATAATGATTTGATTGGCATGGCATTTGACAATTTCCTGACGGGCGACCGTTGTAGTTCCTGCTGGAATCCTGGCACCGGTAAAAATCCGGACCGCCTGACCTGGCCGCAGTTCAATTTCAGTACTTTGCCCTGCCCGAATCTCTCCAATGAGTTCAAAAGTGCTGTGAGCACTAACATTTTCTGCACTACAAAGCGCGTAGCCATCTACAGCACTTTGTGAAAACAGCGGCAATGGAATAGCCGAATCAATCGCTTTTGCCAGATAGCGATTCAGAGTCTGAACAAGCGGCAGGCTTTCAGTTGCCAAGACATTCGTCTGCTCAAGTATCATCTGTAGTGCCTGATCAACAGAAATCAGTCCCGGCTCAGCACCGCAGGCTGAATGCGATATTGCCTGATTCATTGATAGCCCCCCGCATGTGGGATATTTTTTTGCACATCAAACAAGTGCACCAAAGCCGGAAGTACCGCGATCAGAGATTCTTTCGCACCCTGACGACTTCCCGGTAGGGTCATCACCAGACTGTTCTCAATATAGCCAGCCACGCCACGACTTAATGCTGCATAAGGGGTACGTTTTTGCCCAAAACTACGTGAAGCTTCCATTAAACCGGGAATTTCCCGTTGCAGCAAAGGTTGTAGGGTTTCGACGGTCAGGTCTTTAGGACCTAAGCCAGTACCGCCCACAGTTAGAATCAGCGGATACTGATTTTTCTGCTGTTCAATCAGGGTCAAGAGCTGTTCTGGGCTATCGGGAATAACCTGATAACTAATAGAATCAAAATTGGCTTCTTTTAAAATTTCCATTACGTTTTGTCCGGCAGTGTCCGGCTTTTTGCCTGCTGCAACCGTATCGGACAGCACAATAACCGAAGCGGACAGACTCTCTTTAAGTACGCGGGTAAAATGTGATTTTCCGCCTTTTTTCTGCTGCAACCTGCATTGATCCAGCGACAAATCTTCCGGTTCACAATGCGGCTTCAGCATGTCATACAAGGTCAGACCTGCCAGACTGACCGCTGTCAAAGCTTCCATTTCCACACCAGTTGGTCCAATGGTTTCAACAGTAGCAATAATTTCGACATGTGCATCACACAGTTCATATTCCACATCGGCACGATAAATCGGTAATGGATGGCACAATGGAATCAGCTCATCGGTCCGTTTGGCACCCAGAATGCCGGCAATACGTGCTGTTTTCAGGGCATCCCCTTTTTCAGTATTGCCATTACGCAGCAACTCAATGCAATGTGGCGGTGCATGCAGGATTCCAGTGGCAATTGCTGTACGGTAACTTTCTGCTTTCATCCCTACATTTTTCATGATTCATCCCAGGCTAATTTTTAAAATCTGTTTTAAAGTGATTCATCTTATGCATCCTCATTGGACGCATTTAATTAGATGGTGATTGGCAAGCATGTTCTGCTACATGGTGATGGTGACAATGCGCTTCTTCTGCATGATGAGAGTGATTAGTTTCAGGTCCATGATCTTTTCGAATACAACAGCCTTCCACATACTGGCTGCTACCATCCAGATAAAACTCTTCTTTCCAGACCGGAACCTCATGCTTCACCCGTTCCACAGCTTCCTCACAGGCAGCGAAGGCCTCACGACGATGGGCCGCATAAGCCATAGCAATAATGGCTGTTTCCCCAACCTCCAGCTCACCAATACGGTGCACTACCCGCACATAAGACACCTGGTATTTGATCTGGATCTGCTGTTCAATTTCACGAATCATTTTTTCAGCCACAGGCGCATAGGCGGTATATTTCAGGGCACGCACAGCTTTCACCTGATGATGGTTACGTACTGTTCCGACAAAGATGCCGATTCCACCACATTCCGGAAAATGCTGAATACCATCAAAATCCTCCAGCTTAAAAGCAGTCTGCTGGATTCGGGCAAATTGTTTTAATGGTTTGAGTTGCATCTCAGCCTCCTGCTACCGGCGATAACAGCACCAGCGTACTGTCCCGATTTAAAACGTTCTGTCTGGAAATAATGTCTTCACCGATTGCACATGCACAACGTTCCAGCATGGTCTGTATATCAGGATAAATGGATAGCAACTGGTTCAGGACTTCAGAAACATGAATTTCAGACTCGCATTGCAAATTTAAATCTGCTGGAAGTTGTCGTTCAATCGCACCGAAGGCTTCTATTTTGATATGAATTAATTTTTGCTGAGTGAGAGACATATTTATCCTCCAATGCTGTGCATGCTGATTTTGCGGATCGGCTTTTGTATTGGTGTTTGCTGGATCGCATGGAAGCCGGCTTCCTTATGCCAGATATAAGCGTGGAGCTTGTGCTGAAATGTCTGTGTGGCGAAATGATCCAGCGCCAGTTGTTCGATATCTGCCTTAAGGTTCAGGCCTTGTCTGGCAAATAAACAGTTATAAAATTCACCTTGGGCATTGAGGCGCAGGCGGTCACAATCACCGCAAAATGAATGGGTAATGGTAGAAATAATCCCCAAAGGCTGCCCATTGACCAGATAGCCACGGGCTGGATTGGCGCCCTGTCCTTGAGATACCTGGACATCAAATTCAGTTTTCAGTTGATCCAGGATATCCTGCTCACTGATGACATCAGACGGATTCCATTTCTGATCGCCATCGAGGGGCATAAACTCAATAAAACGCAGTTCTATAGCCTGATGCTGTGCCCATTTCACCAAAGGAATAATCTGATTGTCATTGATGCCTTTGATGAGCACACTATTGATCTTGACGGTCAAACCTGCCTGCTGTGCGGCAGAAATACCTTGAAGTACAGGCTGTAACTGTTTTTGGGTCAGTTGCTGAAACTGCTTTGGATCAAGACTGTCTAGACTGATATTCAGATCGTCCAGTCCTGCCTGTTTAAGCGCTTGAGCATAATCTTTTAAATAATGGCCATTACTGGTCATGGAAATACGTTTCAGGCCAAAGGCTTTCAATGTCTGCAAGCGAGCAATAAAATGAACAATACCTTGACGCATCAACGGTTCGCCACCCGTCACCCGGATCTGCTCAATCCCGTGTCGCACCATAAACTCGCAAAAAGCATACAGGGCTTCAAAACTGAGCAAATCTTTTTTATTTATCCATTGCGGATGTTCAGGCATGCAATAGCTGCATTTGAAATTACAACGGTCAGTCACCGAGATCCGCAACTTACGTTTCTGGCGTCCAAACTGATCCTGAAAGATACTGCGAGGTGCTAAAGCTGTCATGCTGTTCATTGCTGCGGTCCATGATGAGATCTGCACGGTTATTTAACAGTCTTGATTTACTGCCCTATTTCTTCACAATGAATGAGCAATAAGTGTTCCAACTTTGCACAAATTTATTTTTAATGTAGGCTAATGGATAATATTTGTTCTTTTTTAGTCCGAAAGTTTGCTCGAAAAATAAAAAAGCAATATTTTGGTGAGCCAGAATATAATGATTCGGCTTTTAGCATTTTAAATGCTAGAGAAAATTAAGCTGTTGATGCTGCTGTAGCTCATCAAATGAATTAATGCTGTGAAAAAACAGGGCACGATTTTTAAAGCTTGCCCGCTGCATGTGCATGTCAGCAAAACAGAGTTTTAAACTGTGCTGATCATTTTCAAGATGTTGTAAAAGAGTGGGTAAGCTGCTGCGTTTCATCAGACAGAATGGAAACAATGCCTTTTCATTGATTTCAACTACCGCCACTTCACATAAGGGATGTCGTTGCAAGGCCTGATGTAAACGTGAAATGACCTTTTTGGGGATATAGGTCACATCACAAGGCACGAACAGCACATAATCAGATTCCACATGTGACCAGGCACTCTTCATGCCCATCAATGGTCCCTGAAAGCCGGGTTCATCGTCCTGATAAAAGTCGATCGAAGGAATCATCCGTTTATAAATGGAATGATCCCGATGGCTATTGACCCAGACTTTTCTTGCCCGGGACTTCAACTGCTGATGGATTTTAATCAGCTGGATTTCATCATCAAATTTGTGCAGCAATTTATTGATGCCATTCATGCGCCGCGCTAAACCGCCGGCCAGGATCACCACATCGGTTTCCGGATAAGACACCGTTTTAACTGCTTTTCTTTTCATTCTATGTACTCCGTCTGGCAGGCTTTAATCAGGCCTCTAATTTCTGGCAAACATGAACCGCAATTTCCTCCGGCTTTTAGACATGCAGTCACCTGTTTTTCATGCGTGATATTTTTATCTTTAATGGTTTGGATAATTCGGTTCTTGCCAACTTTAAAACAGCTACAGACCAATGGACCTTCACTATTTCCCATCGACATGGCCTGACCTGCCAGCAATGCTTTACGATGCAATGCACTCAGACGTTCACGTTTAAACAGGCCTGCCACCCAGTCACGATCTGGTAATAGTGCCGCCGGTGCGATATAAAAACTGGCAATTAACTGGCCATCCTGAAGCACCACAATATGACTGATGTGCGCCGTTTGATCTTCGAGATTCAGCCATTCAAAGCTTTCATCATTAAAGTTTAAGAGACTCTTGATCTGCCCGGTGATGTCAGAAAACCTGCGCCGGTCTGCCAGTTCATACCGGATGGCCTGAGTGGTTTGAGTTTTGCTCCACCACACCGTATTTTTAATCATGGTCTGGATTTTCTGCTCAAAGCCTTCCCGTACATACAGCACGCCCTGCCACTGGGTATAAAATGGCTGGATCATCACCGGAGTATGCTTAAATTCTGGCTCGCCGGAAATCGGGTCAACCACCGGATTCACCACTTTGCCAATCCGCGCATCGGATGCAAACTGGTCGTTCCAGTGAATCGGTGCAAAAATCTGGCCACGTCGTATATTTTGTGAAAATTGCACACGGAGTACACAACTTCCCCAAGCGGATTTCACCTCGACCAGCTCGGCATCTTTCAGGCCATACTTCAGTGCATCTTGCGGATGCAGCTCGCAATAAGGCTCGGCACGATGCTGGGACAAACTGGCAGATAATCCGGTACGGCTCATGGTGTGCCATTGATCGCGAATGCGTCCAGTATTCAGGATCAGAGGATATTCAGCAGAAATAGCATGTACCGGATCGGCTGCAACTGTTGGCACCAATCTGGCTTTGCCATCTGCATGGCTAAACTGGCCTTGACTAAATAGTTGATCAACCTGATAAACTTCTTGCTTATCCCAGACTGGCCACTGAATCGGTGTTAGATTCTGATATTCCGCAAAACCGAGATGAGTTAAACCTTGCAGGTTGAAATAGCGAAAATTCGGTGTATCTTCACGTTGCGAAAGCGAACTATTCTGATAGGCAGATAAACGGGCATGTTCCAGAAAAATGTCATGACTGTTGTTAAAGTCAAAACCGCGAAAACCTAAGACCTGAGCCACCCGGGAAATGGCCCACCAGTCTGCTTTAGCTTCACCCGGAGCCGGCAAAAAAGCCTTTTGCCGGGAAATACAGCGCTCCGAATTGGTGACTGTGCCATCTTTTTCGCCCCAACCCAGTGCCGGTAACAGTACATCGGCATATTGCGTGGTATCGGTGTTGAGACAAATATCGGAGACCACCACAAATTCACACTTCTCCAGAGCGCGTTTAACCTGATCTGCATCGGGCAAACTCACGATCGGATTGGTGGCCATAATCCAGATGGCTTTGATTTTCCCGCTTTCCACCGCTTGAAATAAATCGACTGCTTTTAATCCGGGCTGCCGCGCGATGACCGGGCTTTGCCAGAAATCCTGCACCAGTTGCTGATGTTGCGGATTATCCAAATCCAGATGACTGGCCAGCATATTGGCCAGCCCACCGACTTCCCGTCCGCCCATCGCATTCGGCTGTCCGGTCATGGAAAAAGGTGCTGAACCGGGTTTGCCTATTTTTCCTGTCAATAAATGACAGTTGATAATGCTGTTGGCCTTGTCTACTCCTTGAGAGGATTGGTTTACACCCATGGAAAACAGGCTCATGATTTTTTCGGTCTGGGCAAATTTCTCAAAAAATAAGGTTAATTTTTTAATAGCAATACCAGTACGCTTTGCCACGCTTTCAAGTGATGACTCTGTCAAACTGCTGGCAAGTGCCTGCTCCAGACCTTGAGTATGTTGGGTAACAAAATCCAGATCAGCATGGCCATGTTGCTGAAGATATTGCAACAAGCCATTAAACAGCGCGACATCCTGACCTGGTAAAATCGGCAAGTGTAAATCTGCCGCTTCACAGGTTGCAGTAAAGCGTGGATCAATCACTACCACAAATAAATCCCGCTCTTCTTTGGCTTGCATGATGCGCTGATAAAGCACCGGATGGCACCAGGCGGTATTGGATCCGACCAAGACCACCATTTCTGTCTGCTCAAAATCTGTATAGCTGGCCGGCACCAGATCTTCGCCGAAAGCCCGTTTATGTGCCGCCACAGCAGAAGACATACACAGTCTTGAATTGGTATCAATATTGGCAGTACCAAGATAGCCCTTTACAAACTTGTTCACCACATAATAGTCTTCAGTCAAAAGCTGGCCGGAGACATAAAAGGCGATGCTGTCACGTCCATACTGATCAATACATTGCTGAAATTTATTGGCAATACTTGAAATGGCATGATCCCAAGTGCTTATTTGCCGCTGCTCTTTTCGACCTGTTATCGGATGTAGAAGCCGGGTTTTTAAGCCAAGTGTATCGGCAAGATGACTGCCTTTAATACACAACTTGCCCAAGTTCGCAGGATGCTGAACATCGCCTTCCATCTGAACCTTTTCACCCATCGAGGTTTGGCTTACGTGCGCGATGACACCACAGCCTACTCCACAATAAGGACAGGTCGTCTGAGTAGTTTTTATTTGGGATTCAGTAGAGCTATGTAGTTCCATAACCGGAATACTATTCATTGCTGCTGTGCTCCTTAATCATCCAAATTCACTTGTTTCACCAAAACGCTGATATCTAGTTTTTACAGGTTTGATTTAAATATTTTCTATATCTCAAAAGTTTTAATCCTCCCCAACCCTCCTTTAGCAAAGGAGGGAGGTTCCCCTCTTTTTCAAAGAGGGTTTGGAGGAGGTTTATCCGATTACCCTGCCTTTTTTAATGCAAAATCCCGACCAAAAAGCAGTTTGCTGCGGATATTACTAATTGGTGTCTGGTCTGCAATCAGTTCTGCATACCAAGCCCCATCTTCGGTATCGCCAAATAGCACAGCACCAATGACCTTGTCCTGTTGAATGATGATCCGTTTATAAATCTGACGCTTCTCATCATTCAGCACGATATCTTCGAAATCATTAGTCGGTTCAAAATTACCTGCCGAGAATACGTCACATCCGCTGACCTTCAGTTGGGTCGGAACAGTCGGTGCCTTAAAGGTCAGTCGGCCATGTTCAGCCAGATGCGTCGCACAGATAAAGGCCTGTCCCCATAATGGCTCAACCAATCCAAAGGTTTGGCCACGATGCTCAATACATTCACCCACTGCATAAATACTCGGGTCATAGGTTTGCATGGTGTCATTCACCAGCACCCCACGATTGCAGCGCAGACCAGCCTGTTCAGCCAGGGTTTTATTTGGTCGAATCCCGACAGCAAAGACCACCAAATCGGCATCCAGCATTGTCCCGTCTTTTAGCCGCAGTTGAGTCACGTGACCATCCATACCGAGCAGCTCTTCGGTGTTGGCTTCGGTGATGATCCGGATACCTTTATCTTCAATTGATTTTTTCAGCATTTGACTGGCTTTCATATCCAGCTGACGATCCATAATACGATCCATCAGATGCAGCACAGTTACATTCATCCCCTGCTGCTTCAGTCCATAAGCTGCTTCTAGACCCAGCAACCCACCTCCAATCACGACGGCATTTTGCTTGGTTTTGCAGTAATCCAGCATGCGGTTAACATCCTGAATATCCCGGAAGCTAATCACGCCTTCAAGTTCAGCACCCGGAATAGGTGGCATGAAGGGTTTGGAACCAGTGGCGAGAATCAGACGATCATAAGCAACGACTTCGCCTTTTTGGGTGTGGACCTGTTTACGCGAACGGTTGATAGCGATGGCAGCATCCCCAGCAATGAATCGAATGCCTTTTTCAGCATACCAGTCGGCTGAATGCAGCATAATTTCGGCAAAGCTTTTCTCACCAGACAATACCGGTGACAACATGATCCGGTTGTAATTGCCCCATGGCTCTTCCCCAATCACGGTAATGTCATAACGATCTGGCGCCATATCCAGCAAGTCTTCCAGACAACGCATACCCGCCAGTCCATTCCCGATCAGTACCAGTTTTAAGCGCTCTGTGTTTTGACCATTACTGGAAATATAAGTTTTTTGTGGAGTCGGACTCACCAGAACTTTGCCATTTTCAATTCGGGTTGGAAATACCAGTAATTTCTGCTCTTGTTCTTCCAGACAACGACCGGTCACCAGACTGAAATGCTGCTTGTAAATTGGGGATGCGACTACACGCTCACCTTGCAGATCACCCAGAATGCCACGTGCCATGACATTGGCCAGACTAAACGGATCCTGATTGCTGAGTGCATAAACCCGCTGTTCCTGACCCACGCGAAAAATTGCAATCTGCTGATCTTCAATCAGGGCTGCCACACCGGTATTCGGAGTGATCTCATCCAGATTGCAGACTTCGTACCAGTTCAGTTCGTTCATGTCTTTTAAAATTGTCATTTTCATTCTCCCTGACTGTGGTATTTAGGCTTCAACCACTGGAATACGGTTTAAATCACGTTCAGCTTCTGTCTTTGGACGAATCTGGCCACGTACAGGCGCAAACTGAATATGCGGGTCATTCTGCTCGGCTACTTTGGCATTAATAAAAGTCTTAAAGCGTTTGCGCACTTCAGGATCTTCAATCGCAGTGCGCCATTCATCCTGATAAGTGCCAATCACATGCTGCATACGGCTTTCCAGTTCAGCGGCAATGCCCAGTGAATCATGCACAATGACATCTTTCAGATAGTCCAGCCCACCTTCCATATTGTCACGCCACACACTGGTGCGCTGCAGACGGTCTGCTGTCTGGATATAGAACATAAAGAAGCGGTCGATATATTTGATGAGTGTGGGAGTATCCAGATCCGAAGCGAGCAGTTCAGCATGGCGCGGTTTCATACCGCCATTTCCGCATACATACAAATTCCAGCCTTTTTCCGTGGCAATGACACCGACATCCTTGCTTTGTGCTTCTGCACATTCACGGGTGCATCCAGATACTGCCATTTTGGTTTTATGTGGTGAACGCAGACCTTTGTAACGGTTCTCCAGAAAAATCGCCAAGCCGACAGAATCATCGACCCCAAAACGGCACCAGGTACTGCCCACACAAGATTTCACCGTACGTAAGGATTTGCCGTAGGCATGTCCGGACTCGAAACCGGCATTAATCAGTTTTTCCCAGATTTCAGGCAGTTGGTGTACCTGCGCCCCAAACATGTCAATTCGTTGTCCGCCTGTGATTTTGGTATATAGACCATAAGCTTTGGCGATCTGACCGATGGTAATCAGGCCATCCGGAGTAATCTCGCCGCCTGCCACACGTGGCACAATCGAATAGGAACCATCTTTCTGGATATTGCCGAGGTAGTAGTCGTTACTATCCTGCAAACCGGCATGACTTGGTTTCAGAACAAAATCATTCCAGCAGGATGCCAGAATATTGGCTACAGTCGGTTTGCAGATATCACAGCCCATGCCGTGCCCATGTTGCTGAATCAGGTCAGAGAATGTCTTGATCTCATGCACACGAACCAGGTGATACAGTTCCTGACGTGAATAGGCAAAGTGTTCACACAGGTGATTGTTCACCGTGACACCCTGACGCTGTAATTCAGATTTGAGAACCTGCGTTACCAGTGGCGCACAGCCACCGCACGCTGTTGCAGCCTGCGTGCATTTTTTCAATGCACCCAATGAAGTTGCACCGCCATCAATGGCTGAACAGATATCAGCTTTAGAAACGTTATTACATGAACAGATGGTCGCACTGTCAGGCAATAAATCGATGCCACTGCCACCTGATTTGGAGGTTGACTGATCAAAGCCCGGCATGATCAGGCTTTCCGGTTGCTCCGGTACAGCCAGACCATTCAGCATCATTTGCAGGAGATCACTATATTCTTTGGCACAGCCCACCAGCACCGCGCCCAGCAGCCTGGTCTTATCTGCTGACACCACGATTTTTTTATAAACCTGCGCGGCTTCATCAGCATAGAAATAGCTCAAAGCACCTGGGGACATGGCATGTGCATCACCAATAGAAGCAACATCCACGCCCATCAGTTTGAGCTTGGTACTCATGTCCGCACCAGCGAATGCATGACTTTCTTGGCCTAGGACATGTTTTGCCGCGATCCGCGCCATGTCATAGCCTGGTGCAACCAGACCATAAATTTTATTGTCCCAAAGTGCACATTCACCAATGGCATAAATGTCCGGATGTGAGGTCTGGCAATAATCATTAATGATGATGCCGCCACGCTCACCAATCAGTAAACCACTTTGGCGCGCCAGTTCATCACGCGGACGAATGCCGGCCGAGAACAGGATGATATCGGTTTCAAGCACCGAACCATCTCCGAACTTCATTACATGCTGAGTGCTGTCACCATCTTCAATACTTGACGTGGCCTTTTGAGTATGTACCTTGACACCAAGGTCTTCAATTTTAGAGCGCAGTACCCGGCCGCCCAGATCATCAATCTGCACCGCCATCAGACGCGGAGCAAATTCTACGACATGGGTTTCCAGATTCAGATCTCGCAGGGCTTTCGCTGCTTCCAGCCCTAGCAAGCCGCCGCCAATCACTACGCCAGTTTTGGCATTCAGACTGGCTGCACGAATGGCATCCAGATCTTCAATGGTACGATAAACAAAGCAATTCTGACGGTCATTGCCCGGGATTGGTGGCACAAAGGCATAAGAACCGGTAGCGAGAATCAACTTGTCAAAACTCAGCACATCACCCTGGCTGGTGGTGACGGTTTTATGGAGCTGATCAATTTCAACCGCTTTAGTATTAAGTCGCAAATCAATGCCATAAGCATCGGCAAAATCACTACGACACAGACTCAGATCCTTGACCGACTTGCCGCTGAAATATTCGGTCAAATGTACCCGGTCATAAGCTAAATGTGGCTCTTCTGCCAAAATGGTCAGCTCAATGTCATCACCGGCCTGTTCCAGTACAGATTCGATGAATTTATGCCCCACCATGCCATGCCCAATCATGAGAATTTTCATATCTGCACTCCAACTATTGTTTTTTTAAAGATGATAAAAAGCCGCATATCACGTCTAGGCATTGATATGTCTGCTGATTGAATATGTTGTAAATACCGCAACCCAGCGCTTTGTAATGCTGGAGGAAGGGTTGAAACGCTTGTGCGTTTTGTATTGCTGAACAACTGACCATGTCATTTATCCTGTGCTGAACGAAATACCAATCACACTCCTTGAAAGTGCAATTACGATCAGAACGGACATCGTTGGCCGTTGTTAGTATTGAAAGTCATCTTTGACGATTTAATAAATGCAGAAATCGTGCCAACTTTTCCAATAAGAAAACGCCTTATTTCAGGCAGATGATCCACCTAAACGCTTCATTTTGATCAGCCATCAGCTGAAATCCCTAAAGCTATGCACTAAATTGAACAGAAAAATAGAATTTTATGCACCAATTTAATGGCATGTTTTTTGCTTTACTCCTGCTTGAATATTCCTTAGGCCTTACTTGAAAATATTCCATGTCCAAATTACGAATTGCTCTTATTGATGATGATCTGGAGCGCGCCCAATTCATCCAGGAATCCTTACTTTCACATGATTTTCAGGTGGTGGCCTGTTTAATCCTGAATGACCTGAATATGGTACATGTTAAGGGTATTCATGCAGATGTGATCCTGCTGAATATGGATCATCCGCATCGGGATATTATTGAAAGCTGTGTCAGCCAATATGAACTTCCGACCGTGCTGTTTACCCAGAACTCCAATAAAGACACCATCAAAAGTGCGATTGATGCCGGAATCACGGCTTATATTGTCGATGGTATTGATCCCACCAAACTAGAAAGCATTCTGGAAATTTCAATTGAACAGTTTCGCAAGCATAAAAAGCTGCTGAATGATTTAAAAGAAACCCAGGACAAACTGATTGACCGTAAAGATATCGATAAAGCCAAAGCGTTGCTCATCCAGCTGCATGCATTAACGGAAGAGCAAGCTTTTGCTTTATTGCGTAAAAATGCCATGAGTCACCGGATTACCATTGGTGAAATGGCCAGACGCTTACTGGATGCACAGAAGCTGTTATTGGGCCAATAAGGAAAAGCATATGTCCACATTAGAAAAAACTGAACTCAATATTGGCTATATTCCTTTACTTGATTGTGTTGCCATTCTCTGGGCCGAAAAACAGGGGTATTTTGCTGAGCAAGGATTAACCATCAATTTAATCCATGAAGCCTCCTGGTCTAGTTTGCGTGACCGTCTGGCCTATGGCTTTCTGGATGCTGCACATTGCTTGTCTGCCATGCTGCCCGCTGCCGCCCTGGGTACAGACCAGTTACAGGTGGCTTTGCAAACCCCTCTAGTACTGAGCGTGAATCAGGCTTTTATTAGCCTGCGCCAGGATTTGTGCTATGAACTCGGCATCCAGCCTGGGGATGATGAACAGAATACCTCAAAGAAACTGGTACAGGCTTTACAACAGAATCATTCCATCAATCTGGCCTATGTGTATAAATATTCGATTCACCATTACTGTTTAAAAGAATGGCTGGCGCTGACTGATCCACAACTGGCCAAGAATATCCAGCTGATGACCTCTCCACCGCCTTCCATGGTAAAAGGAATCGCGGAACAGGTATTCGATGGCTTTTGCGTGGGAGAACCCTGGAATATTCAGGCCAAACTTGAAGGCTATAGTTTTATCGTCGCGGCAAGCCAGAATGTCATTCCAAAAGTTGCCGATAAAGTCTTGGCCATGACCCAGGAATGGGCAGAACAGCATCCATTTACCGTAGAGGCAGTGGTCAAGGCAGTACAAAAAGCGCAGGATGATTTAAAGCAGCGCCCTGATCTTTCCGAAGTCTGGGATATGTTAGTCGATTATCAGATTATTCAGTTTGAATGTTCCGCCCAGCGGCATGTCTATGACTTTTACAAGATCAAGAATATTATCCGGAATTTTGTTGGGAAAAGTGCCCAACCGAAAGTCGATGATTTTATCTGGCTTCTGCAGCAGATGCAGAAATGGGAAGATATTGAAATGACCGTAGCCGAGAAAAAACAGATTGCAGAACAGTGCATCTATAGTTTGCAAAGCCAGCATGCAGACATTATTGGCTAAATGATGTTACTGAAAAAAGAGGCCTGATTTTTCAGGTCTTTTTCATTGAGTCTATTTTCCAGAAAATGATTAAAAAATCTCTGCATTCTGATCTAACTTCTTGAATATGATTAAGAGTTGTCTGCTAATTTTTGCTATAAAAATAAGTCCTTTTTAAAGTCATTTCAGGATTTGGGATGAAATGGCATCCATTTTGCTTAATCAGTATTACGTTTTATAAAAATTGTAATATTGAGGGGCAACACTATGAGTTACGTTGCGCGTGAACTCAGTCAAAGAAATAAGTTACTGTTTGGCTTGGGGTCGTTTTTAATACCAATTCTGATCTGGTGTGCAGTCAGTTATTTGCCATTTATCTGGCATCCACAAGTCCAAATTACGGATTCAGGTAGTGTTGCCTATTTACAGGTCGAGAGTCGTATTGATAAAAACCAGTTTTTTTCTGCTGCGCAGTCTGCAGTAGATCAGGGTCTGGCTCCGCCGCAAGGTATTCTGGTCAACCCAATTTATCTACCTGCACCACATGAAGTTGCGATTGCACTGATCACAGCTTTTACCACGGAGCCTACCCAAGCCAATGCACCCTGGTTTCATGAAAACCTGTGGCACAGTATCAAACTGGTCTTTACCGCGTTCTTTATTTCTTCCTTGGTTGGTATTCCACTCGGTATTTTATGCGGATTTTCAAATAAAATTTCCCAGCTGACCGAACCCTTTGTTGAGTTTTTCCGCTATTTACCTGCTCCCGCCTTTGGTGCACTGGCAGTGGCAATTCTCGGAATTAATGATGCACCCAAAATTGCCATTATTGTGATAGGAACCCTGTTCCAGCAAATCCTGATCATTGCCAATACCACACGTCTGGTGGATCGCAGCCTGATTGAAGCCGGTTTTACCTTGGGCACCAATAAACTGAAAAGCCTGTTGCATGTGGTGATTCCAGCGGCCCTGCCTGAAATTTACCGCAATCTGCGTGTGCTGCTGGGTTGGGCATGGACATACCTGATCGTAGCAGAATTGATCGGCAGCACCTCCGGAATTACCTGGTTCATTACCCAGCAAGCCCGCTATCAGAACTTTGATAATGTCTTTGCCGCGATCCTGATCATTGGGGTGATTGGTCTGCTGTGTGATGTGATTTTAATGAAACTGGGACAACGCTTATTTAAATGGAAACCGGGAGCTAACTGATGCAAAACACTGAATTTAATACCCGCGAATACTTTGACAAGATTTATAGCCGTCCGGTGATTCTGGAAGCGAAGCAACTGACACAAAAATTCAGTCATGGCAAAACTGAACGTACGGTTTTAAATGCTCTAGATTTGAAAATTCATAAGCGTGAGTTCATCTGTGTGATTGGGCCTTCCGGTTGCGGCAAGTCAACCTTTAGCCGTGTAGTGGCCGGTCTGGATCCTTATAGCAGTGGTGAGATTCTGGTGGATGGCCAGCCAATTACCGGCCCAAGTCCGGAGCGTGGCATGGTGTTTCAGGGCTATACCCTGTTTCCATGGAAAACCGTCAAGGAAAATGTCATGTTTGGTCCGCGCATGAAAGGCCAAAGTAGTGCAGCGGCAGAAGCACAGGCACGTGAATGGATCAATATCATTGGTCTGGAAAAGTATGAAAACCAGTATCCGCATGAGTTGTCTGGCGGGATGAAACAGCGTGTCGCGATTGCCCGAGCTTTGGTCAATGAACCGAAAATCCTGTTGATGGATGAACCCTTTGGGGCACTTGATCCACATACGCGGCAAAAAATGCAGCGTCACCTGATGGACCTATGGCAAAACATTGATATCACCATTATTTTTGTGACCCACGATATGGATGAAGCCATTTTACTGGCCGACCGTATTGTGGCGCTGAAAGCCAATCCGGGTGAAATCAAAGAAATTATCGAAGTTGATCTACCTCGTCCACGCCATCCAGACGTCATGCTTAGTCCTGAATTTAAACAGTTAAGACAACGTGTCGATTATCTGGTGCATGCTGAAGAAGATGAACTGGATCCGGCACTGGCAGAACTGCCGGTCATTCCGCGTATGACCAAGGTCAGCAGCAATAAATAATCTTATCCAAAATGCCTTTGGGACGACCCGAAGGTTTTAATCGCTGTGTTGGACGACCAACATTAGAGGTGATTATCATGCAAGCGCAATATGTACTCCCACTGGTTGATATTTCAAAATTACAAAGTCCGGATTTAGCCGATCGTATTGAAGTTGCTCATGCTCTGGATCATGCCTGTAAAGAAGTCGGATTTCTTTATCTGCAAGGTAGCCAGTTTAATTCTGATTACGCCAAAGCCCTGATTGAAATGGCCCAGTCCTATTTTTCTCAGGATCTGGACACCAAAATGCAGCACTATATTGGCAAATCAAAAAACCATAGTGGCTATGTGCCGATTGGCGAAGAACAGTTTGCCGGCAACAGTTATGATTTAAAAGAAGCCTATGATGTCAATTATGATTATCAGGGGGTAAGAAAAGACTGTCCTTTACTTGGGCCCACCTTATGGCCAGACCATCCGGATTTCAAGTCTATTGTCAGCCAATACTATAGTCATCTGCGTGAGATCAGCCGGCAGATTTTTTCTGCCTTTGCACTGGCGTTGGGCGTTCGTGAGGACTTTTTTGAAAGCAAAATTACTGATGCACCAAGTCAGCTACGCTTGATTCATTATCCCTATAATCCGGAAGTGCAAGATGCCGAAGGCATTGGCGCACATACCGATTACGAATGCTTTACCTTGCTGTTACCCACCGCACCCGGCTTACAGGTTTTGAATAAAGCCGGCGAATGGATCGACATTCCACTGATTGAAAATACACTGGTGATGAATATCGGTGACATGATGGAAATTCTGTCAAATGGTAAATATCTCGCCACCAAGCACCGCGTGAAAAAAGTCTCTGAAGAACGTTATTCATTCCCTCTGTTTTGCGCCTGCAATTATGACACCGTGATTGAACCGGTTATTCACACTGAAAACTCCAAATATTCTGCCCTGATCGGGGGCGAACATCTGTTTAATCAGACCGCCCAGACCTTTCAATATTTAAAACAGCGCGTTGCTAGCGGTGAACTGATCTTAAAAAATGCTGTACCACTTTCCTCTTTTGGACTTGAAGAACAGACGGAGACAGCATCATGAATCTGTTTGAAGTAATTAAAACTTTAAAGCCCACTACCCCTCAGCCAGAGATTATTCCGGGCTTTTTATATGGGGCATTTCGGCGTAAAAGCATCAGTTTTTATAATGGCCTAACTGATGAAAATACCATTGTGTACTGGTTTCAGTCGCACAGTTTTACCATTGATCTTCGTCTAAAAAGCCAGACGGGAACTGCTGTTCAGGAACGCCAAGGCTGGATTGGCAATACGTTTTGGGATAACGCTAGCCAACTCTTGTCCTGGGACGTGAAAGACTACGCCAATTACCAGAATCATGTGCAATGGCCGGAACCAGCCAGGTTGCATGCGATTGGCAACTGCATTCTGGAATTTTCTCCAAGTAATGTGTATGTCGAAGACTGGCGCCAGCAGGTACAGCACGGTTTATTTGTAGGGCTGCGGCTTCAGTCTGCGCTTGATGTTCAATCTGGTCAGGAACTGAAAATGGATGGTGGCCTGATTATTTGTGCTGATCATATTGCCTATGCTCTGACGCGTTTGCCTGAAGTGCAAAGTGCAGTAGCTCAAATGGACTTGAAAGCTGTCGATCCGACCGTGTTTGCCTTGGTGGAAAGTTTTGAGGTTTCTATCGGGACTGATGGTCAAGCTAAAACTTACAGCACCCGCAGCAGTGAGACAGGCAAACTCTTTAACCTGGAAAATTTTGAAGTTCTCAATGGAAGCAGTCTGGTTCAGCATGTCATTTTAGATGGTCGCGACATTGACCTGATTTTTGAGCTGGATATATACCAGCCAGATTACCAATTTCAATATACAACCCCCACGACTACACAAGCTGAAATCTGGCTGAAGTCAGAACAGGATCACCTGATGCAACATGCAGAACGGGTGTTATAGGGAGAAATATGTCTTTTTTATATCTTTCGATTGCCATTATTGCAGAAGTCATTGCGACTTCTGCATTGAAAGCTTCCAATGGTTTTAGCGTGCTCTGGCCTTCACTTGCCACCATTGCCGGTTATGCCGTTGCCCTGTTTTTCCTGTCACTGACCATGAAAACCATTCCGATGGGCATTGCCTATGCAATCTGGTCCGGTGCCGGCATTATCCTGATTTCAACGGTTGGTCTCTTGGTGTTTAAACAGGAACTGGATCTTCCCGCGCTGATCGGTCTGGCGTTTATGATCATTGGCATTATTTTTATCAATGTCTTTTCCAAAAGTACGCAGCTTTAATATTTTAATATTCATCTAACAATAAAAAATCCCCAATCTGGGGATTTTTTATGGGTCTAGATTATATTCCCGAATGAGGAGATATACTCTATTTGAGTTCTTGTACTAATGTAGGAACAATCACGCCATCCACATTCATTTCAGTCGTATAAATGCCGTTGGCCACATTGAACTTGTTCACATGATAGCTGGAACCATAGATCGAGTCGAAACCATCACCTTTGGTAAAGACTTTCTTGTTGGCGGCCAGATCAAGTAAATGCGTACCATCAATGAACTGCATATAGGTTTTCGCATCGACACCAACACGTTTGGCCATGATCTGTGCGGCATCTTCACGAGTCGCCGGGTCATTGATGTATTTGACGGTTTTATCCCAAACCTGAATCACCTTTTTCCATTGCTCTTTATTGGCTTCCAGATGGGCTGGATTCACGGTCAAGGTATCGTAAATTAATCCCGGCTTGTCTTTAGAGGTGAAAATAATCTTGGAACCGGCCACCGCGGATAAAGCCTGATTCGCCACTGGCTGCCATACCGCAATCGCATCAATATCGGGAGTGGCAAACACCTGTGGCAATTCATTGGTCATGGTATTGACCAGTTTAACTTCATTCAGTTTAACCTTGGCATCATCCAGTGCAGTGGACAGTAACAAGTGATCAACGAGGCCTTTTTCAGTCGCGATTGTTTTACCGCGCAGATCCTGAATCGAATTAATGCCATTCTTGGCAATAATCACGTCATTTCCAGCTGAATAATCAGTTGCCATAATCATCACACCCTTGGTACCGCCAGAACCAGTGACCAGATTATCACCATTGGTGACCAGTACGGCGTCCAGCTGATTCGCTGCGAATGCAGAGAGTGAAGCAGAATAGTCAAACCATTTAAAATCGGCATTAACTCCGGCATCTTCCAGCCAGCCTTTTTCAATCGCCACCTGCCAGGCCACAAATCCCGGCCAGTCACTATAACCAATCCGGATGGGCTGAGTAGTCACACCTCCTTCTGCCTTGGCATTTGGTTCAGGTACTTTAGCGGTATTGTCACAGCCACTAAAAAGGATTGCAGACAGTACGGAAACGGACATCAGTGCTTTTTTGATCATTTTGCGACTTCCCCTATGCATTCACATTTAAATTTGGTATTTGAAAGTTGTTTAGATTTCATAAATTCGCGCCAGCCACCGAAATGACTAATATCTGTTGCATCCTCAAGTGCATAGCCTTCACAGATAAAGCCTTTGACCCAAGTGCCATCAATCAGCTGGACATTGCCGATCCCCAAAGGTGCCGGAACTTCTGCAACAATGTCTCCGAACAGTGCACGCGGAATGTCCCAGACCTCTACTTCAATTGAAGAACCTTTCGCGTTGTATTGCAGGCCAGGTTTTGGCGGTGTCGTATTTTTTAAAGCATAGAGTTTGTAATGCGAAGCAGTCCGGGTCTGCTTGATCAGGGTGCCACTGCGTGTGGTCAGCTGAAAGTTCAGCGGCATTCTACTTAGATGTGCACCGACGACAGCCAGTTTGACGCTGTGATCCGATGAGATTTCAGTTGTTTTTTCATAGCTAAGTTCAGAGGTGCCTAGCTTTAACTGGCTCGATTGCTGCCATTTTTGCCCGAATTTGGCCAGTGCTTCATCCATCCAGGCTGGCGCAATAAAGGTCACACCCGTTGGAAGACCATCAGCACGAATGCTATTTGGTAATGCCAAAGCCGACAGGTCGGCAAAATTGACAAAATTGGTATAAGCGCCCATGTGGCTGTTTTTTACCAGAGGATCGGCTTCTACTTCTGCAATGCGATAAATGGTGGGTGCAGTAGGCACCATCAAGGCATCATAATCTGCCAGTGTATTTTGAATAACACGGCTCAGGTGGGCACGTTCATATTCATCCTGCATGACATCGACCGCATTGAACCGGTCTGCCTGCGCAATAATCTGGCCAATGACCGGATGGGTCTGCTCGCGTTGCACCATTTTTTCCACGGCACTGGTACGTTCAGCCACCCAAGAGCGGTTATACAAGGCCGCTGCCAGTTGTTGAAATGGAGCAAAATCAATCGGCTCAACCGTATAACCCAAGCTTTGTACACGTGCGATCGCCAGCTGGAATGCTTTTTCAGTTTCAGCATCGCCATAAAATTCCAGTGTATCTGGAATGGCAATTTTCCCTTTTGAAAATTGGCTCGGTACATTTTGAGGATGTACTCGGGAATAATCATCGCTGGCATCATAGCCCTGCATGACTTGCGCTACCTGCCAGGCATTATCCACCGTTAATGCAAAAATCGAAATCACATCGATGGTGCGGCAAGCCGGAATCAGGCCGGTAGTCGAGAACCAGCCTTTGGTCGGTTTGAGTCCAACAATGTTATTATGCCCTGCCGGTACACGTCCTGAACCTGCAGTATCTGTACCCAGTGAAAATGGCACTAATCCATTGGCTACCACTACACTGGAACCTGAACTCGAACCACCACTGATATATTCAGGATTAAAGCTGTTCTTCACGGCGCCGTATGGGGAACGCACACCGACCAGACCCGTCGCAAACTGATCTAGATTGGTTTTACCCACGACAATCGCGCCGGCAGCTTTTAATTTGGCTACTGCTGTTGCATCGGAAGTCGCCAGATAAGCTGCCTCTTTACATGCTGCTGTGGTATAGAACCCTGCAACATCAATATTGTCCTTGACCGCAAATGGCACCCCATAAAGTGGCAAGCTTTCAGTATCTGCACCAGTTAATGCATCAATTTGTGCCTGTAATTGTGCTGCCGTCGCAATTGAAATCCAGGCATGATCGTCATTATTCAACCCGGCAACATACTCAATCAGGTCACTAAGCTGGATATTGTTATTCTGGTAGGCGTGTTGCCAGTCCTGTACAGTCCATAAGTTGTGCACAGCTGTTCTCCTTAAGTGTGTTCGGTATTTTGTGGAATAGGTGGCATGACGGCATCCATCAGTTCGAGATGGCCTTTAATCACGCCTTTCAGTGCAATAAATTGTTCGCTAATTTCTTTCAGATCACTGCTCGCGCCCTGCATCAGCATGACTTGCAGGATTTTTTCATCATCCAGCTGGATATGAAGTGAGTTGATCACTTGCGCCAAATACTGCTGCTGCAGATCGACCAGCTGACTGCGCAGCGGTTTCAGGCTAACGTCATAGAGCAAGGTAAGCGTACCAACCATAACTTCATCTCGGATCACCAGATCATCAATCAGGTGGCGGTTAATCATGTCGACAATGGCCTGTGAACGGCTTTCATAGTGCTGCTCGACAATTTTTTGATCCATCGCATGTAGCGTGGTTTCTGGCACGGTAATACTGATCCGTGCCAATTTTTGTTTAGGCACGATGTTGATCCTTGGGTTGGTATTGGGAAGACTGTTTAATGTGAAAGCCTGCGCGTACGCTGAGCAGCTCAACCAGAAAGTGAAGCCATGGATGCATTTTTTTATTTGATGTCGGATTGTTCATGTGCATCTCCTGTGGATATTACAAAACCAGAATTTCGTATTACTTAGGAAAATGCAGAAAGCGTGCCAGTTTGTGCTTATTGGAAGGTGATAAATAAAATTGGGTAAAAAGGCGAAAAAAAGCCCCATAATAGTGAGATGGGGCTTGTTCTAAAGCAAAAGTAAGTGGAGTTTTTCATCAGTTATTCCATTTTGATGCTCATGTCCTTGCTATTCTTTTTATACATGAATGGTTAACCGATGTTTGTAATGAGTGATCAAGTGTTTTGTTCTCCTCTATTTATAGTTGTATATAAATAAAAGCATAAAGCATGCCACAATATAAAAATAGAATAGATTTAAGCAGAATGCGTGGGAAATTAATTACATACGTAAAAAGAGGAAAAACAAGAATGATTTATTTTTTAATTATGCCTAAAAAATAGGCCATTTTGCACCATTGAGGTTCGTGTGTGCATCAAAGTGCGGCTGAAAGATATTTTAGCAATGGCAAGCACTTCCAGAAAAAATTTTCACATCTTTTTATAAATGGTATCTCTACGGTCTACGTCTAGCACTAATAACACAATTTTGGCATCAATCACTTGATAGGCCAAGCGATAGCCTGCCGATCTAAGTTTGACTTTATATAAGTCAACTGAGCCACTCAGTTTGTTTTTCGGGATTTTGGGATTGTCTAAAATCGTTTCGAGCTAATGAATATAATGATTCTAAGAATAAATCGTATTTTCAATCTAGTTCAGTAAATTTATTTGCAAGCTCATATAGTTTACTTTCAATTAATTTAGCTACACCTAAGTATAAAAGAATAATACTAAAACAAGATGATAAAATTAAGGCATCTAGATCACCCTTAAAATATTTATGCGATAAGAAAAGTATAATCATAGCAACCAAAGAGCATAAAAAATATGAAACCTTTGATGATTCGGATACAGTTAGTATAGGAGAATTTAGATTCTCATATTTTTTTATTTTTTTACCTGCTTCTAATTTTATGACTATCTTATTATCAATAAAAACCAAATAATCCCTGCAAATAAAATACAAAATAAAAGCCTCCTTAATATTACTTTTTCCAAAAACGTAATTTACAAAATCCTCATTTACATCCATAGTTTTTAAGGCTAAATCTTTATCTATTATTTTTAAATTAAAATTTTCCTCATCCAAGTTATAAAAACCACTTATTTTATGAGAAAATAAAAAAATCCAAAATTTATTATTATCAACTAAAATATAAATAAAAGAGGAGATCACTAAAAAATACAAAGATATTTTCATTGATTCAAGCGTAAACATAATTATCCAGCCTTATTAAACTTTAGTTTATTATCTTCTGATTTTTTATCTTCTATGTTATCTGATATCTTATTATGACTATTAATCACTGAAACTGCTTTTACCAATTCAACACTAGTCTTTAATTGCTCTTGCACAGCATCCCCCATCTTTTGATAGCCCGTAGAGTCTAATTCCTTACCAAAATATTTTAGAGCCAATTGCTCTTTAATTTCATTTGTTTTTTGTGGGTCAAGACTGGCAACATATTGTGGAAAAGCTAAGAGTTCTAAATGTGTTTGTTCTGCTTGATCAGCAAGCCGACGATAGTGCGATGCTAGTTTAAGATAATATGTAACTAAAATACCAAAAAAAATGAAAACCATGATCTTTAGTGTTAAAAATACTTGGAAATCGATTTTTTCAAAAATAAAAGATGCAATTAAAATTAATGATATAAATAAACTTAAATATAAAGTTTGAATAAACTTTTTTTCATTCGATCTTGCTCGAATATTGTTTTTTTTGTACGCATTTAAATATACATTCTCGGTTTTTATCTGCTGTATTTTTTCCCAACCTTCTTGAATTTCGCTAAAGTATTTACTAAATTTCAGTATGTAATCTTCTCTAATTTGCTCAGCTTCACTCATAAATTCAACAAAAGCATTTCTCATACCAATTTTTTGTTCTGCTATTTCTTGAGTCAGTATACTATTTTCATTTTGATGGGAATTTAAAATTTCATCTAATTTCTTCTTATTTAAAGATAAATGTTGATCATTTTTTATATTAAATTCTTTTAATGTGTTATCTAAATTTTTAGATAATTCATTTAATTTATTATAATTTAACTCTGTTAGCTCATTTATTTTATTTTTAAAAACAAACAACTCATTTTCATATCTTTTCTCTATTGTTTTTTTAATATCTTCGATTTCAATAAAAACTTTCTTATTATTACTTTGGATTCCAAGTGTAGATCGATAGTAAGAATTAAAACTTTTTCTAAGATATTTAACTTTTCTAAGAATATTATTTGATAAAGTAACTTTCTCAATCTCATCTAAAACTTTAAAATTTTTATAATCCCTTTCAATATAATTAATCTTTTCACTTAAATCATGACAATAACCTATAGATTTATCTATATCAAAATCAACTATTTCATTTCTTTTTTTATTAAAAAATATTTCAATTTCATTAATAATTTTATGAATATCCTTTATAAAAAGAATAAATTCTTTATTTAGATTATTATAATTTTCAAATAACAATGAATTTTCACTATTTATATAATTATTAGATTCTAATAAATGAATAAATCTATTGATTTGATTTTCAATATTTAAAAGCTGTTCAATCACAATGGTGGCACATATTTTTCTTAATTTTTACATTTTCTCACATAGTTTATACATAAGTCACTACTAAAAAACAAAAAACCGTCCTCACGGACGGTCTTTTTTATTCATTTTGCATCAAGCCACTGGCGCCAAAGTAAACAACAACCTGCCCCGTTCTGACCGTTTGCCCTTTTTCAATGGTAATCACATACGCTCAGGTACGAGAGGTTATACATTAAACCCAATATGCTTACCTGTTGGTAGTTCTACATCTATACGTAACTTTCCACCCATCGCTTCAACATATTTTTTCATAGTTGAAATTTTTAAATCATTACCACGATTTTCAATTGCAGATAAAGATGGTTGTTTAATGCCTAGAGTTTCAGCCAGTTCTTTTTGGGAAATCTCAAGCTCTTCACGAATCATATGTAAATGTTGCTCAAGCAATAGCTCTTCTGCCATTTTTTGAATACGTGCTTGGCTCTCGGTTGAACGACTTGCCAAAAGTTCTTGTAATGTTTTAGCCATATCAAGAATCTCCTAAACTCTTTAAATGCAAAGTATATTGCTCATCGGCAATCGTGAGTATTTCTGTATAGAAACGCTTTTTACCGCTTTTATCACCAATACATAAAACAATCGCTTGTCGAAGTGGATCAAAAGCAAAGAATGCCCGAATCGGTTTACCACGGTGTTGCACACGTAGCTCTTTCATATTGGTATATTTAGAATCATATACCGTATCCACTAAGGGCCTACCTAAACTTGGGCCTTGTGATTGCAACACAACCAAAGCAGCTAACACTTTTTCTTGTGTCGATTCATCTTGCTGTTCAAGCCATTGGTTAAATACATCGGTGGTAATAACCGTCCACATATCCCAAACTTTTCATATAGACTATAAGCTATATCATAATAGACTGTAATCTATATTGCAAATGAAAAACCGCCCTTAGGGACGGTCTTTTTGCTTTAAATTTCCCCTAACCCGGAGCTATATATAGCGCAAGAATAAAGAGGGGAAATTCCCTCCTTTGCAAAAGGAGGGTTAGGGAGGATTCTTTAAGCCACTGGCGCTAATGTAAACAACACCTGCCCCGTTTTCACCGTCTGCCCTTTTTCAATGGTAATCGCATCGACACGCATACGCTCAGGCGCAATAATTGGAATCTCAATCTTCATCGCTTCAATCACCGCAAGTGTTGCACCTTCTTCCACAATATCCCCCGACTGACATTCAATTTTCCAAATTGAACCCGGCATATGTGATTCCACCGCACAACCACCTTCAGGCACTTCAACACCTTCGCCATCATCCACAGCATCTAGACTTTCAGAGACATATTCCGCAAGACCTGCTTCATGCCAGCGACGGCGCTCTGCATCAAAGTTGGCTTGTTGCACCGCTTTAAATGCCGAAATAGATTCTTGGTTTTCAGTTAAGAAGTCGTTGTATTCTTTGAGGTTCAATACACCTTCTTCAATACGTAGTTTTAAACGACCTGCTTTAAAGTCCTCACGCATTTGCATGAGTTCCGCTTCAGACACTTCATAAAACTTAATTTGGTCAAAGAAGCGCAGTAACCACGGCATACCTTGTTCAAAGTCAGGGTTTTTACGGTAGCGTGACCACATTTGCGAAGTACGACCGACAAACTGATAACCCCCTGGACCCTCCATCCCGTAGACACACATATACGCACCGCCAATACCCACGGCATTCTCAGGCGTCCAAGTGCGTGCAGGATTATATTTTGTGGTGACCAAACGCTGACGCGGATCAAGTGGCGTTGCCACAGGCGCACCCAAGTACACATCGCCCAAGCCCATGACCAGATAACTTGCGTTATACACTACATCTTTCACAGCTTGTTTGTCTTTTAAGCCGTTAATACGACGGATAAATTCGATATTGTCCGGACACCACGGCGCATCTGGACGTACGGTTTGCATATAGCGTTCAGTAGCCAATTGCGTTTGTGAATCTTCCCAAGCCAGTGGTAAATACACGGTACGTGATGGCACTTGCATCTCGGTGACATCAGGCAGTTGCTCTTCAGCGACTTGAAGCATACGCAGTAAATCAATCTGATCGAGCTGGGTCGAATCAAAGTGAATTTGCAGTGAACGAATGCCCGGTGTCAGGTCAATAATGCCTTGAATATTTTGATCTTTCACCCATTGCATCAGCGCATGAATACGGAAACGTAGGTTTAAATCTAAAACTAACTCGCCATATTCCACCAACATATAGTTGTTACCGGCAGGACGATACACCACATCAGGCGTACCATTTTGACCTTTTAAGGTATCTAAAATGGCAGATTTCAGCGTACTGATTTCAGGATAAAATGCTTCATCAAAAGTCACCGCTTGCGTATCTTGGGCAGTTAATTGTGCATGATATTTTTCGTTCAGCAATTTCGCTTGATGATAGCTGAGAGGTACAAATTTGACTTTATCGCCGGCTTTGAGCTGACCGAGTTTCCAAAGCTCAGAATTGATCACCACCGCAGGACACACGAAACCACCGAGGCTTGGGCCATCTGGACCTAAGATAATTGGCATATCCCCAGTAAAGTCGATGGCACCAATCGCATAAGCATTGTCGTGAATATTGGATGGATGCAGACCCGCTTCGCCACCGTCCTGACGAGCCCATTCTGGTTTTGGACCAATCAAACGAATTCCGGTACGGCTAGAGTTGAAGTGAATTTCAAACTCGTTGGCAAAGAAGGTATCAATGTCGTTTTTGGTAAAGAAATCAGGCGCACCATGTGGACCGTACATCACCGCAATTTCCCAAGAATTGGAAAATGTTGGGATTTGATCTTCTATTAAGGCTTTCACGTCATCAGATGTAAATGCCGTGATTGGAAGCATATCGCCAATCAGTAAATTACGCCCCGCATGACCGCCAAACTGACCCAAGGTAAAAGTCGCTTGTGAGCCTAAATATTCAGGCACATTCAGACCACCTTTAATCCCGATATAAGTACGGCAACCTGTGGCGATCTTGCCACATTTCAGCGTCTGACCTTTACGCACATTCACAGTTTGCCACATTGGGACAGCAACACCATCCAACGTCGATGGCATATCGCCACCTGCCAAGACAATTTGGCTATCGCAATGGAATTTTAAACTTGGTCCTTGGAGTGTACATTCTAGCCCTGCGGTATTCGGTGCATTGCCCAACAATTGGTTTGCGACATTCAAAGACAGCGGATCAATCGCACCTGATGGCGGAACACCAACATCCCAGTAACCTAAACGTCCTGTCACATCTTGCACGGCGGTTTGAATGCCCGCTTGTAGCACTTCAATTTTTTGAGTTTTCCACTCAAAGGTATTTAAAAAACGTGTGGTTTGCGTACCGGCTTTAAAGACATTGCAGTCGATAATGTTTTGTAGATATTCAAGGTTGGTTTCAATGCCCGCCACTTGGGTTTTAGCGAGCGTAACTGTCATGGCTTGAATTGCAGAATCACGATCATCCGCAGTCACAATAATTTTGGCAATCATTGGATCATAAAAAGATGAGACGTTTGAACCTGTTTCTACCCAAGTTTCATTACGCGCGTTGGCATCGAACTCAACATGCGTCAAAAGTCCTGCACTTGGTTGGAAGTTTTTGATTGGATCTTCGGCATAAAGACGCACTTGAATCGAATGACCTTGAGACTCAAGTGTTGATGTAGGTGCAACCCAATCGCGACTGCCTAAAGTCACCATCCATTCCACAAGATCGACACCAAAGACTTGTTCAGTAACGCCATGTTCCACTTGTAGACGGGTATTCACTTCCAAAAAGTAGAATTCTTGGGTGTCGGTATCCATCACAAATTCAACTGTACCTGCCGAGCGGTAATTCACCGATTGCATCAATTGAATCGCGACATTTTGAATATAGGCACGTTGTTCATCTGTAATGTGTGGCGCAGGTGTTTCCTCAATCACTTTTTGGTTACGACGTTGCACCGAACAATCACGCTCGCCCAGTGCTAGAACTAAACCGTTGCCATCACCAAAGATTTGCACTTCGATATGACGAGCATTTTGTACGAATTTTTCTAAGTAAAGGCCTGCATCTTTAAAGTTGGCTTGCGCTAAATAAGACACGGTTGCATAAGCTTCTTTCAGCTCCTCCGCATTCCACACCAAACGCATGCCAATACCACCACCACCTGCGGTACTTTTCAGCATCACAGGATAGCCAATACGCTCAGCCTCAAGCAGGGCTTCAGCTTCATCAGCCAATAATTGGCTACCTGGCAATAACGGTACATTGGCTTGAATCGCCAATTCACGTGCAGTATGTTTCAGACCAAATGCTTTCATTTGCTCGGCATTTGGGCCCAAGAACACAATGCCTTGTGCTTCACAGAGATTACAGAATTCGGCATTTTCAGACAGGAATCCATAGCCCGGATGAATCGCTTGCGCACCGGTATGTTTGGCCACTTCTAAGATTTTATCGACATTCAGATAGCTTTGGCTTGCAGGTGCATCACCAATAAAGACCGCTTCATCAGCTAAAGTCACATGCAAGGAATCACGATCTGCTTCCGAATACACCGCAACCGATTGGATGCCTAATTTTTTAAGGGTACGGATGACACGACAAGCAATTGCACCACGGTTGGCGATGAGAACTTTATTAAACCCATATTTTAAAGTCATAGTCTTATACCTCGCCTTCACGGACAATCAGTTGAATTTTTGTTGGGTTATAGGCATTACATGGGTTATTTAGTTGTGGGCAGTTTGAGATCAACACAATCAAATCCATCTCGGCTTTCACTTCGACATATTTACCTGGTGCAGAAATACCATCATCAAATTTTAAGTGACCCTCTGAAGTGACGGGAACATTCATAAAGAAGTTAATGTTTGGTCCAATGTGGCGCACGTTTAAACCATGCTTTTTGGCAATGGGATGTTGTGACAACGCAATCATGAAATTGTTACGGCAACTGTGCATTGGGTATTTGTCATGGGCATAACGGACCGTATTACTTTCACATGAACATGCACCGCCTAAAGTGTCATGGCGACCGCAATTGTCATCATTAATGGTGGCGATTTTATTGCCAAAGTTAGTATATAAAGTTGTGCCTTTTTCGAGATAAATTTGACGGTTCATCGCCAAAGTATCGGTTGCGCTATAACGCTCTTCAGGGTTATGTGCGGAAATAAATAAAGTATCAACCGCCTGGTTGCCTTCAAGGTCGACAATACGGAAGTACTGGCCTTTTTTGACTTCGCACATCCACGCTTCGCCGGCAGGACATACTTCGCTCAGTACTGATTTTTCATGATTTTGTGTTGGGTTTACGAGTGCAGTCATGATCATTCCCCTTAAGCAGTTAAAGCGTAGTAGCGGTTATTATTTTGGAATGCACGCTGATTTTGCGGGCATGAATCACGGCAGACATCGGTGTCGCCTAAAGGCAAAGCCTTAAATAAAGATAATTGAATATCGGCAGGTGCATATTCAGTCGAATTGTCTAAAGCATGTGGCGCACTCGATAAAAACACCAAGCAGTCCATTTCAAAACGCAATTCAATTACTTGATCAGTATTGTCAGATGCAACATACGATAAGTTGCCGTTGTCATCCGGTTGTACTTTTGAGAAGAGGTTTAAGCTATTGCTAAGATCAGTTGCAGATAAACAAAACTTGGTCATCTCTAAAAGTAGGCTGTCTTTACCATTGCGGTACATGTCATTACGCGCATCTTGGAAAGTTTGAGTGCCAAACTGTTGTTCGATTTGCTGTGCTGTACTTGGCGCACAAAAGGCATCATTCCAACCATGATCATCTTTCACAATGGATACCATCGCGCGCCCTAAATCCGACGCTAAAATGTGCCCTGTACTTAAAAATGCGCTGTGTTGACCTTTTAAGCTGTCTGGCATGTTATAGGCTTCAAGCTTGTCTTCGCTATTCACACAAAACAGTGAAACATTGGCATTTGCGCCTAAAGATTTGAGTTGTAAAACTGCGCCACGCTGAATGCGTGCTGAACAGTGGTGTCCACCCGGTAAACGTTCAGTCCACAGGACTTGATCTTCGTGATAAATTATTGTGCTCATTGCATCCATCCCAATCTTGTACGGTTTACCTCCCGGGCTTTTATCCCTCCGTGTAGCTCGAGCTTGAAACTTAAGCCGTGAACTCTCGGTCTCAGACGCAGTCTTTAAAAAAATAACTGCCGGAACCCTAGATCACTTTATGATGCTTAAATAAATGCAAAGGACGTGCCAAACTGGTAATACTATTTTTTATATTCGTAATACTTTTTTTTGAGCTAGAAATGATCACTTCAGGTGCAAGGCTCTGAAAAAGGCATCAAGATGTACCAAAATAAAAAAATCCCGGCTTGAACCGGGAGTTTAAAATCTAGAGATGAAGATTAAATCAAGCCTTCTATGCTGCAAGCTTATTTACTTAAAATCTCATGCAGCATATTACGTAGCCATTGATGGCTGGTTTTATGATGACAAGACATATGCCAGTACTGCTTCACAGAATAGGTCGGGAACGCAATTGGTGCATTAAAAATCTTGAGATTGCCACGCGATAGTAATACTTCGCTCAAATAATAAGGTACAGTCGCAATTGCATCGGTTTCTTGTACTACCAGTCCGACTCCCAGATAACTTGGCAGACGCATTAGAATGTCACGCTTAAGTTCCAGATTCAGCAATTCATTTTCAATATGGTAATGCCCCATCCCGGCATCAATATCGATATGGGTTTCATGTAAATACTCTTCGGTCGTGATGCTGTCATCCGTGAGCCGCGGATGGTCTTTCGCCGCGATCACCACATAATATTGTTCAAACAGTTTCTGCTGATAAAAGCCATTCTCCAGATTTGGCAAGAAGCCCAAAGCCAGATCAATCTCACCATTGGCCATTTGATAACTGGTTTCCGATGTAATCGGACGCACATTCAGACGGATATGGGATGCATGCTGCTTCAGATACTGGGAAATTTTTGGCAATAACACCAGATGCGATACATCGGTCATCGCCAGTGTAAAGCGCTGCTGTGAAGTGACCTGATCAAAATTGATCGTAAAATTATTGATTGCTTCAACTTTGCTCAGTGCTTCGCTGACCAAGGGAAAGAGCTGTTTGGACAGATCCGTAGGTAGCATCTCATTGCCAATACGTAAAAATAAAGGATCACCATAATGCTGGCGAATTTTATTCAGCAGATTGCTCACCGCTGGCTGGCTCATATCTAAATGATCGGCTGCCTGAGATACGTTTTTAAATTTATAGACATAATAAAAAATACTGAGCAATTTACAGTCAAGTTCAAACACAGAAATACATTTCCTTTAACTTTCTCATCATTCGGACAGGTCTTTCATCCGCATAAGTCTATTGAGGGTCAGATTAAAATATAACACTTCGCAACTATTTTCAGGATTAAACTCGCTGTAATTTTCCGTAAATAAATACTTTTAACAGTTGAATAAATCCATTAAAAAGTCCCTTAGCGTAAAATTTCCAGCCCGGTTTGCTCAGGTCAGTTAAACATTTAAATCGTATGCGATATACTCAGCCCCACCGAATAAATGGTAAAAATACAGAGAAATCTTATATGTTTCAGGGTAAAAAGCTGGTCTGTTTTGATCTGGATGGTACGTTAATTGATTCCGTAGGCATTTGGAATCAGGTCGATGCAGCCCTGATTGATGAGCTATCCAACAGAAAAGTCGATTTACATGAGATTCAGCAACAACGCGATCTTCAACTTACCGCTTTGAAACATAGGTCAGATCCTTATTTGGAATATTGTGAATTTTTAAAAGAACAATACGGTTTTGAACCAGCTAAAGAAGAAGTAAAAAATCGTCGTTATACAATTTCCCGACATTTTCTGGATCATATCGTCGAATTGAAACCTCAGGCAGACCTTCTGATTCAAGCTTTAAAACAGCAACAGATATCACTGGCTTTGACCACCACCACCAGTTTATTCAATGTACAGCGCTATCAGGATAACAATCGAAATATTAATTCTAAAATCAGCTTTGATGAGGACTTTTCCTTGATTCTCACCCGTGAAAATGTCCAGAACATTAAACCTCATCCCGAAGTTTATCTGAATGTTTTGCAAGCCTTTAACCTTCGACCTGAGGAATGTCTAATTATTGAAGACTCTCTAGTCGGTGTAGAAGCAGCCAATCATGCGGGCATCGAGGTAGTGGCAATGTATGACCAGCACTCCGCTCATGAAATAGATTTGATCAAAGCCAAAGCAAATTATTATGTCGAAAATTTTGCTGAATTATTAAGTTCATTCAATAACAACATCCACTAAAAAAGATGCCATGAAGCATCCTTGTTCATGACATCTTGAATACTATTTGTGGCTTAAAAATCTTGCTGACTATTTGGCTTTTTTATAGATTGAGCCTGAACCAACCAGATTTCCGGTTTTCTCATCGATTGCAAAATCGACCATACCTGCACCTGCGTTCAACTGAAGCATGCCATTTTCGTTCACTGCAGCGGGCATTGGATTCTTTTTCTCGGTTTTACCGGTTTCCTTATCTTTGATCGTATTGGTAATCAGATAATTTTCACCATTTTTTGAAATAACCAGAATATTTTCAAGTTTTGGATTTTCCACGGTGTTTTTCCAGTTGCCCTGATAATCTGGTGCGGGTGCTTCAGTGGTGTTACAAGCAGTTAAAAGTACTAATAATGGAATTGCTGAAAAATATTTAAGATGTTTCAAAACTGAGACCTTAAGTGTAACGACGCGGCCATTATAGAGAGAAGCCCTTAGGGCTGAAGCAGGTTGTTGTAGGCAAAGCGTTTCAGCAGTACTGGATCTGTTTTGCTTTCGTCATTTTTTGAAATCTGTATCCATATTTTATTCATAAACAGGAGGATTTTAATGATATTGAATCTGATAAAGGTCAAAAAAAAATTCCTCAATAGACCATCCAAATCTATTGAGGAGTACCAAAACGGTAAAATAAGTAAAGCTTAAAAATTATGACAATAGTTTCGCTTTAAAGTAGTTGAATACAGATTTGGCAGCATGGGTTTTTTCAACCACCTGCTCAGTCCAGTGATTCGGTAGAGAACATTTAGCGAGACCTACCCAAACGGTAGAAAACTGCTTGATGAAACTCGCTTCGTTATAATGAATGCCATATTCTTCACAGAGCGCTTTAACTTTTGGCGCAACCTGCGCATAGCGATTGGCCGGCATATCCGGAAACAGGTGATGCTCAATTTGATGGCTCAAATTACCACTCAAAATATGCAGCCAGGTCGTCCCGCTAAAATTGCTCGAACCACGAATCTGGCGCAGATACCACTCGGCACGGGTTTCATCGTCGGTATTATCCATTTCAAAGGTTTCAGCATCTTCAGTGAAATGACCGTTAAAAATGACGGCAGAAGCCCATAGACTGCGAATCACATTGGCCACCGCATTTCCGGTAAATACCGGAATGGCATTTGGCCCGGCAATGATCGGGAAAAATACATAATCTTTTAACACCTGACGGCGCATTTTTTGGCGCAAAGGTGCTGCTTCTTCCCAAACTTCTTTCCAGGTCTTGGTTTTATAAGCAATCACGTCTTCCAAATGCAGGCGTTGCAGGCCAACATACCATTCGAAAAACACCATTAACTGAATGCCCAATGGAATATTGAACAGAAAGCGTGGTTCCCATTTTTGCGATTCACTAACTCGAATTAGCCCATAACCCACATCATGATCCATCCCCACAATATTGGTATAAGTATGATGAATATAGTTGTGCGTGTATTTCCAGTCATCGCCAGTTGAAATCGTATCCCAGTCATACGTCACACCGTTCAGACTCGGATCGTTCATCCAGTCGAACTGGCCATGCATGACATTGTGACCGAGTTCCATATTTTCCACGATTTTGGAAAGACCGAGCAGACCTGTCCCCGCCAGCCATACCGGTGGCAACCAGCCGGCAAACATCAGCATGCCACGTGAGGCAATTTCGCTATAGCGGACAAAGTTGCGGATTTTATAAATATATTCGGCGTCTTTTTCCCCCAGATCATCCATGACCTCGCGGCGGATTGCATCGACTTTGGCACCGAATTCCTCAATCTGTTCCGGACTGAGAAATTGGCTTTTGCTATGTCGTTTAAAATCAATTTGCATATTCATGGGAGCACCTTCTTATAGTTTAATTAATGGCTTATCAATGGTTTATAAATTAATCACCACAGGACTCACTGCCTGAGAAATGCACAGTTTGATCTGGGTATTATTGCCATGATCAATTTCACCGGTCAGGACATTCCGTACCGAACCACTGACCTTGGTACAGGAACAGGTGTTGCAGATGCCCATCCGGCAGCCATGCGCTGGTCGCAAGCCCGACTTTTCGGCACTTTCCAGTAAGTTGGACTGCGCCTGAAACTCTTGCTGCGATCTTAAAAACTGTACCGGCTGTGCTTTAATTTTTTCATCGACCACAATCTGGAAATATTCCGAATGAAAATTGGATTTCAATTCTAGTTTATCGACGATTTTCAGTGCAGCCTTCATCATCCCGGCTGAGCCACAGGCGTAAATTTTTCGTTCTGCAAAGTCTGGCACCAGCTTTTGCAATAAGCTCTGCGTCAGATGCTGCTGGTGTTCCACGGTATTGAAATGGTGATATTTCAAGTTTGGATGCATGAGAGCCAAGGTTTTCAGTTCAGCATGAAAGGCATCATCTCGAGTGAAATAAATCAGGTCGATCTGTTCCAGAGACTGGATCACTGCTTTTTGCAGCAAGGAATAAATGGCCGTAATCCCACTGCCTGAAGCCAGGAATAAAATCGGCTGCGTGGATTTTTGCAATGTGAACTCGCCTTGCGGCTGTGATATTTCGATCACGGCACCAATTTGCATCAGGCTTAAGGCACGTGACACTTTGCCCTGCTGTTTAACCGCAATGATCAGATCACCATTTTTCAATACCGTCACCACAGAATAATGTCGCTGATGACGTACGCCATCCAGTCCGACAGTCACTGCAATATTCTGGCCGGCCTGAAATGACTTGGCTTTAAAATTATGATTTGGACGTAAGTGAATCTTGAAAAAGTCAGGGCTGATGGCTTGAATGCCCATAACGGCAGCCTTAACTTTTTTGATTGCCCAAGTTGGATGGATTTTTTCACCAATAAAATCAATGAAATCTTCTCGGATCCAATGCGGCTGATAGGTTGGCATGCTTGTCATTTTTATCCCCTTATCCGCAGACAGTTTCATTAATGTACAACTGTCTAATTATTATATTGCTCAGGATAAAGAATTCTCATATTGAGACCATGTCAATACAGGTCAAATTATGTGCCTAAGCCATATAATATGAATTTTTGTCGGACAATATCGTCTAAAAGTAGCAATCAAGGCGATATGGATTGAGAAAAAGCATTTTTAAACTGACAACGCTGCTTAGCCTATACATAAAAAAACTGACCTCTATTCGAGATCAGTTTTTTGACTTCATGTTGGGATTTTTAGATTAAATGACGCTTTAACCTGCTGCCTGCTCCAAAAGAATAGTCCCATATAATTCACGCAGATCTTTTTTCAGCATTTTACCAGTACCACTGAGTGGAATCGCATCAACAAATACGACTCGGTCTGGAATCTGCCATTTGGCTACCTTGTCCGCATAATAATCCAGCAGATCAGTTTCACTTAGCTGGCTGTCCGGCTTTTTAATGGCAATCAATACCGGGCGCTCATCCCATTTAGGATGCTGGGCGGCAATCACGGCAGCCATCGCAATTTCCGGATGTCCCATGGCAATATTTTCCAGCTCCACCGATGAAATCCATTCTCCGCCAGACTTGATTAGATCTTTAGAACGATCACTGAGTTTCATAAAGCCATCCTGATCCAGCGTAGCAATATCGCCGGTATCAAACCAGCCATCATCAGTCAGTGCAGACTCTTCCTTGCCGAAATAATGGCTGATGACCCAATGCCCTTTGACCTGTAAATTTCCTGTGGTCTGTCCATCACGTTCAATTTCATGCATCCCTTTTTCTGCATCAGTCAAACGTAGGTCAACCCCGAATGGTGGACGACCTTGGGATAGACGAATCTGTAATTTTTCTTCATCAGACAGATGCAAATGTTTGGTCTTGAGTTGATTCGCTGTACCCAGTGGGCTGATTTCCGTCATGCCCCAGGCATGGATCGTTTCACAATTAAACTGTTCTTTGAAAGCTCTTAGCATCGCCGGTGGGCATGCCGATCCACCCACTACATTTCGTTTTAGGCTTTCCAGTTTGGAGCCTGACTGGTTTGCGGCGGCAATCAAACCTTGCCAGATGGTCGGTACGCCAAGTGCTACCGAAACCTGATAAGTATCAATCAGGTTGACCAGACTGGCGCCATCCAGACCCGGTCCAGGAAGAACCAAGGTGCATCCGACCATCGCAGCAGCATACGGTGTGCCCCACGCATTTACATGGAACATAGGCACCACAGGCAACATAATATCGGCAGCCGAGACATTTAAGGAGTCAGGTAAAATGATGGCATAGCTATGTAATACCGTAGAGCGATGGCTAAACAGCACACCTTTGGGATTGCCCGTGGTTCCCGAGGTATAACACAGAGAGCTTGCTGAGTTTTCATCAATTATTGGCCACTCAAAATCTGCATTTTGGCCGGCAATCAGATCATCGTAAAACTGAACTTCTGGAATCGCTTCTCTAACTGCCGGATCAGCCGCATCCAGACAGATAAAATGCTCGACCGAGGTCAACAGCGCTTTCACGGCTTTAATTAAAGGGACAAATGTTTTATCAAACAGCACCACGCGATCCGCAGCATCATTGATAATAAAAATGAGCTGTTCCGGAAATAAGCGCGGGTTAATCGTATGACAGACCAGGCCGCTGCCAGAAATGGCATACCAGGACTCTAAATGGCGATGATTATTCCAGGCAATAGTCGCGACCCGATCTCCCTGCGCCAAGCCGAGTTGTTGTAATGCATTGGCAAAACGTTTCGAGTTTTGATGAATTTCTCCCCAATTGGTCACTGTAATAGTGGTATCGGTATTTTTGGAAATTACCTCGGTATCGGCATGATAGCGTCCTGCATGTTCAATCATGCTGCTGATCAGTAAAGGCTGAAACATCATATTTCCGAGCATTCTCCACTCCTTTGTGCTTGTTATTGGTCCGTATTTGCGTATCGTTGTTATAGTTGCATGATGGCTCGATCTGAAACCGTAACTTACTTTTTATCATCATGTGGATCGAATTTAGCAAGGAAATCTAACTTTGTAAGTATCGAATTGTGACAAATTAAGCCAAGTGACTGAGGCGTATAAAAATGGGAATACAATTTATGTAGAGATAAAATTTACACAGAAAATTTGAGACCTGATTTTCACTTTAATTGTCGTGTATCAAGACTCAAGCTTAAAAATAGAATGACAATAAGCCTAGTCCTCCCTTTTGTTATATTAAGCATCTTAAAATATGCTATAAATCAAAATAATTAGAACAGTTATAGTTCAAGAAAGTGTATGTATAAGTCTGAAAAACTGGCACAGAATATCCGTCAGATGATTGAAAATGGCGTATGGAAGGCACATGAAAAATTGCCTTCACTTCGCGAACAGACCCAATTATCTGGTTATAGCCTGATGACGGTACTCAATGCTTATCAGGAACTTGAAGCACAAGGTCTAGTCTATGCCAAAGACAAATCGGGCTATTACGTTGCAGAACACACTCAAGCACTGCTCAATAGCAAACAGTTCGTACAGATTGGTTTAAATCCTAAAATTCAAATCAACTCGGTGGTATTTAATTATTTAAAATCGACTCAGTCAGCCGAAATTGTGCCTTTTGGTTCTGCCTTTCCCAATGCAGAGCTGTTATATAACGCCAAATTTATGCAGATTCTGGCGCAGCAGGCCAAAAGAAAAAGCAGTTATAACAACCAGAATCATATGCCGCCCGGCAATCAGAACTTGCGGCAACTGATTGCTAACCGTTATCAATTACAAGGAGTTACCTGCAATCAAGATGACATTGTCATTACATCTGGTGCACTAGAAGCACTGAATCTGTCTTTACAGGCCTTAACTCAACCCGGTGATTTTATTCTGTTGCAGAAAACCATATTTTATGGCGCTTGGCAGGCAGCCGAGCGTTTGGGATTACAGGTGATTACGATTCCGGAACATCCACAGTTTGGCTTCGATCTCGAATCATTTGAACAGGCTTTAAAACAGTATCCGATCAAGGTGTGCTGGCTGATGCTGAATGTCCATAATCCGATTGGTTTTACCGTCAGTTCTGAAATCAAACAGAGAATTGCGGAACTCTTGTATGAATATCAGGTGTATTTAATCGAAGATGATGTTTATCAGGAATTAAATTATGGTTCATCCAAACCGCTACCCGTTAAATATTTTGATCAGCATCAGATGGTGCTGCACTGTTCTTCTTTTTCCAAAACTCTGGGGATGGGTGCACGCGTCGGCTGGGTGTATGCCGGCCCATTTTCCGATGCCATTCAGCACTTACAGCTCATGAGTACTTTAACGGTCAGTCCCTTACTTCAAAATGCGCTGGTCGAATTTATTTCACATCATTATTATGAAAAACATTTGCGGCATTTAAGGCAGCATCTGGGAAAATATAAAAAGAAATTTTATCAGGAACTTAAAGCACGTTTAGGCACCCTCTGTGAAATTTACTATTATTCCAGTGGTTATTTTCTCTGGATTGAGTTGCCTAAAGAAGTCGATGCCCAACAGCTCTATGAACAATTACTTCAACAGCATATTTCAATTGCCCCTGCACTGCTGTTTAAGCCTGAGCCTGCCAGCCAACATTATATTCGCCTGAATTGTTCGTTTGAATGGACAGCCAAGGTTGAAGATGCAGTCAATCTGCTGACAGAAACCATTCTTCAAAAGAGCAAAAGCGCGGATTAATTCATCCACGCTTCTGTTACAGCTCAGACTCTCTCTCATTGAAAGAAGTCTTAGAAGTTGTAAATAGCAACCGCATTAATACGGTTGTCTTCACCCTTAGTGCTGCCATTCGTGGCTGCACCTAATGCCTCACGTTCACCATAAACATATTCCAGACCGAAACTTAAAGGCTTGGTTGGGCTATAGAACACGTTGGCCCACGCTTGCCATAAGTCTTTATTGGCTTTGGTCTTGTCAGTGACTGCATTGATATAAGCTTGATCTTCATCAAAATTCATATAGCCATAACCCAATGTGCCGCGCAATTTATCATTAAACTGCTGAGTTAAGCCGACTGAAATTGAATCAAATTCACTTTGTAATAAATCGCCATTTGCAGCGGTAATCACACCCGTATTTGCATAAGATACAAAGCTGCTATCGCCTTTGACATGGTAATAGTCAGCTTTGAGCGTTGTACCCGGCACAACATCATACTTGGCACCAAGCCCTACACCCCATGCGGTTTTTTCATCTTCATTGACACGCTTTTCATTCCCCATCGCACGGGCACTGACTGTAAGATTATCAGCAAATTTATGATTTAAACGTGCCGTTAAAGCAGGTAGACGTTGTTTAATACCAGTAATGGTTGCATCTTTAGGATCTTCTACTGCAAATACCAGATTGGTTTCAGGACTGATGGTGCTGGTATAACGAACTTGTGGCGTCCGTTTAATTGAACCGCCAGCATAAACCAATGCATCTACAGTTTCCGGAATATAATCTGGCACTGCAAAGTTCGACCAGGTTTGACCGATCAACCAGTTGGCATAGCTGATATAAGCATGACGGATACGCAAGTTATCAAAGCTTGCGCCGCCCAGAAAATCCACTTCAACTTTACCGCTTAAAGCTTTATCTCCAGCACCGACTGGTGCTTTAAAATCCATGCCTAAACGGGTTGCAGCCAGAGTAGATTTAAATTCATCACTACGCTCACCGACACCTTCTAAAGGTACAGCATTAATCTGGTTATACATACGTGCTGCTGAACCACCTTCAGCCTGATAAGAGGCATCGGCACGAATATTTCCATAAAGATTAAATTCGGCACCACTGGCAATTTTCATGACAGGTTTGCTTGCTGGAGCAGGTGTTGCTGCAACATGTGCAGTGACCACAGCCGTTTGTCTTTGCTGTTGCTCAACCAGTGCGCGTAGAGCCTGAACTTCTTGGCGCAGTTGTTCAATTTCCTGCTGATTCGACTGAGCTGAGGTTTGTGCTTGAGTCGATAAGCTGATGCCCCCTAAACTCATTGCCATCATGCTCATCAGAACTGTGCGCTTGAATGTGATTGTTGTTTGATTAAATAATTGTGTCGTGTTCATCCTAAACTCGCTTTTTATTATGCGTTTTGATTCTAGCAACAGATCACCACCCGTTACGATGGCGATCTATATCATTGGGAATATTATCTTTATTGATTGAAATCTAACTTAATGTGTCGCTTCTTTTGCCACTGGATTCGGCTTCACATCAGGTATTGCAAGGGCTTGGCCATCTACGGAAGTTTTTAAGTTCACCAGGAAAATTGCCAGCGCAGCGATTACGCCAGGAATCGCAATTGCAAAGAAGTTCATTTGATGCGGTAAATTCATGGTTAATAAAGCACCAGTGAGTACCGGCCCAACAATTGCACCAATACGTCCAATACCTGATGCCCAGCCCATACCGGTAGAACGTACTGTCGATGGATAATACTGCGCCACGAAGGTATAGAGCAGAATTTGTGAGCCAATCGTTGCAGCGCCTGCTACAGCAATCAAGGTATACAGAACGAATTGTGGACTGTTAAAACCAAGCAGAATCAACGCAATGGCACCACATAAGAACATGATAGTCAGCACTTTTTTGATATGGAATTTATCTGCGAGATATCCACCACCAATGGCACCCACCATTCCACCAATATTCAGGGCGAACAGGAAGATCATACTTGCACCCAGCGAGTAACCTGCCTGAATCATCAGTTTTGGCAACCAGCTACCCAAGGCGTAGACCATCAACAGGCACATAAAGAATGCCAGCCAGAACATAAAGGTACTGAAGCTACGGCCTTGTTGAAAGAGTGCTTTTAATGGTGCCTCATCCCCTTTTTGTATTTCATTCAGTACAAACTGGGTGTCACTGGTGATGACCTGTGTCGGAGAGATTTTTTGAATAATATCGTGTGCTTTGGCCGTCTGTTGTTTGTTGGTCAGGTACATCAGGGATTCTGGCAGATATTTCCATAGAATCGGCAAGATGAGCAATGGAACGCCTGCAAGCAGGAACATGATTTTCCAACCAAATTGTGGCACCAACCATGCACCGAGTAGCGCAGAAGTCATCCCGCCAATGGCATAACCACTAAACATCAGGGCAACCAGCGTACTGCGGATACGTTTAGGCGCATATTCGGTCATCAATGCCACGACGTTAGGCATGACACCGCCAATTCCAAGGCCAGCCAGGAAACGTAAAATTCCGAATTCGACTGGTGATGTGGCAAAGGCACCGATAAAGGTAAACCCACTAAAAATAGCCACACAGATCATGATGGTTTTTTTACGGCCGAGTTTATCGGATAAAGTACCGAAACTCATGGCACCAAACATCATTCCGAATAAGGCAGTACTGGCCAGCATGCCCGCTTGTACCGCACTTAGCGACCATTCCTGCATCAGTAACGGCAACGCCACCCCATAGATGACCAGGTCATAACCGTCAAAGATAATGATCAGCAAACACCAGATCAAAACACCCCAATGAAAGGGTGTGAATTTCGCTTCATCAATCAGCGTATTTATATTCACTTTATTTGTAGACATCTCCACCTCCTAATTGTGAAGTTCAACTTATGCTGCTCACAATGCAGAAAATAGGAAAAAATGTCTAAAACTGAATAGGCATGGCTTTATACCTATAAGGTCTGGGTCAAATTAAACTATTCAATTAATTAATAAATATATTATTCAATCATGATGTTTTTAAAAACAGCTTGTTTTTATCGCGTCCTCATCGATTTTTGGTGCTATATCATTCACACGATTTTTAGCGATTAAAATACCGATCGATCGTATTTTAGCGCTTCAAGATCATAAACTTGATACACAGCATCAAACAGGTAACGAATGTATTCGCTTTCATCCATATTGCGCATCGCCATAAACACAGGACTCACTGCAAAAGCATCTGCTAGAGGTACAAAGTTGAGATGGGCTAATTTAATGTTTTGTGCGCTTTCCGGTACGATGCAGACGCCTTCTCCGGCAGCGACAAAGCCCAGTGCCAGCTGTAACTCACGGACAATCCGGATATTTTTCGGTTCAAGACCATACTCAGAAAATATGCCACGAACCTGGGTAGAGAAATTTGCCTTTCCAGTATTCGGATATAAGAACAGATGCTGATCGACCAGTTCAGATAAATGTATATTTTCACGATGAGCCAGTACATGACTTGAATGAGCTGCCACCACTAGGCGTTCTTCACGCAATAACACCCGTTTTATCGCAGGATCCGAGATTCTTAAACGGCCGAAACCGACATCAATTCTTCCCTCTTTCAGCGCCTGAATCTGCTCATAGGTATTCATTTCAACCATCTCAATTTTGAGCTGGGGATGTTGCTGCTTAAATAGAAACACAATACGCGACAGCAAGCCGAACAATAAAGAGCCGACAAAACCAATGCTAATGGTGCGATCCGCGATACCAATCCGCTTGGTCATCGATTTGATTTCTTCCGCATTAGACAAAAGTTTAACCGCATGCTGATAGAAGAATTGACCTGCTTCTGTGGTCTTAAGCGGTCTACTCCCTCTTTCAAAGAGCTGAATATCCAGTTCCTGTTCCAGATTTTGTATCTGTCTGCTTAAAGGTGGCTGAGCAATAAACAGTTTTTCTGCCGCTTTGGTAAAACTTTGTTCTTCGACGACGGCAACGAAGTAACGCAAATGTCTGAGTTCCATGGCTCTAAATACCTTTAAAGTATAAAAAGATGCTAAATCGATCTTAGACCAATCAACATTATTCTTTTAAGGTATATCAAGTCAAAGCATTAAAGCAAGAATGTGAACCCGTATTATGTATAAGTCAGTTGAAACCTTGCTGGTAGAAATTCCAACCATTCGCCCTCACAAGATGGCAGTGGCGACGATGCAAACCCAGACCCTGGTATTGGTCAAAATCACCACTGAAGATGGTTACATCGGTTGGGGTGAAGCAACAACTATCGGTGGCTTAGGTTATGGTGATGAAAGCCCGGAAAGCGTAAAAGTAAATATTGAAACTTATTTTGCGCCTCTTTTAAAAACATTATCCGGTTTAAATGTTGCACAGACATTACAAGCAATTAAAAAGAATATTAATGGTAACCGTTTTGCCAAATGTGCGATTCAGACTGCACTTTTAGACATTCAGGCACAACGTTTAGGTTTGCCATTAAGTGAAGTCCTCGGTGGCCGCTTACGTGACAGTATTCCAGTTCTTTGGGTATTGGCTTCTGGCAATACCGAAAAAGATATTGCTGAAGCAGAGAAAATGGTTGCGGCAAAACGCCACAACATTTTCAAACTGAAAATCGGTTCTCGTCCGGTAGAAGAAGATGTTGAACATGTGCTGGCAATTAAGAAAGCCTTAGGCAAAGACGTTTCGATCCGTGTCGATGTGAACCGTGCCTGGTCAGAACTGGAAGCGATTAAAGGCATCCAGTTATTGCAAGATGGCGGTGTTGATCTGATCGAACAGCCATGTGCAATTGATAACCTGGACGCTATGCGCCGTCTGACCCGACGTTTTGATGTTGCCATCATGGCAGACGAATCGTTAATGGGCCCGCACTCAGCGTATGAGATTGCCAAACAAAACGGTTCTTCTGTATTTGCAGTCAAAGTTGCCCAGTCGGGTGGCCTGATTGAAGGTTGCGAAGTAGGCAAGATTGCCAAACTTGCAGGTATTGACCTGTATGGCGGCACCATGCTTGAAGGCCCAGTGGGCACGATTGCTTCGGCACATGTGTTCTCTACTTTTGAAAGTCTGGCATTTGGTACCGAGCTGTTTGGTCCTCTACTGCTGACTGAAGATATTTTGAAAACCCCACTCAACTATCAAAACTTTGAACTTGAGATTCCGAAAGGACCAGGTCTGGGGATTGAGTTGGATGAAAACAAGATTGACAACTTGCGTCGTCAGTAATTAGGAGAAACCCATGCTTTTCCACGTACGTATGGATGTAAACATTCCACGTGATCTGCCAGTTGAACAGGCAAACGAAATTAAGGCTGTTGAAAAGGCTTATTCACAGGAATTGCAGCGTCAAGGCAAATGGCGTCATATCTGGCGCATCACGGGCCAGTACTCAAACATCAGTATTTTTGATGTTGAAAGCAATGAAGAGTTGCACAACCTGTTACAAGGCTTGCCTCTCTATCCTTATATGAACATTGAAGTAATGGCATTAAACCGTCACCCATCTTCAGTTCGAGATGACGACAGTTGATTAAATGAGCGGATTGGGAGTCACCGGATTCCCCTTCCAAATCGAAAACAGAGGGTACCTCAACAAGGATTGTGGCCAGCCAGATTTAGCCAGCCAATGAAAGCTAAAAAAGTGCGCCACTAAAAGATGAAAGACATACTTTAGGAGCAATAGTATGAATCGCCAAGAAATTGATGCATTAGTTAAGCAAATGAACGTTGATACAGCGACAGGTCCTGTAGATGAACGTGTACAACAAGTTGTTGTGCGTTTATTGGGTGACCTTTTCCAGGCTATCGAAGATCTTGATATTTCTCAGTCAGAACTGTGGAAAGGTCTGGAATACTTTACTGATGCCGGTCAAGCGAACGAATTAGGTTTATTGGCTGCAGGTTTGGGTCTGGAACACTACCTAGACTTACGTGCTGATGAAGCGGATGCTAAAGCAGGTATTACTGGCGGTACGCCACGTACGATTGAAGGCCCACTTTATGTCGCTGGTGCACCTGAAACAGTAAGCTTTGCACGTATGGATGATGGTTCTGAAGAAGGCAAAATCCCGACTTTAATCATTGAAGGTACAGTGACGGATACTGACGGCAACCGTGTTGAAGGTGCTAAAGTTGAAATCTGGCATGCAAACAGCCTGGGCAACTACTCATTCTTTGACAAGTCACAGTCTGACTTTAACTTGCGTCGCAGCATCATTACCGCTGCAGATGGTCAATATACTGCATTGACTACAATGCCAGTAGGTTATGGCTGCCCTCCAGAAGGTACAACTCAGTTTGTACTGGACAAATTAGGCCGTCACGGTAACCGTCCATCGCACGTACATTACTTCGTATCTGCACCGGGTTACCGCAAGCTGACTACTCAATTCAATATTGAAGGCGACCAATACCTGTGGGATGACTTTGCATTCGCGACTCGTGAAGGCTTGGTGGCAACTGCGGTTGACGTGACTGATGAAGCTGAAATTGCAAAACGTGGTCTGAAAGGTCCTTTCAAACACATTCAATTTGATATTGAACTTGTGAAAGAGAAACAAGACGCACCTTCTACTGAAGTTGATCGTCGCCGCGCTAGCGCTTAATACATTAAGAAGCGGGATATGCCGTGAGATATATCCCGCTGACTTCCCCCTTGGAAAGTCGGAGAAAGGACATGCCTCGTATTCCCGTAATTAACACCAGCCATTTAGACCGCATTGACGAATTACTGGTTGATGATTATGAATCTGGTGAATTTAAACTACACCGTTCAGTATTTACAGACCAGGCCCTGTTTGACCTTGAGATGAAATACATCTTTGAAGGCAATTGGGTTTATCTGGCACATGAAAGCCAGATTCCAAACAATAACGACTTCTATACTACCTATATGGGTCGTCAGCCGATCATCATTGCACGTAACCGTCAAGGTGAACTGAATGCCATGATCAATGCCTGTTCGCATCGCGGTGCTCAATTGTGTCGTAACAAGAAAGGCAATAAAGCAACTTATACTTGCCCATTCCATGGCTGGACGTTCAATAACTCCGGCAAGTTATTAAAAGTTAAAGATCCGGCTGAAGCGGGTTATTCAGACTGCTTTAACAAAGACGGTTCACATGACCTGAAAAAGGTTGCGCGTTTTGAAAGCTATAAAGGTTTCCTGTTCGGCAGCTTGAATCCGGATGTCCCTGCTCTGGAAGAATACCTGGGTGAAGCGACCAAAATCATTGACATGATCGTGGATCAGTCTGAACAAGGTCTGGAAGTTTTACGTGGTTCTTCGACTTATACCTATGAAGGTAACTGGAAGTTGACTGCTGAAAACGGTGCTGATGGTTATCACGTGTCTGCTGTACATTGGAACTATGCTGCAACCACTCAGCAACGTAAAGAAAAACAGGCGGGTGACAACATCCGTGCCATGAGCGCAGGCGCATGGGGCAAACAAGGCGGTGGTTCTTACGGCTTTGAACACGGTCATATGCTGCTTTGGACGCAATGGGCTAACCCGGAAGACCGTCCTAACTTTGCCAAGAAAGATGAATACACTGCGCAATATGGCGAAGCCATGGCGAAGTGGATGATCGAACGTTCACGTAACCTGTGTATCTATCCAAACGTTTACTTCATGGATCAGTTCGGTTCACAAATCCGTGTCCTGCGCCCGATTTCTGTCGATAAAACTGAAGTGACGATCTACTGTATCGCACCTATAGGTGAAGAGCCGGAAGCACGTACACGTCGTATCCGTCAGTATGAAGACTTCTTTAACGCATCAGGTATGGCAACCCCAGACGATCTTGAAGAATTCCGTGCATGTCAGGCAGGTTATGCCGGTATCGCGCTGGAATGGAACGACATGTGCCGTGGTTCTAAACACTGGATCCAAGGCCCGGACGATGCTGCCAATGAAATCGGTTTAAAACCAAAACTGTCTGGTATTAAAACTGAAGATGCAGGTCTATACCTGGCTCAGCACCAGTACTGGTTAGAATTGATCAAAAAAGGCATTGCGACTGAAAAAGAAATTGCAGCATCTACTGAAGGAGAAAACGCATGAGCGACATCACTTTAGAAAATATTGCGCAGTTCCTGTATCAAGAAGCCCGCTTTTTAGATGATGAACAATGGGATGATTGGTTAACTTGTTATGCCCCTACTGCGTCTTTCTGGATGCCAGCCTGGGATGATGATGACAAGCTGACCACAGATCCGCAGTCTGAAATCTCCCTGATTTACTATCCAGACCGTCAAGGTTTAGAAGACCGCGTGTTCCGGATCAAGACTGAACGTTCATCTGCAACCATGCCGGATACACGTACCTGCCATAACATCAGCAATATTGAAATTGTTGAACGTGATGGCGACAAAGTGACTGTACGTTTTAACTGGAATACTTTGAGCTTCCGTTACAAAACAAGTTACAGCTATTTCGGTATGTCTCGTTATGAAATCGATTTCTCAGGCGATAAACCGCAAATTTTAAGCAAATACGTGGTACTGAAAAACGATTACATCAACCAGGTTATCGACATTTATCACCTCTAAGACTGTTTATACAGCTAGGTTATGCCTTTCGGTCAGATGGAAAATTGGCTGAAAGGCTCAGTTACAAAGATTTATATAGGATATTCAGCCATGTCAAACCACAATGTTGCACTTCAATTTGAAGATGGCGTTACACGTTTTATTTCTGTTTCAGATGGCGAAACACTGTCGGATGCAGCCTACCGTCAAAAGATCAATATTCCTTTGGACTGCCGTGATGGTGCTTGTGGAACGTGTCGTGCGTTTTGTGAATCAGGTTCTTATGACATGCCTGAAGAAACTTATATTGAAGATGCTTTAACGCCTGAAGAAGCCGCTGAAGGCTTTATTCTGGCTTGTCAGTGTAAACCGACTTCAGATGCGGTGTTCCAGATTCAGGCTTCCTCAGAAGTGTGTAAAACCGAAATTCATGCATTCCAGGGTACTTTGGCGCGTGTCGAAAACCTGTCTGACTCGACCATTACTTTTGATATCCAGTTAGACGAAGGTCAACCGGACATTCACTTCCTTGCTGGTCAATATGTGAATGTAGGAATTCCGGGCACGACTGAAACCCGTTCTTATTCATTTAGCTCAAAACCGAGTGACCGTTTAACTGGTTTCGTAGTACGTAATGTACCGAACGGCAAAATGAGTGAATTCTTAAGTAAAAATGCCCAAGCTGGTGACAAAATGACTTTCACCGGTCCATTTGGTAGCTTCTACCTGCGCCCTGTGACCCGTCCTGTCTTGATGCTGGCGGGTGGTACAGGTATTGCACCATTCATGTCAATGCTGCAAGTGCTGGAAGAAAAAGGTTCAGAACATCCAGTGCGTTTAGTATTTGGTGTGACTAATGATTTCGACTTGGTAGCGATTGAAAAACTGAACGAACTGCAAGACAAATTCCCGTGGTTCGAATACCGTACAGTAGTTGCTAACCCAGAATCTGCCCATGAGCGTAAAGGCTATGTGACCGGTCATATTGAGAACGAATGGCTAAATGGCGGTGATGTAGATGTTTACCTGTGTGGCCCTGTACCAATGGTTGAAGCAGTTCGCGGCTGGCTGGATGCTGAAGGCGTAAAACCTGCAAGCTTCCTGTTTGAAAAATTCTCTGCCAATTAATAGAGGGAATTTGTTCAATGTCTAATCGTCAAAGATTTGAAAATAAAGTTGTAATTGTGACTGGTGCCGCTCAAGGCATCGGTCGCGGTGTCGCGCTGCAAGTGGCGAGCGAAGGTGCTCAAGTCGTTATGGCTGACCTTTCCCCTTATGTGGAAGAAGTTCTGGCTGAAATTGAAGCGACTGGCGGTGATGCGATTACGGTCAAAGCCAATCTGGAAACGTTTGCTGGTGCTCAATCAGTCGTTGAAAAAGCGCTAGAAACCTATGGCCGTGTCGATGCGTTAATCAATAACGTCGGTGGTGCGATCTGGATGAAACCTTTCGAGGAATTTTCTGAAGAGGAAATTATCAAGGAAGTGAACCGTTCATTGTTCCCGACCTTGTGGTGCTGCCGTGCAGTACTTCCGGAAATGATTAAAAATCAGAAAGGTACCATTGTAAACGTATCTTCTATTGCGACACGCGGGATTAACCGTGTGCCATATTCAGCATCTAAAGGTGGTGTGAACGGCCTGACCGCTTCCCTTGCCTTTGAACATGCCAAAGACGGAATCCGTGTCAATGCAATCGCGACAGGTGGTACTGAAGCACCACCACGTAAAGTACCGCGCAATGCCAATCCACTGACTGAATCTGAAAAAGAATGGATGCAGCAAGTGGTTGATCAGACCATTGACCGTACTTTCATGGGACGCTACGGTACGATTCAGGAGCAAGTGAATGCAATTGTATTCTTGGCTTCGGATGAATCATCTTATATGACAGGTACAGTGGTACCGGTCGGTGGTGGTGATCAGGGCTAGTCCTGATCATCACGATTTTTAACAGGCTCATGGTTCGACGCAAGGAGGCACATCACCAATGAATACCCTGTTTCAGACATTAAAAAATGATTGGTCAATTTCAGCAACTGTTGCAGGATTCTTAGCAGTGCTGATTTCCTATTCAGGGCCACTGATCATTTTTTTCCAGGCGGCACAGCAAGCCCAGGTTTCCCCGGACATGATGATTTCATGGATTTGGGGAATTTCTATTGGTGCCGCACTCGCAGGTATCTTTTTATCAATTAAATACAAAATACCTGTCGTCACCGCCTGGTCTGCACCCGGAACGGCTTTATTAGTTACGCTGTTTCCCGATATTTCACTCAATGAAGCGGTTGCTGCCTATATCACCTCTGCTGTGGTGATTTTTTTCATTGGGATCACCGGTTATTTCGACAAGTTACTGTCCTGGATTCCTCAGGAAGTGGCTGCCGGGATGATGGCAGGGATTTTACTGCAGTTTGGTTTAGGGCTGTTCACCGCGACCGATACCATGCCCTATATCGTCTTTGGCATGCTGGCGGTATTTTTGCTGGCCAAGCGTTTTAGTCCACGCTATGCCATGGTCTGGGTGCTGATTGCCGGTGTGGTTTTAAGCATGCTGCTGGGCAAGATTAACCCGGTCACGGCAGATTTCAGTCTGGCGATTCCGCAATTTATTGCACCGGAATGGACCTGGAGTTCAACCCTGAATCTGGCCCTCCCGCTCATTCTGGTCAGCCTATCGGGCCAGTTTTTACCGGGAATGGCGATTATCAAACTCAGTGGTTATGACATGCCAGCCAAGCCGATTATCAGTGCAACCAGTATTGCCTCGCTTGCAGTGGCCTGTGTGGGGGGTATCACGATTGTCTTGGCCTCAATCACAGCTGCTTTGTGTTTAGGCAAAGACGCGCACGAGCTGAAAGAAAAGCGTTATATCGCCGGCGTGGCGAATGGGCTTTTTTATATTTTAGGCGGCTTATTTGCCGGCAGCATTGTCATGCTGTTTAGCCTAATGCCCAAAGAATTAATTGCGGCTTTGGCAGGACTGGCATTGCTCGGTGCGATTGCCACCAACATTTCCGTGGCCATGGGCAAAGAGTCACAACGTGATGCAGCGCTTATCACCTTTTTAGCGACTGCTTCCGGCATGCATTTCTTGGGACTGAGTTCAGTCTTTTGGGGAATTTGCATTGGCCTGGTAGCACATTTTCTGCTGTCACAGAAAAACCGTAACGCAGTTCCGGTTACAGCATCAGATTCAAAACGAGTTTAAAGACATCCATCAGTTTAGGATATGTAAGGACCAGATTATGATAGATAAAAGTTCATTATCATTGAAAGAAGCACTCTCCCAGATCAAGGACGGTTCTACCATCATGATCGGTGGTTTCGGTACAGCGGGTCAGCCTGCTGAACTGATTGATGGTCTGATCGAATTGGGTATTAAAGACCTGATTATTGTCAACAACAATGCCGGTAATGGCGATTATGGTCTGGCGAAACTGCTTAAAGCTGGTGCTGTTCGCAAGATTATTTGTTCTTTCCCACGTCAGTCAGATTCCTGGGTATTTGACGAGCTTTACCGTGCTGGAAAAATTGAACTGGAACTGGTGCCGCAAGGTAATCTGGCTTGCCGTATTCAGGCAGCAGGTATGGGCTTAGGTCCAATCTATACCCCAACCGGTTTTGGTACCTTACTGGCTGAAGGCAAACCAACCTTGAACTATGAAGGCAAAGATTTTGTCCTGGAAAATCCGATTAAAGCTGACTTTGCTTTAATTAAAGCTTCTAAAGGCGATCGTTGGGGCAATCTGGTCTACCGTAAATCTGCGCGTAACTTTGGCCCGATCATGGCGATGGCGGCTGATGTGACGATTGCTCAAGTTTCTGAAGTGGTTGAACTGGGTGCACTGGATCCGGAACACATCATCACCCCGGGAATTTTTGTTCAACACGTTGTTCAAGTTAAACCTGCACAATAATTGGCATCGGAGATAAATAATGAGCTATAGCAAACTGACCCGTGACCAGATCGCTGAACGTGTGGCACAAGACATTCCTGATGGTGCCTATGTAAACCTCGGTATTGGTTTACCGACCAAGATTTCAAGCTACCTGCCAAGCGATAAAGACGTATTCCTGCATTCTGAAAATGGCCTGTTGGCTTTCGGTCCTCCTCCTGCTGAAGAAGACCGCGATCCTGAGCTGATCAATGCCGGTAAAGAATTCGTCACCCTACTTGAAGGCGGTTCATTCTTCCATCATGGTGATTCATTTGCCATGATGCGTGGCGGTCACTTAGATATCGCAGTATTGGGTGCTTTCCAGGTTGCTGAAAATGGCGATCTGGCCAACTGGCATACTGGCGCACCAGATGCAATTCCAGCGGTGGGCGGTGCCATGGATCTGGCTGTTGGCGCGAAGAAAGTCTTTATTACGACCGATCACGTGACCAAAAAAGGCGAGCCAAAAATTGTGGCTGAACTGTCTTATCCTGCGACTGGCCTGAAATGTGTGGATCGTATTTACACCGACCTGTGTGTGATTGATGTGACACCTGAAGGTATGAAAGTGATTGAGAAAGTTGAAGGTCTGTCATTTGAAGAATTGCAGTCAATGACCGGTGCCAAACTGATTGATGCGACTCAATCAAATTAAGGGGAAGTCCCTCCTTGATTAAAGGAGGGATTTAGGGAGGATTTGAGGAATAAAACTACTTCATTAAATCCCTCCCAACCTCCCTTTAAAAAGGGAGGAGTTTTCTTCTTTTAAATATGTGAGCAAATACACAATGAAAAACGCATATATTATCGATGCCATCCGTACCCCATTCGGTCGTTATGCCGGTGGCCTCGCGCCTGTCCGTGCTGATGACTTAGGTGCGCTGCCAATTAAAGCGTTGATGGAACGCAATCCAAGTGTGAACTGGGAACAGGTCGATGACGTGATCTATGGCTGTGCCAATCAGGCCGGTGAAGACAACCGTAACGTCGGTCGTATGTCTTCTCTGCTTGCAGGTTTGCCTTATCAGGTACCAGCGACGACCGTAAATCGCCTATGTGGTTCATCAATGGATGCCGTGGCGATGGCAGCACGTGCGATTAAAGCCGGTGAAGCTCATCTGATTATTGCCGGTGGTGTAGAAAGCATGTCGCGCGCGCCATTTGTCATGGGCAAGTCAGAAACGGCGTATGGCCGTAGCCAGAAGATTGAAGACACCACCATGGGCTGGCGTTTTATCAATCCGAAACTAAAAGAAATGTACGGCGTAGAAACCATGCCGCAAACGGCAGAAAATGTCGCTGAACAGTTCGGGATCAACCGTGCCGATCAGGACAAATTTGCCTTGACCAGCCAACAACGTACAGCTGCAGCGCAAGCCAAAGGTTTCTTTGATAAAGAAATCATTCCGGTGGTGATTCCACAACGTAAAGGCAATCCGGTGGTCGTGGATAAAGATGAACATCCACGTGCGTCTACCACTGCAGAAGCGTTGGCAAAACTGAAACCTGTGGTAAAAGCAGACGGTACGGTAACGGCGGGTAATGCATCTGGTATTAACGATGGTGCGGCTGCTCTACTGATTGCTTCTGATGAAGCGGTTGCTCAACACGGCTTGAAACCACGTGCCAAAATTATTGGTTCAACCGTCGTTGGTGTTGAACCACGTATCATGGGCTTTGGTCCAGCACCTGCCATTAAGAAACTGTTGGAACAAACAGGTTTGACTATTGAACAGATGGACGTGATCGAGTTGAATGAAGCCTTTGCAGCACAAGCTTTGGCTTGTACACGTGACTTAGGTATTGAAGACGGTTCAGAGAAAGTCAATCCAAATGGCGGTGCAATTGCTTTAGGTCATCCACTGGGTGCATCTGGCGCACGCTTAGTGACCACTGCACTCAACCAGCTTGAACAAACCGGTGGTAAATACGGTCTTTGTTCAATGTGTATTGGTGTCGGTCAAGGCATCGCTTTGATTATTGAACGCGTCTAACAACCTATTAAAAAGATAAACCTCCTCCCTTTTTTAAAGGGAGGTCGGGAGGGATTTCAATGCCAACATTTACATCCAACGATGCCCAGATCAATTACCAGACCTTTGGTGATGCCAGTAAACCTGCCCTGGTTTTTTCTAACTCACTAGGCACCAAATTCAGCATGTGGCAACCACAAATTAAATTTTTCCAGCAAGATTATTTTGTTGTGTGTTATGACACTCGTGGTCATGGGGCTTCATCTGCACCGCAAGGTCCGTATAGCTTGGAACAGTTAGGTCAGGATGTTGTAAACTTACTTGATCATTTAAAAATTGAAAAAGCTGCATTCTGTGGTATTTCAATGGGTGGTTTAACCGGTCAATGGTTAGCAATCAACAAGCCCGAACGTTTTAGCCACGTGATTATCTGCAATACTGCTGCCAAGATCGGTCAGGAACAGGCCTGGCTGGAACGTGCCGCACTGGTACGTGAACAAGGTCTGGCGCCGATTGCATCGACAGCAGCAGCACGTTGGTTTACCGATCCCTTTATCCAGAGCAACGCAGCGATAGTTGCAGAACTTTCAAACGACCTTGGAGCTGGCAGCCCGGAAGGTTATGCAAGTTGTTGCGAAGCTTTGGCTAAGGCGGATTTACGTGAACAGATCAAAACGATTTCAGTGCCGGTACTGATTGTGGCCGGTCAGCAAGACCCGGTGACGACAGTTGCAGATGGTCAAGCCATGCAAGCTGAAATTTCACAAAGCCAGCTGTTTGAAATCAATGCCTCGCACATTTCCAATGTGGAGCAACCAGAAGCCTTTAATCAGGCAGTTCAGAAATTTATTGCAGCTTAAATACTAGAGGCAAAGAAAAAGCCACTGTTGATCAGTGGCTTTTTTATGCTTAGATTTAAAAAACTGGTTCTACATCAGGCCCAGATCACTAAAATCGCTGCAATCACTACTAAGCCCAGACCCCAATGCTCGGTACGTGCCAGTTTTTCTTTAAAGAAATATGCCGAAATCAGCATACTAAACAGAATCTCAATTTGTCCTAAGGTTTTCACGACCGGCACACTCATCATGCTCATGGCAGTAAACCAGCCTAGTGATGCCATAAAACTGCACACACTCACTTTAAAAGTTAAGCCCAGACGCTGCCACATGGCCACTAAAGTCTGGCGGCTGAATAGGCTTAGATAAAGCAGCATACTCAGGCACTGAAAACTGATCACCATTAACAACACCCAGGCCGCACGATGCAAGGTTGGTAAAGTGGTTAATTCTAAACTGGCTTCGCGTACCAGTAGTGAGGTAATGGCAAAACTTAAACCGCTTCCGATGCCAATAGCCAGTGTTCTGGCTGAAAACCCACTGACCTGTTGGTCTTTACTCAATAAAAATACCGCATATCCGCCTAGTGCCACACCAATCCACGCCAGGAATGACAAATGATCCGCTAAAAAGGTCACGCCGATAATGGCGGCTAAAATGGCTTCGCTTTTCGCCAACCCCACTCCAACGGCATAATTTTTTTGCTTGAACAGTTGCACCATCAGTGCCGTAGCTAAAATCTGACTGCAACCCGCAATTACTACATAGATCCAAAACTTTGGGGTGAAGTGAGCCACACTTTCAACCGGCTTGAAATAATACAGGCTGCTCAGGTACAGCACAGCAAATGGCAAGCCAAAAATAAAGCGTGCCAGGGTGACTCCCCACACATCCACCGTGGTACTAAGCTGTTTTTGAAAGGCGTTACGCCAAGCCTGCATAAATGCAGCCATTAAAGTGAAGAAAATCCAGCTGAATGCCATCTACTGATCGCTATTACCTCAAAAGTAAATTAATTCTATGCCTTAGTAAAAGCGCTGACTAATTAAAAATAGGATACTCGCCGATAGCGGAAAGTTTGGATTACTTTCTAAATTCACTCACTAATTTGGCAAGTTGCTCCATTCCATCAAAGGTGGTTGGAATCTTGTCATCAGATGAAACTAGCGGTGAAAAGATAATATTTTCAAATTTCTCAAAGCCTGCTGCATTTTTCTTATGCAGTTTTTCTGAATCTTCAGCATAGTTATGGATGAACTGACACAGTGCCATGCGAAGTTCTAGCTGCATCATTTGAGATTGGACTGCTCTTTTGTCTTGTAAAGAAATTTTTAAAAGATATAACGTAATTAAAATTAAAGTAATGAAGGGAATAGAAATAAACCACATACCAGTAGGTAGCTTTCCATCAAAATAGAAAAATGCTCCAATTAATGCACCTAATTCCACAAAAGGTATAGAAAACATTGTTGCTGCAACAAAGCTATAAGTACCTTTTGCATTATCTAACTCTATTTTTTTCTGATCATAAAGCTCTTTAAAACCTTTATTGAGCAAAACGAAATCATAAGTTTGTTTATTTTTTTCAAGACGCTTTTCTAATTCTGATACTTTACTTTTTTTAGATTCAAATGTACTAGTCCAAGCATCAATTTTTTCTATATTTCTGTGATTAGACTCTAAATATTCAATATATTTTGAAAAATGATCAGGTGTTAAAGTTTCAATTATTTTTTGAAAATTTGGATTAGAATAAACTTTACTTAACAGTTTAAATGGCAATTTATCTATAAAAGAAAAAATATAATTTACTTCAGGACTGAATTTATTTGCATTATTTTCAATAAAATCAAAAAAGGATTTTTGAAAAGAGTATCTATAATCTTTCCTAAACATTACTTCTTTATAATATGCATAGATTAATAAATTTATATACTCTAGCTTTATTCGATCCGAATATTCAAAATGATGCCCTAATTCCCCATACTCATTATCAAATACCAACTTTAAACTTAAATCATTTCTTTTTTTGATCTCTATACAGTGTTCTTCAAACTCATTTAGCCTTTCATTATCATAAAGATCTATAGGATCTAAATTTTTTAGTAACTCCTTTTCCCACTCATCAATATCTGTCCTTTCTTTAATTTCAGAAATATATTTTTTTAATTGAATGATAACATTGCTAAATGAATTACTAAGAAATGAAAAAGCCATACTAAACCAATTTTTATAATTAAATAATGGTAATTTTCTTATAAATCAAAAACTAAAGCAATATCAATAATCATTAAACTATCTTTGATGGGATATTCATTCACACCTTTTTTACAATTCATCCATATAGAATTTTCAATGAAATTTTTATGATGTTTCTTTATCAGGAAGAAATTTAGGTAGGCATTCTGAACCTTTTTTCGTGTTCATCATCGATAAACATTTTAGGTCGTTCGCTTCCCTACAGGGAGTTTAATGAAACATTTTGAATGTGCCGTCTGCAAGCAACAGCTGTTTTTTTACAAATCAGTTTGTGATCACTGTCTGTCACCGATCGGTTATATCGCTTCGGAAAAAGAGCTATGCGCATTCGAAAAACAGAGTGCTGAGCGATGGGTTCCAATCGCCAAAAACTACCAGCATGCCAGTTATAAACCCTGTCACAATTATGTAAATTATCAGGTATGCAACTGGATGATTCCCAGCGATGAAGATGAGGAATTTTGTGAATCCTGTCAGTTGACCCATGTCATTCCTGATTTGGAAAATTCCGAAAACCTGATTTACTGGTTTCGACTGGAAGAAGCCAAACGTCGATTCCTGTATTTGGCCCAGCGCATGAACATGATGCCACGCCCTAAAAAGTCTGAAGATGATCCATTTGGTCTGCGTTTTGATTTTCTCCTGCCCCAAGAAGATAAGCCTGTTTTAATTGGTCATGCCAATGGGGTCATTACCCTAAATGCAATTGAAGCCGATGTAGTTTATCGGGAAACTACACGTGTAAATATGGGTGAAAACTACCGGACTTTATTAGGTCATTTTCGCCATGAAAGCGGCCATTATTATTTTGCGCTCATGCAACATATGCATCCGGAATTGCTAGATGAATTCCGTCAGTATTTTGGCGATGAGCGGCAAGACTACAGCAAGGCACTTGAACGCCATTATAACGAAGGCGCACCAATCAACTGGCAGGAAAAGTATATCAGTGCTTATGCCACCGCCCATCCCTGGGAAGACTGGGCAGAAACCTGGGCACATTATCTGCATATGATGGAAACACTGGAAACTGCCTACTATGGTGGTATGCGTGTCGAAGGAAATGGCAGCTATCTGGCCAGTATGGATTTTAAAGAATGCCCGATTGGTGGACAGGATTTTGAACACATTCTAGAAAATTGGGTCACCTTGACCTTTAATCTGAATGCCTTAAACCGTTGTATGGGCCTGGAAGATGCCTACCCGTTCAAGCTGAGCGAAGCAGTAAAAGACAAGTTACGATTTATTCACCGGCATGTGCTAGAAAAAGTTTTTAAATAATTTAAAAAGTAATTTTTATAGTAAAAATATAGATGGAATCGGATCAGCAAAGTCTGAAAATATTGATTTTATTGTGTATTTTAAAAATTAATATGATTTAAAGAATCCCTGCTCCTGGCGAACCAAGAGCAGCAACTTTTGAATGAATCAGTATTGAGTTTGCTACCTAAATATACGATTTAGGATGGGCTTAAACCAGTTCCACAGCAATCGCAGTCGCTTCCCCACCACCGATACATAAAGATGCAATGCCTTTCTTGCCGCCAGTACGTTTTAAAGCATGAATCAGGGTCACAATGATACGGGAACCAGAAGAACCCAGTGGATGACCAAGTGCACAAGCACCGCCATTAATGTTCACTTTCGCTGGATCAAGTTTAAAGCCATCAATGGCCAACATGGTCACCATGGCAAAAGCTTCATTGATTTCCCAAAGATCGACATCCTGAGCATCCCAACCCGTTTTTTTCAGGATTTTTTCAATCGCACCAACAGGTGCAATAGTAAATTCTGACGGATGCTGCGAATGGTTGGCATAGGCCACAATATTAGCTAACGGTTTTAAGTTGCGCTGTGCAGCAATTTCGCTCGAGGTGATCACCAGTGCTGAAGCACCATCTGAAATTGAACTGGCATTTGCCGCAGTAATGGTGCCGTCTTTTTTGAACGCTGGACGCAAAGTTGGAATTTTGTCAGCCTTGGCATTTAAAGGTTGCTCATCCTGCTCTACTACCACATCACCTTTACGGCTACTGACAGTGACCGGTACGATTTCATCTTTAAAGAAACCTTGCTGAACGGCAGTCACGGCTTTATTTAAGGAACCAATCGCATAGTCATCCTGCTGCTCACGGGTATAACCTTTTTTATCCGCCATTTCCTGAGCAAGAATTCCCATCGACAGGCCTGTTTCCGCATCTTCCAGACCTTCCTGGAACATATGATCAATGACCTTTCCATGCCCCATACGGAATCCGGCACGTGCCTTGTCCATCAAATATGGTGCGTTCGACATCGACTCCATACCGCCAGCCACCACAATCTCTGCTGAACCGGCTTTGATCGCATCTGCTGCCTGCATCACGGCTTTCATACCAGAACCACAAATTTTATTAATCGTGGTCGCCCCCGTGGAATCCGGTAGACCCGCCTGACGCATGGCCTGACGTGCCGGACCCTGTTTTAAACCAGCAGGAAGAACGCAGCCCATAATCACTTCATCAATATCATTGGCCGACAGACCTGCACGTGCCACTACTTCTTTAATTGCCACAGCACCCAAATCTGGCGCGGTACAGCTTGACAATGAACCTTGAAAACCGCCCATCGCGGTACGTACTGCATCTACAATTACGATCATTTTAGTTTCATCCTTTTTCATCATTGTTATCAACCCTACATAGCCAAAGTACTGTAGGGCTGGTCCTTCGCAATCATTGCGGGTTAAGCCTGTGCGGTAAAATATGCTTCAGGCAATTGCATGACCAGTTCCGCACCGGCCTGAATACGCTGGATTCGTGCACTCAAATCCGGAAGTACTTTGGCCACATAATAGTTGGCCAGTACCAGTTTGTTCTGGAAGTAACTATCGTCTTTGGCTGCGGCGGCTTTGCTAATCCGCGCATACATATAGACAAAGCTGAGCAGCCCAACCGCATGTAAATAATCGACAGCAATCGAATTAGCAAAATCAGGGTTCAGCTTAGACTGCTCGACGATGAATTTGGTGATATCTTCAAGTTGCTGACAGGTCTCTAATGTCGCCGTTTTAATCGTCAATGAATCATCTAGACTTTGTGCAAATTCACGGATTTCAGCAATATATTCCGCGATATAAGCACCATTACATTTGGTGGTTTTACGCCCAATCAGGTCAATCGCCTGCACGCCATTGGTGCCTTCATAAATCTGTGAAATACGCAGGTCACGGATACACTGTTCCATGCCCCATTCACGGATATAGCCATGACCACCGAAGCACATTTGCGCTTCCAGTGCAGAATCCAGTGCCTTGTCGGTCAAATAAGCTTTGGCGATTGGCGTTAACAGCGCCACACGGTCAGTCGCTTTACGCACGGCTTCAGGATCGGTTGAGTATTTGGTAATATCCAGTTGTTGACCTACATACACCGCAAACGCACGTGAAGCTTCATTGTTGGCACGCACATTGAGCAGCATACGACGTACATCGCCATGGACCAGAATTGAATCGGCTGGTTTTTCTGGAGATTTTGCACCAGTTGATGCACGGCCCTGTAAACGATCCGTCGCATATTGTGCCGCATTCTGGTAGGCAAATTCTGCTGCACCAATGCCCTGAATTCCCATAGATAAACGTTCGTAGTTCATCATTACGAACATGCCGGCCAGACCTTCATTTTCATTACCGACCATATAGCCTTTGGCGCCATCAAAGTTCATGACGCAGGTCGCCGAGCCTTTAATTCCCATTTTATGTTCGATCGAACCGGCAGCTACTGTATTACGCTCACCGAGTGATCCATCTGCATTGACCAGGAATTTCGGCACAATAAATAATGAAATACCACGGGAACCTGCTGGTGCATTCGGAGTTTTTGCCAGCACCAGATGAATGATATTTTCACTCAGATCATGCTCGCCGCTGGTAATGAAAATTTTGGTGCCAGTAATGTTGAAGGAACCATCCTCATTCGGTTCAGCTTTGGTCTTGATAATGCCAAGATCCGTGCCGGAATGTGGTTCAGTCAGACACATGGTGCCCGACCATTCACCCGTATAGAATTTTGGTAAATAGGTTTCTTTCTGTTCCTGTGAGGCGCGGTCATTGATCGCCATACCTGCACCCACAGTGAGTAGTGGATAAAGCATAAAAGATGGGTTGGTGCTCCAGATCATTTCATCCGCCAGAACCGTGAGCATTTTCGGCATGTTTTGCCCACCCCATTCTTCAGGAGCACCCAAGCCCACCCAGCCACCTTCGGCAAACTGTCTGAAAGCTTCTTTAAAACCTTTTGGTGTCGTCACTTCACCGTTTTTAAACTGAGCACCACCTTCTTCATCAGCAGGACGATTCAGGTCAAGAATAACATTCTTCGAAAATTTGGCCATCTCTTCCAGAATTGCATTTGCCGTCGCCATATCTAAATGTGCAAGATTTTCATTACCTTGCCAAAATTGTTCCGCTTGGAATACATCATTTAAAATAAATTCCATGTCTTTTAGAGGCGCATTATAAATCGGCATTTTTAAATTCCTTAAAGGGTGATACTCAATCCTGTTGCCAAATATTTTCTAATTTTCATTAGAATCCAAACAGGCGATTTTAAAATCGTGATATCCAATTCTTGCAGTATTAAATCTATATCTAGATTCATAAAGTTGCCTTAAAAATCACGTCTTCATGTTCAGTATGAGTGACTGAATATGCCAGCTTAATATTGATCTACTTTCCGTACTAAACCCTGATAAATATGAGCTTAAAACAGTCGAAGGATTTAGCTTCGTGCGCTGAAACAATAAAATAATTATACTGAAAATGGAATTTTATTTAGCAAAGTTGATCTCTAGGGTTCAGTTTTCTTGACAATATTTCTGTCCGCTTAGCATCGCTATTTTTATTTGTCAGCAGTTGCTGCATAAATATACAAAATGAGATAAATATCACGACCTTAGTTTTATAGCCATCGCGTGCAAAATTGCATATTCTTGAAAGGTTCTTTTTCGAAAAGTATGGACCAAGAAGATGACGACTGTAAGACAGCAGAACTTCCTTCTTCGTAAAGAGAAGATCCTGAGCATGGCGGAAAGCCTGCTACTGGATAATAATCAGGACATTACCCTGAGTGAGCTGGCCAGTGAACTGGACATCGCAAAAGGAACCATCTACAAACATTTTAAAAGCAAGAACCAGTTATATTTAGAACTGATTATTCTGAATGAAAAAAGAATTCTAGAAATATCAAAAAAGCATAATAACGATATTAAAAATTATGTTTCACAATATATGCTCTATCACATGCTCAATTCAAACCGAACCATCCTGTTGCATGTCATTGAAGAGCGTTTAACCAATAACGAGAAAAATCTGAAAGAATTATTTCAGGAGCTTTATCGTATTCGTGAAGAACGGATTATCCGGATTAAAGACATCACCCATGATTATCTGGTGGCTTTAGAAAGTGCCATGTCGATTCGCGATTATTTGTCTTATATCTGGACAGTCACCTATGGCGCTTCGCTGTTATTAAATTCGACCAATTACCAAAAAGCGATTGGGTCACGTGAACGTCTGATTAAGCTGTATATTAATCAGGCGCTGATGACGCCAGATAAAATCTCATCGGTATAATCACTAAAATAAAAAATGCCTGATTCGATCAGGCATTTTTTATTTGGCTGTATGATTTCATATGATCATTAAGAGTGATCTAACACGACAACGATCAGGCTGCCACAGGCGGGAAACCATCTTCGGTTAAAGCTGCAACAATCTCAGATTCACTGGCTGTCGATTCAACTTCAACCAGTTTAGTGGCCACATCAATATTCACAGTGGCATTTTCATCCAGATCTTTAATCGTAGCCGTGACACTGCGCGCGCAGCCACCACAGGTCATGTTTTCAATACGGAATTTCATGTTTAGCTCCATAGGATCGGTTTAAAGTTTATCTGATTCGGCAGACTATATTTAATCTGAGCTGAACTGCAGATCAGGTCAGTGCTGCTCAGGGACGACACCCTGTTCAATCTGTTTTAAAATCTGGCAATCGGACTGTTCATTGCCGGCACACTGCTCCACCGATTGCTCTAATATCATCAGCATATGCTGCATATCGGCAATTTTCTGTTGTAAAAACTGGATATGTTTTTGTGCCAGCTGTTTCACCTCACTACTCTGGCGTGAGCTGTTCAACCACAGACCGAGTAATTCTTTCATCTGCTCTGAAGAAAATCCCAGTTCACGTGCATGCTGTATAAAACTTAAGGTTTTAATATCCGCATCACTATAAATCCGATAACCTGTATCACTTCGTTTCGGAGCCGGCAACAAACCAATATCTTCATAATAACGAATCATTTTTGCAGAGATGCCGGATCGTTTTGCGGCCTGACCAATATTCATCATACTGACTCCTTAAACTGCAGCGGTTGATAGGCTTTTAATCTCAAGGCATTGCTAACGACAAACACAGAGGATAATGCCATCGCACCTGCGGCAAACATTGGCGATAACAGAATGCCCCAAAACGGATATAGCACACCTGCAGCAATCGGAATTAAGGCAATATTATAGACAAAGGCCCAAAACAGATTCTGTTTGATATTGCGCATGGTTGCCTGGCTTAAACCAATGCCCGTAGCTACATGCTGTAAATTGCCTGACATCAGCACCACATCAGCAGCTTCAATCGCGACATCGGTGCCGGTACCAATCGCCATACCAACATCGGCCTGTGCCAATGCCGGTGCATCATTGATTCCATCCCCGACAAAAGTGAGCACGCCGTATTGCTGCTGGAGTTGTCGTACTGCATCGACTTTTTCATGTGGTAAGACTTCCGCAATCACCTGATCAATTTTCAACTGTTTGGCGATCGCCTGTGCGGTATGCTGGTGATCCCCGGTAATCATCGCCACTTTGAGGCCTTGGTCATGCAAGGCCTGAATCGCGCTATAAGTGGTCGGTTTAATCGGATCGGCTACGGCAATAATTGCAGCCAGCTTTTGATTAATCGCTACATATAAAGGACTGCGGCCCTGATCACCGAGCTTTTGTGCAGTGTCTCTAAACAGATCGACATTTAAGCCCAAGTCCTGCATCAAACGTTCTGCACCAATATGCAGCTGCTGACCGGACACCTGTGCTTTGACCCCAGCACCGGTAATCGAATCAAAATCCGTCACTTCACTCAGTTGCAGTTCTTGCTCACGGGCAGCCTGAACAATAGCGTGGGCAATCGGATGTTCAGATTTAGCCTCCACTGAAGCGACTAGCTGTAATACCTCTTGCTGATTAAAATCTGCTGTAACTTCAAAGTCGGTCAGAAGCGGTTTTCCTTCAGTCAAGGTTCCAGTTTTATCCAGCGCGACGACTTTGGTTTGCTGCAATAACTGCAATGCTTCGCCCTTACGGAATAGCACGCCCAGTTCTGCTGCACGGCCAGTTCCGACCATAATTGAGGTAGGAGTCGCCAGTCCCATCGCACATGGACAGGCAATAATCAGTACGGCGACTGCATTTACCAATGCATAGGTCAGATTCGGCTCAGGCCCAAACAGGAACCAGACCATAAAGGTCAGGGCCGCCAGTGCCATAACAGCCGGCACAAACCATAAAGTCACTTTATCGACCACGGCCTGAATTGGCAGTTTTGAGCCTTGTGCCTGTTCTACCATCTGAATAATCTGCGCCAGTACCGAATCCTGTCCGACCGCAGTGGCCTTGATTTTCAAGGTTCCGTTCTGGTTTACTGTACCGCCGACCACCTGATCGCCAGCCTGTTTGGCCACAGGCAAAGGTTCACCGCTAATCATCGCTTCATCGATATAACTTTGTCCGGCAACCACTTCACCATCGACAGCGACTTTTTCACCCGGACGAATTTCAATCAACATTCCTTGTTGCACATCGGAAATTGCCAGATCAACCCAGTGATCATTCTGTTCTACCCGTGCCGTTTTCGGTTGCAAGCCGACTAGATACTGAATCGCTTCCGAGGTTTTACCTTTGGCTTTGGCTTCCAGATAACGCCCCAGTAAAATCAGCGCGACAATAACGGCGGCCGCTTCAAAATACACATGCACAGTGGACTGCGGTAACAGCTCCGGAAAAAAGGTCGCAATACAGGAAAAGCCATATGCGGCAATGGTTCCAACGGCCACCAGCGAGTTCATATCCGGTGCCAGACGCAATAGTGCCGGAATCCCATGCTGATAAAAACGCCGTCCCGGAATAATCAGCACCAAAGTGGTCAGTACAAACTGCAGATACCAGCTGTTCTGGGTTCCCAGCGTATGGGCAATAAAATGATGAAATGCCGGAATCAGATGCGAGCCCATTTCCAGAATAAATACAGGTGCTGTCAGAATGACTGCAAGCCATAAATCTCGTTTCAGTTGTGCCGTTTCATTGGCTTTCTTTTCCTGAAAAGCATCATGGCTATCTGTCGACATATCCCTACCAGATTTTATGGTGGCCTGATAACCGGCTTTCTCCACCTCAGCAATCAAGGCCGGAATCTGGGCATGCGAGGCCTTCACCCAGGCAGTTTCAGTGGCCAGATTCACTTGTGCATCCAGCACGCCCTCCACTTTTTTTAGGGCTTTTTCTACGCGAGCCACACAGGATGCACAGGTCATGCCTTCAATGTTCAAATCAAACTGTTGCGTCGGTACATCGAAACCGGATTTTTCAATTGCTTGAACCAGCGCAGCGGCAGCAATCGGCTGCTGGCTTTTAATAAAAGCTTTTTCAGTCGATAGATTGACAGACGCCTCGACCACGCCTTCAATTTTTTTCAAGGCTTTTTCCACCCGAGCGACACAGGAGGCACAGGTCATACCGCCAATCTGCACCTGCTGCTCATATAAGCGGTTGCTGTCTTGTTCTACCATGCCCATCTCCATGCCTCAACTCACTGTTGATGTTATAGCTTAAACATTCCCATCATGGTAAGGTCAAGTCCTTCATCTGACTATTTTAAAAATAATGCAGCGTCCTGCTGCGATTTAAAACTACCCAATAAAAAGCCCGAAGATGACTTCGGGCTTGTCTAACAGTGTTTAAAATATAAAATGCATCAATGTTATTCAGCAGAAATATCTTCAAACAGGATCGAAGACAGGTAACGTTCACCACCATCTGGCAAAATCACCACAATATTTTTACCGGCATTTTCAGGGCGAGCCGCCAATTGTGCCGCTGCTGCCATAGCCGCGCCACTTGAAATACCGACCAGGATACCTTCCTGAGCTGCTGTTTTACGTGCCCACTCGACTGCATCTGCACTATGAATGGCAATCACTTCATCAACGAGGTCTAGGTCCAAATTGCCTGGAATGAAGTTGGCACCGATCCCCTGAATTTTGTGTGGTCCAGGTGTAATGTCTTCACCGCGTTTGGCCTGACCAATAATTGCAGACTCAGCAGGTTCCACCGCCACAGAATATAAAGGCTTGTTTTTCACTTTTTCAAAGTAGCGTGAAATACCGGTAATGGTTCCACCCGTTCCGACACCTGCGACCAGAATATCGACATTGCCCGCAGTCGCTTCCCAGATTTCTGGGCCCGTGGTTTCTTCATGAATTTTAGGGTTGGCCGGATTTTCAAACTGTTGTGGCAGGAAATATTGTTCAGGGTTCTCATTCAGCAAACGTTCTGCCTCTTCAATCGCGCCCTTCATACCTTTGGCCGGATCAGTCAAAACCAGATTGGCACCCAATGCTTTCACCACCTTACGGCGTTCAATACTCATGCTTGAAGGCATGGTCAAAGTAATGTCATAACCTTTGGCTGCCGCAACAAAAGCCAATGCAATCCCGGTATTGCCGCTGGTTGGCTCGACAATATGCATACCGGATTTGAGCTTGCCAGATTTTTCAGCATCATTAATCAACGCGGCACCAATACGACACTTGACTGAGAATGCCGGATTACGGCTTTCAATTTTCGCAAGTACCGTGGCCGGAGCGGAAATCACACGATTAATACGAACAAGCGGTGTATTTCCAATCGCGTCTGCATTATTACTATAAACCGCTATACCTAAATTATTCGGTGTTGGAAAAGCTGAATCTGTACTCATGATGATATCCCTGATGTTATTGGTTCAAGTCGCTTAAACATCATACAAGCATTTTTTTGCTTTGTAGATGTTTGATGAAACTTGCACTTCATTGCACGAATGTGAACTAAAATACTTTCTGCACTATGCAATAAATTTATCTTATCTATCAATATTTAAAATATAATTTTAATTGATAATTCAATTCATTAAAAACCATAAAACTTAACTGTTTTTAGCAAGGTATTACGGGCTAAGACCCGTATAATTAGCGGGCTGTAACTTTATAATGGACATATTGAATGAAAACCGATTTTGAAATCACGACTATGCGCGATTCAGCAGAACAGGTCGTTGGCATTTTAAAATCTCTGGCCAATACCGACCGTCTTCTTATTTTATGTCATCTGTCTCAAGCGGAACTGAATGTTTCAGAAATTGAGGAAATAACTGAGATTAAACAGCCGACACTTTCCCAGCAGCTCATGATGTTGCGCAAAAGCGATGTGGTAGATACCCGGCGCGACGGCAAACAGATTTATTATTCAATTAAAGATCAAAATTTGATTGTGGTCTTAAATACCCTTTATCAATTGTATTGTGGCAATCCAGCTAAATAAAGAATCTTTCTTTTTTCAGTCATCAAGATAAGTTTCTTTAAACTCTTATTGAGGTCGTTCTACACCACTAAGATCACGATCATAGAGTTTTTTAAATGATCTACGACTGACCCAGATGTTTCATTTTAAACATGATTCATCAAGAATCTAGATCAGCTAAGACTTCTTAGCAGAATTTGTGCATAATATATCTATATTTGTGATTTAGACCTTTTTATGCAAAATTCCAAGTCTAAACTTCTGCATAGACTGCCTGCCTGGGCATGGTTAAGCCACTACACGCCGGTCAAATTTAAGTCTGATGTGCTGGCTGCCCTGATTGTGGTGGCAATGCTGGTGCCTCAAGGGATGGCCTATGCCATGCTGGCAGGATTGCCGCCGATCATGGGTTTATATGCGAGCATCCTGCCGATGATCATTTATGCCCTGCTCGGTGGGAGTTCGACTTTATCGATTGGCCCGGTAGCCATCATTTCCATGATGACTTTTGCTACGCTCAATCCACTTTTTGAAGTCGGCTCACCAGTCTATATTGAAGCTGCGACTTTATTGGCACTGATGGTCGGGATTATTTCCCTGCTTTTGGGATTATTCCGTTTTGGTTTTCTGATCCAGTTGATCAGTCATCCCGTGATTCAAAGCTTTATTATTGCCTCTGCCTTATTGATTGCGTTTGGGCAGTTAAAGTTTTTGGTCGATCTTCCTTTAAAAGCCAATAACCTTCCGGAGTTTGTCAGCAGTTTGCTGCAATATTTCCCGCTGCTGCACGTGCCGAGCCTGATTTTCGGCCTGTTCTCTATCGGTCTGCTAATCTATTTACCCAAGTTATTAAAATCTCAGGCTGTACAAAGCCGGATCGGCTCTACAGATTTTCTGGTACGTGCAGTGCCCCTGATTCTGGTATGTCTCGGCATTGCAGCAATTGTATTTCTGGATTTAAAGCTTCAGGGCATTAAAACCGTCGGTGCAATTCCGTCCGGTTTTCCACCCTTGTCTTTTCCACACTGGAACTGGGAACTGGTCATGACCTTATTACCGGGTGCCAGCATGATCGCCATGATCAGTTTTGTGGAGTCACTATCGATTGCTCAAGCGACGGCCTTGCAGCAACGCAGTCATTTAAACAGTAATCAGGAACTGATTGCGCTCGGTCTGGCCAATATCAGTGCAGGCGTGAGTTCAGCTTTTCCTGTGACGGGCAGCCTGTCGCGGACGGTGGTGAATGCCGATGCCGGTGCTAAATCACCTATGGCCGGTGTTTTATCCTCGATTCTGATTATTTTCGTGAGCCTGTTCTTTACCGGATTTTTTGAAGATCTGCCGCTGACCATTCTGGCCGCGACGATTATTGTTTCCATCTGGAAGCTGGTTAATTTTCAGCCATTTTTTGATGCCTGGCGCTATTCCAAGGCAGATGGCCTTGCCATGTGGATTACTTTTCTCGGCGTGGTCCTGATTGATATTTCCACTGGTTTGATTATTGGGATCGTTTCGACCTTTGTGCTGATGGTATGGCGAATCAGCCGTCCGCATATTGCAGTTGTCGGTCTGGTCGAAGGAACCCAGCATTTTCGTAATATTCAGCGGCATCAGGTCAGTACCTCCGACCGGGTGCTGTCACTACGGATTGATGAGAATCTGACGTTTCTGAATGCCAATAGCTTCAAAGGTTATCTGATCAATGAGATCAGCCTGAATGACCAGCTACAACATGTGATTATCAACTGTTCCAGCATCAGTGCGATTGATCTGAGTGCCCTGGAAATGCTGGAAGATTTAAATGCGGAACTGGCCAAACTGGATATTCGTCTGCATTTTGCCGAAGTCAAAGGTCCGGTCATAGACAAGCTGCAAGCTTCTAAATTGATGACGCATTTGAGCGGGCGCATTTATCTGACCCATTTTCAGGCGATTCAGGACCTGGCGCCAGAGATCTTTGAGCAGCATAAAGATTATACAATTTAAGACAGCAGATACTTGAACTTATGGCCGGAAATTCCAACCGGTCATAAGTTCTAACTTCTTAAATTTTCAAATATAATTTGAATTTATCTATTTAACTTTGATATTTATTTCATGAATACAATTTTAAAAGTGGTGATTTATTCATCATTTTAAGAAGTTTTTCTTCAATATAAGCAATGTTTTAAAGCAATTAATTTTAGAATAAATCAATAATATCAATATCTTGGTTTTTATATAAAAATATATTTTAAGCCTTGTTTAAATTAAGTATAAAATAGCGCAACTTTTTCCCAAATTTAGCCCTCGTAATTTTCACAAGGCAACCTTATGTTTTCTGCCCTTATGCGCATGAGCTTAGTCTCTCGAATCATCATCGCCATTATTTTAGGTGTGGGTGTGGCTGTGGTATTTCCCGAAGCTACTCCCTCATTAAGCCTATTGGGCGACCTGTTTATTAAAGCCTTGAAGTCTGTTGCACCGATTCTGGTTTTCATTTTAGTTTTAGCTTCTATCGCGAATTTTAAGGTGGGTCAATCCAACACCCCCATCAAACCGATTATGATCATGTATGCAGTGGGTATGTTCCTTGCTGCACTGAGCGCTGTGGTGTCGAGCATCTTATTTCCAAGTACGCTGTTTCTGGATATCGCTGCACAAGCTGAATTACAGCCACCTGGCAGTCTGGTAGAAATCCTGAAGAATTTACTGCTCAGTTTTGTTACCAATCCGGTCGTTGCGATTGCTGAAGCAAACTTTATTGGTATTCTGGCTTGGGCAGTGGCCTTGGGTATTGCCTTCCGTCATGCATCGGATAGCACCAAGACGCTTTTGAATGATGCAGCCTTTGCAGTGAACTATGTGATTCGTTTAGTGATCAGCTTTGCACCTGTGGGTATTTTTGGTCTGGTTGCGGTGACTTTTGCTGAATCTGGTCTGGATACACTGACCAGTTATGCACATTTACTTGCTGTGTTGCTCGGAACGATGGTTTTTGTGGCACTGGTGATTAATCCGCTTCTGGTTGCCTTAATGACGCGTAACAACCCGTATCCACTGGTGTTCACCTGTTTGCGCGAAAGTGGCATTACCGCTTTCTTTACCCGTAGTTCGGCAGCCAACATTCCGGTCAATCTGGACTTGGCGAAACGTCTGGGTGTTAAAGAATCGACTTCAAGCATTGCCATCCCTCTGGGAGCGACCATCAATATGGGTGGTGCATCAGTGACTATTACGGTTCTCGCCTTGGCAGCAGTCAATACCTTGGGCATTAGCGTGGACTTTAGTACCATGCTGATTCTTTCTGTGGTGGCAACCGTCTCGGCATGTGGTGCTTCTGGTGTTGCAGGCGGTTCATTGTTACTGATTCCAGTTGCATGCGGCCTGTTCGGGATCTCTTCGGATATCGCCATGCAAGTGGTCGCCATTGGTATGGTGATCAGCGTATTACAGGATTCTACTGAAACCGCGCTAAACTCATCGACTGATGTTTTATTTACTGCAGCAGTAGACCGCGCATCAAATTGATTTTATATTGATTAATCAATATGTTTAGCCAATGATTTTGTTATGCCATTACAGCGTTTACCTACCTGGGTACAATTAGGGGCGTTTTTTCTTGCGGTCAATGCCGGCATGATTAACGTCCTGGGTCTGGTGACGGTACTGCACCAGTCTGTTTCACATATGACCGGTAATGTCAGCATGCTGGCCATGGCCCTGCTGAACTGGCAACCAGAACAGATGTTGTATCTCTTTCTGGTCACACTCTGCTATGTCATTGGTTCATCCTATAGCGGGCTGATTCTTGGAAATAGTCACTTTCGCCTGGGGCAGCTTTATGGTTACCCTTTAAGCCTGGTGGCTATTTTTATTTTGATCTGCTGGTTATTATTGCCCTATTTCCCGCGCTGTGCCTTGTTATGGGCCTGTGTCGCCATGGGCGTGCAAAATGCCATGGTCAGCCATTATAAAGGCGCCATTATTCGCACCACGCATTTATCTGGCGTACTCACCGACCTCGGCTTGGCGATGGGCTACCGTTTGCGCGGATTAGAGGTAGAATCACGACGCGTAGTTCTGCATCTGCTTATTTTGTTCGGTTTTTTAAGCGGTGGCATTCTTGCCAGCTGGCTATATCCTTATTTAAAATTAAATGCATTCCTGATCCCGGCAGTGCTGAGTCTGGTTCTCAGTCTCACGTATTGGGTGATTTATTTACGTTATCGACATCAACACGACTAATATCTGGACATTCTCATGGTTAAAAATGCATTGCAGGCACAATTGTTAAAGGCAGGATTGGTCGACAATAAAAAAGCCAAAAAACTGTCTAAACAGGCTGTGCATGAAAAACGCACCGGTGACGGTACCGAGGCTGAAATCAAAGCCAAGATTGAACAAGACAAACAGCAAAAAATGGCCAAAGATCAGGCAATTGAGCTAGAGAAAAAAGCAGCTTTGCAGGAAAAAGAACTGAAAGCCGCAATCATGCAAATGATTAACCAACATAAAATCCGTGATACTGACGGCGATGCGGTGTATCAGTTTATTGATGACAGTAAAGTCAAAAAAGTCTATTTAAACCAGCAAATCTATAATGCGCTGGTGGCAGGCAGTCTGGTCATTGCACGTGAAAATGACAGCTATGCTTTCTTGCCAAAAGCGCTGGCAGATCGTATCAATGCGAAAATGCAGGGCTTTATCATTGTGAATAATTCAGAGAAAAATGAAGAAACCACCGATGAAGAAGATCCATATGCTGCTTATGTTATTCCTGATGATTTGATGTGGTAAGCCTCGCGATATCATTACTGAAATATCGAAGATCAGAAACCCGCAAAGTTGCCGGTTTTTTTATTTGTAGGTGCTTTTATTGAATGATTCGCACCAATAAATATGTTTTAAAAGGTTATCCAATATTAAAAAATCTGATCCAAAACTATAAACTTGATCTAAATTTTTGATTGAAGAGAAAGATCGTTTGGAACAGTTGAATTTTATTCGGAATATTCAAGAATGGGCAGATCAGTACCCATGGCTGGAAATGCTATCTTCACTGAGTATTGTGATTTTACTGGCGATTCTTGCCAATCTATTTGCCAAGCAAATTGTGGTACGCGGAATACGTCAACTGATTTCCAGAATGCCTTTTGCAAATAATCAGATTTTTGCTGAGCATAGCGTGATTCGCCGGATTGCCAATATTGTTCCGGCAGTCGTGATCATGAACGGGATCACCACGGTACCGCATTTATCTGACAAGGTTGAGTCCTTTGTGCAAATGGGTGCACAGGCTTTTATTTTCCTGACGATTGCCCTGGCTCTTGGTGAATTACTGAATATTTTTAACCTGGTCTATCAGCGTAATCCCAAGTCACGTAACAAACCGATTAAAGGCTATTTGCAGCTGGTCAAGCTGATTATCTTTATTGTCTGTGGCCTGATGATTCTCGGCACTTTCCTGAAAAAAGATGTCTTTACCTTACTGGCTGGCTTCGGTGCCATGGCCGCTGTGTTGATGCTGGTCTTTCAAAATACCATTTTGTCGCTGGTGGCGTCGGTTCAGATTTCATCTTATGACATGGTGCGGATTGGCGACTGGATCGAAATGCCCTCGCTGAATGCGGACGGCGATGTCATTGATATGTCATTACATACCATTACGGTACAGAACTTTGATAAAACGGTGACCACGATTCCGACCAACAAACTGGTGACGGACACCTTTAAAAACTGGCGTGGCATGCAGGAAGCCGGTGCACGCCGGATCAAGCGCTCGATTCATATTGATCAAAGCAGCGTGCATTTTATGTCGGCTGAAGAACAGAACAAGCTGAAAAATTTTATTCTGTTGGATCAATACTTAAATACCAAGTCAGAGGAACTGGAACAATTTAACCTGCAACTGAGCCATCATTCGCAATATAACCAGCGCCGTCTCACCAATCTGGGAACTTTCCGTGCCTATGTGGAATTTTATCTGCAACAGCATTCGGGCATTAGTAAAAATCATTCCCTGATGGTGCGCCAATTGCAGCCGACCAGTGAAGGTTTACCGTTAGAGATTTATGCCTTCACCAATACCACCGCCTGGGTCGAGTATGAAAATATCCAGTCGGATATCATGGATCATCTGCTGGCGATTATTCCGGAATTTGGTTTAAAGGTGTATCAAGCGCCTTCAGGTCTTGATTTAAAGGAAGCATTTACTCAACCGTCTTCCATTATTACTTAAACACAAGTCATCCAATCTCAAGCCTGAGATGCTGCTGCATTTCAGGCTTTTTTATTTCCTCATCTGTTTAGATCCTGACTGGCATAAATCTGGCTTTAGTTTAATTTTTATAATCTAAGTTTTAATTGAGTGAATCATTTTGTGGCAATTTCACCCAATTACGGGCTTAAAAAAACAGAATCCTTTATAATTCCCGAAAAGCAAAATGCATGATAAGAGTACGATAATGTTTCGATGGCTTGAAAGACTGGTTGACCCCTATCCCACCAAAAATCTGAATCAACCTTTACCGACCAAGTTTTTTCCATTTGTCTGGCAGGCAGCCTATGGAGTCCGCCGTTATTTACTGATTCTGGTGCTGTGTACCGCCGGTGCTGCCAGCTTCGAAGCCTTACTGTATTCAAAAATTGGTGAGCTGGTGAACTGGCTCAGTAAAAGCCAGCCCGATACTTTTCTGGAGCAACATGCCAGCAATTTAACCTTACTGAGTATTGTTCTGCTGGCCAATATTTTCTTCGCCAGCGCACAATCACTGATTAAGCATCAAATTCTGTATAGCAACTTTCCCATGCGTTTACGCTGGCGCTTTCATAATCTGCTGATGAAACAAAGCCTGGATTTTTTCCACAACGATTTTGCCGGACGATTATCTGCCAAAGTCATGCAAACGGCTCTGGCAGTACGCGAATTCTGGGTCATTCTGGGTGACATGCTGGCGTATGTGCTGATTTATTTCATCACGATTAATATTGTCTTAGGTGCAATTTCACCCTTGCTGATCATTCCATTGATGGTCTGGCTAGCCTTGTTTATCTGTGCAGCGTGTTATTTCATTCCACGTTTGAGCAAAATTTCCAATGCCCAGGCGGATGCCCGTGCCGTCATGACCGGGCGTATTACGGATGCCTATACCAATATCCAGACCGTGAAGCTGTTTGCTCATGCCGGCCGTGAAAGTCAGTATGCCAAGACCTCAATGCAGGAATTTATGGTAACGGTATATAAACAGATGCGTCTGGGTGCTCAATACGAAATCAGCATTTTGCTGCTGAGTGTAGTGTTATATGGCGGCGTACTGGGTACCGCGATCTGGTTGTGGATGGAAGGTCAGGCCGAGCTGGGCATTATTGCTGCAACTACAGCAATGGTACTGAAACTGAACAGTATTGCCGAATTTATGATGTGGCAGACCTCTGCCCTGTTTGAAAATGTCGGTACCATTCAGGATGGTATGAAAACTTTAGGCCGCAAAATTGCCATTGAAGATAAACCGGGTGCCAAAGAGCTACAGCTCAATCACGGTGAAATTAAATTCGAAAATGTCAGCTTTGCCTATAATGATAAAAACGTGATTGATCAGTTTAATCTGACCATTCGCCCAGGTGAAAAAATTGGTATTGTCGGCCGTTCAGGTGCAGGGAAATCTACCCTGATTCAACTGTTGCTGCATTTTTATCATATTAACCAGGGTCGTATCTTGATTGATGGTCAGGATATTGACGATGTGACTCAGGACAGTTTGCGCAAGAATATTGCATTAGTGACTCAAGATACTTCACTGCTACATCGCACTGTCGCGGAAAACATTAAATATGGTCGTCCAGATGCGACTGATGAAGAAATGTTTGAAGCTGTGCGTAAAGCCAAAGCGGAAGAGTTTATTCCCAATCTGACCGATTTGCGTGGCAAAAAAGGCTATGAAGCTTATGTGGGTGAACGTGGCGTGAAACTTTCCGGGGGGCAGCGTCAGCGGATTGCCATTGCTCGTGTGTTCCTGAAAGATGCCCCAATTCTGATTCTGGATGAAGCGACCAGTGCGCTGGATTCTGAAGTCGAAGCAGCAATTCAAAACAGTCTGGACGACTTGATGCAAGGTAAAACCGTGATTGCCATTGCTCATCGCCTGTCTACCATTGCCCAGATGGATCGTCTGATTGTACTGGATCAAGGTCGAATCGCCGAGCAAGGCACGCATGATGAACTGGTGGCATTAAATGGCATCTATGCCCAACTTTGGCAGCGTCAAACTGGTGGCATGCTGATTCAGCAACAGGTCAAAGCATCAAAAGATCATGAATAATATGATCTCTAGAAGATTTCAAAACTTCTAATGATTTGCTCGTCCTTAATATTAAACAGGTCTGGAAAAAGGAAAACTTTGCCCAGACCTTTCTTTGTAAAATTTTCTCTACAGATGAACAGCAAGTTGCCATCTATCTGGTATCTTATGAAATGACATCTCTCTCTAGTTCTGAAAGCTCTCTGAAGAAGTCCTGTTCAATGATTAATAAAACTAGACCAATCGTCCTGTCCTGAGCAAACAGATGCTGGGATGCGACTTATTCAATAAAATAATTTTAATTTCATCAATAAAATTATGTGGTTTAAATTGATTTTAATGCTGAATTCAGGCTAATCTGCCAGTGGCAGAATCACAATCGCCAAAATTTTGTCCAACAATTTTAATGAAAAATTTGGTGGCTTCATGCCAATATCTATTTATAAATAAAAAAATTTGAATGAGTGCAACGGATCGCGCATGAAAACAATTGCTCCACGCCAAGACCAAGGAATTCCAGGTGTTTACGGTCTCCTGCTTCTCGATGTCATTTCCCGCTGGGGTTATAACAATGAGTCGCTTTTCCAACCTTTTGGCCTGACCAGTGAACAGTTGGCAGATCCTGATTTTCGTATTCCAACTCCTGTCGCCAATGAACTGGTCAAATATGCCCTGAAACTGACCGGAGAGCCGACCTTGGGCTATCATCTTGGCACACAGATGCGGATCTCGATTCATGGCTTTATTGGCTATGCCATTATGACGGCGAATAATATTACCGATGCGCTGGTACTGGCGAACCGATTTATTCAACTCCGTTTACCCTTCCTGCAATTATTTTTCTCAACCTTTGACGCCAAAGCCACGGTGCAGTTGCAAACCGATATTCAGCTTGAACCTCTGCGCACCGAAATTTCAATTGCTTTAATGATTGGTCTGATCAGTATGGCCAAAGCGATTACAGGCATTAACGATGCAACGGGAGAAATCGACTTCGATTTTAAGAAGCCTGAAGGTTTCGAACGCTTTATGGCGAAGTTCCCTACCCATCAGTTCCGCTTTGAACAGCCGCATTTAATTCTGAGTTTTGATAAAAGCTATCTGATGAACAAGCTGGTACATGCCGATCCAATTGCCAGCCAGATTGCAATTAACCAGTGTGAAACAGAACTTTCTGCCTTGGGTGAACGGCACCGGATTGCCATGCGTGTCCGGGATATATTGACCCATGCTGAGCAACACTATCTCAGTATTGAAAGTGTGGCGGATCGCTTGCACATGTCTGACCGCACCTTAAAACGTCAACTCGCCGCCGAAGGCACCTCCTTTTCTACCCTGGTCGATGAAGTGCGTTACCGGCATGCCACCTCGTTATTATCCCGGACAGATTTTACCCTGGAACAGATTGCCGATGAACTGGGTTATAGTGATGTGGCCAATTTTAGCCGGGCGTTTAAACGCTGGAGTGGTCGCAGCCCGAGCAACTGGCGCAAAGATCCTTATTTATAAGGGAGTATAAGCCTTTTGTTTTGCTTAAAAAGAATGTATAAAACATGTCAAAAATGATCTTAAGATTTTTAAGGAGTTATCAATGAATCATCCTGCAGAATTAAAGTACGCAAGTACACATGAATGGGCGCGCATTGAGGGTGATCTTGTTGTGACCGGTATTTCCGACCATGCACAGGATGCGTTAGGTGATTTGGTTTATGTCGAAGCACCAGATCTTGCTTCACATATCACTGCAGGCGAACAAGCTGGCGTGGTTGAATCAGTAAAAACAGCTTCTGATATTCATGCGCCGGTGTCTGGTGTAGTGGTTGAAATCAATCCTGATCTTGAAGATGATCCTGATTTTATTAATGATGACCCATACGGCAAAGGCTGGATCTATAAAATCAAGCCAGACAATATGGCAGATGTCGAAAAGCTGCTTTCCAATACAGAATATGAAGCTGGCCTCTAAGCCATTTTAACTTTAAAAAAATCAGCCTCCGGGCTGATTTTTTTATTAAAGATCAAGCGTTGCATTTCCTAGTTCAAATTAAATTTCATGCATTTATCATGAAATATCATTGTATTTTTCACTTATTTTTCTTAAAGTCTTGCTCATATCTCCTTCGCTCCTAGATAGCTCGCGCTTATTTATAACAATAATTTCCCATGCTGAGCCCAGCGTCTTACAGCATATCATTTTAGGAAAATCATGAACGCCATTGCAGCGCCACTATGGACCAAGTCATTTGTGCTTTGTTTGGCCAACAACCTATTTTTATTTATTTTCTATTTTGCACAAACCACAATTTTGCCAATATACATCTTAAAAGAATTAGGCGGCAACCTGACTCAGGCAGGTCTGGCCATGACCTTGTTTATGGTGTCTGCCATTGCAGTGCGACCTTTTAGCGGTTTAATTATCGAAAAATTCGGGGTGCGTAAAACCCTGATTATTTCTGAAGTGTTCTTTAGCTTATTTTCACTTACTTATCTGTTGGCAGATCAGCTCACGATTCTGTTTATCATCCGTTTCTTACACGGCATCTGGTTCAGTATCTTGACTACAGTTTGTGTGCTTGTGGTGAACCAGTTTATTCCGGAGCAGCGTAAAGGCGAAGGCATGGGCTATTTTGTCATGTCGGTTAATCTGGGGATTGTCTTAGGTCCGTTAATAGGTCTAAGCCTGATGGAATACTGGTCTTATTTTCAGGTCAGTATGCTATTGATCGTCTTGGTTTTTATTGGATTTGCCTTCTGTTTTTTGATTCCGGTCAAAGAGCCTGAAAAAATCATCGAAAATACCAACAAGAAAACATCGCTTGAGCTGAATGATTTTGTGGAAAAGAAAGTGCTGCCTGTCGCGGTACTGGCTATGCTGATTTCTTTTTCTTATGCGAGCATCATGTCCTTTATCGCGCCATTTGCAGCCAGCAAGGATTTAATGGCTTATGCGGGTTTATTCTTTGTGGTTTTCGCCATTTCCATGATGAGCTTACGGCCGATCACCGGAAAAATTTATGATCGTAAAGGTCCGCAGTATGTGATTTATCCGGCCTTGATGGCTTTTAGTTTGGGTTTATTTTTACTTAGCCAGATTCAGACCTTATGGGGATTCATGCTGGCTGCAGTCATGGTTGGCGTGGGCTTTGGCAGTGTGCAACCGTGTATTCAAACCTTGGCGATTCAACGTGCGCCCAAGCATCGAATTGGCTATGCAACCTCAACTTTTTATACTTTTTATGATCTGGGGATTGCCATCGGTTCACTGCTGATTGGTGCCATCATTGCAGCTTACAGTTATCAGTTTGCTTTTATGCTATGCGGTATTTTAACCTTAAGCAGTATTATTTATTTTAAGCTGGTGGTGCAACGTAAAACCGTCTAGTTTTATGGATTGAATAATAAATAAGATAAATAAAAACAGGCAGAAAATTCTGCCTGTGATTTTTTGAGTAAATGTTTATTCTGACACCGGAGTATTCTCTGCTTCTTTCTCATCCGCTTTTGGATCTTGCATCATGGTGAATTGGGTTGCTTCACTAGCTGGTGCAGTACTGTCCTGTCGGTTACTTTTCAGCTTGATCTGCAGGCGTAACTCATTGGTAGAATCGGCATTGCGCAAGGCTTCTTCATAAGAAATTTCACCCTGGTTATACAGGTCAAATAAGGCCTGGTCAAAGGTCTGCATGCCCAGTTCACGCGATTTCGCCATAATCGCTTTCAATTCGTGGAATTCACCTTTCAAAATCAGGTCAGACATCAGTGGCGTATTTAACATGATTTCAATCGCTGCACGACGGCCTTTACCATCTTGAGTACGAATCAGACGCTGTGAAATGATCGCCTTCATATTGGATGACAAATCCATTAATAGCTGGTTCCGGCGTTCTTCCGGGAAGAAGTTGATAATCCGGTCCAAAGTCTGGTTGGCATTGTTCGAGTGCAGCGTTCCCAGACACAGATGTCCAGTTTCAGCAAAAGCAATCGCGTGTTCCATGGTTTCAGTATCGCGAATTTCGCCGATCAGAATCACATCTGGTGCCTGACGCAAGGTATTTTTCAGCGCATTATGCCAGGAATGGCAGTCCACTCCGACTTCACGATGAGTAATCATGGATTTTTTATGCTTGTGCACATATTCAACCGGATCTTCTACGGTAATGATATGCCCGGCTGAATTTTCATTTCGATAGTCAATCATGGCTGCGAGTGAAGTTGATTTACCGGAACCTGTTCCTCCGACTACCAATACCAGTCCACGTTTTTCCATAATCACATGTTTCAGAGATTCCGGTAATTTCAGCTTCTGGAAATTTGGAATTTCTGCAGTAATGGTACGAATCACCATGCCAACATTAAGTTGTTGTACAAACACATTGACCCGAAAACGGGAAACACCTGGCACGGTGATGGCAAAATTGCACTCAAGTTCAGTTTCAAATTCTTTACGCTGTTTATCATTCATCAGACTGTAGGCAAACAGCTTGGTTTTTTCAGCTGTGAGTTCCTGCTGTCCAAAAGGTTTCATTAAGCCTTGATGTTTAATACTCGGTGGAAAATCAGCCGTAATAAATAAATCTGAACCGCCATATTCCACCACTTTAGTCAGCATGTGATGCATGAATTTTTTTGCTTCGTCCAACAATTCTGCCGTGAACATCTTTTCCCCCGGAAATGCACAACTGCACAAACCTTGATCTTAGATTTATGCCAAATATTTTAATTTGATTGTGCAGCGTTTTATAAATATGCTCAAATATATTTGATTTATAAAGAAAATATTTTTAAAAATTTATGTGATGAACTTCAATAAAAATTAAATTAACCTGCAATATGTATGCTTTTTTAAAGCAACTCTGCTCAAAAAGAAGATTGTCATTTAAATGGTAAAACTCTGTCAGACGATTCATTATTTGTCCTTTACGACATATAGAGTGTCATTTTTTTTCCTTATGATTACCAACTCCCCTATTTTTTATGTACCAATTTCGGTTCTACCATATGCGATAACGAATTATGAAAAGTAGGACAATGTTTATGAAAATTGAACTAAATCGTGGAACTTTGCTCAAATAACAGGCGTGGAACTTAATAAATTATTAAAAAAGCCCGATTCAGCTAAGTTAGGCTTTTTATTTGACTATAAAAATATGATTTATATAAAATAAAATAGAGAATTTCGTATAACGTGTATTATGTTAATTTTAGGAAAACTTAAACGAAATCACCAAAAACTATGAAAAAAAAATCAGCTTTTTTATATTATTTAGATGTTACAGCACCATTTTATTATTTTTATCTTGTACCCACTGTAATCGCATTAGTCATAGTCAGTTTTGATTTCTCATTTCAGGGCTTATTTCCGACCACAATTGACTCTTCGATTTCAAGCCAACATAAGTTTCTAAATGACTATTTTGCAATATGTAATTTTTTCGTGATTGGGCTTATTGTTATTAATTATTTAAGACACCCACTACCAGCCAAATATGTAAGACAAATACGTCAGCATTATGCAACATTAAATAAGAACCAGCAGTCTATCAATGGCTGGCTTGGCATTGTATTTTTCTGTTTTACTTTAGGCCTAATGAACCTGACTTGGTTTATTATTAATGATGAGCCTCTCCCACCATATAAAGAATGGCGCAAAGGCGATACTCTTACCTACTTAAACAGTTTCGCACATCCTTATATTTCTGCTATTGCTTTTAGTTTGCAATATGCCCTCATGGTATTCTTTACATTAATATTTATGAACATATTTGATAATCGTAAATATAGACAAAATTAATATGCTTAGTGCCATTTAACATAATGGCGATTATACGAAAGGCCCTTGTTAGAACCCATTTAAAGTGTCTATATTCTCACCAATAAAAATGTCTGGTTTATGATGGTTTTTATCACCATGGACTGGATATAAAATATAAATGCTGATCACTATGTCTGATAAAGAAATTCAACGTCTTGCAGTTCTGCAAGACGTTAGAGATCATCGTATTACCCAGGTCCGTGCTGCTGAAATCCTGAATCTTTCCACCCGTCAAATTACCCGGTTATTGCAGAAGCTCAATCAAGATGGTGTCTCAGGTATGGCACATGCCAGTCGTGGTCAACCGGGTCATCGTCGCCATGACGTCCTGTTAAAATCAGAATGTCTTTCCATTATTTCTGAACATTTACTTGGCTTTGGTCCTACATTGGCTCATGAGAAGCTCAGCAGCATGTTTGGCCTGCATATCCCGGTAGAAACGGTTCGTCGCTGGATGACTGCAAATGACCTCTGGATTCCTCGATCCAAGCGCCTGAAACGTCCATATCAGCCTCGATACAACCGTGATTGCTTCGGTGAGCTGATCCAGATCGATGGCTCATATCATGACTGGTTTGAAGGTCGAGCTTCCAAATGCTGCTTGCTGGTTTATATCGATGACGCCACTGGAAAGCTGTTGCATCTGCGCTTTTGTGAGGCTGAAACGACCTTTGATTATATGCTTTCAACCCGAGCCTACATTGAGCAATACGGCAAGCCTTTAGCGTTTTATAGCGATAAACACTCGGTATTCCGAGTGAATCAGAAATCGAGCCAAGATAGCCAGATCACGCAATTTGGGCGGATTCTGAATGAGTTAAATATTGATATTATCTTCGCCAACTCACCCCAGGCCAAAGGCCGTGTGGAACGTGCCAATAGAACACTCCAGGATCGCCTGATCAAGGAAATGCGCCTAGAAGGTATCTGTTCAATTGCCGAGGCAAATGCCTGGCTGCCCTGCTTTATTGAGCATTTCAATCAGAAGTTTGCCAAGTGTGCGCGAAACTCAAAGAATTTACATCGGCCATTAACCGAATCTCATCTTGAACTGGATGATATTTTTACCTGGCAGGAACCGCGTAAGGTCACCAAGAATCTGACCCTGACCTATGACAAATGTATTTATCTGCTTGAACCGACAGAGCTGAATCATAAGCTTGTTGGGCAATATATTTCATTTCTGGAGTACCCGGATGGGACTGTGGCCCTCATGCACGAGGGACGAAAGCTCAACTACAGCATTTTCAATAAATTAGCTGGGCTACAGCAGAATGAGATCGTTGAGAATAAACGGTTAGGTACAGTTCTGGCACATATTCAGCAACAGCATGAAGAGTTGGAAAAACAGAATAAACGTTCCCGTCTCAAGAAAAGTATGCCGAGTCGTAAAGCTCAGAAAGCTGTTATTGAACAAAGAAAGTTAAATCCTGTGCTTGACTCTTGTGGTTAAAAACAGGACATTTTAAATGGTTTATCGCATAGACATTTTAATTGGTGAATAACAACCCTTGTAAGTCCAAAATAGAAATATCCGCTTTCAGACTCTGGCATTGATTATGCCACCTAACATTAAAAGTGACATTGGCCATACGTTTTTAGCCAAATTATGCGTTGCCCAGATCCTCAGTATTAATCGGTAGAAAGTGTGCGTGATCTAGACTGCTCAAGCATAGATATTTGAGTACTTTCCGCCTGCAAAACTGGGTTAAGACGATTACTTTTCAATTTGATTTGCAAGCGCAGTTCATTATTGGAGTCCGTATTACGCTTAGCATATGGTGCATAAATTTACGTGCTTCATCGAGCAATTCGGTTGTATACATATCGAGATTCCTGAGATCATGACTGGTCAGCCGTATAGAATGAGCTGGAGCAAGATCTCTAATAAATTATTGTTATTGTTTATTTTTTAATTTAATTATTTTATTCAATTTATAAAATCGTTCTAATCATTATTTTTATTTTCAAACGCTCTGATGAGCTGATTTAAGCATCTGGGAGATGCACTGATCAGCTTCATCCGATTCTGTCTTTCCCCAATCAATTGAGGAAAGACATCATTCAGTTTTAAGCACTACGCTTCAAACCTTCAATTCGTAGTGAGTCAGTCATATTTAACAATAGTTGTTCGGTTTTTTTCCAGCCCAGACATCCATCAGTGACTGACTGACCATAAGTCATTTGCTCAGAAATTTTTTGATTCCCGTCAACAAGATGACTTTCTAGCATTACACCACGAACATTGGTCTGTAAGCGTTCTGCCACGATCTGCTCCAGTACTTCAGGCTGCAGCATCGGATTTTTTGAGCTATTGCCATGACTACAGTCAATCACCAATGCGGGTAAGTCGATCTGATGTTTGGCGCGGATTTTCTCAATTTCTGACAATTGATAATTTGGTCCGCTATTCGAGCCACGTAAAATCAAATGTGCTTTAGGATTACCTTGCGAGTGTAAAATGCATGGCAAACCGGATTGGCTCATTCCCAGGAATTGATGCGGATGAGAGGCAGACTGAATGGCATCCAGAGCAATTTGAATCGAACCGTCAGTACCATTTTTGAAACCAATGCTATATGGCATATGGCTGGAAATTTCGCGATGAATTTGCGATTCGCTGGTACGTGCGCCAATCGCACCCCAAGCTAGTAAGTCATCGAAATAAGCTGTTGCCATCGGGCTAAGGATTTCAGAGGCAATCGGGAGACCCATTGCAATAATTTTGAGGTATAGGTTACGGGATTTTTCCAAGCCCAATTGCATATTGGATGAACCATCCAGATTTGGATCGTAAAGGAAACCTTTCCAGCCTACCGTAGTCCGTGGTTTTTCGATATAAGCACGCATCACTAGGAAAATCTGATCAGATACCTGTGACTGAAGCTGTTTTAATTTTTCTGCATAGTCTAGCGCGGAGGCTTCATCATGAATGGAACATGGGCCGGTGACCACCATCAAACGATGATCCTTGCCTTCTAATATATTTTGAATGGTTTGACGATGTTCAGCGACTTGGCTGGCCAATTGCGGAGACAGTGGCAATTGCTGCTTAAGCTGCTGAGGTAAAATTAAAATGCTTTCAGCATGATGTTGTTGTGATGTATTTGGGATATTCATGACTTTAATCCTGGGACTGGCAATCAGTCCAAACTTTTATTTGAGCGTTATGGGTCTAATCGAAGGTGTTGTGAGTGTCATTAGCTGACTAAAATAAGACCAATAAAAGTTGTTAAAGTATGAATAGTTAAAGTTTGTCATGGCTGTCTCCAAAATATTGTAAAAAATGAAAGGCATAAAAAAACCTGATCAGGGTTGCCGATCAGGTATAAACTGGTGGGCAACCTTTTCATTGCCCAAACGCATTCAGGCAATTAGCTAAACTGCCAGAAATAAAAATATGCGTTTGAAATGATAGGCTGCTTTAACATGTTATGTCTTTCATAAAATGTGATTCTGAAATTAAAATACGCGCTCTGTGATCATTTGACAAGCATTAAATATAAAAAAATATTTATTAACTTTTCTACTTTTATTTATTAATTCATCAAACCGTGAGATGTATCACTAAAATTGGTAAAACCCACAAACCTATTGCAGATTTTACCAAAGAAACTTCAGTTTAATCCAAAGATTAAAAATTAACGTGAAACACGATTCCAGGCATCACGCACTGCAAATTTAGCCTGTTCCCAGTTTAAACGTGATTCGCCTTTCATTTGTTCCCATTTCAGTCTCAAATCAGGTTCTACGTCTTCAAAACGGGTATGGGCATCATAGCTGCCACGGTTTTCATAACCGACTCGGTAGGCCGTATCATAATCACGGTCATAATCCAGATCGCTATAGCTAGTACGGGCATCTGAATAGTATGGCGTATTGATCGAATTATCACGCCAGTAAGCTTGCTCTTCTGTTGGATTTATAGCTTCGCCTACACCTTTACCTGCCAGACCACCAACAACAGCACCGACTACACCACCAACAGCGACACCGACTGGACCGCCTGCAGCACCAATGGCTGCACCTGCCGCTGCGCCACCTGCAGCACCTACACCTGTACCTACAGGATGTGCGCCAGGTTCACCCGTAATTGGATCAGCATTTAAATCATCGCGGACATCTTTAGGCGCATTATTAATTACATCACGATCAAAATTATCATTCGACATAGAGCTTATCCTTATTCTTTAAAATGGTTTTAGCACGTATCTTCATACGTCCTATTTAATATAAGCATCTGGCATGTAATGACATTAGCAGGCGTGTGTTGTTTCAGTGACTCTCTGTGAGGCTTTCATGCACTAATGTATCCTGAATCAAGTGAAAGCCGCATAAAAAAGACCGGTTTAATACCGGTCTTTTTTAGATTAAAACAGCTTAGTCAAAATGAATGACTGTACGGATCGACTTGCCTTCATGCATTAGGTCAAAAGCTTCATTGATCTGACCTAATGGCATGGTATGAGTCACAAAAGGTTCCAGCTGAATTTCACCTTTCATGGATTGCTCTACCATTCCCGGTAATTGTGAACGACCTTTCACCCCACCAAAAGCAGTACCCATCCATTTACGACCTGTGACTAACTGGAATAGACGGGTTGAAATTTCTTTACCTGCTCCGGCTACACCAATAATTACCGACTGACCCCAGCCACGATGCGCACATTCTAGTGCTGAACGCATTACATCTACATTACCGATACATTCGAATGAATGGTCTACCCCCCAACCAGTCATTTCGACGATCACTTGCTGGATCGGCTGATCATAGTCTTTTGGATTCAGGAAATCTGTTGCACCAAACTGTTTCGCCAGTTCAAATTTATCCGGATTGGTATCAATCACAATGATACGGCCGGCTTTGGCCTGACGTGCGCCTTGTACTACAGCAAGACCGATACCACCTAAACCAAATACTGCAACACTGTCACCTTCCTGAACTTTAGCGGTGTTATGCACCGCACCAATACCGGTAGTCACCCCACAACCAAGCAGGCAAACATGCTCATGGTTGGCTTCAGGATTAATTTTTGCCAGAGAAACTTCAGCTACCACGGTATATTCAGAAAAAGTTGAACAACCCATATAGTGATAGATCGGCTCGCCATTATAAGAGAAACGGGTCGTACCATCTGGCATGACACCTTTACCCTGGGTCGCACGCACAGCAACACACAGGTTGGTCTTACCTGATTTACAGAACAAGCATTCGCCACACTCAGCAGTATAAAGCGGAATCACGTGATCGCCCGGTTTCAGGCTGGTGACCCCTTCACCTACTTCAACGACCACACCCGCACCTTCATGACCCAAAATTGCAGGAAATACACCTTCAGGATCTTCACTAGACAAGGTAAATGCATTGGTATGACACACGCCTGTATGGCTAATTTTTACCAGTACTTCACCTGCTTTTGGTGGAGCAACATCCACTTCTACAATTTCTAATGGCTGGCCTGGACCAAACGCAACTGCTGCACGTGATTTCATGTAAAACTGTCTTTTTTTGCTGATTTACAGATGACTAACAGTAACCTCTTTCTATTCGGAGATTCAACTATTAACATCACCAGATAAGGAATAAAAGATCCTATAATTAATGGAACATCAATGACTAAACCTTCGCCCTTTGTATGTTTGAGCATTTTTACTTTTAGCATCATGCTTTCTGGCTGTGAACTGGCTCCCAACACTGCTGAAGAAGCGAAAATCACGCCGGTTCGACCTGCGCACTGGATCGACAATCAACTTTCAAAACAACAGATTAATAGCGGTAAAACGGCTTTCTTGCCGCTCTATGATGGCTTTATGAGTATGGCAGCACGCCTGCACCTGATTAACAAAGCCAAATATCATCTGGATCTACAATATTATATCTGGAAGGATGATTATATTGGCAATATGATCTTGTCCCAATTACTCAAAGCCGCCGATCGCGGTGTCAAAGTTCGGGTCCAGATTGATGATCAAAATGGCACCCAGCTTGATGACAAGCTTCTTGCTTTAAGCCAGCATCCAAATTTTGAAGTCCGGATTTTTAATCCCTATAAATTTCGTCATTTACGTGCGCTAGATTATGGCTTCCGGATGAAAAAGGTTAATCATCGCATGCACAATAAATTAATCATTGCGGATGGCACTGCAGCCGTGACCGGCGGCCGCAATATCAGTAGTGAATATTTTGATGCCAGTGAAGATTTTCAATTCACCGATGTGGATATATTCTTCGCAGGGCAAAGCGTAACAGATGCCAATCAGACCTTTATTAACTTCTGGAATGATGATCTGAGTTATGACGTTCGACAGATCTTGAATGATGCCGGCCATCCTGAAATGCTTAAAAGGCTCAGAACTGAATTTGAACGAGAAGATGTTGACGAAACTGAACTCAAACGCCGGGTGGGCATTGCCGAGAAACAAGTCGAACAACACTTAAAAAAACAACCCATTCACTGGGCGCCGGCTTATTTTGTTGCGGATAGTCCCGCAAAAGCACGCCCCCATGCCAAAAATGGCGATTATATTTATACCCATATGCTCGAACTGATGGGTGAGCCAAAAAAACATCTGGAACTGGTGTCCTCGTACTTTATTCCCACGCAAAAAGGGGCCGACTATTTAACCCGCCGTGCGCAACAAGGTGTGAAAATCAGAATCCTGACCAACTCTTTTCAGGCCAATGATGTGGCTGCGGTGCATGCCTATTATCAGCAATATCGTCAGCAATTATTGAAAAGTGGCATCGAACTCTGGGAATTTAAACCCTACATTGTCCGTCCGGAACGGACCTGGTATGAAATTATGACTGGAGACATCATCCCGGCTAAAAACAAAAATAGCTCCAGTTTGCATGCCAAATTTTTTGATCTGGATGGCATGGTGTTTGTCGGTTCATTTAATTTTGATCCGCGTTCAGCCTATCTGAATACCGAAGTCGGTCTGGTCATTGAATCGGAAGATTTTCAGAAGGAAATCACCAGTGCGATGGATCAGTACTTACCACGCGTGGCTTATCAACTTAAACTGAACGAAAAAAATGAAATGATTTGGCTGGAACATCAAAAAGATGGCCGTAGCATTCAACATTCACATGATCCGGAAACTACAAAATTCCAGCGTTTTATGATGAATCTGGTGACGAAATTTCCCGGTGAATGGTTAATGTAATGACATTGGAGTGACCTTAAAATTACATGCTATGAAAAGCCCGTATTTCGAGAATAGCCGATTAACCTAACTTAGTCCGATCATCTTTTAAAAGGTTTTACAGTCGATTGCGCTTACTTTAGAATTACACTTTTCTCGTATTTTGCGATTGTTCGCCCTCCACTCCCATGCAATTTTTTGATTTAAGCCGTCAGTTTAAGTTCAGTGATATTCTGACGCCTGTAAAAACTCTCCATGATTTATCCCAGCAAGAATGGTATTTGGCCAAAATTCGGGTGGAACATGACTGTCTGTCCGACTCCGATACGGTCGAGGGACAGGTAGTTTTGAAATCCAGTGAAAATATTCAACTTGAACTGGAATGGCTGATTCAGGATAGCGGTTATGAATTACAGGTTTTATTTAAAGGTGTAGAAACCGAAGCCACTGATGAGACCGGTATTATGTTGAAAGGTGCACAACTGGTCGATGAACTGCAGCAAGTACTCTCTGCCCAAGCATTGAGCTTATGGATTGATGGCACTCTTTTGCCGATCTTGCCCGAGATCCGTCAGGAAATTAAAGCACGTTTAAACTTATGGGATTATGTCGAATACGATGGCTAATCGCCGAGTTTTGCATTTTTTAAAGAGCCTATGGGGCTCTTTTTTATAATCTGAATAACGATTTAGATTGATCAAACTGCCGTAGCTTCAGTTTTTTCAGGCAATGCCGAGCTGGGTAACTTGTTATAAAATTTATAAAAATAATAAGAGAATCAAGGCATGATTTCTGATAATGAATGGCAACAGATTCGCCAGGTGGTCGCTGATGCACAACGGGCCGCCATGCATTGCTCTATTGCAACAGTCAACTCCAAAGGCTTTCCTAGTATTACTCCGATCGGAACCGTATTCCTCAACAAAAAGACCAGTACGGGTTTCTTTTTTGATACTTATTCCACTACTTTTTCTGAAAATTTACAGCATCAGCCGATGGCCTGCATACAGGCTGTGAACAGTAGCAAAATGTTTTGGTTTCATGCGTTGCTTAAAGGTAAATTTAAGCGTTATCCAGGAGTACGCTTATATGCAGAAATTGAGCCTTTACGTCCGGCCTCACCTGAGGAAATACAGCAGGTGGATTCGCGTATTCGAGCTTTAAAATGGACCAAAGGTAGCCAGTTAATCTGGTCCAGCTTTCATCATGTCCGGGAGATTAAGATCAATAGCTATCGCTGGGTCGAATATCCAAATATGTGAATAAATACAACCAAAAACTTACAAATAGTAAGTTCATTTCTTATCTGCAGCCCAGAAACTTCTTTAACTATTTTTTCATCTGATTATTGGATTAAATATTAAACCAGACCCACATGTTCAAACATCGTCCGGTAACTTTCGGCTTTTTTCTCCAGAGAAATCGGATAGGCTCGAGAAGATGAAGGCATGCGATATAAATACAGATCACGTCCGACAAAATGGGCCTGGCTAGGTTGACCAATACTCGGCTTTAAAGTCCCTTCAGGCATGGACAGCATCATGGTGTCTGTGGCCTTGTCGCCTGTGGTCATAATATGATTGCACTGCGGCATTTGGCTGAGTAGTTGCTCAATATTGGTAGGTACTACAATTTCCAAAAATTTGTCTGAAGCATTGCCCTTTAAACGCCGGATCTGATAGCCACTATCAAAAATCGCAATCCCCGTTTCTGTTAAAAACTCCCGGATCAATTGTTCCTGAAATTTTTTATTGGGTAGATCTAAAAAGTAATCTTTATTTTCAAAGAAAATCAGTCCAAAAATCCGCCACATATCATTTTGATAGTTTGGATAATAAAAGTTCATTTTCCAGCGTGTGGCAGGTGGCGGAAAACTACCCAACATCAGTAATTTGGCATTGGGCGGTAAAAATGGCGGTAGCGGATGCGTTTCAATATCAGACATAGAATTAACTAAATTGAGAGATTTCAACTATTTTAGAAGGTCTTCCGAATCTTGCCAGCTACTTCTTGTCCCCAAAGTGTATAAACTTCCTTACTCGGATGAAAACCATCTGCAGCCATTTGTAAATTCATGGCACGATACTTCTCAATATCGTATTCAATCCATTGCATATTCACTTGCTGATTCACAAAATTTTCTAGTTGCTGGTTCATCTGTTTAGCATACTGGCCAAATAGCCAGGCTAAAGGATTCGGTAGCGCCGGAAACATATTCATTGGCGGCACACCGGCAGCAATGATCAGTTTCGGACTAAATTTTTGCTGAATTTTACTATAAAGCTGTTCCTGCTTCTGAATCCAAACCTCGACAGGTATCAGTTTGGTCACATCATTGACGCCAACCGACGTGACGATTACATCATAGTGCTGGACTTCTATTTGGTCCAAAGCATGAATTACTTTTGAGCTGGTATCGCCTGTTTTGGCCTGTAATTTCCAGTCAATTTCAAAGTCATCTTTCAGTTCATGCAGAATTGCACCCAGTAATGCGTCATCCTGATGTTCTACTCCTACACCTGCTGCTGCCGAATCCCCTAAAATGAGCAGAGACAGTTTGTTGCCGGTTCCGGTTTGACCTTCACGTGCACCTTCAGGTTCCGGCAGTCTTAGGGTATTTTTCTTGACACGATTACCCTGAATGACAAGTGCAGGAATCAAGGCAATGGTGGCGGCTTTCAGCAACATAGCGGGCTAATTTATATAGGGATATACTTAATTTTACCTGAGTTTATTCTTTTGAACTATTTCCTCAACAGTCATTTTAAATGAATGTTCACCTAAATTTAACTAAGATAGGATTCTTGCAAAATACAGGCTTATACATCTTGCCATTGGGTAAAACATCAAGGATAAATATAAAAAATCCCGCTTAAAAACGGGATTTTTATGACAATCAAAGCTTAGATTTTATAGTCATTCCAGCGATTCATACGCTTAAAAGTTCCCACATCATTAAAACGCACGCCCACTTCTTTCATTACTTTATGCGCCGTTTTGGACGTCAGTTGACGGATATAAAATGGCTCTTTGACCACAAAATGATGAATCGCATGGGTCGAACCGAAATTACAGCAGAATAACTGGAACGGAACCATCCACCATGGATTGAGCACTTGGGTTTGTTTGATCACATCACGTGGATCAATATCGCCATAGTAATGCATATTTGAGCTGACAAACTGCAAGCTAAAAGAACGGATAAAGTTCGGAATCACCCAGATGACTGCCAGCAGATTTACAATCGGCATCGCGTCGACAATGCCTTGCGACCAGAGCATCTCATAACCGAATAGCGGTGAAACTGCATTTAAACCATGAAAGACCACAAACAGGTAGCACAATCCATAGTAAATAATGCTGAGAGGTAAAAAGCCAAATAGCTGAGAAATCATGGCAATTTTACGTTCTTTTTCAGGCTGTTTTTCCAGGAAAAGATGAATCATTTTAATCATCTGAAATGGACGCAGATACACTGACATCAACTGGTCACTAATCACCAGAATTCGGCGAATGCCCCCAAGGCATACCATTACTGATGCCACGTTCTTCCAGGTCATGTTCAGTGCCTGAATATTTATGATGATGCAAATGTAAACGACGACGTGCCCACGGACTGATGGTGTTTGGACGTGCCAACCAGACCAGTGCCAGCATCAGATGATGTGCCCAAGGTGTTTTTTTGAAATACATATAATGAATCAGGTCATGTTCCAATTCATGGGTCAATGATGCAAAAATCGCAATCAAGGGAATGGTAAACCATGCTGAGAGATAACCTGTTCCATATGCTACCGCGCATGCAATCATGCCTGCCCAGGCAAAGCCTAAAATACTCGCACCTATAAAGTTCTGATGTTTGAGTATGGGATAACGAGCACGCACCTCTTCCCCGGCCTGGGTAACGATACTTCTGACCTTGGAGATTCGCTGCTGGTCAGTCATATCCGCAGATGTAGACATATGGACAACCTTTAATTTCTGAACGGTTGTACATTAAAGGAAATTCTAAAAAAGAGAAGTTATCTTTCCACTTTTAGAGTGAGTATGTCTAAGTTTTGGACAGTTTGGAAAAGTTCTTAAAATTGGCGAAAATTAGGAAAAGTAAAAGATGGTCTTTCTCATGAAACGAAAATTTAAAAGTAATTGATTTAATTGCAAATTCATCAATAAAATAAAAATATAATTTTTGATAATTTAAAACTTTATTTTAATAATCAATATATTAGGATTTATAAAATTTCGCTTTTTTGTAAATTCAAGCTATACATTTTTTAGAAAAAAATACTGATTCAGAAATTTTTCTCAGTTTGTCATAAAAAATAAAAAGAGAAGCGCTCTAGCTTCTCTTTTTATAGATCTAAGAGCGCTTTTAACCTAACTTGTTCACCAGTTTAAGTGGTAATACTTTCATGGCTAGACCGAGTGGCAACCAAGGCCATTTCGGCACATAAGCCTTAACTGGTGCTTTTTCAATTTCTGCTGCCAATAAACGCGAACCAGTTTTTTCATCTACTTCAAAAGGTAGCTTTTTTGCCCCTTCATTAATTTCAGTACGAATATATCCTGGGAAAATGGTGGTCACTTTTATTGGCGTACCGATCAATTCAGCTCGAATGCCTTCCGCTAAATGAGCCACGCCGGCCTTACTTGCACCATAAGCCGTTAAATGTTTTGGCATACCGCGCATTGCACTCATAGATGAAATCATCACCAGATGGCCAGAGTTTTGTGCACGGAAGATTTCAACTGCAGCTTCACATTGTGCTAATGCCGAAATAAAGTTGGTTTCAACCGTGGCTTTATTGATAGCAAAATTACCTTTACCAATCCGGCGGCCCTCACCGACACCAGCATTCACAATAACTCGGTCAATGGTGCCAAAGTCTTCTTTAAAAGCACGAAACACTTCAAACACTTGATCGTAATCGGTGACATCTAGTGTTTTGGCAATGACTTTGATGCCATATTGGCTTTCCAGTTCCTGCTTTAAGATTTCCAGACGCTCCAAACGACGTGCACAAATCGCCAGGTTATAGCCTTTTTTCGCAAATTCACGTGCCATACCGGCGCCGATCCCTGAACTTGCACCGGTAATTAAAATTGTTTTAGCCATGTATTTACCCTATTCCTTTATTTTTCTAGCGTATTAGGTTTTAAATCCAGGTCAATAAGTCTGGACGCTGTGCCTTGATAAAATGATGTTCATTTAAACTGAGTAGTTGCGGTTCATTACCCACCAGACGCAGTGTCGTGATACTGGTATTTGTAATCGCCCAGTTTAGGGCAAAGGTTTTCTCCGGGCTCAGCCCTAGAATTTTACCCACTGCCACAGAAATCACCCCACCTGAGGTATAAACTACTGCATAGCGTGGTCGGCTTTTGGACAACTGGTCACACAGATTTTCTAAGCCGCTTTCCACGCGTGCTTTGAAACTTGGCCAAGATTCATCATATTCATGGTGATAATCATCGCCAGTCCAGCGTGCAATTGCACCGCTAAAAATCTTGCTCAGATAATCCCGTGGATTTTCATGTTCTGATACATCCTGTTTCAGCAATTCAGGCTGATTAAAGCGCGGCTCATAACGGGCGAATACCTGCTGATGATTAAATTCATTCCAGGCACTATCGGTCAGAATCTCACTTTCCGGAAAACATTTGTCCAGTGATAATTGCGCTGTCTGTTGATGGCGTTGCATGGAACCAGCCACCACATAAGGCGCTTCTTTCAGGATTTCGTCAAAATAGCGACCCAAAAGCTTTGCCTGTAACTCGCCGTTGGGCGAAAGTTGATCGTAACTTTCTGCGCCAAAAGAGGCCTGGCCATGCCGGATCAAGTAAATGGTTGTCATTTTGGCATTATCTCTTTAAATTTAAGCACATACTTTTGTGCAATCTCATTGGCTTCCAGTTTTTGCTTGCCAATCAGTTTTAAGGCACGAATATGCAAGGCATGAATCACCACCCAAAAATCCTTGAACGCTGGATTATTAGTCTGTTTATGGTAATAACGATAATAGATCTGCTGGGCAATCACCGCGAGACGGAAAATTCCGAACACCTCATAAAACGCCCAGTTTTCCGGTTGCAGGCCGGTTTTTCCCAAGTAGTAATCCACCACTTCTTTACGGGTAAACATACCTTTTAGATTGGTCGGCTGGCGGCGTGTTGCCTTAAAGATGGCATTGTCAGTATCTTCCACCCAATAGGCTAAAGCAGAACCTAGGTCCATGAGCGGATCGCCGAGTGTCGCCATTTCCCAGTCCAGTACGCCAATCACTTCAGTCGGATTTTCCGGATTTAAGATGACATTATCAAAACGCCAGTCATTATGAATCACACAGGTTTTAGAATCTGAAGGAATATTATCTTTAAGCCAGTTGCGCACATATTTAAACGATGGAACATTTAAAGTTTTAGCCTTTTCATAACGTACATCCCAGCCTTCGACCTGACGGCGACAATAGCCTTCACCCTTACCGAGATTTTCAAGTTCAGTTCCTTGATAAGGCACCTGATGCAATTCGATCAGTTTATCAATCACATTGATACATAAAGTCCGGATATCGGATTCAGTAAGCTGCAGCTCAGCTGGCATTTTGGCGCGAGGAATAATTCCTTCAAGCCGTTTCATCACATAGAAATCACAACCAATCACTGATTCATCCTGACAAAGCGCCACCATTTCAGGCACCACCGGATAATGTTCAGACAAGGCTTTTTGTACATGATATTCACGTGCCATATCATGGGCTGATTTGGCTTTGGTACCTTGCGGCGGACGACGTAAAATTAGATCGGCATTGGTATACTGTAAACGGTAGGTCCAGTTTGAAGCTCCGCCTGAATATTGGGTCACTTGCACAGGGCCTTCAACATTCACATTTTGCTGAATTAGCCAATTGGTGATGGCTTGTACATCCAGTTCTTCACCTGCACGAACTGCTCCACCTACATCAATAACCGCCATAATTTTTCCTTAAAATTTTTTAATACGTTGCAATCTTCTATTTAAGCCAGTTTATTTTTTGTGGCGTGTACTGTAGCCACGTTTTGCCAGTTCCAGTTTGGCAATCATGCCCTTATGCACTTCATCCGGGCCATCAGCCAAACGTAAGGCACGTGCCTGGGCAAAGAATCCGGTCAGTGGCGTATCACGAGAGACACCGGCACCGCCGTGGATCTGGATTGCCATATCGACAACTTTTTCCAGCACACTTGGCGCAACGACTTTAATTGCAGAAATTTCAGTCAGTGCCGCCATATTCCCTAAAGTATCCATTTTATAGGCGGCATACAAGGTCAAAAGGCGTGCCTGATCAATTGCAACCCGGGCTTCCGCGACACGTTCCAGATTGCCACCGAGTTTTAAAATCTCTTTGCCAAATGCTGTCCGGCTCATGCCTCGGTCAATCATCAACTCTAAGGATTTTTCCGCAGCCCCGATACAGCGCATGCAATGATGAATACGGCCTGGTCCTAAACGACCTTGGGCAATTTCAAAGCCCTGACCGGCGCCACCAATAAAATTCGCTACCGGAACGCGGACATTTTCAAAGCTGACTTCACCATGGCCATGTGGTGCATCGTAGTCACCAAATACAGGTAGCATGCGTTCGATTTTAACGCCGGCAGTATCCACAGGAACTAAAACCATCGAATGCTGATGATGACGGTCTTTTGTTTCATCTGGAGTATGCGCCATAAAAATAATGATTTTGGCATTTGGATCGCCTAGACCTGATGACCACCATTTACGGCCATTGAGAACAATCTCATCACCTTCCACCATCGCCGTTGCCTGCATATTGGTCGCATCACTGGATGCGACTGCAGGTTCAGTCATACAAAAGACCGAACGGATTTTTCCTTCTAAAAGTGGTATCAGCCATTGCTGTTTCTGTTCTTCAGAACCATAACGCCACAATACTTCCATATTGCCGCTATCTGGCGCATTACAGTTAAATACCACTGGTGCAATCAGGCTACGACCGGAAAGTTCGGCAATATGCGCATATTCCTGAACTGATAAACCCTGGCCAAGCTCAGGACAAGGGAGAAACATATTCCAAAGGCCAACTGCCTTGGCTTTGGCTTTTAAGCTTTCCAGTTCTGCTGGCCATTGCCATTTGGTCCAGTCACTGCCTTGATTCAACTCGTGAATCTGCTGCCAGAAATCAGCTTCAACTGGTTCAATTTCATCAGCAATAAATTTTTTGGTTCTATTTAAATAATCTTGTGCACGTGCTGAAAGCTCAAACATCTCTTTATCCCTCTAAATATTCTAATTCATACACTTTACAACACCTTAACCCAAAACCTATTATGAATAAAATGATTTTATCCCATACATTATTATGCATAGTATTCATTCTAAAACAGTCATGGACCTGCGAAATTTTCATCGTATCGACATTAACCTTTATCCGCTTTTTATGGCAATTTATGAGCAGAACAGTATTTCTAAAGCTGCACAAATTTTATCAATCAGCCAGTCTGCTGCTAGTCATGCTTTACAACGTTTAAGGCAGCATTTACAGGATGATTTATTTGTACGTACTGGTAGCAAAATGCAACCTACGCCGTTTGCGGAACAGATCTATCCTGAGCTGAAGAATGCACTTTTTGCAATTCAAAATATTTCAATACAACATCAGCAGTTCAGACCAGAAATGATTCAGAGTTTGAAAATTGCCGTTCATGATGAAATTGAACCAATGATCTTTCCCAGACTCGTTCAGCACTTTCAGCAACTCAATCTAGAAATTCAGCTTAGCAGCATGAAACTGGACCGTAAAAATATAGCAGCAGACCTCGCCTCTCAACAGATTGATTTTGTCATAGATCTGGAACAAAACATTGCTGAAAAAATCCAGTTTGAACGCCTGGTGCAAGATGAATTTGTAGTGTGTACACAATTAACAGAAATGAATGAGCAGATTTATCTTGCCTCGCCTCATATTGGCGTGTCATCACGCCGTACTGGTGTTTTAGTTGAAGATATTTATTTAAGTCGGAAACAATATTCACGACAGATTTTTTTACGCTGTCAGCATTACTCAACTGCTCTGCAAATTCTGGAGCAGCAAAAGACAGCCATGCTGACTATTCCTAAAAATGTATTGACGCATTTACAATTGGCTACCAGTCTAAATATTTTTGAAGTCCCTGTGGAACTGCCGAAAATTAATATGGGGATGTATTGGCATAAGGATTTGCAAGAGAATAAAAGACATCAATTTTTGAGAAGTGAAATTTATAAAATTTTTGCTTAGGCTATTTATAAAGGAATGCAAGTTTACTTAGGCTATTTTTATATAAGTTTAGATGGTTGCATCTTCATCTTTTCAGTAGAAAAATATACTTAGGCTATTTTAGCTGGTACAAAACTAAACACTGAGTGATTAGCTTTTAAGCCGTAGATCTACTGGCTTTGCTCTAAAATGGCTCGACTTTTAGCTGTGATTTTACAGCTGGTTTTGCTGATTTGGATCTTGCCTTTGTTAAATCTCTCCATCACCTGGCAAATTGTGCTGGGCCTCGTACTGCTGTGTTTTTCTTATTATCTGCTGCATAAAATTACAGTTTATTTAAAAGATGTTTTCCGCCCCTTTAAGAAAGGCAAAAAATACTGGTGCCGTGTAAAAGCCGTAAGTGATGGTGATACCCTCACCTGCTACCGTTTTAATATTCGTCGCTCTGAGACCAAATTGCGCTTTGCTTTTGTCGATGCCCCTGAATCATCACAAGCCTATGGCAAGGAATCGCAGCGTCTGGTCAAAAGCATGGTGAATAATAAAATGGTTCGGGTCAAGATTACCGATATTGACCGTTATGGCCGCTGTGTCGGTGTGGTCTACCGCTATCGCAAAAATATCAATGAAGAGATTGTCAAACGTGGTGCAGCGTGGGTCTATGAAGAATATATCAAAGATAAAAACCATTTACGCTATATGATGGAGCTGCAAAATAAAGCTAAGAAACAGAAAAAAGGCCTTTGGAAAGGCAGTCGCCCTGTACGTCCAAGTGTTTATCGTAAGCAGGTAAAATCGTAAATTTGATTTTGTCAAAGATGAATTGCAAATGATAAAAAGTGATCAGGACATTCTGATCACTTTTTTTTCACTCATTTTAGTTTTACTAATTTAATAAGCCAAATGCACCAGAAAGCGGAATGCGCCAGCAATCAGGGCCAGCGTTAAAAATCCTGCCAGCCACAACCCTACAAACCATAATGCCTGTTTGCCTTTCATGACCACTCCTTAATGATAGCCATCATCGCCGACCCTGACCTTATGCCGGAATACCCAATAGGACATACCGGTATAAATCACAATAATTGGAATCAGGATCAAGGCGCCAATCAAGGCAAATAGCTGGCTATTTTCATGCGCTGCTGCCTCCCAGATAGTCACGCTCGGCGGGATAATATATGGCCATAGACTGATCAAGAATCCAGTATAAGCGAGGAAAACCAGAACCAGCATATAGGTAAATGGGCCTAATTCACTACGTCTTTTACAGGCACGTAAGGCCAGCCAGGTAAACAGCAGAACCAGAACTGGAACTGGCATAAAATAGGTAAATTGTGGCTGACTAAACCAGCGTTCGGCAATCTGTGGATGAGTCAACGGCGTATAAATACTGACAGCACCCAATATGATCAGCAAGGCAATAATCAGCTTAGGCATCAGTTTAAACATTCGATCCTGTAAGTCATCTCCGGTTTTATAGATCAGCCAGCCACAGCCTAATGCCGCATAGAGCACCACCACACTGATTCCGGTGAAAATACTAAATGGAGTGAGCCAGTCCAGACCACCACCAACATAGACACCATTTCGAGTTTCAATGCCCTGAATATAAGCGCCTAAAATCATGCCTTGCAGGAAACTGGTGATCGCAGAACCACCGATAAAGGCTTTATCCCACCAATGCTTACTGCGGTTTGCCTTGAAGCGGAACTCAAAAGCCACGCCGCGGAAAATCAAGGCAATCACCATCAGAATAATTGGCATATACAGCGCCGAGAGTACGGTCGAGTAAGCAAGTGGGAAAGCTGCAAATAACCCTGCACCACCCAGTACCATCCAGGTTTCATTGCCATCCCAGACCGGAGCCACAGTATTCATCATGACATCACGTTCATCCTGATGCGGAAAGAAAGGAAACAAGATGCCGATGCCCAGATCGAAACCATCGAGAATGGTATAAATCAATACACCCAAACCAATAATCACAATCCAGATTAATGATAAATCAATCATTTTTTGTCCTCCTGATCCGGTTGTTCAGGAACTTCTTCGATACGTTCGCGAATACTACTTAATGGTCGGCGTGAAGCCTGAACTACATCGCTATCTGATTCATGATCTGGTCGGGTATGAATAAAATCCGGGCCTTTGTGCATCAGGCGCAACATGTAGTAAATCCCGATACCAAATACCACACAGTAGACAACTACAAAAATAATCAGGGTCAGCCCCACCTGTTCAGCGGAAACCGGAGACAATGCATCCTTGGTTCGCATGATGCCGTAGACTACCCAAGGCTGACGGCCGACTTCTGTGGTAAACCATCCCGCAAGCATGGCAATAAATCCGGAAGGTCCCATAATCAGGGCAAATCGGTGCAATGCACGGGACTCATAAAAGCGACCACGGGTACGTGCCCACGCTCCCCATAACGCCAGTAACAGCATCAATACGCCGAGTCCGACCATAATCCGGAAGCTCCAGAACACCACCAGCGAATTCGGCCGGTCTTCAGGCGCAAAGTCTTTAAGTCCTGTAACCTTTCCATCCATCGAGTGGGTTAGAATCAGGCTACCCAAGTTGGGAATTGCGACTGCATATTTGGTTTCTTCGGCCTCCATATCTGGAATACCAAAGAGATATAAGGGCATGCCTTCGTCATGATTGGTTTCCCAGTGCCCTTCCATGGCTGCAAGTTTGGCTGGCTGATGTTCAAGGGTATTAATACCGTGCATATCACCGACGATGACCTGTAAGGGCGCGAGTACCAGAAGCAGCCACATCGCCATGGAAAATGAAGTCTTGACCAGTGCATCACGACGGCCTTTGATTAGATGCCATGCGGCTGTAGCAGCGACCAGTAAGGCGGAAACCAGAAAGGCAGCCATAGCCATATGGGCCAGACGATAAGGGAAAGATGGGTTAAACACGATAGCAAGCCAGTCTTGCGGAACAATCAGGCCATTTTCAATCGCAAAGCCTTGTGGGGTCTGCATCCAGCTATTGGACGATAGAATCCAGAACATGGAAATACAGGTGCCTATCGCAACCATCAAGGTCGAGAAAAAGTGCGCCTTTGGTCCCACTCGCCCCCAGCCAAATAACATGATGCCCAGAAAGCCCGCTTCCAGAAAGAAAGCGGTGAGTACTTCATAGGCCAATAAAGGTCCAGTCACGCTGCCTGCCACCCGGGAAAACTCACTCCAGTTGGTTCCAAACTGGTAGCTCATGACCACACCAGAGACGACACCCATCCCGAATGCCACAGCGAAAATTTTCACCCAGAATTTGAATAGATCCTGAAAAATCGGATTTTGGGTTTTGAGCCAGCGCCATTCCAGAATGGCCAGAAAGCTGGCCAAGCCAATAGAAATTGCCGGAAAAATGATATGAAAAGATACAGTAAAGGCGAACTGTATTCGTGCTAACTCTAATGCAGTTAAACCCAGAGTCATAAGCTTCACCTATGCATTGTTATTTGGCATCTTTGCCCTTCAATTTTTAAGTCATGAATTTTTCTAGTGACATGGCTAGCTTAGGCGTGGCTGTTATAAAAAGTATGTAGTCTTTTGTTGATTATTTTTTAATCAGGTTAAACTATGTAACTATTGCTGATAAAGAAAATATTACTCTGAATAATTTTTAAAACTCTCCTCTTGAGCTTTAGATAAAACAGGCGTAAATTAGGCCTAAATTTAGTTACCCAGGTTAACTAACCATATGTTTTCCGAATCTCCCCGACTTCGTACGCTGTTATTACGCTGCGCACGACTGATGAGCGATGAGATCAATACGATCTTGTTGTCATCACAATTGAATTATTCTTTATGGCAGGTGTTATACGTCATCCAGTCAAAGCAACAATGCACGCTGGCAGATATTTCCAGTTATCTCAATGTATCCAAGCCCGGTATTACCAAGCGGATTCAGCAACTGGTTGAACTCGATCTGATTGCCCAACTCGAAACTGAAGACAAACGTCAAAAGCTGTTCAAATTGAGTGAGCAAGGAATTGAGACCTTTGCGATGTGTTCCAAACAGATCGATGCATTTGAAGATCAGTTGCTTGAGCACATTGCATCAGATGATCTTGAAGGCAGTAAAAAAACCTTAATCCAACTCATACAGCAGTTACATCCCTCATCTCAGGACAAACCTCAATGAGCCAAGAACAAGAAGCGCTTTTATGGACGCCCAATTTTATCCTGATCAGTCTGGTGAATTTCCAGTTGGTTCTGGTGTTCTATCTGCTGGTGATTGTGATTGTCGGCTACTCGGTGGCTGAGCTAGGTGCATCGACTGCACAAGCCGGTCTGGTATCAGGTCTGTTTATTGTGGGTACGTTATTTGGACGATTATTGATCGGAAAATTACTGAATCGTCTGGGCCTAAAAAATACGCTTGTCATTGGCCTGACTGGCTTTCTGCTCTTTTCCGGACTATATATGATTCCGGCCAAGCTGGAAGTTTTACTGGGCATCCGTCTGATACATGGCTTTATGATGGGTATGGCTTCTACTGTACTGGGTACAGTGATTGCACAGACCATTCCTGCCACACGACGTGGTGAAGGAATTGGCTATTTCAGCATGAGCAGTACCCTTGGCACAGCGATTGGTCCCTTTGTCGGAATCTGGTTGATGACAAATTTTAATTATCAGGTAATTTTCATCTTTACCAGTATCGTTGCGCTCAGCTGCCTGATCTGTGGACTGTTTATCCAGCCACCACGTCTTAAAGCCAGTACGCTAAGCTCATCATCTACTCCACAAAGCACCAGCAAACTGGCCCAATATATTGAACCGAATGCCTTACCCATTGCCGTGATTGTGTTGCTAGTAGCGACGTGTTATTCAGGTATATTGTCCTTTATTCATTTTTATGCCAAAGACATTAATCTGGTCGAAGCAGCATCATTCTTTTTCTTAATGTATGCCTTTGCCATTTTGCTTTCGCGTCCTTTTACCGGCCCGCTCATGGATCGTAAAGGCGAAAATATCATTATCTATCCTGCCATTGTGATTATGGCACTGGGAATATTGCTACTCAGTCAGGCGCAAAACTCTGTGATGTTACTCACTAGTGCAGCGTTACTCGGTTTTGGTTTTGGGAATATCCAGTCAGTGTGTCAAACCATTGCGGTGAAAAGTACGACATTACAGCGTATGGGACTCGCAACCTCAACCTTCTTTATTGCCCTGGATGCCGGTCTTGGTTTTGGCCCGTATTTTCTGGGTATGCTGCTGGACCAGATTGGTTACCGCCAGCTTTATCTGTTCTCTGCGCTGCTCACCCTGAGCTGTCTGATCTGGTATTACTTGCTGCATGGCCGGAAAGCAGGAAAAATACAGCCTTCTCATTAAACGCTTTTAAAAGCGCCGGCTAAACCGGCGCCGGTATTCCAACGGCGTCAGACCGGTTTTTTTATGAAATAAACGGCGGAATGAACTTGGGTCCTGATAGCCGACATTTTGCATGATCACATCCACAGCTTGATCGGTTTCTTCCAGTCGTTTACGGGCGGCTTCAATCCGGATTGCTTGTAAATACTGATTGGGCGGTATGTCTAAGGCTTGTTTAAAGCGTCGAATCAGGGTTCGGCCAGTCACATTAAAGTGTTCCGCCAGCTCGTTCAAACTAAAATCTTCATGAAAATGCTGCTCTAGCCAGTTCTGGATTTTTTGTACCAGTTCATCATGGTGCGGCTGGCCAATATTCAGCAATGAATAAGACAACTGGCTATCACGGCGGTAATCAATTACGAAAGATTTAGCCGATTGCATGGCCACCTCAAAGCCATACAAGCGCTCAATCAGATGCAAACCTAGGTCAAACCAGGCCAGGCCTCCACCTGCACAATAGATATTCTGATCCCGGCTAATCATCAGATCGGCATTCAGTTTCACCTTAGGATAGCGTGAACGAAACACTTCCTGAAAACCCCAATGTGTTGTTGCAATCCGGTCATCTAAAATGCCTGCTTCTGCCAGAAAAAAATTCCCCGTACAGTTTCCTGCAATTAAAGTCGCCTCTGCATGTGCAGATTTTAAAAAATGAATCAGTTCTGGATTCTGTTGCAATACATCCTGAATCGGTGCAGCGATGGTCGGTACCACCAGAATATCTGCAGTTTGAATCTCTTGATAAGAAAAATGTGCCTGCAACTGCAGCCCATTGATACACCGAATCGGATGTCCCTCCGGACTGGCGATACTCACCTTAAACAGGCGCTGTACGTCCTGCTGCTGGATCCGGTTCCAGCTTACGCCAGCCATGGTAAATAAATCGACCACACCCGTAATGGCCGAAGCCAGAGCCCCATGAAAGCCTAAAATCACCACCTGTTGCATACTTTACTAATTGTCACTTTTCACCCGATTCATGTCATTATTGACAATCCTCCTCAATAAAAGCAACTGCTAGTCTTGATGCTATCTCAAGGATTGCACATTCAGGACAGTACCGTGACCCAACTGATTAATGATAAAGATCTGCATTTCCAGCTTTATGACGTATTCAAACTTGAAGCGCTGACTAAACTGCAACGCTATCAGGATCATGACAAAAATACTTTCGACAGTATTCTGGAAACGGCAAAAGGTATCGCGACTGATTATTTTGCGCCGCATAATGCCAAAGCTGATCAACAAGAACCGAACTTTGATGGCAAACAGGTCAAAACCATTGATGAAGTGAAGACAGCCTGGCAACAGTTTGCCGATGCCGGCCTGCTTTGCGCCCAGCATGATTATGCAGATGGTGGCATGCAACTGCCCACTTTGGTGAATATGGCCTGCAATGCTTATTTTATGTCGGCCAATCCGTCCACCGTGGCTTATTCTTTTCTAACGGCCGCTGCGGCGAACCTGATACAGGCTTTTGCCTCCCCAAAACAAAAGCAAATATTCCTACCGCATATGTTGAGTGGCCGCTTTGCTGGCACCATGGCCATGACAGAGCCGAATGTAGGTTCCTCTTTGGGCGATCTGACCACTAAAGCGATTCCTCAGGCAGATGGAATTTATAAAATTAAAGGCCAGAAAATGTTTATTTCGGGTGGCGATCAGGACATTAGCGAAAATATTGTGCATCTGGTCTTGGCGCGGATTCAGGATGCGCCGCAAGGCGTGAAAGGAATTTCCCTGTTTATCGTACCAAAATTCAAAACCAACGAGGATGGTTCACTCGGTGAAGCTAATGATGTACAGCTGGCTGGCTTACTACACAAAATGGGCTATCGAGGTACTACATCTACAGTTTTAAGCTTTGGAGAAAATGATAATTGCTTAGGCTATTTAATTGGTGAACCCGGTCATGGCTTAAAATACATGTTCAAAATGATGAATGAAGCACGTGTAGGTGTCGGTCTGGGCGCAGCCATGATTGGTTATCGTGGCTATCTGGAATCTCTGGATTATGCTAAAAACCGTCCACAAGGCCGTCCAGTTCATGAAAAAACACCTGACTCGAAACCAGTGAATATCATTGAACATACCGATGTCAAACGCATGCTGCTGGCGCAAAAGTCGTATGTAGAAGGTTCGCTGGCACTTTGCTTATTTGCAGCCCGATTAATTGATGAACATCAGGCAGCTCAAGATGAAGATAGTGCAATTCTGCTTGATCTCATCACCCCGGTAGTCAAATCTTTCCCTTCTGCCTATGGTCCGAAAGCCAATGATCTGGCCATTCAGGTCTTGGGCGGCGCGGGTTATACCCGTGAATATCCAGTGGAGCAATGTTATCGTGATAACCGGCTCAATCCGATTCATGAAGGAACTTACGGCATTCAATCTCTGGATCTGCTGGGACGTAAACTCTGGCAGCACAATGGCAAAGGGCTCAATCTGCTCATGCAGCGCATCCAGAAGACCTTGTTAGAAATTTATGAACCTAAGATAGTGGAACTGGCAGAGATCTATAAACAGCATCTTGCCACTGTGCAAAAGACTACACAGATTTTAGGCCAGGCCTTGCATCAAGGCAAAGTCAGTGAGGCTTTGGCCAATTCAGGACTGTATCTGGATATGATGGGCAAAACTATTATATCTTGGCTATGGCTGGAAATGGCGAATCAGGCTCAACTCAAGTTTGGGACATCTTCGCAGGCAGAAGATCAGACTTTTCTGGCAGGGAAAATTCAGGCAGCTCAATATTTTATTCGCTGGGAACTCCCTGAAATTGAGCATCAGGCCAAATTACTGATGAATCTCGATGATACTTGCCTGAATATGCAAGCCGACTGGTTCTAGGCAAAATTCATCAAAAAATGCGCCTTTATCGGCGCATTTTTATTTTGTAATTCATTAACCGATAGAGTCATTTACACCAAATTTTTTAAACAGCTTGGCACGCTTGGAAGGCAAGATATTGGCCTTGCTTAAATCGCCCTGATAATGCTGATATACCCGCTGATCCATGATTTTGTACCATAAAGGTGGAATCAAGGCTGGAATCAGCATGGTTGCATAACCGCTCGGTAATTCTGGCGCTTCATCAAAATGTCGCAACGCCTGAAATGGACGGCTTGGAAAGGCATGATGGTCAGAATGGCGTTGTAACTGATACAAAAACAGATTAGTCACAATATTATTATTGTTCCAGCTATGTTCCGGCAAGGTTCGCTCATAACTGCCATCCGCTTTCTGTCCGCGTTTTAGTCCGTAGTGCTCGATATAATTCACAATCTCAAACAGGCTGACGCCATAAAATGCCTGTGTCAGTGTATAAGGAATAATTTTCTTGCCATACGCCTTCAGCATCAAGGCATGATAGCCAGCACTCATGGCCCAACCATGAAACAGTTCATTTTCCTGACTAAAGAATTTCAGTCCTTTACGCTCGAGCCGTCTTTTTTCAATCTGGATTGCAGATTTTAATCCGCCTATTACGGTACGTGGCCAGAAACGGTAAAAAGATTCACCCATTTTCGAAGATGCCGGATCTTCAGGCGTGGCCACCCGTTTATGGTGTCCATAAGGATGTTCAATCCGGAAATGGTTATAGCCCAAAGGCATCAGGCTGGCATGAGACCAGTAATGGTCTTTTTTCTGTGGACGATGGCTGAGTTCATGTGCGGTATTCACGCCCACCCCATTAATCGCACCCATAGAAACTCCCAGCAGTATCTGATCCAGCAAAGACACATTTGGCCGGCTTACGACATAGCCGGCAAAGGCATTGGCTGCCATTTGCAAGGGAATAAATGCTTTTACAATGCGGTCATAATAAGGATCGTTAACCAGTGCCTTGATCTGCGCATCATTTGGATTATTGGCATCATCGCCAATCAGTGCGTCCAATGTCGGAATGATTACATGCAGTAATAAAGGCCCGCCCATCGCAAAGACTTTTTGAGTCGCTTTGGGACCAAAATGATAACCGGCCAGAATTCCCATTCCGATCACAGGCAGACCTGGGCTGAGCAACCAGCCAAAACGTTTTTTATCCAGCTTTACACCTTTTAGTGCCGACGCTTCCTGCGTAAACTGCGCTTTCTGGATTTGTGCAGAGGCATTCATTGCGACCTTCCTTTTTTATGTTACTCTGCACTTATAGTTGAATATTTCAGCAGTAGCGAACAGTATTCAACGTCCAGAAAAACTATGTCAGCGTCTTTGGCACATGCTGCCAAATTCTGGCCTAAAATCACAAAGTTAAAAAATCTATAGTCAATTAAATGAAATAAAACAGAAGAATAGAGTTAGGCATGGATGCTTTAAGTAAAATTTTTGATGATATTCATCTGGAAAAATCGGAATATCTTTATCTGAATGTATTTCATCCAGGCGGCTTTGATTATCAGCATGAGCCTTTTATGCTGGCCTATATCCTGTTACAGGGACAGGCCCAATTAAAGTTTATGAATGGTGATCGGCTGGAGCTGCAGCAAGGTGATCTGGTGCTATTACCCGCAGGTTCCGCCCATCATGTTTCGTGCCCAGACAATGCCGATTTTTCTGAGCACCATGCGATTAATCCTTATTTTCAGAGCCATGCACAGCAATGTATCGATCTCAATCGGGAAAATTCGAGGGAGCATAGTTTCATACTGGCCATTCGTTCCAGCCTGGATATCCAGATGGCCAAACCTCTTTTGAGTGCCTTACCTGAATACCTGCATATTCAGCATATTCTGGGCGATACCGCACCGGAGTGGTTACAGGTTGGCTTGCAGTTTCTGGCACTGGAAACCCAGCAGCTTCGTCCCGGACGTGACAAGATTCTGGATCATCTGGTCAGTATTTTACTGATTGAATGCGTGCGTGATTATATTTTAAACTTGGAAAATGCCTCGAGCTGGCTAAATGCGCTCTCGCATCCGGAATTATCTAATGCACTGGCGGCGATTCATGGCAAACCTGAACAGTCCTGGACCGTAGAAAGTCTGGCCGAACAGTGTCATATGTCACGTTCCAAATTCGCCCAATTGTTTACCCAGATTGTCGGTGAGCCACCCCTTGCCTATCTGCAACAGCACCGCCTGCGTCTGGCAGCGCAATATTTACGAAATAGTGGATTTGGTATCCAGCAGATCGCCTATCTGGTCGGTTATTCATCCGAGACGGCGTTTAGTCAAAGTTTTAAAAAACAGTTTGAACTAACACCTACTCAATACCGGCTGAATTGTCAGAAGAATCAGTCTTTATTATCAGACTAAAATTACTGGACTAACGCCAGTACTGCTTTGACCGGGTCTTCGCTATTGCCAGAAAGTAGCTGTTTGTGCATGGTGATATGCTGCATAACCTGAATCTGTGCTGCTTCAATATCCATCAGTTTTTCAATTTCAGCTGCCAGATTTTCAGGTGTAGCAGCGGATTGGATGAGTTCTTGAATCACTTTTTTGCCAGCAATTATATTTGGTAATGAAAAATATGGGATTTTTACCAGTAATTTGGCAATTCGATAGGTCAGCCAGTGCAATTTATAAAAAGTCACCATCGGACGGTGCAGCAACATCGCTTCAAGCGTTGCAGTTCCAGACGCCAGTGCAATGATATTGGATGCATTCATGACCTGACGGCCAATTTTGGACTCAGCGCTGGTATTTTCCATCAGGCGAATCTGGGCTTTTAAGCTCTCAGGATAAGTGGCCAATAAACTTTCGATTTGCTGTTTACGCGCATCATTAATCGCAGGAATCAGAAAGGTATAATCCGGATGTTTCTGATGCAGAATATTGGCAGCATCCAGAACCAAAGGTCCCAAACGCTCAATCTCGCCACGACGACTGCCTGGCAATAAGGCAATATATTTCTGATGTGGATCCAGACCTAATTCTGTCTGAGCATCCAGAATCGGATTTTCAAGCGGCAACTGACTGGCGAGCGGATGTCCAACAAAAGCTGCCGGAACATCCCATTGCTTGAAAAAGGCTTTTTCAAATGGAAATAGGCACAGTACCAGATCAATACTGGCTTTAATGCCATGTATACGGCCTTGACGCCATGCCCAGACCGAAGGACTGACGTATTGCACGGTTTTAATCGGTAACTGTTTTTGTTTAATGGTTTTTGACAAACGCAGGTTAAAATCAGGCGCATCAATCCCGATAAAAATATCGACCGGATCTTTATTCCAGGTTTCCACCAGACCATCCCGCACAGCAAAAAGTTTTTTAATATCTTTTAAAACTTCGACAATGCCCATCACCGACAGAATATCCATCGGATAATAACTTTTAAAACCTTCCGCGATCATTTGTGGACCACCGATACCTTCAAATTCAGCATCAATGCCTTGCTCACGAAAACGGCGAATCAATTTTGCGCCAAGCGTATCTCCAGAAACTTCACCGACCACGATTCCAATTTTAAGTTTTCGATTTAGCAAGTGGGTTTCCTCTCAGATCCGCATGGAAATTTATTGAATCGGGATTCTAACATAATCCTATGGCTATTCCGGAAGAAGCTTAAGTATCTTCTCATTTTAAGAAACCCACCGTTTAGAATGACTTAGTCAATGATCGAGCTTGCATAACAAGAATTAAATCGACATTTACAGCTACATTAAATTAGACAAAAATGGGTTAAATCGGGCAGTTAAAATCAATCATCATATTCACACTTTATACATACTCCAGTGAATAAACATGAAAGATCAGCTAATATTCTTCACCTAGCTTTATCTTTTTTATGCATAAGTAAATCAATAATCAAGACAACGACTTATATCCAAAAGTCATAAGATATGCTCGTTTTTTGATTTTGGCATATATGCATGTTTGGTCCGATTGAATTTATTTTAGCAGGCGTTCTGGTAGGTTTTTGTGTAGGTGTCACCGGTGTCGGTGGCGGTTCATTAATGACGCCAATTCTTATCAGTTTATTCCGGATTGAACCGCATATCGCGATTGGTACTGACCTGCTCTATGCCGCGATTTCTAAATTCTGTGGCTCGTTTGTGCATGCCAAGAAAATGAATATTGTCTGGCCGATTGTGATCTGGCTGGCCGTTGGCAGTATTCCCGCATCTTTTGCAACGCATTGGGTACTCGAGAACTATCTGAGCCAATCGACGCATTACAAAGCCGTCCTGACCATGGTCTTGGGCTTTATGCTGACTATTACCGGCTTATCCATTTTGTTTCGCACCCAGATCGAAAATCTTTTTAATAAATACAGAAAACAAGAACTACCGGATATGACGCAGGATCTGGAAAAAGTGAAGCTGCAAGCCAAAGAAAAGCGCGTTGCTATCATCATCATGGGCATTATCTTGGGCATATTTGTCACGCTCTCTTCAGTGGGTGCCGGCGCATTTGGCATCATGGCACTTGTAGTGATGTTCCCGAATCTGCCGATGATTCGTATCATTGGCTCTGACGTGGTGCACGCGGTATTACTGACACTGGTCGCAGGGCTGGGTCATATGTCTTCAGGCAACGTCGATTTCATGCTGCTCATGTGGTTATTGGTGGGGTCTATTCCGGCGATTATTGTCGGCACTTTACTCAGCTCACGTATGCCGGAAAAACTGATCCGCAAAATTTTAGGTATTACCCTATTTGCGCTGGGCGTGAATTTCATGATTAATCCTGTAAAATCAAAACCGGCTCAACCTGCTGAAACAGCAATGATAATTGTGAATCAAAATTCCCCGTCCGTTTAAGTTAACTATCCGATTCATCACTTTTTTTTCAAAGAAGTATTCATCTTTTTTATAACAAAGTGACGCATCATTCATGTTATATTCGGGCTATTAAACAACCTTTTGTATGATCGAACCAGTGACGGCAATGAATACACAACAGTCAAATCCTATTTCAGCATCAGATATTGATGACGTGAATATCCACAGCATGATTCCTCTTGTAACCCCTGCTGAGCTTAAAGCAGAGTTACCGTTGACTGAAACTGCTTATCAAACCGTACTGCATGGTCGTGAAACGATTCGTAAAATTCTGGATGGTGAAGACAAACGCCTGTTCGTTGTAATTGGCCCTTGTTCTATTCACGATCCAGAGGCGGCGCATGAATATGCTGAGCGCTTAAAAGTGCTGAGCGAAAAAGTTAAAGACAGCTTATATATCGTGATGCGGGTTTATTTTGAAAAACCACGGACTACCGTAGGTTGGAAAGGTCTGATCAATGACCCAGACATGAATGATTCATTCAATATTGAAAAAGGTCTGCGTATCGGTCGCAAGCTATTACTTGAACTGAATGAAATGGGCTTGCCATGTGCCACTGAAGCACTTGATCCAAACTCGCCACAGTATTACCAAGACCTGATTTCATGGTCAGCAATTGGTGCACGTACCACAGAAAGCCAGACCCATCGTGAAATGTCTTCTGGTCTTTCTTCACCAGTCGGCTTTAAAAATGGTACTGATGGCGGTTTAACGGTCGCGACCAATGCGATGCAATCTGTGAAACATGGTCACAGCTTCCTCGGTCTGAATGATCAAGGCCAGGTGGCTGTGATTCGCACTTCAGGCAATCCTTATGCTCACGTGGTACTGCGTGGCGGTAATGGCAAGCCGAACTACGATGCAGGCTCGGTTGCCGATGCAGAAGCCGCGCTAGCCAAGGCCAAAGTCAGCACCAAGATCATGATTGATGCCAGCCACGCCAACTCTAACAAAGACCCGTACCTGCAACCACTTGTACTTAAAAACATTTCCGAACAAATTCTTGATGGAAACAAGTCAATTGTTGGTATTATGGTAGAAAGTCATCTTAAAGGTGGTCGTCAGGATATTCCTGCTAACCTTTGTGATATGGAGTACGGTCAATCCGTTACGGATGGCTGTATCGACTGGGAAACCACTGAAAAAGTCTTACTCGACATGCATGAGGCATTGAAAGACATTTTACCTAATCGTTAAATGATCTGACCAACGCCATCGCCAAGATGGCGTTTGCATTTCTAGAACAAGGAAAATTTATCTGATGAATGATATTGAAACGGCATTAAGCCAGATTGAGAATTTTCAGTTCATACACGAGCATCTGTTTAGCTCCGGTCAACCGACCACTGCACAATTAAAGCTGATGAAAGAATACGGTGTATCTACAGTCATCAATGTGGCGCTGACCGATAGCGAACAGTATCTGCCGCATGAAGATAAAATTTGCCTTGAGCTGGGACTGAACTATATTCAAGTTCCGATTTCCTGGGAAACACCTTCAGACAATCAATGTCTGCTGGTACTGGATCTGATCGATCATCTGGTAAAAGAGCAAATGGTCTGGGTACATTGTTCGCAAAACTACCATGTCAGTTGTCTGATGTACTTATATCGTCAGTACTATATGGATATGGATCTGCCTACAGCACAAGAACACTTGCATCAGATCTGGGAACCGAATGAAACCTGGACCGGTTTAATGCATGCGGTTGCCCTACAGCTACAAGGCCGTAAAGCAACTCAGGAACTGGAACTTTCCTTGATTAATCCAAATTATTTTGCCTAATTTTATTTGCTGTGGCTCAACAGCACGGTTGCCATGGACATAATTCCTTCCTGACGACCGGTAAAACCTAACTGTTCAGTGGTGGTGGCTTTGATACTGATTTGAGTCACATCAACATCCAAGACATCTGCAATACTTTGACGCATCGCCAGATTGTGCTTAGCCAGTTTTGGACGTTCACAAGCCACGGTAATATCAGCATTATTCAGGTGATAGCCACGATCCAGAATCAGCTGATAGACATCCTTGAGTAGTACCCGGCTATCTGCACCTTTAAACTCAGGATCTGTATCCGGAAAATGCTGGCCAATATCTCCAAGCGCCAATGCACCCAACAAAGCATCACAGAGTGCATGCAGCACCACATCACCATCCGAATGTGCTTTCAGACCTTGAGTATGCGGAATTTGAATGCCTGCCAAAGTGACAAAATCACCTTCTTCAAATGCATGCACATCCAGACCCTGGCCAATACGAATTTGTGCGATCACCTTATACATCCTTTAGAAATAGCCCATTGAAATCTTGTACACTTGCTTTCTATTTCGCTATAGTTAGACCAAGCGTAACACAGTGAAAGTATAAGCGATCATGCTACTGAAAACTGATATAAATATGTTGAAAATAATTGGCCTGATGCTCGGCCTGGGGATGATTTCTACGGGTAGCTCGGCGATCACAATGGACTGTAGCGATGACAGCCAAAAAACGGCTGCCATGAATAAAGTCTGCTCAGCATCGTTGGCTGAATCTCGTGCAAAACTCGCAGACCAATACTTTACTGCTTTTCTGATTACCGATGCGCCTGTGCGTTTATTACAAGATAGCCAACAACTATGGGCGACCCGCTTACAGCAATGCAAAACGCTAGACTGTTTTAAACAGCAGTTTGAATGGCGTTTAGATGATTTAAATGTCTATATTTCACTGAATCAAAGTCTGACCCAGCATTATATTAAGTTTGAACAGGGACAAATCGCCAAGCAGCCCGTGCATCTCAAGATTCATCAACTGACCAAAGACCGGATCAAGATTGAAGGCCTGGCATATCGTAATCCAAATAACCGGACCGAGAAGCAGACCGTTCCTTTTTTAGCCTATACCACGCCTGAGACAAAAAACCAGATCACCGATAATGAAAATGACTGCCGCTATGAGTTTAACTATAGTAAAGCCATTTTAGCGGTCAGTAGCCAGCAGAAAGGCTGTGAACGATTTACCGGTATTTATCGACTATATGATTGATTTAATTTAAAAATATTAAAATTTATTGTCATATAAAATGAGATTTTTGGTGTAAAAAATAGCCCGCAAGCGGGCTATCAATTTAAGCTGGATAGTATTGCGCAATTTCCTGACTAATCATCGCAGCCGTTGCAGCTGATAAAGTCCAGCCCAGATGACCATGTCCGGTATTGTAAAAGACCCGCTCATGTTTGCCACGACGTACCACAGGCATCATATTTGGCATCATGGGGCGTAAGCCTGCCCACGGAACAACATGCTCAGTACACAGGTCAAAATTACGATTGGTCCAGTCAATTAAAGGTTGAATTCGGTCAGCACGAATATCCCGGTTATAGCCATTAAACTCGGCTGTTCCTGCAACACGCAAACGATCCTTGCCTAGGCGTGACAAGACAATTTTCGCACTTTCATCTAGCAGACTGACCCAAGGTGCGTTGTTCTGGCTCTGCTCATCATTCAGTTGCACGGTAATCGAGTAGCCTTTGACTGGATAGACATTGACTCGTTCACCAAGTATTTCAGCCAATTGATAGCTGCCAACCCCTGCACAGACCACAATGGCATCTGCATTAATTTCCAGAACATCCTCTGGAGAGGAATGGACATTTTCAGTACTAGGTTTGCATTTAACCCGAATATTCTGAGCCTGATGATCAACAACAAAAACATCTTGACCAAACTCAAATTTCACGCCTTTTTGCATACAGGCTTTGGCCAAACCGGTACTAAATTTATGAATATCCCCGGTGGCATCGCTCTGACAGTAAAATCCTGCATAATAATCGCCAGTTAATGCAGGTTCGATCTGCTTGATTTCTGCATTGGAAATGGCATTGCGCTCCAGACCACCGCTACACAACAGATCATTGACTTTGATCGCAACATCATAATCTGTCTTGTTATGATAAAAATGTAAAATTCCACGTTTTTCTAAATTGAAATCAATATTTTCTGTTTCGGCAATTTCAAATAAGCGTGCTCTTGCCAGTAAAGCCAGCCGTACAGTCTCTCGGGTATTGGCTTCATAATGTTTGATATTGCCCAGAAATTCCATGAGCCAGCTGTATTTATGCACACTGAAAGAAGGATTGAGCAAAAGTGGTGCGGTTATTTGTGACATCCATTTGATGCCTTTGAGTACCGTGGCTTTCTGGTTCCATACTTCGGCATTACAGGCAGAAAGCTGGCCGCCATTGGCAAAGGATGTTTCCATTGCCGGATAAAGATGCCGATCAACCACAGTCACTTGATAGCCTGATTGTGCCAGCTCATAAGCTGTGGTTACTCCGGTAATACCGGCCCCAATCACTACGACATGACGCATAGACACCTCCTTGATTATATTGATGTCTTTTCCCATCTGTCATGTGTACCTGAGAGCTTCGGTAGATACATTGCACATCAATGCGGCCACCTTCCCCTTCGGTGAGTGATTGAACACTTCTCTCCAGAGTTTTTATCCATTATCACAGTCCTTTTGCCTGAGAGTTTCCTGGGAACTTGCTCCTTCGGCGAATGCAGAAGCATTTCTCTCCTGCAATAATGTTTTATTATCATGAGCAATTTATATACCATTTTTAGGAAAAACACAGTTTTTATTTATGTTAATTCACGTGAATTTATCTGTGATTCTTTTTAATTAAGAGCATACATGGGTGGTGGAGGATATTGCCTAGATATCAAATTTTTAGATTTTGCTGTCCTAAGTAAAATGAGCAAGTTCTATCCTTTATAAAATTCCAGAACTTATTTAATTTTGGCGTTTAAATAGAACTCAACATTTGCTTAGGCTATTTTAATAATTCAAAGTATATGTCATCCAAAGCAAAATTTAGACTTTTATCATTTATTCTAGAATTTTAGATAATCCAAGAAAGCATCAGTACTAAGCTTCCTGCTGCGACCACTGTTTGTACACTGATAATACTGGCCATTAACTCACTATCGCCACCATACACCCGGGTTAAGACATACGAAGCTGAGGCGGTAGGAAGTGCAAAGAACAAGACCAATACCTGAGTAGTTAATGCATCAATCTGGAAAATTTTACACACTAAAAATGCAATCAGCGGCATTCCGAACAGGCGACCAAAGGTTATCAGGCTGAGTGGCAATACATCACGCTGAAAACCCTGAAACTGTAAGGCTGCTCCCACACACATCAAACCGAGCGGCAAACTGCACAGTGCAATCTGTTTAAGGAACTGCTCTGTTCCAGTCCAGAGTGACAAACCGGAAAGATTAAATAAACCACCCACTATACAGCCTAAAATTAATGGATTTTTAGACAAATCCAGGACGATTTTTTTCAGCTGCATATCGTGGCTACGGGTAAATGCCAGCACTGACAAGACATTCACCAAAGGAATACACAGCACCATGATCACCGCGAAGATGGTCATACCTTGCTGATGAAATAAGGCACTAACAGCAGCAAGGCCAATATAGGTATTAAAGCGCAGCAAGCCCTGAACATAGACGCCGAAACGCGCATAAGATATCTGGTAAATATGACGCAAAATATACAGTGCAATACTGACCACAGCCATTATACTAAATACGACAAGCACTACATCCTGAATGACATCCATTTGAATCTTGGCAGTGGCCAGATTTAAAAACAGCATCACCGGAAACAGTGCATAATAATTTAACTTTTCTGCGCCTCGCCAAAAATCATCACTCAACCATTGCCTGCGCTTAAGTAAATAGCCAAAGCTGATCAGTCCGATGAGAGGAAATAAAGAAGTTAAAATAATATGCAGCATATGACATCCTGGTCTGTTTTCTGCCTAATCTTAAGTCACTTAGACTGAACAGAAAACTTAGCATGTTCAGGAGCTTTCCCACTACTCAATTTAAGCAGTAAAAAGCTTGAATTTTCATCAACTAATCATATTGATTTGCTGATTTTTTCTAAAATCAGCAAATGTAACGGAATCAACGGTTCTCCGACATTTTGACCCAGTGGATATGCTTCAATCTTTTCAGTCAGCTGATAGCCATGGCGCTGATAATATGCCAACAGTTCAGTACGAACATTTAACACTGACATCTGAATCACGTTCTTCTTAAATATTTCGAAAATATGGGATTCGGCAAAGTCCAATAATTGCTTGCCATAACCCGAGTTTTGCTCAGCAGGTGCAACAGCAAAGCTTCCAATCTCTGCTACTTGCTGCCCTAAGCTCACGCCAATACAACCAAGAAGCTTATTATCAATTTCCAACACAAACAGCTGAAAATTTTCTAAATTGAGCAAGTCATATAACTGTTTTTCTTGAATACGATCACCTTGGATCATTCCTGCTTCAGTCGTCCATCCACCCGGAGTACGATAAGCTGTATTAATCAGTATGGTAAGTTGCTGAATATCAGCCTTGCTTGCCAATCGTATATTTTTATAGTGATTCATTTTATAAATAAAAAAGTCAGACCGAAGTCTGACTTTAAAACAATTTCACTTTAAAGTTAAAGCAAATTATTTAGGTTCAATCGGTGCAAATGGCGCAACAACATCGGCATTTTGCGCACGGTGACGCATGAAATGATCCATGAGCACAATCGCCAGCATCGCTTCAGCAATCGGGGTTGCACGCACGCCCACGCAAGGATCATGACGGCCTTTGGTCAGTACATCAGTATCTTCACGCTCAATATTGATGGTTTTACCCGGCGTGGTAATAGACGCAGTTGGCTTCAAGGCAATCGCAACACGAATGTCCTGACCGCTAGAAATACCACCTAGAATACCGCCAGCATGATTGGCCAGGAAGCCTTCTGTGGTGAGTTCATCACGGCTTTCATGACCAAACTGTTCAGCGACGCCAAAGCCATCACCGATTTCTACACCTTTAACGGCATTAATCGACATCATGGCATGGGCAATATCTGCATCTAAACGGTCAAATACAGGCTCGCCCCAACCCACAGGTACTTTAGATGCAATGATCTCGAGTTTAGCGCCACAACTGGTGCCTTGCTCACGCAAAGACGTGACCAGCGCTTCAAAACGTGGTACTGCATCCACGTCACCACAGAAAAACGGATTGTTTGGAACTTCATTCCAGTCCAGTTTTTCTGCTTTTTCTGTACCGATTTGGGTTACATGACCACGAATCTCAATGCCAAATTTCTCAAAAAGGAATTTCTTGGCAATGGCACCCGCTGCAACACGCATTGCCGTTTCACGCGCACTTGAACGGCCGCCACCACGATAATCACGGAAACCATACTTTTGGGTATAGGTATAGTCAGCATGACCCGGGCGGAAAGTTTGTGCGATATTGCCGTAGTCTTTCGATTTTTGATCCGTATTACGAATTAACAAACCAATTGAAGTACCCGTGGTTTTACCCTCAAACACACCGGAAATAATTTCTACTTCATCGGGTTCTTTACGCTGGGTTGCAAATTTCGATGTACCCGGCTTACGGCGGTCCAGATCCTTTTGCAAATCAGCTTCAGTCAGCTCAATGCCGGGTGGAACCCCATCGATGATGGCCATCAGGCCAACACCATGAGATTCACCACAAGTCGTTACACGGAACAGTTGCCCTATACTATTACCTGCCATGTCAAACGACTCCTTATGCAATAGACTGAATAAATAAATCACGGTAGGTACGGCATTGCTCTGCAGTCAATGCAAAGATACCAGTACCACCTTTCTGGAATTGCAACCAGTAGAAATCAACCGAATTAAAGTTTTGGCGCATCGCCCATTCTGAGTTACCCACTTCGATCACGATCAGGCCATTCTCAGTCAGATAATCTGCTGCTTGAGCCAGCATTTTACGCACCAGATCCAGACCGTCCTGACCTGCAGCAAGTGCAAGCTCAGGCTCATGATGGAATTCCTCAGGCAAATCAGCCATATCTTCCGCATCGACATACGGCGGATTAGATACGATTAAATCGTATTGGTTTTCAGCTGGAATTTTTTCAAACAGATCTGATTCAAGTAAAGCGATCTGATATTGCTTGTCATGATGCTCAGTATTGATTTGCGCAACTTCCAAGGCTTCTTTCGAAATATCAGTCGCATCTACTTCCGCTTCAGGGAAAGCATAAGCCAAGGCAATTGCGATACAGCCGGAACCGGTACACATATCTAGAATGCGTTGTGGTATCTTCGGATTCGGGTTTTCCGGCAAGTTATTAACCGCTTCACCCATTTGACCATGTTCACCCAGGCAATACGGGGCAAAACGGTTCTGAATCAGTTCAGCAATCGGTGAACGTGGAATCAGCACACGCTCATCGACATAGTAGGGTTTGCCGTCAAAGTAAGCCAGATTCAATAAATATGAAGTTGGAACTTTTTCATTAATACGGCGTTCCAGCAGACTTAAAAATTCGGCTTTTTCACTTGGTAATAATTTGGCATCTAAAATTTCAGCGTCCGCTTTCCATTCTAGCGACAGGGTTTGCAGCACTAGCGCTGAACTTTCAGCAAAATAATCTTCTGTGCCTTGGCCCAAATGTGCATCGTATTGACGTAATGCTGTCACACCAAAACGAATAAAATCACGAATGGTGGTTAAATTTTCAGCGGCTTCCTGCATATGTTCAGGGCTAATAGTCGGTCGATCCACTTAAGGCGTCTCCAAGGTCATTTTTTTAAACGCCTTATGATACCTTGTTTTGCCTGCTTTTATAATGCTAAAGCATGAAAAACACGAATTCTCTACGCTCACAAAAATTATAAAATTCCTGTTTTTGTGAGCGATCATGATTATAAATGTTTACTTTATTCAGGGATGTTTCTGTTAAATGCCGATGCTAATACTATGATGATTTATCGAAAACCGGACGCATAAGAACGAGATTGATAAAGATTGGCCTGATCCATAATCAAAGCCAGCATACATTGCCCTTGTTGCTGTTTGGCATATTTTCCTGACATTCTAAAATTACATTGCTGGGCCAGTTTACGCTCCCACAATACATGCTGACTGCGAATGGCGGCGGTTTGATTCGGATTCAATTTAAGATAAGTTTTATAGTTTTTCTTCAGACGTTTATTGTGAACTTTCAGCTCTTTTTCCAGGCATTTTTCCGCTTTGGGTGTATTACCATAACTAAAATTCATGCACTGTGTATATTCCTTGGAATACCCAACAGCAGCCTGTGTCTGAACCGTAGTACCCGCAAAAATTGCAACTAAAAACCATGCAAGACGCATAACTTCCCCTTGACCGAAACCGGTACAATCCCAATAAATGTTTTAACAATCAATATTGTTTAATTATCCACTGATATTAACGCAGTCCGGACAAAAATCCTATGCCTTTCTCGGACTGAAAGATTAAACAGTTGCACAATTGAAAATTGGCCCATGACCCACATATAATCCGCATTCAATCTTCAAACGAGCCCAGATCCATGAGCTATAAGCACAATAATCTTATGGCGATGCGCCAGAATTACTGGAATGATCAAGCCTCCAGTCAGGTGCAGCAAGAAAAGGTATTTTTGCAGTCGACCTTAATGCAACATGGCGTATTTACCGATGCGACATTGGACGATGCTAAATATCTGTTTTTTGGCTTGCCAAGTATTGTGATTGTAAAAGGCTATGCTTTGGGCTTCATGCATGACAGCGTACAGCGCCTGATTCATCAACATATTCAAACAAATAAACAACAGTTACAACAACGATCTGAATTAAAAATCCAATTTCAAATGGCATAATGCCCTGTCTAAACTGATACAAGTTGGTGAATAAATGAAAGCTTGCCTAGCTTTTACTATGAATTCAGCGGCTTAAACTTTTTTAATACGTGCAGAAACGCTACTATCCCTTACAATGATTTATTCTGCTTCATGCTGATGATGAAAGGATCGAGTTTACATGTCAGATCAGAACGATAAGCTTAAACAACTGAAAACCTCCTCTATGGATCGACGCTTATCGATCGCAAAGGCATCCTTGCTGGCAGGCACGCGTTGGGCGGCTTCTAGTGCAAGCTCCATGTTCTCAAGCGAAGAAGAAAAAGAAAAAAAACGTAAAAAAGCCATGAAAGAACAGGCCGATTATCTGGTAGCGGAAATTGGCAAGCTGAAAGGGTCTATCGTTAAAATTGGCCAGATGATGGCGCTGTACGGTGAGCATTTTCTGCCAGAAGAAGTCACTCAGGCTCTAAATACCCTGAACAATCAGACGGTGGCATTGGCATGGCCAGCCATCAAGACCCAGTTACAGCAACAACTTGGTTCTAAACTCGACGATCTCACCATTGATCATGAACCTTTGGGCACAGCTTCTTTGGCACAGGTACATCGCGCTACCCGAAAATCTGACGGCATGGAACTGGTGTTAAAAATTCAATACCCAGGTGTGGCAGAAGCCATTGATTCGGATATGAGCCTGTTTAAAAATATGCTGAAATTGACCCGTATCGTGCCGCAGACCCGAGAATTCGACCAGTGGTTCGATGAAGTCCGTGAGATGATGCACCGTGAAGTAAATTATCAGATTGAAGCAGATACCACGCGTCGTTTTGCTGCACGTTTAAAAGATGATCCGCGCTATATCGTCCCGACCATTATTAATGAATATTGCTCTGATCGTGTGCTATGCATGACTTTTGAACGTGGTGTGCCGATCAATAGCCCGGTAATGTTATCCCTGCCCCAAGAACGCCGCAACCAGTTAGGGGAAGCCTCTCTGGAAATTGCAGTACGTGAAATTTTCGAATGGGGCGAGATGCAAACCGATCCGAACTTTGGTAATTATCTGGTTCGTCTGGGCAATGGTGCAGATGTGCACGACAAGATCATTCTGCTCGACTTTGGCGCGATCCGCCAGTTTGACCAGCATCTGCTCAGTGTTGCGCGTAACCTGATCCAGGCAGGCTATCATCATGACTCGGATATGATGGTCAAGGCGATGACTGGTTATGAGTTTTTTGATTCGATTCCGCAAAGCATCAAACCGGATATGGCCAAAGTCTTTTTACTGGCCACCGAAGCGTTTAGTTCACCGCTAAATAATCAAGAATTGCCAGCTGGCATCATGGATGAACATAATCGCTATGACTGGAAAAAAAGCCAGCTGCATAGCCGTGTGATGCAACAGGCATCGAGATCTATGGCTTCACGTTATTTCAGTGTTCCACCCAAAGAATTTATGTTTATTAGCCGTAAATTTATTGGTGCCTATACCTTTATGACCGTGATTGATGCCAAAACCAATGTGCGTGCCATGATTAAACATCATCTCTCTTAAAATAAACCAATATCAAAAAGACCCGGATAATTTTGTCATTCGGGTCAATTTTTAGACATATTCGATTTTTTATATTTTTATCTTTCTTTTAATTTTCATTGATTTATTCACCCCTTCCTTCAATCCCCTAAACCTAAAAATTGTCAATTAATCTTGTCACCTACGACATAGTTTTATATCTGAGCACATGTCAGTATTAAAAAAATAACGTGACAACACCTTTAGGATAATCAGAATGAATAATATGGTGAATAAAGCCCAAGGATTTGGCTTATCCCTACTGACAAAAATCGCGGGCAGCGAAGTATTAGATCAATTAAAACTGCGTAAATTTGTAGAAAAATCACTTTATCAAAGTTCAAAAGCAGGATTCAAAACCCTGAGTCAAACCCAGAAAATCCTGAAATCTGGCCAGAAGATTCAAAAACAGCGTCTGCCGCATCAGTCCAAATCCTTATTTGATCTGAACCTGACTGAAGAACAGCAAATGACCTGTAATGCCATGCAGCAATTTGCCCAAGAGGTGCTATATCCCTTGGCGCATGATGCAGATCAGCATGAATTATTTCCCCATGAACTCTGGCAATACAGCACTGATTTAGGTCTGAATTTCTATGCCCTGCCTGAAGCATTGGGGGGCGTTGCATCAGAACAGGATATTGTCAGCAATATTTTAATCGCTCAACATTTGGCTCAGGGTGATTTCAGTCTGACGGCTGGCTTACTTTCGACTTTTAGTGTCATTAACGCCATTACCCGCTGGGGCTCAGAGCAGATTCAGGCAGAATATCTGGGCGCTTTCGCAGAGAATCCTGAGTTAAAGGCCACCTTTGCAGTACAGGAAAAAACAGCAGCGTTTAACCCAGAGCAACTTAAAACCAAGGCTGTTGCACATCAGGGACATTATCTAATTCTGGGTGAAAAGACCTTAGTGCTCTTGGGAGAAAGTGCCGATCTGTATCTGGTCAGTGCTGATCTGGATGGCAGAGCTGAGGTCTTTGTGGTGCAACGCGACAGTACCATCACTGCGAAAAAATCGCCGGCTATGGGTTTAAAGGCCACTGAAAGCGTTACGCTCAAATTTGAAAATACTCCAGCTCAACGTCTGGGAGATAAAGATTTTGATTATGCAGCTTTTGTTGATCTGGGTAATTTAATGTGGTGTGCGATGGCAGTGGGCACCTGTGAAGCAGTCAAAAAATACTGTGTGCAATATGCCAATGACCGTATTGCCTTTAGCGAACCAATTTCTCATCGTCAGAGTGTCGCCTTTATGATTGCTGATATGGCCATTGAAATTGACGCGATGCAAATGCTGATCCTGAATGCCGCCAGTCTGGCTGAATCCGGTCAAGCTTTCCATCGTGAGGCTTATCTAGCGCGTCTGCTCTGCGCAGAAAAATCCATGAAAATAGGCACCGATGGTGTACAGATTTTGGGTGGTCATGGTTTTACCAAAGAACATCCGGTAGAACGCTGGTATAGAGACCTAAGAGCCACTGCCATTCTCCATTCTGGCTTACATGCCTGATCAGAACATAAAGAAGAACAATGATGAATCTACAAACTCCAAAAAAATTTAAGCTTTTGATTGATCAAGCACATGAAGTTGCCCTCAATGTTTTGCGTCCGATTTCACGTAAATATGACAAGGCTGAACATGCTTATCCGATAGAACTAGACATGCTCGCTTCTGTGGTCGACGGTATGAATCATAGTAGCGAAGGCATGAATGCCGGTGCAGCAGTCAATAAACGTGGCGATGCAGATACGACTAATAAAAATGGCATCAATATGTCTACCGCCCTAAGCATTATTGAAATGTGTTATGGCGATACTGGCTTATTACTCTCGATGCCACGCCAAGGATTAGGAAACTCAGCCATTGCAGCTGTTGCCAATGAGGAACAATTGCACCGTTTTCATGGAACTTGGGCCGCCATGGCGATTACCGAGTCAGGTTGCGGTTCAGATTCCGCTGCAATTCGTACCACTGCGACTAAAGACGGTGATGACTATATTCTGAATGGCGAGAAAATTTTTGTGACCTCTGGAGAGCGTGCTGATGCAGTGGTCGTTTGGGCAACTCTGGATAAAAAGCTGGGACGATCAGCTATTAAATCATTTGTGGTGACCAAAGGTACTCCAGGAATGAAGGTCGAACGACTGGAACATAAATTAGGGATTAAATCATCCGATACCGCCACGATCAGCTTGATCAACTGTCGAGTACCTGCTGCAAACTTGCTCGGTCATGCAGAAATCGATGTTGCTAAAGGCTTTGCTGGCGTGATGGAAACCTTTGATAATACTCGCCCGCTGGTCGCCGCCATGGCGATTGGTTGTGCGAAAGCCTCGCTGGAACGCATCAAGGAGATTTTTAAGGATCAGCTGGACTCCACTTATACCACACCGTATTTACAAAGCTCTAATATCGCAGCACAAATCTATCGTATGGAAGCTGAATGGGAAGCAGCACGCTTGCTGATGCTGAAGGCCGCCTGGATGGCCGATAATCACAAACCAAATTCACGTGAAGCCTCTATTGCCAAAGCCAAGGCCGGTCGGATCGGTAATGAAATTACCTTAAAATGTGTCGAACTGGCAGCAGCCATTGGTTATAACGAAACTGAACTTTTGGAAAAATGGGCGCGTGATTCCAAGATTCTGGATATTTTTGAAGGCACCCAGCAAATTCAGCAACTGATTATTGCCCGTCGGGAATTAGGAAAATCATCGAGCGAATTAAAATAATGATTGCTCATTAAATAGCGAATTAAACTTATCTAAATTGAATAAACGATGGCTTTTTTAAGCATTTAGCGTTATAAAAATTCATCGTTTTTTCAAAATAAAATCAGTCCAATATGTACTCTATTCGTCCTATTCAGCCTGAAGATAATGCTCAAATTGCAAGCATTATTCGTGGTGTTTCCCAAGAGTTTGGACTGGCAGCAGAATCTGGTTTTGCCGTAGGTGATTCTATTCTAGATGAACTATATCAAGTTTATCAGCAACCGGAATCAGCTTACTGGGTTGTTGTAGATCAACAAAATAAAATTTACGGTGGTGGTGGAATTGCGCCCTTAAAAGGTGATGCAACTATTTTAGAAATTCAGAAGATGTACTTTTTACCTGAAATCCGTCAGCAGGGTTTTGCCAAGAAAATTTTAGAATTATCCTGTGAATTTGCACAGGCTCATCAGATTAAGTCAGTCTATCTAGAAACAACTAAAGCGCTTTGGCAAGCGGTGAAACTTTATGAAAAATTAGGTTTTCAGCATCTTGATCATCCTCAAGGCAATACCGGACATAGTGAAGCCTGTGAAATCTGGATGCTGAAAAACCTTTCAACTTAGAGATTTTTTAGTAGATAGATAAAATTTGTACATTAATAAAGTGCTTTCATCAGCAGCAAGCTTGACTCTTGTATATAGGCTGCCTAACATCAAAATACGTTTATTCAGGCATGGAATTCACAGTTTGTTTTTTTCTCATCTATTAAATCCAATTAAATCTAAATGTTCACTATTTAATTCTCATTCTTTTAAATTTTCTTCTATTTTATTGGGCACTTTTCTTTTTGCGGGTTGCTCATCCTTGGGCGGAGGCTCGGTAGAAAAACGCGCAGCTAAGCTGTCTAAAGGCATTCAAACTGCTTATTCTACCCCATCCAGTACAGCTAATCGTGTTTCACCTTTAATTGTTCAACATGCACAAAATCAAGGTGTAGATCCGCTCCTAGTGGCGGCTGTGATTCATCAGGAATCTACTTATCGTAGCCAAGCAACTTCGCCAGCAGGTGCGGTAGGCTTGATGCAAGTGATTCCAAGATATTGGCAACAAACCTGCCCTGGTGATTTATACAATGAAAGCAGTAATATCCAATGTGGTACATATATTCTTTCTAAATATAATCAATCATCCGGTGACTGGAAGAAAGCGCTTGCCTATTATAATGTAGGTCCGTCAGGTTATGAAAATAATCGTAAAATGCGTAAACAAGGTAAACGTTATGCCAACCAAGTAAAACAGCATAAAAAAATGCTAAAAGACTCTCTCTAATGACTGAATAAAGAGAATTAATTTAACCATACTTAGGCTATTTTATTTAATATTTGGTAAATAATAATCGCTAATTGTCTCCATTAAAGTTTTTATCATGAAAGTATACCTACAACCTATTAATCTCAGCCATGATATATATATTCAGCTAAAATAGTCTGCAATAAAAAACCAGCGATTCGCTGGTTTTTTATTTTGTAAGGTTTATAAGATCAGCTTGTAAACTCTTATAGCGCTAGTTTTACAGAGATCCCAATAGATCAAACAAATTAACAGGAATTCTCTGTCTCAGAAGAATCTGATCAACTTTGAGATATAGATATGTTAAATATCTTATCTAAAATTCCACGCACAAAAAAATCCCCCTCTGCCTTAGCGGAGGGGGATTTTCGAATAATGAGCTGGCGATGACTTACTCTCACATGGGTAACCCCACACTACCATCAGCGCTAAGAGGTTTCACTTCTGAGTTCGGGAAGGGATCAGGTGGTTCACTCTTGCTATGGTCGC